>NZ_CP157793.1:1436000-2154000 GCF_040110915.1 Stappia sp. | reverse complement strand
TGCCGGGACAATATCCCTTCACCCGCGGCCCCTATCCGACGATGTATCGCGGCCGCACCTGGACGATGCGCCAGATCGCGGGCTTCGGCACCGGCGAGGACACCAACAAGCGCTTCAAGTTCCTGATCGAACAGGGACAAACGGGCATCTCGACGGATTTCGACATGCCGACCCTCATGGGCTACGACAGCGATCACCCGATGTCGGACGGGGAGGTCGGACGCGAGGGCGTCGCCGTCGACACGCTCGCGGACATGCGGGCGCTGCTGGAGGGGATCGATCTGGAGAAGATCTCGGTCTCGCTGACGATCAATCCGACCGCCTGGATCCTGCTCGCCATGTATATCGCGCTGTGCGAGGAACGCGGCTACGACCTGAACAAGGTCTCGGGCACCGTTCAGGCCGATATCCTCAAGGAGTACATGGCACAGAAGGAGTATATCTATCCGATCGCGCCGTCGGTTCGCATCTGCCGCGACATCATTCGCCACACCACGGCGACGATGAAGCGCTACAACCCGATCAACATCTCCGGCTATCACATCTCCGAGGCGGGCTCGTCGCCGGTGCATGAGGCGGCCTTCACGATGGCGAACCTGATCGTCTACGTGGAGGAAGTGCTCAAGACCGGCGTGTCGGTCGACGATTTCGCGCCGCGGCTCGCCTTCTTCTTCGTCTGCCAGGCGGACTTCTTCGAGGAGATCGCCAAGTTCCGCGCGCTGCGCCGGGTCTATGCCAAGATCATGAAGGAGCGCTTCGGCGCGCAGAAGCCGGAATCCATGCGTCTGCGCTTTCACTGCCAGACGGCCGCCGCCTCGCTGACCAAGCCGCAGTATATGATCAACGTCATGCGCACCACGACGCAGGCGCTCGCCGCCGTTCTCGGCGGGGCGCAGTCGCTGCACACCAACGGCTACGACGAGGCCTTCGCGATCCCCACCGAACACGCCATGCAACTGGCGTTGCGCACCCAGCAGGTGATCGCCGAGGAGACCGGCGTGACCCAGGTGGTCGATCCGCTCGGCGGCTCCTACTACGTGGAGAGCCTGACCAACGACTACGAGAAGAAGATCTTCGAGATCCTTGACGAGATCGAGGAGCGCGGCGGGACCATCAAGCTGATCGAGGAGGGCTGGTTCCAGAAGCACATCGCGGATTTCGCCTATGAGACCGCGCTGCGCAAACAGTCGGGCGAAAAGCCGGTGATCGGCGTGAACCGCTATGTCATGGACGAAAGCGGCGTCAAGATCGAGGTCCACCCCTACGACGAGACGACCGCCAACCGCCAGATCGCCCGCACGCAGTCCGTCCGCGACAGTCGCGACGAGGCCAAGGTGCAGGCGTTGCTCGACAAGCTGGTCGAGGTGGCCGAGGACGAGGACGCCAACATCATGCCGGTCACCATCGAACTGGTGAAGGCCGGCGCGACCATGGGCGACATCGTGGAGAAGCTGAAGGGCATCTGGGGTGTCTACCGCGAAACCCCGGTCTTCTGACCGATCCCTTCCGATCGGGGCCTTGAAGCCGGCGCCTTGAGGCCGGCGTTTTCGGGGAGGGCTTTTTCCGTCTTGGGTGGTTTCGTTCATGGGACAGCTTCGCAGGCGGGCGCGGGCCTTGGCCGCCCGTGTCCGGCAGGGGGACGCCGAGGCGGCGGGGGCGCTTCTGGCGCATAGCGTGAGCCAGGGGCATGGCAAGCTTGCCCTCCGGCGCTTCCTGCTGGCCCGCGCCCTGGGCGCGCGGGTGTCGGCCGCCGACAAGAGATATTGCGCCCGGATCGTCGCGTGCCTCCCGGTGGAGGCGGTTGCGGTCATGGCCGAAGAAGAATGGCGAAAAGCCATGCGCTACAGGGGGAGGGAGACGTTCGATGGGTGACACGTGCGGTCCGCTCCTGGCCGACTATAACGGCACGGCCCCCGATCTGCGGGGCGAGCCGGCCTTTGCCGGGCCGGGCGCCGTCGTGATCGGACGCACGGTGCTGGGCGCGGGCGCCTGGCTCGGCGCCTGGTCCGTCATCCGTGCCGACGGGCACGACATCCGCATCGGCGAGGATTTTCACCTCGGCGAGCGGGCGACCGTCCATATCGCCCAGGACGTCTATCCCACCCATGTGGCGGATCGCGTGACGGCCGGGCGTGGCGCGGTGATCCATGCCTGCACGGTCGGCGAGGGCTGCGCCATTGAGCGCGATGCCGTGATCCTCGATGGCGCGCAGGTCGGGGCGGGGGCGGTGATTTCCGCCGGCTCGGTGGTGTTTCCCCGCGCCCGGCTGGAGGGCGGCTGGCTCTATTCCGGCAGTCCGGCGAAGCCGGTCGCCCGCGTGTCGCCGCAACAGGTGGAAGGCTATCATCACAAGATCCGCAACGAGCGGCCGAGGGGCCTGCACGGGGTCGGCGCGCCCCGGCCGGATCTCGACTGTTTCGTGGCGCCGACGGCCAGCGTCCGCGCGCGGGTCGCGGTCGGCGAGGGCGTGGGCATCTGGTACGGCTGCCGCCTCGACGCCGGCACCCATCGCATCGTCATCGGCGCGGGCAGCAACGTGCAGGACAACAGCCGTCTCGTCTGCGAGGCGGGGGAGATCGTCCTCGGACCCGACGTGACGGTCGGCCACAATGTCACGCTTTCCGATTGCACCGTCGCGGCCCGCAGCCTGATCGGGATCGGGTCGCTGATCGCGTCTGGAACCCGCGTGGAGGGCGACGTTCTGGTCGCGGCGGGCACGCAGACCGAGCCCGGACAAAGGCTGACGAGCGGTCAGGTGTGGGCCGGGCGTCCGGCGCGCCCCATCGCGCCGATGGACGCGCGCAAACGCGACATGCTGGCCGCGACGCTCGCCAACTACCGAACCTATGCCGAGCGGTTCCGCGCGATGGCGCACCGACCGCTCGTTCGGCGCGAGGAGGAGTGAGATGGGCAACCGGCTGTCGAGGATCGTGACGCGCACCGGCGATGACGGGCGAACCGGGCTCGCCGACGGCTCCCGCGTCGACAAGGACGCCCCGCGCCTGGAGGCGATCGGCACAATCGATGAATTGAGCAGCCTGATCGGCTTTGCGGCGAGCCTCGTTCCGCAGGCCGATGACACGGCGCGCTTGCGCGACACGCTGGCCCTCGTCCAGCACGACCTCTTCGACCTGGGGGGTGCGCTGTCGCGCCCCGGTGCGGCGCTCCTGTCCGAGCCGCACGTCCGGCGGCTGGAGGAGGCCGTCGCCGAGATGAACGCGACATTGCCGCCACTCAAGGAGTTCATGCTGCCCGGCGGATCGCCGGCGGTCGGTGCGCTCCACATGGCGCGCACCGTCGCGCGGCGCGCCGAACGGCGGCTCGTCTCGGCGCTCGATCTCGATCCCCAGCCGGCGACCTGCGGGCTCGCCTATCTGAACCGGCTGAGCGACCTGCTCTTCGTCGGAGCGCGCATTGTCGCCCGCTCCCAGGACGGCGCGGAGGTGCTTTGGGAACCCGGAAAAAGCCTCGCGTGACGCGCCCCGCGATCCGTCGCCCGCGCGGGGCCGTCAGAAGGACGGCGGCGTGCAGGCGCTGATGAGCACGCAAGGGTCCGGGCCGACGGCGCGGAAGCGGTGTGGCCGGCGGCTGTCGAAGAGATAGGCGTCGCCGGGGCCGAGGATCTTGCGCTCGCTGCCCACGGTGATCTCGATCCGCCCGGAAATGACGATGCCGCCTTCCTCTCCGTCGTGTTCGTACATCACCCGGCCGGTGTCGGCGCCGGGTGCATAGGTCTCGTGCAGGATCTGAAGCGTGCGGCCGAACAGGTCGTTGCCGACCTGGCGCAGCGACAGCCGGCCCTTGCCGATCTGCTTCAGCTCCTCGGCGGCGAAGAACACCTGCCGCTCGGTCTGCGGCTGGAACGCGAAGAACTCCGACAGGCCGATGGGGATGCCGTCGAGCACCCGCTTCAGCGCGCCGACGGAGGGGTTGGTCTTGCCGGATTCGATCAGCGAGATCGTGGAGTTGGTCACGCCCGCGCGCCGCGCCAGCGCCCGCTGCGACAGGCCGGCCGCCTCGCGCGCGGCGCGCAGCCGGTGACCGACCTCGATGGCGTCGCCGTCGATGCCCGGATCCGGGGCGTGTCCGTGGCCGGTGTCCCCGGCGGGGGGCGAAGAGGTGTTGCGCATGTTGAATATCCGCATCATTTCAATGTGAGGGTATGCAAAAACAGGCACTTGTGGAAGCGAAGAAACAGACTTTCGCGGAATGCGCAACGACCTACTCTGTCGGCAGACCGATCAGGGAGACCGCATCATGCGCAATACGGAAATCGCCACGCGGCGCCAGGGCGCGATCGCGCGCGGCGTCGGAATGATGACGCAGCTTTACGTGGACCGGGCCGAGAATGCCGAGGTCTGGGACGTGGAGGGCAACCGCTACATCGACTTCGCCGCCGGCATCGCGGTGGTCAACACCGGCCACCGGCACCCGAAGGTGATGGCGGCGGTCGCCGCCCAGCTCGAGCGCTTCACGCACACCTGCCACCAGGTTCTGCCCTACGAGAACTACATCTCGCTGGCCGAGCGGCTGAACGCGGCCGTGCCGGGCGATTTCGACAAGCGCACCGTCTTCGTCACCACCGGTGCAGAGGCGGTGGAGAATGCCGTCAAGATCGCGCGCGCGGCGACCGGGCGTCAGGCCGTGATCGCCTTTGGCGGCGCCTTCCACGGGCGGACCTTCATGGGCATGAGCCTGACCGGCAAGGTCGAGCCCTACAAGGCCGGCTTCGGCACCATGATGCCGGACGTCTATCACGTGCCGTTCCCGGTGGAGCCCCATGGCGTGACCGTCGACGACAGCCTCAAGGCGCTGCGCCAGCTGTTCAAGTCGGATCTTGCGCCGGAGCGGGTCGCGGCGATGATCATCGAGCCCGTGCAGGGCGAGGGCGGCTTCTACGCCGCGCCGGCGGAGCTGATGCGCGAGATCCGCGCGCTGTGCGACGCGCATGGCATCGTGATGATCGCCGACGAGGTGCAGACGGGCTTTGCGCGCACCGGCCGGCTGTTCGCGATGGAGCATCACGACGTCGTCGCCGACATCACCACCATGGCCAAGGGGCTGGCCGGCGGACTGCCGCTCGCCGCCGTGACCGGCAAGGCGGAGATCATGGACGCGGCCAATCCGGGCGGCCTCGGCGGCACCTATGGCGGCAATCCGCTCGGCATCGCCGCCGCCCATGCGGTGCTCGACGTGATCGAGGAAGAGGGGCTTTGCGCGCGCGCCGAGCAGCTCGGCTCGCGGCTGCGGCAGCGTCTGGAGAGCCTGCGCGCGGACACGCCGCGCATCGTCGACGTGCGCGGTCAGGGCTTCATGGTCGCGGTGGAGTTCAACACGCCCGACGGCAGCGCGCCGGATGCCGCCTTCACCGCGCGGGTGCGCGCGGAAGCGGAGAAGCGCAAGCTGATCCTGCTGACCTGCGGCGTCTACGGCAATGTGGTGCGATTCCTGGCGCCGATCACCATCGACGAGGAGACCTTCGCCGAGGGGCTGGACATTCTGGAAGAGGCCATCCGGGCCGCCGGGGAGGACGCATGATGAAGCTCAAGGACGAGAGCCTTCTCGAAACGCGCGCCTTCGTCGGCGGCGTCTGGCAGGACGGCACGGCGCGCTTTGCCGTCCGCAACCCGTCGACGGGCGAGGAAATCGCGCAGGTCGCGGATTGCTCCGTGGAGACGCTGCGCGGCGCCATCGACACGGCCCATGCCGAGCAGAAGGCCTGGGCGGCGCGCACCGGCAAGGAACGCGCCGCCGTGCTGCGGCGCTGGTACGAGCTGATCGTGGAAAACGCCGATGATCTGGCCACCATCCTGACGGCCGAGATGGGCAAGCCGCTGGCCGAGGCCAGGGGCGAAATCCTCTATGGCGCGAGCTTCATCGAGTGGTTCGCCGAAGAGGCCAAGCGGGTCTATGGCGACATCATCCCGGGCCACCAGCGCGACAAGCGCATCGTGGTGCTGAAGCAGCCGGTCGGCGTCGTGGGATCGATCACGCCGTGGAACTTCCCCAATGCGATGATCGCGCGGAAAGTGGCGCCGGCGCTCGCGGTTGGCTGTGCCTTCGTGGCGCGGCCGGCGGAGCTGACGCCGCTGTCGGCGCTGGCCATGGCGGTGCTGGCGGAGCGCGCGGGCGTGCCCAGGGGTGTCCTGTCGGTCGTCCCGTCGAGCGACGCGGCCGCCGCCGGTCAGGAGCTTTGCGCCAACTCCAAGGTCGCCAAGATCACCTTCACCGGTTCCACCCGTGTGGGGCAGATCCTGATGCGCCAATGCGCGGACGGCATCAAGAAGCTCAGCCTGGAGCTGGGCGGCAACGCGCCGTTCCTGGTGTTCGACGACGCCGATCTCGATGCGGCGGTCGAGGGCGCGCTGATCGCCAAGTACCGCAACAACGGGCAGACCTGCGTCTGCGCCAACCGCTTCTACGTGCAGGACGGCGTCTATGATGCTTTCGTGGAGAAGCTCGCGGCCGCCGTCGGCGGCCTGAAGACCGGCGACGGAATGCAGGAGGGCGTCACCCTCGGCCCGCTCATCAACGAGGCGGCCGTCGACAAGGTGGAAAGCCATCTCGCAGACGCGCTCGACAAGGGCGGCCGGGTGGTGACCGGCGGCGCGCGTCTGGAAGGCACCTTCTTCCAGCCTACCGTCGTGCGCGACGTGCCCGGGAACGCCCGCGTGGCGCGCGAGGAAACCTTCGGCCCGCTCGCCCCGGTGATCCGCTTCACCGACGAGCAGGAGGTGCTCGCCATGGCCAACGACAGCGACTTCGGTCTGGCGGGCTACTTCTATGCCCGCGATCTCGGTCGTGTGTGGCGCGTGGCGGAGGCGCTGGAAACCGGCATGGTCGGCGTCAACACCGGGCTGATCTCGACCGAGCTCGCCCCCTTCGGCGGCGTCAAGCAGTCGGGCCTCGGCCGCGAGGGCTCCAAATACGGGATCGACGACTTCCTGGAGATCAAATACGTCTGCCTCGGCGGCATCGACTGAGACCCACGGCAAGGCAACGGCCGGGCGCGTTTTCGCGTGCCCGGATGCCCGTCGTCTTCGGACCCCGAGATACACGAAAAACCCGGCCCCGCAGGATGCGCGGCCGGATCAGGTTGCCGACAGAGCCCTGCAAGGTCGTCATCAACTCATTGCGTTGAGTTCGTCTCTCATGCGTGCATTTAGGATGACGACGATCTTTCTCATGACGGCCGTGAGAGCGACGAGCTTCTTCTTTCCGTTTTCGACAAGTCGTTGATAGAAGGGCTTTAACGGGCCCTTGCTGCGTGCCGCGCCAAGGGCGGCCATGAACAGGAGGGAGCGGATCTGCGGGCGTCCGCCGCGGGTCTTTCTGTAGCCCCGGAGTGTCCCGCTGTCTCTGGGGTGCGGAGCAAGGCCAGCGAGAGAGGCGGCCTGCTTGCCGGTCATCGTCCCCAGTTCGGGCATGGTGGCGGCGAGTGCGATGGCGGTTCGCGGCCCCACGCCCGGAAGGCTGCGGTAAAGAGCGATGCGCCGGGCAAGCAGTCTGCAGCGGACGCACAGCGCGTCGATGGCTGTATCGAGCGCCGCCAGTTGCCGGTCCAGCGTCCGCAGGAGCGCCTTGCAGGAAGAGGCAATCAACGCGCAGCCCGGAGACTTGGCCCGATTGAGCTCGGCGACCCGGATCGCCATGAGATCCTGCCTACGGGCCACGAGCGCGGCCAGCCTGGCCTGTGTGTCTCCGCTTGGCTGATGCAGCGACAGGCGCTGCCAGCGCTCCTGCCCGTAGGCGGCGAGCAGACCGGCGTCGATCGCGTCGGTCTTGGCCAGGCGTCCGAAGGAGCGTGCGAAAGCCTTGACCTTCAAGGTGTCGGCCCGGTGGCAGGGGACCCCTGCGGCCCTGAGTTCAACCAGCAGCAGGCGTTCATATCCGCCGGTCGGCTCGCAGACGACCAGCGTGCCGGAAGGCAGGCCGGCGACGAGCTTGCGGATCGCGCGGGTCGTGTTGGCGACGCTGCGCGCCGCATTGCCGCGACAGGCGGAGACGGCCAGCGTCTGCTTCGAGACATCGATGCCGACGACATGGGGTGGGGCATGTTCCAGAAAAGCCATGGCGGTGGTATCCTGATCAGGCTTCGGATTGTTCGCGGGCGTGGTGACAGCCAGAGGCCCCATCAACTCTCCAAGCGGGAAAAGGAAGCGGCAGGGACCCTGATGACGACGGGTGGAAACCCAATCCCGGAACGGTCGCCTGCCACCGGTCTCCCGGCAATCTATGGGCCGGGAGACCGCCCCGAATCTAACACTCCTTCAAACGAACAATCCCGGACGCCGCGTAGCGGAGATCCGGGATCGGAGAGGCAGGGAGCGCGCGTGGGGAGCTCTCGGGAAAAAGCGAAGCTTTCGGCTCCCCGATACCGGGTCGCGCTGGCGCTTGCCCGGCATGACGCCCCTCTAGGGCAGGGCACCGCTGCAAGACGCACCGGCAAGACCGCAAGAGCAGTCCCGCCCTCTGTCATCAGGCACACCCGGCCCCGCATTCTGCGGGGCCGGGTTTTTCGTGGGCGGTCCGGGAGGCGGTCTCAGGCCCGCGCGGCGCTCTCCGCCGTGACCCGTGCGCCGGCCTTGAAGAACTCGGCGATCTCGCGGGCCGTTTCCCGGGCATGGGGCGAGACGTCCAGCGGGCCGTCGATGCGCGTGCGCGCCGTGTCCAGCGTCGCCTCGGGCAGGATCTCGCCGCGCGCGACCAGCAGGTCGCGGAAGAAGGCCGGGGTGAACTCCGGATGCGGCTGGAAGCTCAGCGCCGTATCGCCGTAGCGCAGCGCCGCGTGGCGGCAGAACGGCGTGCTGGCGATGGTCTCGGCCCCCTCCGGCGGGCGGATCACCTGGTCCTGGTGCCAGGCGATGAGCGTGCGCGCGCCGTCGTCGCTCTTGTAGGTTTCCGGCCCCACCGACCAGCCGCCCTGGAACTTCTCGACGTGGCCGCCGAGAGCCTGGGCGAGGATCTGGTGGCCGAAGCAGATGCCGACCAGCGGCACGCGCGCGGCATAGGCGCGGCGCAGGAAGTCCTCCAGCCCCGGGATCCAGGGATGGTCCTCATAGACGCCGTGGCGCGATCCGGTGATCAGATGGCCGTCGGCCGCCGTGATGTCGTCCGGCAGTTCGCCGTCGAGTACCGCCCATGTGGTGAAGGTGAAGCCGAAGCCGTCGAGCAGGCGGCGGAACATGGCGTCATAGTCGCCATGTTCGGCGCGCAGCTCCTCCGGCGCCCGGCCGGTTTGCAGGATACCGATGTGCATTCAAAGACCCAGTCTGTCGCGAAGTCCGTAGTACCAGGACCCGATCACCGAATAGGGAACGCGGAAGGTGCGGCCCCCCGGGAACGGATACCAGGGAAGGGAGGCGAAGACGTCGAACCGGCTCAGGTCGCCGTCGATCGCCTCGGCGAGAATCCGTCCGAATGTATGCGATCCGGTGACCCCGTGACCACTGTATCCATGCGCAAAGTAGGTATTCGCTCCAAGCCTGCCCAGCTGCGGCACGCGCGAGAAGGAGAGGGCGAAATTGCCGCTCCAGGCGTAGTCGATCGTCACACCCTTCAGCTCGGGGAACACCTTGTCCAGATTGGGGCGCAGCTTGGCGACGATGTCCCTGGGGTCGGAGCCGCCATAGACCGTGCCGCCGCCGAACAGAAGCCGGTGGTCGGCGGACATGCGGTAGTAGTCCAGAATGTAGCGCACGTCCTCCACGCAGGCGTCGGAGGGAATGAGCGCGCGGGCGCGCTCCGCGCCGAGCGGCTCGGTCGCCATCACCTGCGTCGAGACCGGCATCACGCGGATGGCGAGACCGGGGACCACCTTGCCGAGATAGGCGTTGCCGCACAGCACCAGCGTCTTGCAGGTGAGCGTACCCTGCGCGGTGCGCACCACGGGACGCGGCGCGTCGGTGTCGACCGAGATCACCGGCGAGGTCTCGTGGATCGTGCCGCCGAGGCTTTCGATCGCCGCCGCCTCGCCGAGCGCCAGATTGAGCGGATGCAGGTGGCCGCCGGCATGGTCGATCATGCCGCCGACATAGAGGTCGGAGCGCACATGCGCGCGCAGGGCGTCGCGGTCGAGCATCTCCTGCGTCTCGATCCCGTAGCCGCGCCACAGCGCGTGCCGCTCCTCCAGTTCGCGCATGTGCGCGCCGGTGAGCGCGGCGAAGATGTTGCTGTGCTTCAGGTCGCAGGCGATGTCGTAGGTCTTCACCCGCTCGCGGATGATGTCGCCGCCTTCCATCACGAGGCCGGCGACGAAGCGGGCGGTGTCCTTGCCGTAGCGCCGCTCGATGGTCTGCAGGCTCGCGTTCAGGCCGTTGACGATCTGCCCGCCGTTGCGCCCCGACGCGCCCCAGCCGACGCGCGCGCCCTCCAGCACGGTGACCCTGTAGCCCTTTTCCGCCAGATGCAGGGCGGTGGACAGGCCCGAATAGCCCGCGCCGACCACGCAGACCTCGGTCTCATGGTCGCCGACCAGCGGCGGGCGCTCGGGCGCGGGATTGGCGCTTGCGGCATAGTAGCTGTCGATGTGGGCGCCGGTGCCGGCGTAGCTCGACGGGGCGACATGCATGGTCATCACACGACCTCCAGGTAGCTGTGATATTCGAATTCGGTGACATGGCGGGAGAAGCGGGCATGTTCCTGCTGCTTGCACTCCACCAGCATCTTCTGAAGCCGGGGCGAGAAGATCTTGCGGATGTTCGCGCCGGTGGCGAAGGCGTCGATGGCCGAGGCCCAGTCGAGCGGCAGATGCGGCAGGGCCTGGCGGTAGGCGTCGCCGACGATCGGCTCGGGCGGGGGCTGGTCGGCCTCGATGCCGATCAGCGCGCCGCCGATCACGCAGGCCAGCACCAGATAGGGATTGGCGTCCGCGCCCGCGACGCGATGCTCGATGCGCCGGGCCTTGGGACTGCCGCCGGGAATGCGGATCGCCGCCGTGCGGTTCTCGTAGCCCCAGGCCACGGCGCAGGGGGCGTGGGTGCCCGGCATCAGCCGGCGGAAGGAGTTCTCGTGCGGGGCGAAGGCCAGCGTGCATTCCTGCATGGTCGCCGTCAGCCCCGCCACCGCCTTGCGCATCAGATCCGTGCCGAGCTCGCCGCCATCGTCGAAGAGGTTGCGTCCCTGCGCGTCGACCATCGACATGTGCAGGTGGAAGCCGTTGCCCGCGCGCTCGCCGTAGGGCTTGGCCATGAAGGTCGCGGCGTAGCCGTGCTTGCGCGCCAGACCGCGCACCAGGCGCTTGAAGAGGACCACGTCGTCGGCGGCGCGCAGTGCGTCGTCGCTGTGGCGCATGTTGATCTCGAACTGGCCGGCGCCGTTTTCCGCAATCGCCCCGTCGGCGGGGATGCCCTGGTCCTGACAGGCGCGGTAGACGTCGTTCAGGAACCCGTCGAAATGCTGCAACTCGTCGAGCGAGAGCACATTGTCGGTGTGCAGCCGCTTGCCGGTGACCGGCGAGACGGGCGGGCGGGGTCGCTCCTTCGCGGGATCGAAGAGATAGAACTCCAGCTCCGTCGCCACCACCGGGGTCAGGCCGCGCGCCTTGACGCGGGTCAGCACATCGGCGAGCGCCCGGCGCGGGTCGCCGGAAAAGGGCGTGCCGTCGTCCTGACGCATCCACAGCTGCGCGATGGCCGCGGGCCGCGAGGTCCAGGACACTGGGATCAGCCCCCGGCCGGTGAAGTCGCACAGCCCGTCCGCGTCGCCGGTCTCGAAGACCAGCTCGCTGTCGGTGACGTCCTCGCCCCAGATGTCGGTCGAGAGGATGGACAGCGGCATGCGCAGGCCGCCGTCGATGATGCGTCCGACCTCGCTCACCGGCAGGCGCTTGCCGCGGAGCGTGCCGTTCAGATCGCAGACGCAGGCGTAGATGTTCTCGATTTCGCTCCGCTCGCTGAGCCAGCGGGTCACGTTTTCCCTCGACATCGGGTCCTCGGGGTTGGGGGAGTGTGGGGCAGGCGTCGAAAAAATGATATATCGTTTTGTCGATCTCTACACTCTCTTCGCCTTGTGTCAACTCCGCCCCCGCCTGTAAGGTCGCGTTCCTCTTGTCGACGTGGCGACCGATGGCGAAATCCGGCACTCTGACCATTCCCGAAATCCCGATGCCCAGGGGGGCGACGACCCATGAGATCGTCTATGCGCGGCTGCGCCAGGCGATCATGACCGGCAGCATTGCGCCCGGCACGGTGGTCACCATGCGCGGCCTCGCGGAGCACCTGCGGGTCTCGCCGACGCCGATCCGCGAGGCGGTGCGTCAGCTTGGGTCGGAAAACGCGCTGGAGGCGATGGGCAATCGCCGCTACCGGATCCCGCCGATGACGGCGGGGCGGTTCGAGGAGTTGCTGCTGCTGCGCATCGCGGTCGAGGTGCATGCGGCCGAGCGCGCGCTTCCCTATGTGTCCGGCGTGCTGATGGACCGCTTGCAG
This sequence comes from Stappia sp., assembly GCF_040110915.1. Taxonomy (NCBI): domain Bacteria; kingdom Pseudomonadati; phylum Pseudomonadota; class Alphaproteobacteria; order Hyphomicrobiales; family Stappiaceae; genus Stappia; species Stappia sp. Next base: position 2,141,572 of record NZ_CP157793.1, on the reverse strand, counting down.
GCGGTCGATGCCGAGATGGATGCGGTGCTGGAGGCGGAGGATCTCGACCGGCTCACGCTGCTCAACCAGCGCTTCCATCGCCTGCTCTACACCTGCAATCCGCATCAGGCGGCGATGCCGATGGTGGAGAGCGTCTGGCTGCAGCTCGGGCCGTTTCAGCGCCAGGTCATCCGCGACGTGAAGAGCTACTACGTGGTCGACCGGCACAAGGAGATCGTCGCCGCGCTGGAGCGGCGCGATGCGGCGATGCTGGCGCTCGCGGTGGAAAGCGACATCCGCGACACGCTGGCGCGCGCCGGTCGGGCGCACCTCATGCAGGCGCTGCGCGACGCGGGCTGACGGAACGGCGGTCGCGCGCGGACGCCATCGAGCCGGCTTTCGTCTTGACAAAAGATATAGCGTTTGATCATTCGGTGTGGCGTTATCAAGGAGGATCCGATGACCGCCACCGCAGCCGACTGGCATGCCGCCGCCGACACGCTCACCTTTCGCGGGGAGGCGCTGATCGACGGTAGACGCGTTCCCGCCGTCTCCGGCGAGACCTTCGCCAGCCATTCACCCGTCGACGGGCGCTTTCTCGCCGACATCGCGGCCTGCGGGGCGGAGGATGTCGACCGCGCCGTCGCCGCCGCCCGCCGGGCTTTTACCGACGGACGCTGGGCGCGCCGCGCGCCGGCCGAACGCAAGGCGGTGCTGGTGCGCTTCGCCGAGCTGATCCGCGCCCATCGCGACGAGCTGGCGCTCACCGAAACCCTCGACATGGGCAAGCCGATTTCCGACAGCACGTCGATCGACGTGCGCGCGGTCGCCAATTGCTTCGCCTGGTACGGCGAGGCGATCGACAAGGTCTATGACGAGGTGGCGCCGACGCCGTCGGATTCGGTGGCGCTCGTCACGCGCGAGCCGCTCGGCGTGGTCGCCGCCGTGGTGCCGTGGAACTTTCCGATGCTGATGGCGACCTGGAAGGTGGCGCCGGCGCTGGCCACCGGCAATTCGGTCGTGCTCAAGCCGGCGGAGCAATCCTCGCTGAGCGCCCTGCGGCTCGCGGAGCTGGCGCTGGAGGCCGGCATTCCCGAAGGCGTGTTCAACGTCGTCACCGGAGCGGGACCTGAGGTCGGGCGCGCGCTCGGGCTGCACATGGACGTGGACGGGCTGTTCTTCACCGGCTCGACAAGGGTCGGCAAGATCTTCACCGAATATGCCGGCCAGTCCAACCTCAAGCGTCTCGGGCTGGAGCTTGGCGGCAAGAGCCCCAACATCATCCTGTCGAGCTATCGCGACATCGCCCATGCGGCGCGCACCTCGGCCGGGTCGGCCTTCTTCAATCAGGGCGAGATGTGCACCTGTCCGAGCCGGCTGATCGTGGAGCGCAGCGTGCACGATCAGGTGGTCGAGGTTCTGCTGGAAGAGGCGAAGGGCTTTCAGCCCGGCGATCCGCTCGACCCGGCAACACGCATGGGCGCGCTCGTCGACGACGCGCATGCCGGCAAGGTGCTCTCCTATGTGGAGACGGCCCGCGAGGAGGGCGCGATCATCGCCACCGGCGGGGCGCGCACGCGCCCCGGCGCCTATGTGGCGCCGACGGTGGTCGACGGGGTGCGCAACGACATGCGGGTGGCGCGCGAGGAGATCTTCGGCCCCGTGCTCTCGGTGATCGCCGTGGACGGGCTGGAGGAGGCGATCTCGGTCGCCAACGACAGCCCCTACGGGCTCGCCTCGGCCGTTTGGACCGACGATCTCACCACCGCGCATCGGGTGTCGCGGGAGATCCGCGCCGGTCTCGTCTATGTCAACTGCTACGATTGCGACGACCTGACGGTCCCCTTCGGCGGTTTCAAGGAATCCGGGATCGGTCGGGACAAGTCGCTGCATGCGCTCGACAAGTTCACCGAGCTGAAGACCACCTGGATCAGGCTGGGCTGAGCCCCAGGAGCCGCAGCACCTGGCCCATCTCGCGTGCGACCGCGGCGAGATGGGCCTCGAAGGCGAGCCCGTCGTCGCGGATGTAGTCGAGGAACAGGCCGTTCCAACGGCTGAACACCAGGCGCGCGATGAGGTCGGCATCCTCGGGCGCCAGCCGGTCAGAGGGCACGCGCGCGTTCAGATGCGCGCTGAGGTCCTCGACGATGTGGCGGTTGATCGCGTCGTAGCGGCGCACGAAGGTCGAGGCCGGATGGCGGATGTGCACCGCTTCCGCATGGCGCCAGGCTTCCTTGCTGAGCAACCGGCTGGAGAGCTCCGAATAGGCCTCCAGAATGCGGCAGATGCCGTCGCTCACGCCGACTGTCGCGTCGGCGCGGATGGCGGCCGCGCGCGCCCGCGCCTCGGCGTTCCCCTTGAGGATGATGGCGAGCAGCAATTCGTCCTTGGAGCCGAAATAGTTGAACACGGTCGGCGTGGAGACGCCGGCGTCCCGCGCGATGTCGCCCATCTTCACGTCGTCCGGCGCGTGGGTCGCGAAATGCCGCTCCGCCGCCGCGAGAATGGCTTCCTGACGCTGCGTTTTCTGCCGGTCGCGCAACCCGCCGCCACCCTGCGATTTCTCCGCCATGAACATTCTCCTTGATCCAATAAAAATTTTTATTGGATAAAAAAATGTAGCCGGTTAGTGTCACGCAACATTGGCGCGAAGGCGCGGCGTTGCAAGTCCGCCGTCGGTCGCTTGGCCCTTGAGGAGGGGTCGACCGGCGGTGTTTGGCGGCGGCGCGCGTCGCGTGAGAGGGCAGGGGTGCTGCGCCCCAAGGGAGGACATCATGGAAAATCCGGGGGCGCTCGCCCTGATTCCGACGCTTGTCGTCATCGTGCTGGCGGTGCTGTCGCGCCGCGCGCTGGAGCCGCTCGTCGGCGGCGTGATCGTGGGCTACGTGATGATCTCGCAGGACGAGGTCATGCAGCGGACCATGGCGAGCGCGCAGACGGTGCTGGCCGACAGCACCATCGTGTGGATCCTGCTGGCGGTGAGCCTGTTCGGCGCGCTGACGCATCTCGTCGTGCATTCCGGCGGCGCGCAGGCGTTTTCCGGCGTGCTGATCCGCTTCTGCCGGACGCGCAAATCGTCGCTGATCGCCACCTGGGTGCTGGGCCTTCTGATCTTCATCGACGACTATCTCAATGCGCTGACGGTCGGCACCTCCATGAAGGGCGTCACCGACGAACACCGGGTCTCGCGGCCGATGCTCGCCTATATCGTGGATTCCACCGCCGCGCCGATCTGCGTGCTGGTGCCGCTGTCCACCTGGGCGGTCTATGTCTCCGGCCTGCTGGAGACCAACGGTGTGGCCGAGGCCGGCGCCGGCATGGCCGCCTATATCTCCGCCATTCCCTACATGATCTATCCCATCGTCGCGGTGCTTCTGGTGCCGTTGGTCGCCATCGGGCTGGTGCCCGCGCTCGGTCCGATGAAGACGGCGGAGGCGCGCGCGGCCGCCGGCGAAAGCACAGCCACCGCCGCCGGCGGCGAGCTGGAGATCGACTTCGAGTATCGCGGCGAGCCGCGCCTGCGCAATTTCCTGGTGCCCATCGTCAGCCTGATCTTCTTCACCTGGTGGTTCGACATCGACATCCTGATGGGCGTCACCGCCGCGCTCTTGATCACCTTCGTCCTCTACGGTCTGCAGGGCACGTTGAAGGTCGGGCAGATGTTCGACTTCGCCATGGAGGGCCTGAAGGGCATGGTTCCGGCCATCGCGATCATCGTCGCCTCCTTCATGCTGAAGGAAGTCAACGACATCCTCGGCCTGACCGATTTCGTGATCGAGACGGTGAGCCCCTATCTCACGGCGATCCTGCTGCCGCCGGTGGCCTTTCTGGCGCTGTCGCTGATCGCCTTCGCCACGGGCAGCTTCTGGGGCATGTATGCGATCGCGCTGCCGATCATCCTGCCGCTCGGCATGGCGCTCGGCATCGACGTGTCGATCCTGGTGGGCGTGGTCGTGTCGGCCGGCGCCTTCGGCTCGCATGCCTGCTTCTACGGCGATTCCACGGTTCTCTCGGCGTCTTCCAGCGATGTCGCGACGATGGATCACGCGCTGACGCAGCTTCCCTACGTGCTCATCGCGGCCGGCGTGTCCGCGCTCGCCTACCTCGCGCTCGGCCTCGCCTGAGCGCGCCGGCCCCGTATCGATCCCGCCGAGGCTCCGGCGCCGGCGGGATCTCGTCCCCATCGTTCGATCCGATCCGCGAAAAGAGACCCATGACGAGCGCTCCCGATCTCATCCTTCTCAACGGCCGCGTGCTTACCCTCGACGACACGCGCCCGCGCGCGCAGGCGCTCGCCGTCGCCGGTGGCCGCATTGTCGCCGTCGGGGACGAGAGCGAGCTTCGCGCGCTTGCCGGCCCCGCGACCCGGCTGATCGACGCGCAGGGCGGCACGGTTCTCCCCGGGCTGATCGACAGTCACGTGCATGCCTTCGCCGGCTCGGCGGAGCGGATGTTCCCCGACCTCTTCGCCGTGGCGGATCTGGAGACCGTGCGCGCCCGTGTGCGTCCCTTCGCCGAGGCGCATCCCGAGGACCGGCTGGTGCTGGCCGTCAACGCGAGCTACGCCTTTTTCGGCGAGGGCGTGCCGGTCACCCGTCAGCGGCTCGACGACGTGCTGCCAGACCGGCCCTTCGCGGTGATGGCCGCCGACCACCACACGCTGTGGGCCAATACGGCCGCGCTGGAGCTTGCCGGCATTCTCGGCGGGCGCGACACGCCGCCGGGCAGCGAGATCGTGATGGCGCCGGACGGCACGGCCTCGGGCGCGCTGCTGGAGCCGGACGCCTACGGCCATGTGCTGCGTTTTTCCCGCTTCGGCGGGCGCGAGCTGCGCGGTCTGATCGACGGACGCGATCCCGATCCGGCGCCGACGGTGGAGGACCGCGCGCGCGACCGCGACGTGCTGGAGGAGGGGCTGCGCCATGCCGCGAGCCTCGGCCTGACGAGCCTGCAGAACATGGACGGCAATCTCTATCAGTTGCGGCTTCTGCGCGAGCTGGAGGACACCGGCCGGCTGCCGGTGCGCCTGCGCGTGCCGCTGCATCTCAAGCCGTGGGACCCGCTGGAACGTCTTCGGGAAGCAGACGACATGCGCCGGATCGCCGCGTCGCGGCGCGTCACCACGGGCACCGTCAAGATGTTCATGGACGGCGTGCTCGACAGCTACACCGCCAATTGCATCGAGCCCTATCCGGGGCGACCCGACACCTGCGGCGAGCCTCTGTTCGCGGCCGAGGCCTTCGAGGAGATCTGCGTGCGCGCGGATGCCATGGGGCTGCAGATCGCCGTTCATGCCATTGGCGACGGGGCGGTTCGGCGCACGCTCGACGGCTATGCCGCCGCACGGCGGGTCAACGGCGCGCGCGACGCCCGTCACCGCATCGAGCATGTCGAGATCTTCCATCCCGACGATCTGCCGCGCTTCGTGGAGCTTGGCGTGGTCGCCTCGATGCAGCCGGCGCATGCGCCCCCGGCGGGACGCTTCGCGCCCTATCCCTATGGCGACATTCTGCGCGACCGCCATCGCGGCTGCTGCTTCGCCTTCCGCCGCATTCGCGACGCCGGCGTGAAGCTGGTGTTCTCCACCGACTGGCCGGTCGCCCCGCTCGATCCGCTGCAATCGCTGCGCATGGCGGTTGCCCCGGATAACCTCGGGCCCGACTGGCCCGACCAGAGCCTGACCCTGCACCAGGCGCTCGCCGCCTACACGCGCGACAATGCCTGGGTGGAGTTCGCGGAAGACTGGAAAGGGCGCCTGGCGCCCGGCTTCGCCGCCGACCTCGTCGTGCTGTCGCACGACCTCGAGGCGCTCGAGCCGGCCGACCTCGACCAGGCGCGCGCCGTTCTGACGATGTGCGACGGCGAGATCACCCACACGGCGTGATCCGCCGCGCGGCAGCCCTTCCTCCGGTTTCCCCGTCCGATCCTCGACAGCCCGCCGCCGGCACGTCCGACGCGCCGGCGCGAGTGATGCGCGACGCGATGACGCAGCACATCACGTGGCCCGGCGCCGCACCGCGTCTGCGTTTCCGGACGCGTGCAAGCCCCCTGAAATCATATGATATTCAGGATTCTTGCGAAAAAGGGAGAGCTTGGCGTCCCGATTGCATGAAGAGGCTTGTGAACAATCATAAGCCGACAAGAGGGATTGCCTATGACCACCACACCAAACGCGCCGGGTGGACTGGCGGGGATGCTGCCGAGCAACTGGGGCGCATTGCTTGCCGCCTTCGCGGCTGCCTATGGCACCGGCCTGCTCGCACTGATCGCCCTTCCGTTCATGGTGGGCGCGAACATGAACGACCTCGGACTGGACGAGGCGCAGGCGGGACTGCTCAGCACGCTGGAATTCGCCGGCGTCTTCGTGACGTCGGTGCTTCTGGCCCCGCGCATGGCCGATATCGACCGGCGCAAGGTCGCGCTCGCCGGAGCGGCCACCGTGATCGCGGCCAATCTGGCCAGCGCCCTTTGGGGCAGCTACGAGGCGCTCATGGTCCTGCGCACCATCGCCGGCCTGGGGGCCGGACTGGCGCTCGCCACCGGGAACGCGACCGTCGCGAACGCCGAGCAGCCGGAGAAATTCGCCGGCCACATGACGGTGCTCTTCGTGATCGTCATGGCGGTCATCACCAAGCTCTTCGGGCCGATCGGCGAGGCCTACGGCCAGTCCGGCATCTACATCGCGCTCGCGGCCACGGTCGCGCTCCTCGCGCCGTTGCTGACCTTCATGCCCTCCGCGCCGCCGGCGGACGACTTCGTGGCTGCCCACAAGAGCGATCGGGGCCATTTCTCGATCTTCGAAGCGGGCGGGCTGGCGATCCTCTTCGCCTTCTTCTGCTTCTCGCTGCGCGACACGATTTCCTGGGCGTTCCTGGCGACCACCGGCATGGAGGCCGGCCTGACGGAAGCCGAGGTCGGCGGCCTGCTCGCCAATTCCGCCCTGTTCGGTCTGGCCGGACCCTTGCTGGCGACGATCATCGGGGCGCGGTTCGGGCTGCGGCTGCCGCTGATCGCGGGCATTCTGGTGTCCGGCGTGGTGACCTATCTGGTCAGCCAGTCCTCCAACAACGCGGCGCTCTATTCCGTCTCGGTCCTGTTCTGGGTCGGCAGCTACTTCTTCTGTCTCGCCTATCTGACCGCGCTTGCCGCGGAAATGGACGTGGAGGGCCGCGTCGCCGCGGCGGCCGGCAGTGCGCTGATGGTCGGCCTCTTCGTCGGCCCGAGCCTCGGCGGCACGCTGATCGCGGATGGCAGCTACCTTCTTGTGGGGCATGTGAACAATCTGCTGATCCTCGGCACGCTGGCCGGGGCCTTCCTGGCCTATCGCAGCCTGCGCAGCTTGCGCGCGGCAACGGCCAAGACAACCTGAGCAGCCGCGGTCCCGGCTTGCGCCGGGGCCGCCGTCGCCGCGATTCCGGGGGCGCTGCGCCCGTGCATCGCAAGGTTGCAGCGCACGCGGGGGTTTGTTGACCGAAGCCGCGCTGTCTCGGGATGATCGTCCCACCCGTCACAAAAAGGCATCGCATGTCCAAGCTCTCCGAGCCCTGTGTGTCCGCCGATCAGCCGGCGATCGACGATCTGGCGATGGTCGATCTGGTCTCGGACCACGGCGTGATCCTGGACTGCGATGCGCGTCAGGCCGCCTGGCTGGGGCATTCGGTCGAGGATCTCGTCGGCGCGGACTGGTCGCTCGTCTACAGCCGGAGCGCGCGCAAGGATCTCCGCGCGCTGCTGGCGGCGGGCGCGAGCGGGCCGGTTCCGCGCCGCCTGCGGCTGCGCGATGCCGAAGGGCGTTCGCGTCCGGTCAGCGCGCTGGTCGAGATCGGGAGGCATCGCGGCGAGGGGCTCACGCTGCGCCTGTTCAAGTGGCGCGAGGCGGAGTTCGCCCGCGCGGCGGATCTGAGCGAAGGCAAGGCCGTGCTCATCGACATTCTCAACGCCTCCGACGATCCGTGCTGGTGCATCGAATATGCCGAGCCGGTGGATCTCTCCGCGCCCGAGCCCGAGATCGTGCGCCAGATGTTCGAGAACCGCCGTCATTGGCGTTTCTGCAATCCCGCCATGGGGCGCTTCTATCGTTTGCCGGGCGACCAGGACCTGAACGACCGGCCGGTGCGCGAGATCTTCGACCGCAACCCGGAGAACGAGGACTTCGCACTGTTTCTGCTGCGCAACAACTTCGATGTGGTGCGGGCGCTGTCACGCGACACCCGCTACGACGGCACCACCATCGACGTGGAAAACGATGTGCGCGGACTGATCCGCAACAACTGTCTGTTCCGCATGTGGGGCACCGTGCGCGATGTGTCGAAGCAATTGCGCCGCAGCGACGAATTGCGCAAGCAGGTGGGCGATCTGGAACTGGCGCTGGCCGCCGTGCCGGAGGCGCTGGCGCTGGTCGACGAGCAGGGCATCGTCATTTTCGCGAATGCCGCCGCGGAGACGCTGTTCGGCCTGTCGCCGGACCTGATCGTCGGCCGCCCGCTGGATCGTCTGGTGCGAAGCGGCGCGAGTTTCGAGGCGCTGGCCGTTCAGACGCGCGAGAGCCCGATCGGGGCCTTGCACGCGCCCGTCCCCGTCATGATCGCGGGGCGTGACGGTGCCATCGGCGCGGACCTGAACGCAAGGTGCTTCCAGACGCGCGGGCGGCCGTTTCTGGCGGTGTCCTTTCGCAACGGCGTGACGGCGCACTCCGGCGACCTGCTGCACCGCGGGCGGGCCGGGCAATGAGCGTCGATCGGCACGAGCTCCTCGCCGCGGCCGATCTGCTTGGCCTTGCAACCGGTATGGAGGAAACGGACACGGTCCTGCGGTGTGTCGCCTCGTTTCCCGACGGCATCGTGGTGATCGGCGCGGATCGCCGCATGATCTTCGTCAATGTGGAGGCCGGCCAGATCCTGGGCGCGCGGGGCGCGGACCTCGCCGGGCAGAAGGTCGATGCGCTCGGCGATTTCGGCGGCTACGACTGGGAGCCGGTCCTGGAAGCGCTCGACCGGCAGAGCAACGGCGAGTTCGTGCTGCGCGGGGGCTTGCGCGGATCGGTCTATGCCACCTTGCGCCGCATTGCCGGCGACGCCGGCGGCATGGTGCTGCAGTTGCGCGACCTTCAGGTCTTCGACCATGCCCGGCGCCGCGCCTCGGGGCTGCCGCAGGCCGGCCGCAGTCCGGGCGGCGAGCGCAAGGTTCGCCCCGACTTCCTGCATCAACGGCAGATCTGCCCCTCGCTCGACCGCACCATCTCGCTGGGCGAGCGCGCGCTGATGCAGGACGTGCGCGTGATCATCACCGGCGAGAGCGGCGTGGGCAAGACCGAGATCGCGCGCTACCTGCACCGCCACGTGAGCGAGGCGTCGGAGCCGTTCATCGTCGTCAATTGCGCGGCCATTCCCGAAACCCTGTTCGAGTCCGAGCTGTTCGGCTACGAGAAGGGCGCCTTCACCGGCGCGCTGAGTTCGGGCAAGAAGGGGCTCATCGAACAGGCCGAAGGCGGCACGCTGTTTCTCGACGAGGTCGGCGAGATCCCGCTGCACCTGCAATCGAAGCTTCTGACCTTCCTGGAGGAAGGGACGGTGCAGCGGGTCGGGGGGACGCGGCCCAAGTCTGTGCATGTCCGCGTGATCTCGGCGACCAATCGCGACCTGCTCGACATGGTCCGGGCCCGGCAGTTCCGCCGCGACCTGTTTCACCGTCTGGCCGTGGTCAAGCTGCCGGTGCGCCCCTTGCGCGAAACGCCGGAGCTGATTTCGCATCTGATCGACCGCTTCGTCTGGACCACCAACCAGCGGCGGTCCGATCCGCTGGTGCTGAGCGATGCCATGCGCGCGCGGCTGATGGCCTATGGCTACCCGGGCAACGTTCGCGAGCTGTTCAACATCATCCAGCAAATCGCGATTCTCGGCGAGGACGACCTGCCGCTGATCTTCGAGGCGGAGCCCGCCGCTCACCCGATCGCGGGCGGCGAAGCGGGCCTGCCGTGCGACGGGGAAAGCCTCAAGACGATGGTCGGACGCTACGAGCGGCAACTGATCGACGCGGCGATCGCCCGGCACGGCAGCAAGCGCAAGGCGGCCGCGGCCCTCGACGTCGACATCGGCACGATCGTGCGCAAGACCAAGCCGGCCCCATAGGCAGGCCGCCATGAGCATCGCTCCGGCCCTGGCGCTCAAGCAGAAGAAGCTGCTGGCTCTGACCCCGGACATGCAGCGCGCGCTCGCGATCCTGCAGATGGGCGCGCACGATCTGACCGACTTCCTCAAGCGTCAGGCCGACATGAACCCGCTGCTCAGCGTCGGCGCGTCGCAGGACGGCCATCGCGACGCAGGCGCGGGCCGGCGGGAGGGCGACGACTTCATCGCCACCATGGAGGATCGGGGCCCCTGCCTTGTCGAACATGTTCTGGGACAGTTGGCGTTGTGCGGGATCTCTCCGGAGGAGCGCGGACTGGCGCTGCTGCTCACCGACGCCCTGACGCCGGCGGGCTGGCTCGAGGCGCCGCTTGCCGGGATTGCCGAGCGCCACGGCGTTGCCCTGCCGCGCCTGGAGCGCGTGCTGGGCAAGCTGCAGGGCATGGAACCAACGGGGCTGTTCGCGCGCGATCTGACCGACTGTCTGCGCCTGCAACTGGACGACGCCGGCTGGCTCGACGGCGATGCCCGCAAGGTGCTGGCCCATCTGAAGACGCTGGAAGCGGGCGGTGTGGCGGCGTTGAGCCGCGTCGCCGCTCTGCCGCGCGCGCGTGTCGAGGCGGTGTTGCGACGGGTGCGCACGCTCGACCCGAAACCCGGGCTCGCGTTCTCGCGCCCGCCGGTCCAGACGATTCGCCCGGACCTGATCGCGGATCGCGACGCGCACGGCGCCTGGCGGGTCACGCTCGACCGCTCGATGTTGCCCGATGTGCGGGTGGATGACGCGCTCTACCGCGACATGAGCCGGCACGGCGCTTCCGAGGATCTGAAGACGGCCTATGGAACGGCGCGCTGGCTCGTTTCGGCCGTGGCGCGCCGGCAGGAGACGGTGCTGCGGATCGGCGTCGCGCTGGTGCAGCACCAGCGCGGGTTCCTCAATGCGGGACCGTCCGCCCTTCGGCCGTTGCTGCAACGCGATCTCGCCGGCGAACTCGGCTACAGCGAAAGCACCGTCAGCCGGGTGGTCAATGCGACCTTCATGCAGACGCCCTCGGGCACGCTGCCGCTCAAGCGGTTCTTCATGCAGCCCATCGGAACGGCGGGCGGGACGGGGGATCAGACCGCCGGTGTCTCGCCGGCCTGGCTGTGCGAGACCATCCGCGCGCAGATCAGCGTGGAAGATCCGAAGGCGCCGCTGAGCGACGCGGAGATTGCGGCGCATTTCGCGCAGCGCGGCCTGACCATTGCCCGGCGCACCGTCGCGAAGTACCGCGCGCAGATGGGCATCCCCGTCACCTACAAACGCCGGCGCAAGGCGGATCGCGCCGGCTGAGATCCCGGTGTCCGGAACGCGTTCGTGCGGTCGCCACCGTGCGCTGCATCGTGCGCTGCCACCGTGCGCTGCCCCGTGCGCGTCACGGTGTCCCGTGCCCTGTTCCGCCAAGGGGGCGGCCGGGCCGCAAAACGCCGGCATGGCACCCGGGTTGCATAGTCCCTTTCGTGGCGCGCCAAAAGACCGCATCACCAAAGGAGACGCCGATGACTACCGAAACGCTCGATGACGCCCCGTTCCTCGATATCAAGGATCCCGCCTTCTCGATGCGCTCGCCGGAGGTGGCGGATGCGCGCGAGCGCAGCTGGTATGCGCGCACGCCCTACGGGATCGCCGTGTTGCGCTACGAGGAGGTGGCCAGGCTGATCCGCGATCCCCGGCTGCGGCAGGGGTCCTATGCGTGGCCGGCCCACAACGGGGCGTCGGGAAGCTGGGCGGACTGGTGGCTGCGCATCATGCTGAACCGCGAGGGCGCGGATCACCAGCGCCTGCGCAAGCTCGCCAACCCCGCCTTCTCGCCGAAGCTGGTCAAGGTGCTGCGCCCGGAGTTCCGCAAGCTCGCCAACGAGCTCATCGACGGCTTCGCGGCCGAGGGCGAATGCGAGTTCGTGCGGGCCTTCGCCGAGCCCTATGCGACGCGGGTGATCTGCCTGCTGCTGGGGACCGATCAGGGCGACTGGGAGCATCTGGTCGACCTCGCCGTGCAGATGGGCATGGCCCTGGGCACGACGTACCGGGAGGACCAGGACCAGATCAACGCGGCCACCGACGAGATGTTCGCCTACGCGCAGCGCATCGTCGACGACCTGCGCGCCAGGGGGCTGGACGACGGCTTCGTCTCCTCGCTGATCCGCGCCAACCAGGACAATCCCGACCTGCTGAGCGAGCAGGAGATGGTCGACACCATCGTGCTTTCGGTGTTCGGCGGCATCGACACGACCCGCAACCAGATCGGGCTGGCGATGGACACCTTCATCCGTCACCCCGACCAATGGGCGCTGCTCGGCGACACGCCGGATCTTGCGCGTCTGGCGGTCGAGGAAGTCATGCGGGTCCGCCCCACCGTCACATGGGTCACCCGCGAGGCGCTGGAGGACATGGAGTACCAGGGCCTCACCATCGCCAAGGGCACGACCGTGCATATGTTCAGCCAGTCGGCCTGCTCGGACCCGCGCGCCTTCGACAATCCGGCGTTCGACATCACCGTGGCCGACCGCAAGAACCACTTCGGCTTCGGTCTCGGCGCGCACCACTGTATCGGCCATTTCATCGCTCGCGGCGACATGACCGAGGCATTGGCGCTGCTGGCGCAGCGGGTGCGCAATCCGCGCTACGCCGGCGAGCCGACCTTCCTGCGCGACAGCGGAAACACCGGCCCGCTGACGATGCCCGTCGCCTTCGACCCCGAAACCTGACCGCTTCCTCCTGAACGACCCGCGCGGGCATCCGCGTCCGCGCGGCCCGTTCGTGCGCCTTTTCTGGAGACCCCCACGGACATGACCACACCGCTCGAGCAGATCCTTGAAGACACCGACTACGACATTTTTCACATCGGCCAGTTCGACAATATGGGGCTCTTCCGCGAGCGCCGTCTGCGGCGCGCGCAGTTTCTGTCCTGGGCGTGCGAACCCCGGTTTGCCAACGTCATCGCCCATTGGGACGCGGGCGAGGCGCTGTTCGGAGGCGGACCGTTCCGCACCGAGGAACTGGAGATCGACACCGCCTCCCTGCGCCCCTTCGGCTTCGAGGCGCGCTCCGCCGCGATCGTCGCCGATCTCGCCGGACAGTATGCGCCGATCACGCCGCGCAACGTGCTGAAGACCCAGATCGCGCGGGCGCGGGAGATGGGCTTCGACGTGCGCGCCGCGTTCGAGTTCGAGGTCATCTTCCTGAACGAGACCGCGTCGAGCCTGCGCGCCGGCGGGTTCGGCCCGCCCGCGCAATTCGCGGCGGACAACAAGTGCTGGTCGGGGACGACGGCCGCCGCCGAAGCCGATTTCGTGACAGCCTGGGAACAGGCGCTGCTGGCGCATGGGATCGATCTCTTCGGTGTCGGCGGCGAACTCGGGCCGGGCTGTTTCGAGGCGACGCTCGGCGCGACGACCGGGATGAAGGCCGCCGACGACGCCGGCTTCTTCCGGCTCGCCAGCCGGGCGTTCGCGCGGCAACGCGCCATGACGGCGACCTTCATGCCGTCGCTGGGCCCCGACTATCCGGGTCTCGGGGGGCATCTGACGCTGTCGCTGATCGACCGGGCGACGGGACGCAACCTGTTCGCCTCCGAGGACGGCCGGACCAACGCGCTTGCGCGCAACTTCATCGGCGGCATGACCCGCATCGTGCCGGACGCCTTTGCCTTGTGCGCGCATACGGTCAACGCCTACCGGCGTTTCGCGCCGGGCACCTGGGCGCCCAAGTCGGTCAACTGGTCGGACTGGTGCTTCACCACCGCGGTGCGTTCCTGTCCCTCCGCCAGCGAGACGGCGCGCCTGGAGTTTCGTCTGCCGGGCAGCGACTGCAACACCCACCTGACGCTTGCCCTGATGCTGGGCGCCGGGCTGGAGGGCATCGCCCGGGGGCTGGACGCGCCGGAGCCCGCGCCCGACGCCGGGCCCGACGACATCGCGGGTGCCCGCCTGCCGGCGACGCTGCCAGACGCGGCCGCGCGGCTGGCCGGCAGCGAAACCGCCCGGCGCCTGTTCGGCGCCGCCTTCATCGACAATTTCACGGCCTTTTGCGCCGCGGAAACCGCCAGCCTCGCCCGCGAGGTCAGCGATGCCGAACGTCGCCGCTATCTCGAGGGGTGACGCCGGGTGCCAACAACAGCCATTCCAAGGGGAAAGAACACAATGGCCAGAGACAGCATGGAAACCCGCGCCGAATGCGACCTGTTTCGCGAGATCGCGGACGAGGCGCGCGCCGAGCGCATCGCCCGCGTGCGCAAGAAGATCGACGCGACCGGCGTGAAATACATCTACTACCAGTTCGTGACGATCACCGGCCGCGTTCTGGGCAAGGCGCTGCCCGCGCGCCACTGGGAGCGCACCGCCAGAAAGGGCATCCAGACCTGGATCGGCGGCGTGACCGACGTGGCCGCGGACATGCACGGCCAGCTTTACGGGTTCTCCGCCAATGACGGCGAGTTGCTGGCCCTGCCGGATCCCGAGACCTTCGTCCAGCTGCCGTGGGACAAGTCCGTCGGGCGCGTCTTCTGCACGCTGTTCCACAGCCTGGAGGAGGAACGCGACGCGGGCATGTACTTCAAGTGCGACGTCCGGGGCAACCTCAAGCGGTTCGAGCGCGAGTTCCGCGACGATCACGACGGGCTGCACCTGCGCCTCGGGCTGGAGCCGGAAATGCTCTGGCTGCGTCCCACCAACGACGGCAGCCTTTTCCCCTATGAGGGCATCACCGATCCGCACGCCTATCATATCGGGCAGTTCGAGGCGGTCCGCCATCTGTGGACGCAGATCTATGAATATGGCGAGGCGATGGGGCTCGACATGGTGCAGGGCGACGTGGAGGACGCGCCCGGCCTGCTGGAGCTGAATTTCAACTTCGACAATGCGCTGCGCACCTGCGACCGGCTGACGACCTATCGCCAGATCGCCGACGAGGTGGCGCGCCAGCACGGGTTGGTCGCCTGTTTCATGGCGAAACCCATGGTCGGCTATCCCGCTCTGGGCTGCCACCACAATTGCTCCTTGTGGCGGGGCGACCAGGACGAGATCGTGCGCACGGTCGGGGGCGAGTTGCCCGGCATGGAAGAGGTCTTCACCCACAATCGCGGCGGGCGGAACGAGTTCGAGAACCCCGACGGCTCTTGGATGCCGTCCGAGCTCGGCCTGCACGCGCTGGGCGGGGCGCTGAAGCACATCGGTGCGCTCACGGCCATCGGCGCGTCGACGGTCAACTCCTACCGCCGCTTCGCCGATCTCGGGCTGTGGGCGCCGGTGGGCGCGAACTGGGGGCCGCAGAACCGGTCCTGCACGATCCGCATTTCCTCGCCCGACCGGTTCGAGTTCCGCGCGGTCGATGCGATGGTGAACCCCTATCTCTTCTGCGGCGCGCTGCTGAAGGCCATCGACGAGGGCCTGCGCGAGAAGATCGATCCGGGGCCGGCCGAGACCCGCAACGTGGTGGAGGTCATGAAGTCGGGCGAGCATGTCGATCTCATCCCGATGAACCTTCAGGAAGCGCTGGACGCGCTCGCCGCCGATCCGATCGTGCTTCAGGCGATGCCCGGCCGGCTGCACGAGCTCTACGACCTGATGAAACGCGACGACTGGCAGCGTTTCCTCAAGGAAGTCACGAGCTGGGACATCGAGCGCTACATGCATTGTCTGCCGTGAGCCACGCGCCGGACCGGCTCGCCAGCCGATCTTCAAGGGGGGGCGCCTGCGGCGCGCCCCGTCCTGTGACAGGAGTTCCCATGCAAATCTCTTCGATCCCGGCGACGGCGGCCGACTGGCATCGCCTCGCCGACGGCTATTCCTACGAAACGCGCATGTTCATCGACGGGGCGCTGTGCGATGCCGCCGAGGGCGGCCGCTACGAGAGCGTCAATCCGGCCACCGGCCGGGTCATCGCCGCCATGTCGGCCGGCACGCAGGTGGATGTCGACCGCGCCGTGGCCGCCGCGCGCCGGGCGTTTCGCGCCGGCGTCTGGTCGCGTCTCGCTCCGCGCGGGCGCATGGACGTTCTGCTACGCTTCGCCGATCTCATCGCGGCGCATGCCGCCGATTTCGCCCTGCTGGACAGCGTCGAGATGGGCAAGACCGTCTCCGGCATGCTGGGCTTCGACATTCCTTCGGCGGTGGCGAACATCCGCTTCGCCGCCGAGGCGATCGACAAGGTCGAGGGGGCGGTGACGGCGACCGCCCGAAGCGCGCTGCACTATACGCTGCGCCAGCCGCTCGGCGTGGTCGGACTGATCGTGCCGTGGAACTATCCGATGCTGATGGCGTCCTGGAAGCTCGGGCCGGCACTGGCGATGGGCAATTCCGTCGTGCTCAAGCCGGCGCAGCAAAGCGGCATGTCTGCGGTGCTGCTGGCGCGCCTCTTCGCGGAGGCCGGCGGGCCGGCGGGTGTCTTCAACGTCGTCAACGGCTCCGGCGCGCGCGCCGGGCAGGCGCTTGCCCGGCACATGGACGTCGACAAGATCGGCTTCACCGGCTCCGTCCCGGTCGGCGGACTGATGATGCGCTACGCGGGCGAGTCCAATCTCAAGCATGTCACCACCGAGTGCGGGGGCAAGTCGCCGCAGGTGATCCTCGCGGACTGCGATCTCGACCGGGCCGTCGATAACGCGGTCCACGGGATCTATTCCAACCAGGGCGAGGTGTGCGCCGCCGGGTCGCGGATCATGGTCGAGCGCGCCATCCATGAGGAATTTCTGCAGCGCTTCATCGACAGAACCGCAGCACTCTACCGCCCCGGCGACCCGCTCGATCCCGCGTGCGGGATGGGGCCGCTCGTCGATGACCGACAGCACCGCACGGTGTGCGGTTACATCGCGCGCGGGCTCGAGGAAGGCGCCCGCCTCGCGATGGGCGGCGGCGCGCCGGAGGGCCTGGAGGAGGGGTTCTACGTCGCCCCGACGCTTTTCACCGAGGCGCATAACGACATGACGATCGCGCAAGAGGAGATCTTCGGGCCCGTCGGCGTCGTGATGCCGATCGACGACATGGAGCAGGGGCTGGAGCTTGCCAACAGTTCGATCTTCGGGCTGGGGGCCTCGGTGTGGACCGGCGACCTGGCGCGCGCGCACCGCTTCGCCCGCGACGTGGAGAGCGGCATGGTCTGGGTGAACACCTTCTTCGATCAGGATCCGACGGCGCCCTGGGGCGGGGTCAAGCAGTCAGGCAATGGCCGGGACAAGTGCCGGGAGGCGCTGAACCAGTATTCCCAGATCAAATCCGTGTGGGTGCACCTCGGCGACTGACGCCGGGCCCCTTCAAGTCTTCAGGAACAGCACATGACCAGGATCTGCATCATCGAGAACGGACTGGTGCCCGAGCGATTGCGGGCACGGCACGGATTGTATCCGGACATGGCGCGGGCGTGGCTCGCGCCGCATCTGCCCGAGGCCGAGTTCACGACCGTCAGCGTGGTGTCGGGCGAGCCGCTGCCGGCCACGCCGTCCGATTTCGACGGCTACCTGCTGACCGGCTCCAAATATGGCGTCTACGACGACCTCCCGTGGATGCGCGATCTTCGTGCGTTTCTTCCGGTCCTGGCCGAGGCCCGCATTCCCATGTTCGGGATCTGCTTCGGGCACCAGATCATGGCCGCGGCCTTCGGGGCGCAGGTGCGCAAATCCGACAAGGGGGTCGCCACCGGACCGCAGCTCTACAGTCATGACGGGTTGGGAATGGAGCCGCGCGAGGTGCTCGTGTTTCATCAGGATCAGGTCGAAACGCCGCCGCGTGCCGGGCGGGCGGCCGGCGGCAACGACTTCTGCCCGCTGGGCGTGATCGCCTACGACTTCCCCGCGTTCAGCGTCCAGTATCACCCCGAGTTCAGCAAGACCTTCATGCAGGATCTGACGGAGGACCTGGCGGGAGAGTGGATCACGCGCGAGCACGCCGACCAGGCGAAGGCATTGCTCGCCGAAGCCGAGGTGGACACCGATGCTCTCGGGGAGAAAGTCGCGGCGCTGATGCGCGGGGAGGCCGCCGTCTATCCCGGCGCCTGATCGCGCGTTTCCCTGGGGCCCGGTCCGGGGACTTCAAACAGGGCATCGACGCCCGGCCGCTTTCAGGGAGCGGCCGGGCTTTTTCGTCAGTAGACGTCGCGCAGATAGCGCTTGTCCTTGCGCAGGCGCGCCACGTAGTCGCGCGCGCCGTCCTCGTCCAGCCCGCCGTGATCGCGGACAATGGCGTGCAGGGCGTCGTCGACGTCGGGCGCCATGCGCAGCGCATCGCCGCAGACGTAGATGTGTCCGCCTTGCTCCAGCGCGGCGAAGAGATCGGCGCCGGCGTCCCGCAAACGGTCCTGCACATAGACCTTCGATGCCTGGTCGCGGGAGAAGGCGAGGTCGAGGCGTGTCAGCAGCCCGTCCTTCTGCCAGCGCGCCAGCCGCTCGCGGTAGATGAAATCCTGCGCCTGCGTGCGATCGCCGAAGATCAGCCAGTTCATCCCGTCGGCGCCAAGGGCGGCGCGCTCCTCGAGAAAGCCCAGGAAGGGCGCGATCCCCGCGCCGGGGCCGACCATGATCATCGGCACCGACGGATCGGCCGGCACGCGGAAGGCGGTGTTGGGGGACACGAACACCCGAACCGTTTGGCCCGGCCGCAGGCGGTCGGCGAGGAAGGTGGAGCACACGCCGCCGTGGCGACGTCCATGACTGTGATAGCGCACGACCGAGACCGTCAGGTCGACCGTCTGCGGGGCGACCTTTGCGCTCGAGGCGATGGAATAGGAGCGGTGCTGGAGCGGGCGAAGGACCGTTGCCGCTTCCTCCGCCGTCAGCCGCAGGTCGGGGACGAGCGACAGGAGGTCCAGCGCATCCTTGTCCCACAGCCAGGCGTCCAGGGCCTCGCGGTCGCCGTTGACCAGCAGGCGCGCAAGTTCGGCGTCGCCGCTGCGCTGTGCGACCAGGGCGATCAGGTCGCGCGAGGGCCGGGAGATCTCCAGTCCGTCGCGCAGCATCTCGGCAAAGGCGCGGTCGTGGCCCGGCAGGGGCGCATCCGGGCTCGCGGTCGTGCGCGCCAGCCAGCCGGCGATCAGGTCGGGATCGTTTTCCGGCAGGACGTTCAGCGCGTCGCCGGCCGTGTAAGCCGGCCCTTCGGGACCGAGGTCGATGCGGAAATGGCGCATGTCCTTGTCCGAGCCGGGGCCGGACAGGCGCTCGTTCTCGATCAGCCGCGCGGAAAAGGGATTGGCCCGTGTCCATTGCGGGCGGGCCGGCCTGTGGTCTTGGGACCGGGCGGGCCGGGCGGGGGCGGCCACCGGTTGCGGCGCCTGCCCGCGTCGGGCCTCCAGCACCGCGAGCACCCCGTCCGTCCAGGCCTGCGCCTCGGTTTCATAGACGATGTCGCAACTGCCGCGGGGATGAAGACGCGCGGCGCCGCGCGCCGCGAGCGCCTCGTCCAGCTTGCGCCCGGCGGCGCAGAAATCGTCGTAGCTGCTGTCGCCGAACCCCAGCACCGCGAAGTCGACCCCGCTCAGGTCCGGGGCGTCCGGCCCCGTCAGCGCCTCGTAGAAGGGAGCGGCCGCGTCCGGGAACCCGCCGTCGCCGTAGCTCGAGCACACGATCAGGACGGTGCCGAGCGTCGCAAGATCCCGCGGCTCGACCTCGTCGAGACCGCGCGGGGCCGGCACCGGAAATCCCTTGTCGACCAGCGCATCCTCGATGTCGGAGGCCACCATTTCGGTGGTGCCGGTCTGGGTTCCGAACAGGATATGGATCTCGGACGGACCCTGGTCGGCCGCGGCAACGGGAAGAGCGTGTTGCATGGGATATCTCACCTCGTCTTGAATACCGCTGCTGCGTATGCAACCGGGGTGCCATCCTTGCCGTGCCATCGGGCGCAGGGCGGCGCGCGCGGTCAAGCGCCGCTGCGGACGCCGGCGCTGGACAGCGCGCGCGGGCGGGCCTACCCCATCGCGTGACGCACGGCACGGGTCGCGCGGCGTGCGTGGGACGCGGCGAAGCGGGAGGCGGGGATGGTGTCCATCAGTCAGTTGAAGGCCTTCGAGGCCGTCGCGCGCACCGGCAGCTTCACGCGGGCGGCCCGCGAGCTCGGCGTGTCGCAGCCCTCGGTCTCCACGCAATTGCGGGCGCTGGAAAGCGAATGCGCCGCACGGCTGTTCCTGCGCGACGGGCACACGCTGACCCTCAGCCGGATCGGGCGGGCGCTGCTGCCCAAGGCGCGCACCGTCCTGCTCGGGCTCAGCGACATCGACGCGCTGCTGCGCGACGAGCGCGGTCTGGAAACGGGGCATTTGCGCATCGGCTTCTCGACCCATCAATACGCCATGCCGCTGATCGCCGATTTCATGCGCCGTTTCCCGAAAATCAGCGTCGAGACCCGCATGCTCGGCAGCCTCGAAATCGTCCAGCGGCTCGAAAACGGCGAGATCGACGCCGCCTGCATCACGGCGAAACACCCGCCGAAATCCTGCGATGCCGTGTTCCTGCGCAAGGACCGCGTCGTGGCGGTGACGGCGCGCGATCACCCGCTCGCCGGGCGTGACACGGTCACCTGGCGCGATCTCGCCGGATATCCGATCCTTCAGCGCGAGAAGACCTCGGGCACCCGGCAGATCATCGACGAGGCGCTGGCCGAGGCGGGGCTTCACCTGGAGGTGGCGCTGGAGCTGCTGTCTTCCGAGCCGGTGGTGTCGGCGGCGTCCGCCGGCATCGGCATCGGCATGGCGCTCGACGGCGAATTCCAGGATTACGGCCGGCTCGGGCCGGACGCCGCCTTTCGTCTGCTGCGGGTCGAGGCGCCGGCGCTCACCTGCAACCATTACCTCGTGACCTTGAAGGGCATGCGCGAGATCGGCGTCATCCGCGCGCTGTTCGAGGGGGTGGCCGAGGGGGTGGCGGTTGCAGCGGACGACGGGCCGGCGATCCCGCATAAGGTTTGATGACGGGTATATAGCTTGAAGCTATAAATAATTAAATTTCATAAATTTGTTACATTGCATCTCTAGCCCGGAGCCGAGAGCGCCGCGCCGGGCTGTCACGCCGTTGCGGCGCAGCGCCCGCACGGCGCCTTTTGCGGAACGGAGAGCGAGATGAGCACATCCTCCTACGACATCGCGGTCGTCGGGGCCGGGATCATCGGTCTGGCGACGGCCCATGCGGCCCGCCAGCGCGGCAAGCGCGTGGTCGTGATCGACCGCGAGGCGCACGCCGTCGGCGCCTCGGTGCGCAACTTCGGGTTCGTCACGGTCACCGGTCAGCAGCGCGGCACGCATTGGGCCCGGGCAAAGCGCAGCCGCGACGTCTGGCTCGAGGTGGGACCGAAGGCGGGCGTCGACGTGCTGCATCGCGGCCTCGTGGTGGTCGGCCGGCGTCCGGAGGCGGGCGAGGTGCTGTCCGCCTTTCTCGAGACGGAGATGGGCGAGGGCTGCCGGCTGATCGATACGCGCGAGGCGCGCGAGCATGTGCCGTCACTGCGCGCCGACGACGCGGCGGCGATCCTCTACAGCCCGCATGAGGCGCGCGTGGAGAGCAAGGACGCGGTGCCGCGGCTCGCCGCCTGGCTGGAGGAAAGCCAGGGCGTGACCTTTCTGCGCAACACCCAGGTGCATGCGGTGGAGGACGGCCGGCTGGAGACCTCGCGCGGCACGATCGAGGCCGGCGGCGTCATCGTCTGTCCGGGCGACGACCTCAAGTCGCTCTTTCCGGATCGGCTGCGTGCCGCGGGCCTCAGGGTCTGCACGCTGCAGATGCTGCGCGTCGCGCCGCAGGTGCCCACAAGGCTCGGCGCCGCCGTAATGTCCGATCTCAGCCTGGTGCGCTACGAGGGCTATGCGGCCCTGCCGCAGGCCCGGGCGCTGCGCGGCGTTTTGGACCGCGAACAGGCGGACGAGCTTGCCGCCGGCATTCATCTGATCGCCGTGCAGTCGGCGGACGGATCGCTCGTCGTCGGCGACAGCCATGTCTATGGCGAGGCGCCGGAGCCCTTCGCCAGCGAGCGGGTCGACAATCTGATCCTCGGCGAACTGGACCGGGTGCTGGACCTTCCCGGCCGCCAGGTGGTCGAGCGCTGGACCGGCACCTACGCGAGCGCGGACGACGTGATCCTTTTCGACCGCCCCAGCGACGCCGTGCGTCTGCTCGTGGTCACCGGCGGTACAGGCGCCTCCACGGCCTTCGCGCTCGGCGAGGAAGTGGTCGCCGATCTTCTCGACAGCTGAGCGCAACGGAGACTTGAGATGACGAAACTGGAAGCCGCCGTGTTCGACTGGGCCGGCACGATGGTCGATTTCGGCTCGCGCGCGCCCATGGGAGCCTTCGTCAAGGTCTTCCGCGACTTCGACATCGAACTGACGGTCGAGGAAGCACGCGGTCCGATGGGGCTGCCCAAGCTCGACCACATCCGCGAACTCGGCAAGCTCGACAGCGTCGCCAGCCAGTGGCGCAAGGTCCATGGCGGCGATTTCGACGAAGCGGCGGCGCGGCGCATCTATGAGGTCTTCGTGCCGCTCAATGCCGCCGTCGTCACCGACTACGCCGATCTGGTGCCCGGCGCGGCCGACGCGGTGCGCGCGTTGCGGGCGCGCGGGCTGAGGATCGGCTCCACCACCGGCTACACCCGCGACATCATGGAGCGCGTTCTGCCGCTCGCCGAGGCGCAGGGCTATGCGCCGGACAATCTGGTGTGCGCGGAGGATCTGTGGACCGGCCGCCCGACGGCGGTGATGATGTGGAAGTGTTTCCTCGATCTCCAGATCGACGATGCGGCAAAGGTGGTGAAGGTCGACGACACGCCGGTCGGCATCGCCGAAGGCGTCGCGGCCGGGACCTGGACGGTGGGCGTGGCCATGACCGGCAACGAGGTCGGCCTGTCGGCGGAGGACCTCGCCGCGCTGTCGGAGACGGAGCGCGCGGCGGCCCGCGCGCGCGCCACCGCCCGGCTCGAGGCGGCGGGGGCGCATTTCGTCATCGACACGGTGGCGGATCTGCCCGCAATCGTGGAGCAGATCGATGCGCGTCTGGCGCAAGGGACGCGGCCGCTGGCGGCGTAGGGCCCGAGAGCGGGGATCAATGCTCGTCCGCGGCCGAGGCGTCGGTGACCCGGCCGCGGCGCCAATAGGCGACGCTCATCTGCGTCCCCTTGCTCAGTCCCAGCTCCTGGCGAAACAACCGGCGCATGGCCAGCGCCGCGTCGAACTCGCCGCCGAACCAGGCACGGGCCGGACCGCCGGCGAGCCGTGCGGCATCGCCCACCGCCTCGCTCAAGGCCGACGGGTCGGTGAAGATCGTCGGGTCGAGTTCCACGAGGTCGTGGGTGCTGTCCGGCAGATAGGCCCCCCCATCGCGCAAGCGGACACGCGGAACCACGACGGTGGCGCGCGGTGCGTCCGGCATGTCCTCCAGAAGCCGGGCGATGGCGGGAAGCGCGGTGCGGTCGCCGACGATCAGCGCGGGCCCGTCGCCCGCCGGAAGCGCGCCGCCGCCCGGCCCCATGAGACCGATGCGCGCGCCGGGGCGCGCGGTTTCGCACCAGCCCGCGATCCGCCCGCCCGGATGCAGAACCACATCGATCCACACCCGCCCGGCCTCAACATCGACCCGGCGCAGCGTGTAATAGCGCACGTGCAGTTCATCCGCCCCCTTCGGCCAGATGGTCGTGCCGTTGGCGGCGACGCGGGGCCACACGGGCGGGCGGTCGTGTCGCGCCGGGATCATCGCCTTGACGTGCAATCCGTCCCGGGCGAAGGCCCCTGCGTCGGCCACGGAGAGGTCCAGGCGGAGCAGATCGTCGCCGAGATGATCGACCCCTTCCACGCGCCCTTCCTGAAAATTCGGGGGGCGGTCGGCCGCACCGCCGTCCGACCAGGTCATCGCCGCGCCGGCGGCGGCATCGATCCGCAGAATATGCTGCGTCACCGCCTCCTTGAGGAAGAAAAGCCCGCTGGCGCCGGGGGCGGTAACGTCGATCACGAGGTGATTGGCCGAGGTTTGCAGCGACAGCGTCATGCCGTCGACCTCGACCCGCGCGCAGCCGGCCGACGGCCGTTCGGGGGTGAGGCCATGCTCCGCCATATCCTCGCACAGGGCGGAGAACGCAGCGTCCGGATCGCTCAGCGCCACGGTGCTGGAGGACCGCTCGGCGGGGCACGGCCGGGTCAGCGGGGATGACATGATGTGGGAACCTCCTTGGGGAGCCGTTGCGCGCGGACTTCGCGTGCGGCCAGCGCGGCGGCGAAAAGGGAAAGAAACGCCCCGGCACCGAGCACTGTCTCGAGGCCTGCCCGGTCGAGGAGCGCCAGCGCCGCCCCGCCGACGACCACGGCGGCAAGCGCTTCGAGGCTGGTGAAGACGGCATAGTCGGTTGCCCGGCGGGCTCTTGCGCACAAGGGGATCAGCAGGGCGCGTTCCGCCGTGAAGCCCGCGAAGATCAGCGCATTGGCGGCGATCACGAGCCCGGCCGCGCGCACCGGCAATGTCGCGATGCCGGCCGTTGCCAGGAATGCGACCAGAACCAGGGCTGCGGCGATCCCGAGGCCGCACAGCACGGCATATCCGCCGAAACGGTCGGTCAGCGGGCGCGCGGCGAGGGCCGCGACAAGACCGGCGATGTTGCCGAGGACGATGCCGATCAACCCGGCCTCGGCAATGGTGTAGCCCGCGTCCACGAGCAGCACGCCCTTCAGCGCATAGGGGATCACACAGGCGGCGCCGGTGAACACGGCAAGGCCGAACAGGCGCCGCGCGCGGCGATCGCGAAACAGGGTGAACTGGCTGCGCAGTCCGGGCCGGCGTGCGCCGGCCTGCACCGGGATCGACAGCGGCGCGCCGACGAGGGGGACCAGCAGCACCAGCCCGGACACCATCAGGACCGCGGCGACCACCGGGGCCCACCCGAGATCGCCGAGCCCGGCGAGGATGCCGCCGCCGAGCACCAGGCCGGCCAGGGCCGAGGCGGCGGCTTGCACCGAGGGGCCCCGGGCGTGCCGGTCGGGCGGAAGCAGGGCCACCATCCAGCCGCCGGTCGCCACCTGCTGGCTGCCGACGGCGAGCATCATCGCCGCGCAGAGCACGGTCAGCAGCGGCAGGGCGGCGCGCGGCTCGACAAGACAAAGGGCCGCGAGACACAGGCAGGCGATGACCTGGGTAACGACGATCCAGGGACCGTAGCCCGCGCGTGCCGCGCCGGCCGTGCGGTCGACGAGCGGTCCCCAGACGAAGCGCAACACGAAGGGCACGGCCGCCAGATAGATCCATGCGATCTGGCCCGACGACGCGCCGGCGTCGCGCAGAAACAGCGGGATGGCCTGCGCCACGAACTGTCCCAGCAGACCCTGTGCGAAGGACAGCGCGGCAAGCGTCGTCATCATCGCCGCGATCGGCGCCCGGTCATGGCGCATCGATCACCACCGGGCGGTCAGGGTGAGGCCCGCCGTCAGCGGTTCCGTGACATCGGCATAGGCCTTGTTCGAGACATAGCGGGTGACTCCGGTCTGATTGAACAGGTTCTTGACGTATCCGCGCACTTCGATGTTGCGGTAGTTCGCCGTCGCGCCAACGTCCACCAGCACGTAGTCGCCCACCTCATCGCCTGCGACGTTGTTGAAGTCGTTATAGGATTCGCCCCGATAGGTGACCCGCCCGTCGATGCTGAGGAAATCGGTCAGCGCGAAGACGGCGCCGAGCGAGGCGGTCATCCAGGGATCCTGACCAAAGCTGTTGCCCTCGATCGCCGGCGTGGCGGCATTCGCCCCGGTGATCTCGGTCTTGAGGAAGCCGAGCGATCCGGTCAGGTCCAGACGGTCGGTGGCGCGCCAGCGGGCATCGAATTCCACGCCGTAGGACAGGCCGGCGTCCTGATTGATCACCTGCAGCGTCGCGCGATTGCCCGGCACGAGTTCGGCGTAGAGCTGCGGGTCTTCGAAGAAATTCAGAAAGGCCGTCGCGCCAAAGGAAAGCCGGCCATCCTCCGCGATGTGCCGATAGGTCGTCTCCAGGGTCGTGACGGTTTCATTGTCGTAGGTGTAGGGATGGCCGGTGAAGATGTTCACGGCCGAGCCGCCCGGATTGAACCCCCGGCGCACGGAGGCGCTGACCACATCCGCATCGGTGACATGATAGGCGAGGCCGATGCTGGGCAGGAACAGGATGTCGGTCTGATCGAAGTCCTGTGTGCCCACGGAGGGACCGAAGCGGCTCGTCTGGGCGCGTTCGTCATGATAGCGCTGCAGACGCGCGCCGCCGAACAGGGTCAGCGCGTCGGTGAGACCGAAACGCAGGTCCGCGAAGACGGATTGCGAGGACCCCCGCACGGCGCTGTCGTAGGTGAAAAGGTCGTCGATCCGCGTGTTCTGCCAGCGCTCCTCGAAGGACAGTCCCAGCAGGCCGGAGAATTCTCGTGCGCGGACCCGTTCGCCGGGACCGAATTCGACGAGGATGTCCTGGGTGAAGATCTCCTCGTCGATGTCGAAGCGCGAGGGGAAGACCTGTTCGGGAATGCTCTCATAGGCGTCGCTCGTGTAGCTGGTGATGGAACGCAGGGTCAGCGTGCCGGTGTCCAGCGCGGTATCGACCGAAACCGTCGTGGCCTGCGTGTCGAAGGTGCGGGCGGGAATGCCGCGCGGACCCGACAGCGCATTGACGAGAATGCGGTCCGCGAGCGGTCTGCCGGTCAGCGCCGGGCCCTGGACATTGTTGCGGGTCTGCGGGGTTCGCGCCCTTTGGTGTTCGCCCAGCAGGTTCACCGTGACGAAGCCGAGGCTGGTGTCGACCTCGCCGCGCAGCTTCGCCCGCCCGCGGAGGTCGGAATACTCGGTGATCCAGTCGTCGGGCACGTCGGTGGCGCGGCGCGCGTCCTGGCCGCCGGACAGTTCCAGCGTCGCACGCGCGGCAAGCGCGTCGGACAGGGGCGCGTTCACCATCGCGTTGAAGGTGCCTTCCGGGCCGTGGAACTCGTCGATCTCGACACCCGCCTGCGCCGCCGCCTCCAGCTCGAAGATCGGATCCCGGGTGTCGACGATCACCGCGCCGGCGAAGGCGGAGCGGCCGCGCAGCAGCGATTGTGGGCCGCGCAGCACCTCCACCTGGTCCACGTCCCACAGCGAGCCGCCGCTCGTGTTGGGAAGACCGGCCGGACGCGATACCCCGTCGATGACGATGTTCAGCCGCGGGAGCGCTCCGGTGAGCCCGGTCGAATTCAGACCGCCCGGACCGCCGCCCTGCACACCGCGCAAGGACGGAACCTCGCTCTTGCCCTCCACGAAGACGTTCGGGGTCTGAATGAGCAGGTCGTTCAGGTGGGATTGCGGATTGCGCGCGATCTCGTCCTCCGGGATCACGCTCGCTCCGACGTAGACCTCCTCCAGGGCGCGCTCCCGGCGTTCCCCGGTCACCGTGATGGTGTCGAGCGTCACGAGCGCGGCGTCCTGTGCCAGCGCTTGCGGCGCCAGGACCGGTGCGAGCAGGGCGGCGGCGCTTGCCGTGGCGCGCAAGGCGAGGCGGCTCAGGCGCGGCGCGGCGGGGGTGTTCAGGCGGGTGGTCACGGCTCCATACCTTTCTTGAGTATTTTTCTCAGGTTTGGCGGGGAGCCGGCCGCATGTCCAGTTGAAGCGCCTGTCAGATCGGACAGGAAATCTGTCCGATCAGCCGCGCGCCAGGTCGCGGGGCGAACGCCCGTAATGCGCCTTGACCGCCTTGGAAAAGGCCTCGCTCGAGGTGTATCCGAGCGTTTCCGCGACCCGTGCGATCGGCGTGCCGGCCAAGAGCAGGCGCTTTGCAACCAGCATGCGCTGACTGCGGATTTCCGAGCCGATGGACCGTCCGGTTTCGGCCCGAAACAGGCTCTTCAATCGCGACGGGCTCGTGCGACAGGCGCGGGCGAGCGTGTCGATGGTCATATGGGCGTGCGGATCGCTGCGGATCGCCTCGAGCGCATGGGCAACCAGGTCGGCGCCGGTTTCGCGCGCGACTTGCCTGGCGTCGGCCGGCGCGACGAGACGATAGGCGTGCGCCAGGATCTGGCGGGCGAGGCCGGCGAGCTGGAGATTGCTTCCCGGGCCGTGGAGCGGGGCGGCGAGCAGGGTTTCGGCGAGCGCGCGCAAGCCGAGGGGGGCGGAGCGCAGGGCCAATCGGTCGTTCACCACGAAATCGCAGCCCCATGCGGACAGCGCCGGGTCGATGTCCCGAAATGTCATGAGATGGTCGGGAGAAAAACTGACCGACACCGCCTCGAAGGAACTCTGCGGGGCTGCTGTCACGTCCCATTTGCGCGGGGCCCGGCTTCCCGTAAGCAGCAGATCGCCGGGCGACACGGCGGCTGTGCGCGCGGCTGCGCCCCGCTCCCGGCTTTGAGACGTTCCGGCAAGGCGGACCTCCAGCGTCAAACCGGCATCCCCCGCGACCTCGGCCCGATACCCGCGTTGGCCCGCAAGCGTGCCGACCATCACCTTCACGCCCGGTTCGGGGACGGCGACCCAGATCCGCCCCGCCGCGATCTGCTCCCGTCCGCCCGCCGCGACGCAGAGCTTCGAGACCTTTACCTGCGATCCGAGATCGCGGATCGTCTGGGGCGTTACATCGGAGAGGAATCGCGTCATCCGGCGTCCCTTGCCTTCGTCTGGTCGTCATGATCCCGGCACCGTCGGGATCGGGTGGAGGGTCTCGGTCGGCGGGCGTCGATCTGCCACCGGAAGGGAGTCTGTTTTTCAGATCATCAATCAGGGGTAGATTGACGATGTGCCCTGGTATCTCGTATCGAATACCTGCCTGAAACATTCAAGTTTTATTGCGCTGTGGCGCCGGCTTCCTGTCGGCGAGGCCCGGATGCCCCCCGGGGGGCCAGGGGCCCCGGCCGCATCGCACGATCAAGAAACTGGGAAGGGACGCGCGTGATCACACCGTCTTTTGACCGGATCTCCGGTCCGAAACGCCGCAGCACGGCGGGCGCCATCGGACTTGCCGCCCTGCTGGCGCTGCCCGCGACGGCGGTCGCCGAGGGCGACGGGTTCGCCCTGGAGCTCAACCGGGTGGAGACCGTATCCACCGGGTGCCGAATCACGCTGGTGGCGCACAATGGCTTGCCGGATGCCCTGTCGGAAATGGGGCTCGAGCTTGTCGTCTTCGACAAGGAGGGCGGCGTCGCCGGCTATGCGGCGATCGATTTCGCCGACATGCCCAAGGGCAAGACCCGCGTGCGCCAATACGATATCTTCCCGGGCGCCTGCGAGACGGTCGAGCGGATCCTCGTCAACGACATACGCAGCTGCAAGAGCGCGGCCGGCGGAGATCTCGCCTGCGCGGACACCTTGCGTCCGAGTTCGCGGGTGGAGATCGACCTGACCTATTGAGGGTCCGTCCGATTGCCGTGGCGCCGGATCGGGAGATCGCAAGCCGGCGCCGTTTCCAAGACATTTTTGAGAGAAAGCGCGCCGGTTCCATGGTTCCTGAAGACGTCGCCCCGTTTCCCGCTGCCTTCCGTCCGCTCGCCGATCTGATCGCGACCGGCGGCCCCGTGGTCGTGCTGTTGCTCGTGTTGTCCGTGACGGCCGGGGCGATCGTGGTCGCCAAGCTGCTGCAGTTCCAGATCGCGGGGCTCGGACGCCACGCACGTGCCCGCGCGGCGCTGGACGCCTGGCTCGCCGGACGCCCCGAGGCGGCCCGCGCGGCGCTGGCCGACCGGCGCTCGGTCGCCGGGGAGGTGCTGGCCGCGCTGATGCGCCACCCCGTGGGCGACGCGGCGGCACGGCAGGCGCTGAAGGAAGACGCCGAACGCATCTGCCGCACCCGGCTGTCGGGCCTTGCCTCCTATCTGCGCGCGCTCGACATGATCGCGCAGACAGCCCCTCTGATCGGCCTGTTCGGCACGGTGCTCGGCATGATCGAGGCCTTCCGCGCCATGCAGGGCGCGGGGGCGGCCGTCGACCCGTCCGTGCTGGCCGGCGGTATCTGGGTGGCGCTTCTCACCACGGCGGTGGGGCTCGCCATCGCGATCCCCGTCTCGGCGATCACCAGCTGGTTCGATGGCCGGCTCGAGCGCGAGCAGGTGGTGCTGGAGTCGCTCGTCACCGCCTTCTTCACCGGTGCGCCGGCCGAGCGCGTGGCCGGGGCCGAGGGCAGGTCCGGCGCAGCGGCCGTCGGGGTGGGCCATGCCGCGTGACGCGCGCCGGCGGCGGCGGGCGGTCGGTCTGACGTCGCTGATCGACGTCATCTTCCTGCTTCTGCTGTTCTTCATGCTGGCGTCGAGCTTCACCCGCTATCAGGTCACGCCGGTGACCGCAGGCATCGCGGGGGGCGGCGCCGAGGCGCGCCCGGCGCTGCTGCGCGTGCACGACGCCACGCGCCTCGATCTCAATGGCGCGCCCGTGCCGGCGGAGACGCTCGCCGAGCGGCTCGAGGCGCTCGGGCAGGGGGCGACCCGGTCGGTCGCGATCTGGACCGGCGAGGGGGCGCGCGTGCAGGACCTGGTGAGCGCCGTGAGCGCCGTCCGGCTGGCGGGGCTCGCGCCGATCGTGCTCAGCGACGGGGCCGGGGGCGGTCCGAGATGACTTTCGCAAACAGAGTCAGGGTCATGATCGATCCCTCTGATATTCAAGCATGTTCCATGTTCCGAAACGGGCGGGAGGGCGCGTCGTGAGGTCGCCGCTTCTTCGGCGCAAGCCCGCGTCGGACAGCACCATTCCGCTGATCAACATCGTGTTCCTGATGCTGATCTTCTTTCTGTTCGCCGGTAGCATCTCGCGCGATGACGCGCGCGACATCGTCGCGCCCGAAAGCATCGCGGAGGACGAGGCCGTGCGCGCGACCGGCGCGCTGGTGATTGCCGAGGACGGCAGCCTGACGCACAATGGCGCGGTCACCGATCTCGACGCTTATCTGCTTGCGCTTGCCGAGGCGCGCGCGGCGGAGGACGCCCCGTCGCCGGTGCGTGTCGCCGCCGACCGCGCCCTGCCGGCGGCACGGCTGAAGGAGGTGCTTGCCCGGCTCGGGGCGACGGGGATCGGCGATGTGGTTCTGATCACGCAACGGGCGGCGCCATGACGCCACGCCGCCTGCTTCTCGTCGGCGCGGCGGTTTCGCTCGCCCTTCACGCGCTGGCCTTCTCCGCCCTGCAGGGACCGGAGCGGACGACCATCGCCGGCGGCGAGGCGGGCGCCGTTTCTGTCGTTGGGTCGCTTGCCGATCTCGTGGCCGGCTCCGATGCGGCGCGCGAGCTTGCGCCGGTCGAACCGCCGACGGGAGCGGCCGTGCCTTTGCGCCCCGAGGTTCTTCCGCAAGCGGTGCCGGAGGTTGCCCGCGCCGTTGCACCGCCGGTCGAGACGGCCACGCCCGTCTCCACGCCGACCCTCGCGCCCGAGGGTCCGGCCGTGATTGCCGGCGTGACCGAGACGCAGGCCCTTGCGCCTGCCACGCCCGAGCCCGCCCCCGCACCGTCCGAACGGGCGGCACGGCCCGTCTCCCCCGTGGACCCGGCGGCCTCGACCCCCGCGCCGGTGGATCCCGCGCCCGTGGAGCGCGAAACGGTCGAGGCCATGGCGCCCGAACGCCTGCAGCCCGAGCCGATGGAGGCCGCCCCCCGAGCGCTTGAGCCCGCGCCCGCCGCCCCCGTCGAGGCCGCGCCGGTCCCTCCGGTGGAGGAGACGGAAGCTGAGACGGTCGCCGGCGTCGCGCCCGGACGCCCCCGCGCCAAGCCGCCGGTGCCCGACTGGGCCCGCGCCGCGCCGCGCCCGGACCCCACGCCCGAGCGTACGCCCGCGCGCACCGCGACGCCGCGCGGCAACGCGGACCGCAATGCCCGGCGCGGCGGCGAGACCGCTTCGCGTCAAAGCGGGCAGGCCGCCTCCGCCGCGCGCGGATCGGCGGAGTCGCAAGCCCGCGGCCGGGCGGCGATGACCAACTATCAGGGCAAGGTCCTGTCGAAGCTGCGCCGGGCCAAGCGCTATCCGCGCGAGGCCGAAAGGCGGCGGCTGCAGGGGACCGCGACCCTGCGCTTCACCGTGGCGCGGGACGGATCGGTCAGCGGCGGGCGCATCGTGTCGTCCTCCGGCGAGGCCAGTCTCGACCGCGCGGCGCTCGACATGCTGCGCCGGGCCGGACGCATGCCCCGGTTTCCCGACGAGATACGCCGCTCCAGCCTGACCTTCCGCGTGCCGGTCGACTTCCGGCGCCGGTAAGACCGGACAAGCGCGACGGCCGCTTCCTGGAACAGGCGTCGCGGCCGGCATCCGGAGCGGGGGGCGCACGCGAAAAGGGCGGAAGGGGTCGCGCCCCTCCCGCCCGTGTTCAGCGTTTGCGTCCGGGCGTGCCCGGCGCGTGTCAGCTTTCGCTCAGGATCACCTCGAACCCCTCGAACTGCGGTCCGCCGAGGTAGAGCGGCATGTTCTTGCCCGCGGACTTGTGCGCCGCGCGAAACGCCTCGGACTTCGTCCAGGCCTCGAAGCTCGCAGGGCTGTCCCAGATCGTATGCGAGGCGTAGAGCGTGTGATCCTCGGCCTCCGGCCCCTTGAGCAGGTGGAACTCGACGAAGCCCGGCACGCTGGCGAGGTGCCGGTCGCGGGCCTTCCACACCGTTTCGAAGTCGCCTTCGCTGCCGCGTTTCACCTTGAAGCGGTTCATGGCGATATACATGGGAGGTATCCTTTCCTGGGGTTGGGGATCGGGGAGTGCGGGGAAGTGCCGCGGTCGGGCAGGTCGAGCGCATCGAGCGCCTGGGCGATGTGTTCGCCGCACAGGCAAGGCACCGTGCCGGACAGCGCCAGGTCGAGCCGGTCCCGCGCCGCATCTGCGGGCGGCGCGGGATGCATCGGCGGGGCGGTGCGTGGCCCGGTCATCCGCCGAGCCGCGCGCGCAGGGTGAATTTCACGGCCAGACCCGGCGAGGCGTCGCTGTCGAGGAACGGCCGGTACTGCGTGTCGAACAGGTTGTCGACATTCACCCCGAGGCGCAGATCCTCGCGCGGGGCGTAGGAGGCGAACAGGTTGACGAGGTTGTAGGCCTCGCTGGGCGCCGCGGTGCTTACCCGCGTCTGGGCATCGACCGCTTCCCACTGCACGCCGAGCGTGGCCTTTTCCTCGAAAGCGCGAAACCCGAGCGTGGTGACCAGCTTGTTGGCCGGGATCGAATCGAGCGGCGCGCCGGTCGTGCGGTCCTCGCCGCGCTGATGCTGGCCCGACAGGCCGGCGAAGATCCAGCCCGCGTCGTAGCTCGCCTCGAGTTCCACGCCCTCGATCCGCGCCCTCGCGACGTTCTGATACTGATAGGCGCAGGGGCCGAAACAGGCCGGATTGAAGGGGCCGACGCCGGTGATGTCGATGAAGTCGTCGACGTCGTTGCGATAGACGGCGGCCTTGAGGCGCAAGGTGTCGCCGGCGGTGAACAGGTCGTTGCGCTTGACGTTGATGCCCGCTTCCAGCGTGTGCGCGGTTTCCGGCTTCAGATCCGGGTTCGGCAGGAAGTCGAAGGCCGGGAAGGGGTGGGTGCCGGCGATCAGCGTTTCGGTGATCGCGGGCGCGCGGTAGCCTTCCGCATAGGTGCCATAGACCTGGATGCCATGCAGCGCGGTGCGCTCCAGCGGCGACAGGCCGACGGTGACCTTCGGCGAAATCCGCTGGCCGCTGGAACTCGTGCCCTGGCCCGAGAGCGTGTAGCCGTCGAAACGCAGCGCGCCGATCACCTCCAGCCAGTCCGAATAGCCGACCGTGTTCTGCAGGAACGCCCCATAGACCGTGCGATTGCCGGACGGCGTGTAAAGGCCGGCGGTGCCCGCCGGATCGACCACATCCACGCTGTCGTGGAACAGATCGCCGCCGATGGTGAGCGCGTGGTGCAGCGCGCCGGTGTCGAAGCGCGCGGTGTTGTTGACGTCGAAGCCGACGGTGTCGATGCGGAAGTTGCGGGTGTTGCCGGTGAGGGCGCCGGTGACATGGGTCTGGTCGAGATCGGTCGCCGTCCAATAGGCGCCGACGCCCAGATCGATCCAGTCGTGGTCCAGCGCCTCGAAGGCGTAGTCGAGCGAGACCGTGCTGGCGACGACGGAATTGTCGTAATTGGTCGAGGTCGCGCCGCCGGAGCGGTACTCGCCGCTGTTGACCATGGCGCCGAGCGTCAGGACCTGCCCCTCGGAGGGCGTGACCTGCGCCTTGACCAGCCCGCTCAGCAGCTCATTGGCCGAATTGCGGATGCGATTGCCGTCGCCGTCCCTGTAGGCCCAGGTGTTGCGGAAGACGACGCTGCCGAGCGCGGCGAAGCTGTCGTCGATGCGCGCCGCCCCGGTCAGCCCTTGCGCGATGCCGTTGTTGGTGGACACCTGGCTGAAGTTCTCCACCGCCCATGTCTCGCCGGCGCGCAGGAAGGTGGAGGGCGACTTGGTCTTGAAACTCACCACGCCGCCGATGGCGCCCGAGCCGTAGAGGTTGGCGACCGGGCCGCGCACCACCGTCGCCGTGTCGAGAAATTCGGGCTCGAAGAGGAAGGAGCCGCCGCTCAGGCCGTGGCCGCTTGCCTGGAAGTTCTGCCGGGCGCCGTCGATGGTGACCGCCACGCGGCCGTAATCCTGAAGGCCGCGGATGTTGATGGCCGCCGCCGGCGAATCGGCGGCCTCCTGCACGGCGATGCCGGGAACCGCGCGCAGAAGGTCGGAGATCCGGTCCGCTTCGCTCTGGCGGACCGTCTCCGCCGAGACCACGCTTTGCGACGACAATGCGTCGACCGAGGCTTCCTCGGTGCGCGCCGCGCTGACGGTGACGGTGTCGAGCAGCACCGGCGCGTCGGAGGCCGCCAAAGCGGCACCTCCCGGGCCGGCCAGTGCCGTGGTTGCAAGCAGCAGCGCCGCAGGGCGCACGAAAGGTCGCATCTCTTGCCTCGTCTGGTTGGAAGAGACGGAGACTGGCTGGCGTGCCGTCGGGCCGACATGCGGCGGAGGCTGCTCGCGGATCCGTCGAAGGAGCGTCGTGCCGGCCAGATGCCGGCAGGGGTATGGGGCGGGCCGCGCCAAGCCCGTGAGCGGGACGGGGCGCGAGGCCGTGCTTGCGTTCCTAATTAAACTTGAGTAATCGAGTCAAGAAAGTTGTTGCGAGCAGCTCGCAACTTAGAACGCTTCGAAACTGGCCGTCCGTCGACCCGCAACGGGCGGCGCGCGCCCGGCCATCGCTCACCGATCCGGCCGTCCCGTTGCCCTGGTCCTCGCATCGGCCGGGCACTCGCATCGCCGGGACACTCGAACTGAAAGGTCCGCCATGTTTGTTTCACGGGGTTTCCGACGTCTCGCCGTTGAGGGCCGGCGCAGGGGCGCCGTCCTCTCGCTCGCCGTCCTGGCGGCGGCTCTCGCGGTTCTCGCCGGACCGCCGGCGCAGGCCGGGGAGGGGGCGTCCCGCATCGTCTCCATCGGCGGATCGATCACGGAGATCGTCTTCGCGCTCGGCGCCCAGGACCGGCTCGTCGCGGTCGACACGACAAGCCGCTATCCGCAGGCCGCCGGGGATCTGCCCGATGTCGGCTACATGCGGGCGCTCTCCGCCGAAGGGGTTCTGTCGCGCGCGCCGGACCTCGTGATCGCCATCGAGGGGGCAGGCCCGCCGCAGGTCATCGACGTGCTGCGCGAGGCATCCGTGCCCTTCGTGGAGATCCCGGAGGGCTACGACGGGCCGGGCTTGCGGGCGAAGATCCTCGCCGTCGGCGATGCCCTCGGCGCGGAAGCCGCGGCTGCGGAGCTGGCCGAGCGCGTTGCGCGCGACCTCGATGCGGCGCGCGCGGAGGCCCAGGCGGCCGCGCGCGAAAGCGGCGGCGCGCCGTCGGTCGCCTTTCTCATGTCGATGGCCGGGGGGCGCCCGATGGCGGCCGGAGCGGGGACCTCCGCCGATGCCATGATCGCGCTGGCCGGCGGAACCAATGTGTTTTCCGGGTTTTCCGGGTTCAAGCCGGTCACCCGCGAGGCGCTGATCGCCGCCGATCCGGCGGCCATCGTCACCATGCGCCGGCACGGGAGCGAGCCTTCCGAGGCCGTGCGCCGGATGCCCGGCGTCGCGCTGACGCGGGCCGGCCAGCACGACCGCATCATCGCGATGGACGGGCTGTATCTGCTCGGCTTCGGTCCGCGCACGGCCGAGGCGGTGCGCGATCTGGCCGCGCGGCTGCGCGGCGGCGAGGACGCGCGGGATGACTGACGAGACGGCGGCCTGCCGACGCAGCGAAGGGCGTGCCGCGGCGCGGCGGCTTGCCCTGCCCGTGCTCGCGGTCGGCCTTGCGGCGACCGTGGTCGTCTCGCTCGCCGTCGGGCCGGCCGCCGTGTCGCTCGGCGATCTGGTGGAGGTGGCCGCGTCCGCCCTTGCCGGCGAGACCGGCGACGCCGCCGCCATGACGCGCGAGCGGGTGATCCTGCTGGACATCCGCCTGCCGCGCACGATCCTCGGCTGTCTCGTCGGCGCGGCCCTTGCCGTTGCCGGCGCGATGATGCAGGGCCTGTTCCGCAATCCGCTGGCCGATCCGGGGCTGGTCGGCGTGTCCGCCGGGGCGGCCCTTGCGGCGGTCGCGACCATCGTGCTCGGCGGCGTGGTCGGACTGGAAGTGGCGGGGCATCTCGCGGTCTATGCGCTGCCTATCTCCGCCTTTCTGGGCGGGCTGGCGACCACGCTCGTGCTCTATGCCATCGCGACGCGCCGGGGGCGCACCTCGGTCGCGACCATGCTGCTGGCCGGCATCGCCATCGCCGCGCTGACCGGCGCGCTCACCGGTTATCTGATCTTTCTCAGCGACGACAGCGAGCTGCGCGATTTCACCTTCTGGAGCATGGGCAGTCTCGGCGGGGCCACCTGGGCGCATGTGGTGGCGCTGCTTCCCTTCGTCGCTCTGGTGCTGGCGGCCATTCCGCTGATCGCGCAGGCGCTCAACGCTCTGCTGCTCGGCGAGGCGGAAGCCTTCCACCTCGGCCACGAGCCGCAGCGGCTGAAGCGCCGGGTGGTTGTCGCGACCGCCGCCGCGACCGGCGGGGCGGTCGCCGCCGCCGGCGTCATCGGCTTCGTCGGCATCGTCGTCCCGCATCTGCTGCGCGTCGCCTTCGGGCCGGATCATCGCCTGCTGCTGCCCGGATGCGCGCTGCTCGGCGCCATGCTCGTGGTGGCGGCGGATACCTTCGCCCGCACCGTCGTCGCGCCCGCCGAACTGCCGATCGGCATCGTGATGGCGGTGATCGGCGCGCCCGTCTTCCTGTCGATCCTGCTGCGACGGCGATCGATCATCGACCTGTGAGGCCTGCCATGTTGCGCACCCATGATCTCGGCGTGAGCGTTTCCGGACGTCCGTTGCTGGACGGCGTCGATCTCGTGTTTCCACCCGGCCGGCTGACCGTCATCGTCGGCCCCAACGGCGCCGGCAAGACGACGCTGCTCGGCTGCCTGACCGGCGAACGGGCGCCGTCGCGCGGGCGCGTGGAGCTGTTCGGGCGCGATCTGGCGCGCTACTCCGCCGCCGATCTCGCCCGCCGCCGGGCGGTGCTGCCGCAGGCGTCGCAACTGAGTTTCCCGTTCCGGGTCGGCGAGGTCGTCGAACTGGGCCTGAGCGGGCCCGGCACCGGGCGGCGCGCCACCGGTCGGGAGCGGGTCGCCGGGGGGGCGGAGATCGTCACCCGGGCGCTCGCCATGGTGGATCTGGCGGGCTACTGCGAGCGGATCTATCAGACGCTCTCGGGCGGCGAGAAGCAGCGCGTGCATCTGGCCCGCGCGCTGTGCCAGGTCTGGGAGCCGAGGGTCGACGGCGAACCGCGCTATCTCTTCCTCGACGAGCCCACCGCAAGCCTCGATCTGCGCCATCAGGTGGAGGTGCTGGAGATCGCGCGGGACGCGGCCCGGCGGGGGCTCGGTGTGATCGCGGTGCTGCACGACCTGCCGCTCGCGCGCGCCTTCGCCGACGAGGTGATCGTGCTCGACCGGGGCACGGTGGACAGCGTCGGCGATCCTCACGCGGTGCTCGGCGCGCGGACGCTTGAACGCGTGTTCCGGCTGAACGCCGCCCATCTGGAGCTCCTGTCGGGCGAGACCCGGACGATGGCGGGTCCGCCAATGGTGCCGAAAGGGACGGGCGCGGGCGGATCGGGCCCATCTGGATCGAGCCCATCTGGATCGGACCCAGCTGGATCGGGCATGGGCGGCCGCGCGGCCGCCTTTCGCGCGGCGGCGCAGATCCACGCGCCCCCGGGCGGCTGAGTCGCTGAGGCGGGCCGCAGCGTCAGGCGCGCTCGGCCTCGTGGCCGGGGCGGTCGGGATCGGTCTCCTCGGCGGCCAGCACCCGGTCGAGCCGCGCGCTCAGTCGCGCGAGCCGAAACGCCATGTTGGGCCGGGCGAGGCGCTCCGCCTGGCGGACCTGCTGGCGCAGCGCGTTGCGCAGCCCCGTGCGCGTCAGCCGGCTGCCCGGATCGTCGACCATTTCCTCGCGGCCCTCGTCCAGCGCCTGCAGGAGCGCGTCCTTGGCCGCCACATAGTCGGTGTCGCCGAACCGCCGCAGCAGTGCCTCGAAGGCCTCGAAACGGCCAACGTCGAAGGGAATGTCCTCGCCGCGATGGCCCATCACCGGGCTCGGCGGATGCAAACTGGCACAGGGCAGAAAGCCCGCGGGAACGGGAATGTTGGCCGAATGGGTGCGCCCGGCGCGCAGCAGCTTGGGCAGCACATGGGTGTGCGGCCCGTCCGGCGAGACGCCGCCGGTGTCGGGTCCGCCGATCTTCTGATAGACCTCCACCCGCCCGAGCGCGGAGCGCACCACGCGGTGGGGATGGGCGGCGAGAATGGCCGCCATGGCCGGGTTCGACGGGTCCATCAGGGACCGGCCCGCCGCTTCGCGCAGGATCGCAAGAAGCTCGGGGTCGTCGGTGCGGATGCAGAATTCGATCTGCGGCTGGTCGAGCCCCATGTCGAAGAGACTGCCGCCCCGGTCCTGCGGCCGGATCGCGGCCGTGTCCGGACCGAGTTCCGTCAGCACGTCGCGGCGCGGACAGCGCGCCGCCGCTTCGGGCAGGCACAGCGCCAGACCCTGTCCCCAGCGTTCGGGGCGCGGGCTGAGCGTCTCGTAGGCAAGCGGGAAGGCATCCGCCACCTGCGCCGGATCGAGCCGCAACCCGCCCTTGTCGGTGGCGCGGCACAGGGCGTCGGGGCGGTCCACGACGACCTCGTCGTCCGCGCGCTGGTGAAACTCTCCGATCGCGCCGAAGGAGCCGATGCTCCAGCCCGCGTCGCGGTTTTCCAGATAGCGGCCGAGAAGCTCGACGAGCGTGGCGGCTGTCATTCGGTCATCTCCCTGTTGGGCGCGCGCCCTCCGGCGGGCGGCCGGGCGCCCGCGGCAGCCGCGCGGCCGGAACGATCGCGGGGTGCCCGTCCAGAACGAGCGTTTCGGCGCGGATGCCGTAGACGCGGGCGAGCAGATCGGCGTCGAGCGTCTCGCCCGGTGCGCCGTCGGCGGCGAGCCGGCCGTCGTCGAGCACCAGCAGACGGTCGCACCAGCGGCTGGCCAGCGTCAAATCGTGCAGCGAGACGAAGACCGCGCGTCCCTCGCGTGCAAGCGCCTGAAAATGCTCCATCAGGGCGATCTGGTGCGCCGGGTCGAGGCCGTTGACCGGCTCGTCGGCGACGAGGACGCGCGGGTCCTGCGCCAGCATCCGGGCGATCAGCACGCGCGCCTGCTCGCCGCCCGACAACGTGTCGAAGGATCGGCCGGCGAACGCCAGCACGTCCATGCGGGCCATGGACTCGCGGGCATGGCGCAGATCGCGCGCCGAGGACGCGGCGAAGGGGGAGCGATGCGGCAGGCGGCCAAGCAGCACGACATCGAGGCAGGTCAGCGCCCAATGGACCGCCCGGTCCTGCGGCAGGAAGGCGATTTTCCGCGCCCGGTCCCCGGCATCCATGCGGGTGACCGGGGTGCCGCCCCAGAGAATCTCGCCGTCATGCGCCTGAAGGCCGACGAGGGCGCGCATCAGCGTCGACTTGCCGGCGCCGTTCGGACCGACGATGCCGACGAGGCCGGGCGTTTCGGCGGAAAAGGAGATCGCGTTGACGACCGGGCGGACGCCGCGACGGACCGTCACGTTGCGACAGGCGAGGGCGATCATGAGGCACGCCTCCGCAGGCTGACGAGCAGCCACAGGAAGAAGGGCGCACCGATGATTGCCGTGACCACGCCGAGCTTGAGATCGCGTTCCGGCATGATCAGGCGCACGGAAATGTCGGCGGCGAGCAGGAACACCGCGCCGCCGAGCGCGCTTGCCGGCAGCAGCCGTCCCGGCTTGTGCCCGACCAGCGGGCGCAGCAGATGCGGCACGATCAGCCCGACGAAGCCGATGGCGCCGCTGACGGCGGTCGCGCCGCCGACGCCGATGGCCGTGCCGAGCACGACGAGCGTGCGCGTGCGCCCCAGGTTGACGCCGAGACTGCGGGCGACATCGGCACCGAGGCTGAGCGCGTCGAGGGCGCGCGCGGTCAGGGCGAGCAGCACGCCGCCGACGACGATGAAGGGCAGGGCGAGGCCGACATGCACCATGCTGCGGTCGGTCAGCGAGCCGAGCATCCAGAACACGATTTCGAGCGCGGCGAAGGGATTGCGCGACAGGTTGAGGGCAAGCGATGTCAGCGCCCCGGCAAGCGAGGACAGGGCCACGCCGGCGAGGATCAGCGTCAGGATATCGGTGGTCCGCCCGGTGAGCGCCTGCAGCAGCGCCACGGCGACCAGCGCGCCCATCAGCGCCGACAGCGGCAGCGCATAGGGGTGGATCGCGGTGAGCCCCGCATAGATGGCGATCACCGCGCCGAGCGAGGCGGTCGCGGAAATGCCGATCAGCCCCGGCTCGGCCAGCGGATTGCGCAAGAACCCCTGCAGCACGGCGCCCGACAGGCCGAGGATGGCGCCGACGCAAAGCGCCAGGATCGCGCGCGGCAGGCGGATTTCGGCCAGCACCACCGCTTCCGCGCTCTCGGTGTCGCCCAGGGCGGCGATGAGGCGGGTCGGATCGATCCACACCTGTCCGATGCCCAGCGAGAGCGCGAAGAGCGTCAGCACCAGGGCGGCGAGCGCGATCAGCAGAAGCGCGTAGCGGCGCCCGGCGGTCATCGCGCGGCCTCGCGCCGCGGCGTCACCGCGTCCACCGCGGCGCGCAGCCGGGTAATGGCCGAGGCGGTGAGCGGCGTGCCGCAGATCCAGGCGCGGGTATCGGCCGCGACGCGGCGCGTCTCCCCGAAGCGGGCCTCGAGCGCGGGATGGCGCACCACGGCGGCCGCCCGCGAGGGGTCGGACGCATACCGCTCCCACACCAGCAGGTAATCCGGATCGGCGAGCACGAGGGCCTCCAGCGGCAGCCGGGTGGTGCCGGCCAGCCCCAGATCCGCGCCGAGATGGCGGTAGCCGGCCCGCGTCACGATGGCGTTTTCCAGCGTGCCGTCGCCGGTGGTGAAGCTGTTGGCGGCAAAGGAGCCGATCACGGGCGCCGGCGTCGGGCGCGGGCGCCCCGCGTGTTCGCGCGCCGCCGCCAGTTCCGCGTCGAGCCCGGCGATCAACGCCTGCGCGCGGGTCTCTTGACCCAGCAGGGCGCCCATGCGCCGCACGGCGGCGCGGATATCGTCGAAATCGTTGGCCGGCGCGAATTCCTCCACCCGCCGGTCGAGCCGCCGCAACAGGTTGACGGTTGCGCGCTTGGTGAAGGTGCCGGCGAGCACCAGATCCGGCTCGAGCCGGAAGACCTCCTCCGCCAGACCGTGGTTGATGGGAAACCGATCCGCCTCGGCGGTCATCAGCGACATGCCGGGATCGCGCGCGAACCGCGAGACCGACACCAGTTGTCCCGGTGCCGCGATCAGCATGGCCAGCTGATCGGTGCACAGGTTGATCGAGACGACGCGCCGGGGCGGTTCCGCTGAGGGTTCCGCAAGGGTGGGCCCCGCGCCGGCGAGGTAGACGAGGCCCGCAAGCGCGAGCCCCGCGCACTGCAGGCGCCATCGCAGGCTCCGGCGCAGCAGTGCCCGTGCGCGCGAGGCCGGCGCGCCGGTGGCGGCCAGGGGCGAGAGCGAAGAGGGCGTCATGGTGGGCATCGGAGGCATCGCGTCGGCCGCACACTTTGGGCTTCGCGCCTGTGCGCCGGGCGCGCGTTCAGGCGGAGCAGTCTCGGGCGAAAGCCGGGCGCGATGCAGGATCGCGCCCGCCCCGTGGTCGGACCCGGTCGTCAGAACGTGGCCTTCACGCCGGCGTAGGCGGTGATGCCGGCCGTGTTGTAGCCGTAGATCTCCTCGTAGTTCGTGTCGAGAAGGTTCTCGATGCGTCCGAAGAGCGTCACATGCTCCGCGACGCGGTAGTCGGCGCCGACATTGACGAGCAGATAGTCGTCCAGCTTGACGCGGGTGCGCGGGGTGGCGTTGACGAACTCGTTGTCGAACATCCGCCCGTTGTAGACCGCGTCGAGGAAGACGTTGCCGCGTCCCTCGTTGAAGCCGTAGATCACGCCGAAGGCGCCGGAGTG
Source organism: Stappia sp. (assembly GCF_040110915.1). Classification (NCBI taxonomy): domain Bacteria; kingdom Pseudomonadati; phylum Pseudomonadota; class Alphaproteobacteria; order Hyphomicrobiales; family Stappiaceae; genus Stappia; species Stappia sp. The sequence goes on along the minus strand of NZ_CP157793.1, from coordinate 2,099,003 downwards.
CTTCGGACGGCGGACTTCCTCCGTGCCGGACGGATCGGTCGCGTCAAGATAGGTGTAGCTGCCCTTGACGAAGAGATTGTCGAGAACCTCCAGGCCCATGGCCACTTCCACGCCCTGCCGCTTCGAGGTGCCGTTCAGGTTGACCGGCGTGCCGATGAAGGTCGGCGGCGGGAAGGTCGTCGTGATCTCGTTTTCCAGACGCTCGCGGAAGTAGGTCACATCCAGCGTGAGCCGGTCGTTCCACAGGCGCTGCTCGACGCCGATGTCCCAGCCGAAGCTCTCTTCCGGCTTCAGGTTCGGATTGCCGTTGAAGCGTCCGGGATTGAAGCCGAACTGCTCGTAGAAGGTCGGGTTGGTGACGCCGGTGCCGACCGAGGCATGAAAACGCGTGCCGGTCTCATGCACCTTGTAGGCGGCGCTGGCGCTGTAGGTCACGCTGTCCTTGAAGGCCTCGTTCTGGTCGTAGCGCAGACCCGCGCTGACGAAGACCCGGTCCAGGAACGCGCCCCGATACTCCGCGACATAGCCCACCAGATCGCGGCTTTGGGTCGGCACCTGCGCCGGGGTCGCGGGAAAGGCGGACTTGAAGGATTCCCGCTCCCATTCCAGCGCGGCGGTCAGGCTGTGCTCGGCTTCGAGAAAATCGGTCCTGAAGGTGCCGGTCGCCTGGTAGCTGGCGTGGATGCGCTGGTCCTCGTTGCCGCTTGGCGATCCGTTCACCGCGTTGTAGTCGCGCCGCTCGATGTCGGTGTATTCGACGCGCGCCTTCTGCACGAGGCGGTCGTCGAACAGGGTCCACGACAGGCCGGCGCCGGTGAAGAACTCGCGGTTTTCCGAATTGCTCAAGGTGTCGATCACCAGACCCTGGGTCGGTCGGTCGGGCCGGCGGAAGTCCTGGTCGTCCGTCGCGGTCTTGCGGTCGACGTAGCGCGCGCTCCAGTCGAAGGTGAGCGCATCGGTGATGTCCCAGTTCAGCTTGCCGTTCAGCGTGCCATTGTGACCGCCGTCCTTCTCGGAGCCGAAATCGGACAGGTTGAAGCCGTCGTTTTCCCGGAAGGCGGCGGACACGGCGATGTCGAAGGTCTCGCCGCCGCCGCGCACGCTGGCCGCGCCGAGCCGCGTGCCGTCGGTGCCGCCTTCGGCGCGGCCCGTGATCCGCAGGTCGTTGCGCAGACCGCCCTTGGTGGTGATGCTGATGACGCCGGCCATGGCGTTGGAACCGTAAAGCGCGCTCTGCGGTCCGCGCAGCACCTCGATGCGGTCGATGTCTTCCGCAAGCAGCCCGCCGAGATCGTATTCACCGCTGGAACTCGCCGAAACCTCGACGCCGTCGATCAGAACCAGCACGTGGTTCGCTTCCGAGCCGCGCACGCGGATCTGCGTGACGCCACCCGCGGCACCGGTGCGCGACACCGCCAGCCCCGGCACCCGGCGCAGGGCGTCGGCGACATAGCGCGTCTGCGTCTCTTCCAACTCCGTGCCCGTGATCACCGTATGCGCGCGGCCCACCGCCTCGGCGGCGACCGGCGTGCGCCCGGCGGAGACGACGACCGCGTCGAGATCGATCTCCTCGGCAATGACCGTGGTCGCGGACATTGCCGTCAGTCCCGTGACGGCGAGCACGCTCGCAATTCCATAACCCCATGCGCATCGTGTGGATGTCGCAGTCATTCGGATACACCCCTGTCGTTCGCTGACACGCTTTTCGCGCGGCCAGACGCCTTATGACAACCTGTGCGGGAAACGGGGTGCGACAGATGTCGCCCGCACGCTTCGGCGCAGGTTACGGTTCGGGTGTCACCTCAACGGAAGGCCGCGCTTCGACACACCCCGTGTCGAAGATCGGGTGACGGCCGAGGGCAGGTCTCCTGGCTTGCGGGTCCTGGCGGGCGTTCCCCTTCCCAACACGGCGTCCTCGCCGCGTCAGTGGTTCTTCGAACGTCCACTCACCGCTCACAGTTGCGGGGGCAGCCACGGATTCGGTCCCTGATGGGTACGCCTCACCGTGTTCCCTTTTCATTCGCAGTCACGCGAAACCTTCAGCAGCCTCAGATAAACGAAACCTTAAAGGCGAGTCAATTCGGTGTCGAACCTCCCGAGGGGCCTCCGGGAGAAGGAGACGCGCGGGTCGCGTCCCGTCACGACGGCTCCTTTTCCTCGCTGCGCAGGGTCGGAATGTCGGTTCGTTCTTCCTCCGGCGCGCCGCTCAGGAGTTCGACCGCCCGGTCGGCCGCGTCCTGGAACGGCTCCAGCACGATGTCGGCACCCGATCCGAACAGATCTTCCGTGTCGCGCGTCGTGTGCGAGGTCACCGCGATTCGTCCCCGGAAGCCGGCCGCGCGGGTCAGCTGGATCAGCGTGGTGCGCGTGTCCTCGTGGCTGAGGCCGGTCGGGTGGATCGGAACGGTCGACACGATCCACTCCGTGCGCTGAAGCGGCAGGTCGGTCACGAACTCCGGATCGGTCGCGTCGCCGAATTCGGTGTCCAGGCCGAGCTCGCGCCAGCGACGGATGGCGAGCGGATTGAAGTCGACGCCGAGCACCGGAATGCCGCGCTTTTGGAGGCGCAGGCCGATCGCCGTGCCGAAGCGGCCGAGGCCGAAGATGATGGCCGTGTAGCCTTTGGCCTGAAGGGCGTCGGCGTCGGAGGGTTCGCGCGGGGTGCCGCGGCGCTCGAAGACGCCGAGCAGCGGTTCGAACAGCGCATAGAGCCGGTGCGAATAGGTGATCATGTAGGTGGAGGCGGCGATGGTCACCAGGCCGACCATGGTGACGAGGCCGAGCGCATCCTCGCGCACATGACCGAGCGACACGCCCATGGCGACGAAGATCAGCGAGAACTCGCTGATCTGCGCCACCGTCAGCCCGGCGAGGAAGCCGGTGCGCTTGCGGTAGCCCATCGCCCCCATGATCGCGAGGACGATCAGCGGGTTGCCGATCAGCACGAAGAGCGAGAAGACGATGGCGCCGGTCACATGCGTGCCGAGCAGCGACAGGTCGAGCGTCGCGCCGAGCGCGATGAAGAAGAACAGCAGCAGAAAGTCCCGCAAGGGCGCGAGCCGCGCCGCGATGGTCTCGCGATAGGGCGTGGAGGCGAGCGAGACGCCGGCCAGCAGCCCGCCGACCTCCTTGCCGAGCCCGACGAAGTCGCCGATGGCGGCGAACATCGCGGCCTGGGCGATGGCGAAGATGACGAGCAGTTCCGGCGCGCGCGCCAGCCGCTCGGTCAGCGGATCGGCGACATAGCGCACGAAGACCACGACCAGCGCGACCATCGCCACGCCCGACAGCAGGACCCTGAGCACCGACCCGCCGCCGTGGCCCCCGTCGGCCGCCGCGCCGATGCCAATGGCCGACAGCACGATCATGGCGATCACGACGACGAGATCCTGAACGATCAGGAAGCCGAGGGCGATCTGCCCGTGCAGGGCGTCGATCTCCCGTTTGTCGGACAGGAGCTTCACGATGATGATCGTTGAGGAAAAGGTCAGCGCCACGGCGACATAGAGGCTGGTGACGTGCCCGAGCCCCAGGGCCAGACCGATCATGTAGCCGAACACCGAGGTGAAGAGCACCTGACCGAGACCGGTGAGAAGGGCGACGCTGCCGAGCGAGCGGATCAGCTTCACATCCAGCTTGATGCCGACCAGGAACAACAGAACGGCGATGCCGAGCTTCGACAAGAGGTCGATCTGGGCGTCCGAGCGCACCACATCGAGCGCGGAGGGACCGGCGATCAGGCCGACCGCGATGAAGCTGACGATCAGCGGCTGGCGCAGCAGGATGCCGAACAGGCCGATGCCGGCCGCCATCACGAGAAGGGCGGCGACCTCGGCGAAGGGAGAGTGAACCAGAATGTCCATCAGGGCTCGCGATCTTGAGCGGAGGAGGCGGACGGGGAGGAGGGCCCTGGAGGCGCGCCTTCCAACGTTCGGTGGGTCGCCGGTCCGGCCGTGTCTGGCGGGGAGGCGGTCGTGTCGTCTCGGGCGCGCGTGGCATGGGCGCGCAGGAAGGCATCGAGATCCGTGTCGGCGATGCGCCAGCCCTTGCCGATGTCGATGGCCCGCAAGTCGCCCTCCCGGATCCAGTGGCGAACGGTGGCTTCGCCGACCTTCAGCCGGTCGGCGACTTCCTTGACGGTCTGATAGTGGTCACGTGCCATCGGATATGCCTTTTTGACGATGTTTTGCGCAGAATACCCGAGATTGGCGCCGGATGATTGAGCGAGGTCAAATCCTGCGTCGATCTTTCGTGGTTGGCTTGGCTTGACGGCGGGGTGCAGGAGCAGGCGATGAAGACGATTCTGGTGGCCACGGACTTTTCGGAACGCTCGGACCGGGCCTTGCGCCGCGCGACGCTGCTGGCGCGCCAGTCCGGGGCGGCGCTGTCGCTGGTGCATGTGGTCGACGACGACCAGCCGCGCCGGATCGTCGACAGCGAGCGGGAACTGGCGAGCGAACTGCTGCGCGAGCAGGCCGCGACGGTGCGCTCCGTCGACGGCGTCGCGTGCGACGCGCGGATCATCCTGGCCGACCCCTTCGCCGGCATCGTGCGCGCGGCGCAGGACACGGCGGCCGATCTGCTGGTGGTCGGGCCGCACCGCCGGCAGGCGCTGCGGGACGTGTTCGTCGGCACCACGGCGGAGCGCACGATCCGCTCCGTCGCCTGCCCCGTGCTGATGGCCAATGCGCCGCCGGTGGGCCCTTACCACCACGTCCTCTTGGCGGTCGACCTCGGCGAGGGGACCGGGCACATGGTGCGCCGCTTCGCGGATCTCGATCTCGCGCCGCGCGCGGCGCGCTCGCTGCTGCATGTCTTCAACGCCGAGGAAACCCGCCTGGCGATGGGCCATGCGCTGGACGACCGCGGACGCCGGGGTGAGGTCGCGGCGGCTCAAGCCGAGGCGGATGCGGCGCTGGCCGCCTTCGCCGACGGGCTTGAAGGGGCCTGGACCCGGCGGCTGGTGCGCCCGCAGCGGGCGAGCGCGGCCGAGACGATCCTGGCGGCGGCGGACGAGCAGCGCGCCGAATGCATCGTCGTGGCCACCCGCCGCAAAGGGCTGGCCAAGGCGTGGCTCGGCAGCGTGGTGGAAGAGGTGCTGCGTCACGCCGACCGCGACGTGCTCGCCATCCCGCCGGCCGACCGCGCAGGCGGCGTCCTCGCTGCCGGCTGAGCGTCCCGGGGTCCGCGCGCCGCCGGGGCGGGCGCGGACCTTCGCCTGCGATCTAGAGCGGCAGCGCGGTGGTGTATTTCATCTCCTCCAGCAGCACCGTGCTCTGGATCTCGCGCACGCCGGGCAGCATCACCAGCTTGTCGCGCAGCAGGGTCTGGAAGTGATCCATGTCGCGCACCACCACGCGCAGGTTGAAGTCGAATTCGCCGAGCATGAGCTGCACCACCTGAACTTCGGGAATCGTCAGCGCGGCGTCCTGAAAGACGCTCAGCGACTGCCGGCCGTGCTCGGTCAGCTTGATGCGGGCCAGCACGACGGCGTCGAAGCCGAGCTTCTTGCGGTCGAGCCGCACCGTTTTTCCCAGAATGATGCCTTCTTCTGTCATCCGGCTGATGCGGCGCGAACAGGGCGACTGCGACAGGCCGACCCGCTCGGCGATGTCGGAAACGGTCAGGGTGCCGTCCAGTTGCATCGCGCGCAGAATGCGACGGTCAGTTTCATCAATGGTGAACATGAAAACCCTCCGAATTTTGATTTTTGAGCCGGAGCCATGCACGGATCTAGCGGGTGCAGCCTAAAATAGGCACAACTATGCCGATCTCAGCAAGTATCTTTTTCTGCGTGAGTTGAGGGATCACGTAGGGAAGGTGTCATGTCCGCATGTATCGTGGGATGGTCTCATACCCGGTTTGGAAAGTCATCCGCGCCGGATATTGAGGCCCTGGTCGAAGAGGTCGCGGGCAAGGCGATCGAACATGCCGGGCTTTCGCCGCAGGACATCGATGCGGTCGTTCTCGGGGTGTTCAACAACGGTTTCAGCCGTCAGGACTTCTCCGCCTCCATGGTCAGCCTCGCCGTGCCGGAGCTGCGTCACGTGCCGGCCGTGCGGACGGAAAACGCCTGTGCGACAGGCTCTTCCGCGATCCGAACGGGGCTGCAGGCCATCGAGAGCGGGCGGGCGCGCAATGTGCTGGTGATCGGCGCGGAGAAGATGACCGCGACGCCGACGGCGGAGGTCGGCGACATTCTTCTCGGCGCCTCCTATCGCAAGGAAGAGGCGGATGTGGACGGCGGGTTCGCCGGGGTGTTCGCCAACATCGCGCAGGCGTATTTCCAGAAATACGGCGATCGCTCCGACGCTCTGGCGCGCATTGCCGCGAAGAACCATGCGAACGGTCTGCGCAATCCCTATGCGCACATGCAGAAGCCCTTCGATTTCGACTTCTGCAGCACGGTCTCTGAAAAGAATCCCATCGTGGCGGGACCGCTGAGGCGTACCGACTGCTCGCTGATTTCCGACGGGGCGGCGGCGCTGGTGCTGTCGGACGCGGATGCGGCGCGGGCCACGGCGCCGCGCGCCATCGGCTTTCGCGCGGCCTGTCAGGTCAACGACTTCCTGCCGCTCAGCCGGCGGTCCAACACGTTCTTCGAGGGCGCCGCTCTGGCCTGGCAGCAGGCCTGCGAGGAGGCCGGCGTGTCGGTGTGGGACCTGTCCTTCGTGGAGACCCATGACTGTTTCACCATCGCGGAACTGATCGAATACGAGGCGATGGGTCTCGCCGAGCCGGGGCAGGGGGCGTCGATCATCGACGAGGGCATTTCGACCTTCGAGGGGCGGCTGCCGGTCAATCCCTCCGGCGGACTGAAGTCCAAGGGCCACCCCATCGGGGCGACGGGCGTCTCGCAGCACGTGATGGCGGCCATGCAGCTTGCGGGGGAGGCCGGCGACATGCAGCTCGACGCGCCGGAGCTGGCCGGCGTGTTCAACATGGGCGGCGCGGCGGTCGCGAATTACGTCTCCATCCTGGAACGGGTGCGCTGACATGAGCGGTCTGGCACGCATGTCCAACCGGGTGATGAACCTCGGCGACCTTCTCACCCAGGCGGCGACCCGGCTGCCGGGCGCGCCCGCCGTCATCTGGGGCGAGCGCAGCTGGAACTGGGCGGAAATGAACGCCCGTGTGGACGCCTTCGCCAATTCGCTGCTCAAGCTCGGCGTCGGCAAGGGCGACAAGGTGATCGTGCACGCGCGCAACTCGAACGAGATGTTCGAGACCATGTTCGCCACCTTCAAGCTCGGTGCGGTGTGGGTGCCGACCAACTTCCGGATCCTGCCCGCCGATGTGGCGCATATCGCGCAAACCTCCCGGGCAACGGCGATGATCTACGACGCGGAGTTCGCCGATCATGCCGATGCCGCGCGGGCGGCCGGGGTCGGGCTGATCGTGTGCTTCGGCAAGCAGCGCCCGGGCGAGCACCATTACAGCGACCTCGTGCGCGCCGGCATGGGCACGCGGTTTCGCGCGGAGCCGGTCGAGCGCGACGATCCCTGCTGGTTCTTCTTTACCTCCGGCACCACCGGGAAGCCGAAGGCCGCCGTGCTCAGCCACGGGCAGATGGCCTTCGTGATCACCAACCATCTCGCCGACCTGATGCCCGGCATGAGCGAGCGCGATGCCTCGCTGGTGGTGGCGCCGCTGTCGCACGGGGCGGGCATTCACCAGCTCATCCAGGTGGCCCGGGGCGTGCCGAGCGTGCTGACCGAAAGCCCGCGCCTCGATCCGGAGGAGGTGTTCCGGCTGATCGAACGGCACAGGATCACCAACATCTTCACGGTGCCGAGCATCCTCAGCGCGCTGGCCGGCCACGAGGCGGTGGACCGTCACGACCATTCCAGCCTGCGCTACGTGATCTATGCCGGCGCGCCGATGCTGCGCGCGCATCAGAAGCGGGCGCTGGAGAAGCTCGGGTCCTGTCTGGTGCAATATTTCGGTCTGGGCGAGGTCACCGGCGCGATCACCGTGCTGCCGCCGCATCTGCATAGCGCGGAGGACGGCCCGCAGGCCCGCGTCGGCACCTGCGGTATTGCCCGCACCGGCATGCAGGTCAGCATTCAGGACGAGGACGGCGCGCTCCTTGCGCCCTTCGAGACCGGTGAGATCTGCGTCATCGGGCCGGCCGTGTTCAACGGTTATTTCGAGAACGACACGGCGAATGCCGAGGCCTTTCGCGACGGCTGGTTCCGCACCGGCGACGTCGGCCATCTCGACGACAGCGGCTTCCTGTTCATCACCGGCCGGCGCTCGGACATGTTCATTTCCGGCGGGTCCAACGTCTATCCGCTGGAAATCGAGGAGGCGATCGCGGCGCATCCGGCGGTCGCGGAAACCTGCGTCGTCGGCATGCCGGACGAGAAGTGGGGCGAGATCGGCGTCGCCGCCGTGGTGGCCGAGAGCGGCGCCGAGGTGAGCGAAGCGACGCTGCGCAAGTTCCTCGCCGATCGTCTGGCCTCCTACAAGATCCCGAAACGCTTCGTGTTCCTCGAGGCGTTGCCGCGATCCGGCTACGGCAAGATCACCAAGAAGCTGGTGCGCGAGGCGCTCGAGGCCCGTTTCGCGGCCGAGGCCTCGCTGCAGGAGGAGGTCTGATGGGCGGGATCGGTCACAGGACGACGAACGGCGCGGATGTATCCGGGGGCACTCCGGCGGTGGCACTGCGGACACGGCTGATGCCGCATCCCGGGCCGGTCGCGCCGGACCGCTTCACCATCGCCCGGCATGAGCGCGCCAGCCCGGCGCGCGTGCATCTGCCGGCCGGCGTGACGCTGCTGGACGCGCTGCGGGATACGGCTTCGGCGCTCGGCGGCGGGCAGGAGGAGCAGGCGGTCGTCTTCACGCTGATCCACGGCGGCTTCGCCCCTTGCGTGCATTGCCTGGCGACGGCCGACCCGACGGGCCACACGCTTGCGACCTATACCCCCTGGCAGACACGCCGGGCGGTCGAGGTGCTGGGCGGCTCGGCGACCTTCGGGATTTCGGTGGACGGGGCGCCGATGGTGCATTGCCACGCCTGGTTTTCCGATCCCGACGCGGGGACGCTGGCCGGCGGTCATCTCGACTCGGCGGCCACGGTGCTCGGCCCGCGGGGGCTTGTTGTGCTGGCCTGGGGGCTCGGCGCGATCTCGGTGCGCCAGACATCGGACGCGGAAACCAATCACGCGGTCTTCATGCCGCGGGAGTGCCGGGCGTGAGCGCGGGCGCGCAGATCGAGACCGGGCGCACGGGGCGGATCGTCTATGCGCGGGTGCGGCCGAACGAGGACCTGGTGCTCGCGGTCGAGAAGATCTGTCTGCGCGAAGGCCTCCGCAATGCCTTTCTGCGCGGCAGCCTCGGCAGTCTGACGGATGCCTGCCTCGTGTTGCCGGACGGCTCGACGACGCTTCTCAAGGGGCCGGCGATCGAGGTGGTGAGCATGTCGGGCGAGGTGCGCGCCGATGCCAGCGGATCGCCGGAGGCGGAGCTGCGCGGCATGGTGTGCACGCCCGAGGGGAAGATGACCGGCGGCCGCTTTCTGCGCGGGCAGAATCCGGTCTGCGTGACCTTCGAGATCGCGCTCGAGGAATGGGTGCCGGACGACGCCGGGCAGGACGCCCCGTCGCCGGAGGGCGCATGAACGACCTGGCGCACAGCGACCGGGCCCACAGGGAGCGGGCAGACAGGGAGCCGGCACACGGAGAGCCGCCACACAGGGACGGCGCTTTCCTGGTGACGGGCGGCGCCTCGGGCATCGGCCTTGCGAGCGCGGTCTGGCTGCTGGGGCGCGGCGCCGCGGTCGCTTTGGTGGATCGAGACATGGAGCGGCTCGACGAGGCGCTGGAGCGTCTGGGGGAGGTCAACGGCCGCGTATGCGCGGTGGCCGCCGATGTGTGCGACGAGGCGGCGATGCGCGCGGCCTTGCGGAACGCGGTCTCTTCGCTGGGCCGGCCGCTGACCGGGCTGGTCAACAGCGCCGGCGTGGCGCGCAACACGCATTTTCTCGACACCTCGCCGGCGCTCATGCGCGAGACGTTCGAGGTCAATGTGATCGGCACCTTCGTGGCCTCGCGCGCGGTCGTCGACCACGTGCTCGAGGTGCAAACGCCGGCCTGCGCGATCGTCAACGTCGGCTCGGTGTCCGGCATGACCGGCAACACCGGGCGCACGGCCTACGGCGCGTCCAAGGCGGCGGTGATCCAGATGACGCGGGTCATGGCGACCGAACTCGCCGAGCACGGGATCCGCGTCAACGTCGTCTGTCCGGGCCCCGTTGAAACGCCGATGGTGCGCGGCGTGCACATCGACGGCGCGGCCCGCAAATGGATCGAGAGGATACCGCTGCGCCGCTATGCGCAGCCCGAGGAACTGGCCGAGTTGATCGGCTTTCTGGCTTCGCCGTCTGCAAGTTTCGTGACCGGTCAGGTCTTCGTTGCGGACGGCGGATTTCTTTCGGCCGGCATTGAGGCCACCGAAAGAGCCTGAAATCCAGGATGGGAGGATGATATGAAGAAGCGTGTATCCTTGCTGGCGGCCGCGTCGGTCGCGGCGCTGAGCCTCACGGTGGGGGCGGCCACGGCGCAGAAGCTGGAAATGACCAGCGTCTATCCGGGCACGTTCCCGATTCTCGGCGACATCGGTCGCGAGATCGGCGGGCGCATGGAACTGGTCTCGGGCGGCGAGATTTCGCTGCACTTCAACGAGCCGGGCGCGCTGGTGCCGGCACCCGAAGCCTGGGACGCGGTGTCGATCGGCGCGGTGGACGCCGCCTGGTACTCGCCGGGCTTCGCGCAGGGCATCATTCCGGCGGCGGCCATGTTCACTTCCGTGCCGTTCGGTCCGGAAGCGCCGGAATATCTCGCCTGGTACTACCACGGCGGGGGTGAGGAGATCTGGGAGGAGATCACCGCCAAGCACAACATCAAGTCCATCATCTGCGCCACGCTTCCGCCGGAGGCCTCGGGCTGGTTCCGCGAGCCGATCGAGAGCGTCGAGGACATGAAGGGCATCACCATGCGCTTCTTCGGTCTCGGCGCGCGGGTGATGGAGCGTCTCGGCGTCTCCGCCCAGACGCTGCCCGTGGGCGACACGGTGCCGGCGCTGGAACTGGGGACGATCGATGCCGCGGAAATCTCCATGCCGGCGCTCGACTATGCGCTCGGCATGCAGAATTACGCCGGCAACTACTACTTCCCCGGCTGGCACCAGCAGACCTCGCTGATCACCCTGCTGATCAACCGGGATATCTGGAACGGCATGAACGAGCGCAATCAGGCGGTCGTCAAGGAAGTGTGCCGTTCGGCGGTCGCCCAGTCGATTGCCTGGGGCGAGGCGATCCAGTTCGAGGCGCTGCAGGCGCTCACCGAGCAGGGGGTGACGATCCAGAAGTGGTCGCCGGAGATCCTGGAAGCGATGGAAGCGGCCTGGATGGAAGAGGTCGAGGACCTGTCGGCGGACGCGGATTTCGCGCGCACCTGGGAGTCCTACAGCACCTTCCGCGAGAACTACCAGATCTGGCGCGATCTCGGATATCTGCGCTGATCTCGCGCTCCCAAGCCTGAGGTCTTCTCCCGAGACACAAGGGCTTCTCCCGGCCGCCCGCGCGGCGGCCGGGGTTCCGTTCCCCCGCAAGTCCTTGACGTCGGTCCCAGTAGCAGGTTCGAGACGATGCTGAAACTCGCCCATGCCTTTGCGATTCTGCCGCGCCATGCCCATGCCTTCGGCGGCTGGTTGCTGTTTCTGCTGGCGCTGGTCATCGGCTACGACGTGGTCGGACGCAAGTTCTTCGATACCGGGTCGACCCTCCTGCAGGAGGTGCAGTGGCACCTGCACGGCGCGGCGCTGATGCTCGGCTTCGGGGCGACCTATCTCAGAGACGCGCATGTGCGCGTCGACCTTCTGCGCGAGGGGTTTCGGCCGCGGACGAAGCTCTGGCTGGAAGCGGCGGGGATCGTCGTCTTCCTGATCCCCTACATCGGGTTCCTGTTCTACTTCTCGATCGATTTCGCGCACCGCGCCTGGATCTCGGGCGAAGGCTCCGTCGGGGGCGGGGGACTGTCGCACCGCTGGGTGATCAAGTCCTTCCTCGGGATCGGTTTCGCGCTTCTCGTGCTTGCCGCGATCTCGGTTCTGCTGCGCTGCATTCACGGCCTGCGCAGCCCCAGTGTGGCGCCGCCGTCGCCGTTCCTCGACGAGCAGTAATCCGCCGCCGTCGACGCCCCGCCCTTTCATCCGACGAATGGAGACCGTGCCATGCTGGCCGAATGGTTGCCCGCGATCATGTTCCTGAGCCTGGTTGTGTTCATTTTCTCCGGCCTGCCGGTGGCGATGGTCCTGGGTGGCGTCTCGCTGGTGTTCGCCGCGATCGGCCTTGGAATGGGCGAGATCCGCTTCGTGCATCTGCCGCTGCTGATCAACCGCATCTTCTCGGGCATCATGGCCAATCAGGTGATGGTCGCCGTGCCGATGTTCGTGGTGATGGGGACCTTGCTTGAAAAGAGCGGCATCGCGGAGGATCTCCTCGAAGGGCTGCAGACGGCGATGCGGCGGGTGCCGGGCGGACTGGCCATCGCGGTGACGCTGATGGGCACGATCCTGGCCGCCTCCACCGGCATCATCGGCGCGTCGGTGTCGATGCTGACCCTGTTGGCGCTGCCCATCATGCTGCGCAACAACTTCGCGCCGACGCTCGCGACCGGCACGATCGCGGCCTCGGGGACGCTCGGCATTCTCATCCCGCCGTCCATCATGCTGGTCATCATGGGCGACCTGCTGACGATCTCGGTCGGCAAGCTCTTCATGGCGGCGCTGATGCCGGGCCTGCTGCTCTCCGCGCTCTACCTGACCTATGCGATCACCATCAGCGCCTTGCGCCCGCAACTCGCGCCGCGTGCCAGCGAGCCGCTGTCGCCGGAGGAAAAGCGCGCGCTGATGCGCAAGCTCGCGTCCAGTTTCGTGCCGCCGGCGGCGCTGATCGCGCTGGTCCTCGGCTCGATCCTCGGCGGATGGGCGACGCCGACGGAGGCCGCCGGGGTGGGCGCGCTCGGCGCGCTCGTGCTGGCGCTGCTGCGCCGCCGGCTGTCCCTCGGCAGCCTGAACAACGTGCTGAGCCGGTCCCTGTCGACGGTTGCGATGATCTTCTTCATCTTCGTCGGCGCCACCGCCTTCAGCTATCTCTTCCGCCGCTTCGGCGGCGAGGCCTTCGTGCTCGATCTGGTCGACGCGACCGTGCTCGGCCCCTGGCTGATCCTGGCGATCCTGATGCTTCTCGTCTTCGTGATGGGCTTCTTCTTCGACTGGATCGAGATCACGCTGATCGTGCTGCCGATCTTCGCGCCGATCGTCCAGACGCTGGAGTTCGGCGGTCATGTCGACCGCGTCGACGTCGTCTACTGGTTCGCGATCCTGGTGGCGATCAACCTGCAAACCAGTTTCCTCACGCCACCCTTCGGTTTCGCCCTGTTCTACGTGAAGGGAACCGCGCGCAATCTGGTGCAGCTGAAGGACATCTATCGCGGCGTGATTCCCTTCGTCGCCCTGCAGCTGCTGGCGCTGGCCGCCGTGCTGGCCTTCCCGCAGATCGCCCTGTGGCTGCCGAACCTCCTGTTCGACTGACGGGGCGGCGCGGCGGCCGGCCGCATATTCTTTTGCAATGCGAAAAGTGACGCCGCCTCGCGGCGCATGGCCCGCCCGGTGATCCCGGGCGGGCTTTTGAGTTCGCTCCCTCCGGTGCCCACGGACCGGCGCCGTGACGCGCGGGAAAAGGCGTCCAATCAAAGGATTGCGCGATCTCAGGGCCGAGGGCGGCGTCGAATCTGTCCCGAATTAGGTCGTTTCACGGATTACGGTTGCGGCTAAAAATATCTTTTCCGACTTTTTGCGTTGCAACAATGGATTGGACGCAGTGCAGCATCTCGCGCAGGGTAAGCTCACAACAGTCAAGAAAGACGACTCCAGGGAGGCTCTTGTCGAGGGAGGCTCTTGAAGTGCGACGGGGCGCCCGCGCCCGGGTCACGGTCATTTCTCAATCGTGGAGCGAGATATGCTTGATATCGTCAAGAAGACGTCGGTCTACCAGCCGGATCAGGAGAACCTGATCTTCCCCGTCGAGCCGAACTTCGCCAGCGTCGCGGAAGAGCGGCGCCACCGCAAGGAGCGTCTGGTCGTCGCCTGCCGCGCCTTCGCCGCGCAGGGCTACGACTACGGCTTTGCCGGTCATCTGACCATCCGCGATCCGGAGCATCCGGAGCTGTTCTGGACGAACCCGATGGCGGTGCATTTCGACGAGGTCCGCATGTCGAACCTCATCCTGGTCGATCACGACGGCCGGGTGGTCGAGGGCACGCATGCGGTCAATCGCGCCGGCTTCATCCTGCATGCCAACGTCCATCGCGAGCACCCGGACATCATCTCCATGTGCCATGCGCACACGGAAGCCGGAACCGCGTTTTCCGCGCTCGGGCGGCCGCTGCGGCGGCTGACGCAGGATGCCTGCGTCTTCTTCGAGGACCATGTGGTCATCACCGAGGAGGCCGGCGCGGCGGCGCTGGAGAAAACCGCGGGCTGCAACGTGGCGCGGGCCTTCAAGGGCGTGAAGGCGGCGATCCACGCCAACCACGGCCTGCTGACCGCGAGCCGGCACAGCATCGACGCGGCGGCCTTCTGGTTCATCGCCCTGGAGCGCTGCTGCAAGCAGGAGCTGATGGTCGACGCGAGCGGGCGCGAGCCGGTGCTCGTCACCGAGGACCGGGCCCGCTACAGCCGCGAGCACATCGGGACCGACTACATCGGCTGGCTGCACTTCCAGCCGATCGTCGAGCATCTGAGCCGCACGAAGCCCGACATGTTCGAGTAAGTGGCAGTCCGCGCGTCAATTCCGTGCGGGACAGCAACACGAAAAAGCCGGGGGCGGAAGAACCGCCTCCGGCTTTTTGTCGGTCCGACCCGTCTCCGCCTTGCCAGGGGCGAGGAGGGCGATGCGCTCAGTCCGGACCGCGCACCGGAATGCTGGCGCCTTCCTTGGGGTGGAAGATGCGCTGCACGGCGAAGACCGCGACCGCCGCGCCGATGCCGGCAAGGTCGGTGACGAGGCCGCCCTCGATCATCAGCAGCGCGGCCAGAAGAAGCCCGAGCCGCAGGAACCACACCGCCTTCTTGCCCAGGAACCAGCCCTGCACGCCGGAGCTCAGCAGGAACACGCCCACCACCGCCGTTGCGCCGGCCCGCAGGATCTCCAGCGTGGTGCCGTCCATCAGCAGGGCCGAATTGTAGAAGAACATGAAGGGCACGATGAAGGCCGCGATGCCGATCTTGAACGACGACACCGAGGTTTCCATCGGGTTCGCGCCGGATATGCCGGCGGCCGCGTAACTCGCCAGCGCGACCGGGGGCGTGATCGCCGACAGCACCGCGAAGTAGAAGACGAAGAAATGCGCCGTCAGCTGGTCGATGCCGAGCTGGACGAGGCCCGGCGCGACCACCGAGGCGGCGACCGCATAGGCGGCCGTCGTCGGCATGCCCATGCCCAGCAGGATGGCGATGCACATGGCGAAGAACAGCGCCAGAAGCTGGCTCGCCTCCGCAAGTCCGAGCAGCAGCGCGGAGAAGCGCGCCCCGACGCCGGTCAGCGAGATCACGCCGACGATGATGCCCGCGCAGGCGCAGACCGCGATGATCTGCACCGACATGACGCCGGCGATCTCGAACGCCTTGACGATGGCCTTGATGTCCATGCGGTAGGGCGTCAGCCAGGAGACGACGGCGGCGGCGATGGTCGCCAGCGTGCCGGCGCGGATCACCGAATAGCCCATGAACAGCGCGTAGATCAGGATGATGATCGGCAGGAACAGATAGACCTGGCGCACCATGCGGGCGAGCTTGGGCAGCTCGTCGCTGCGCATGCCGCGCATGCCGAGCTTGGACGCCTCCATGTCGACCATGAAGTAGACCGACACGAAGTAGAGCACCGCCGGGATGATCGCGGCGATCGCGATCTCTGTGTAGGGGATGCCGGTGATCTCGGCCATGATGAAGGCGCCGGCGCCCATGATCGGCGGCATGATCTGCCCGCCGGTGGAGGCGGCCGCCTCGACCGCGCCGGCGGTCTTCTTGTGATAGCCGACCTTCTTCATCAGGGGGATCGTCAGCGAGCCGGTGGAGACCACATTGCCGGCCGAGGTGCCGTTGATCATGCCCATCAGGCCGGAGGCGAAGATCGCGACCTTCGCCGGGCCGCCGCGCGAGCGACCGGCGGCGGCAAAGGCGAAGTTGACGAAATAGTCGCCGACCTTGGAGGCCTGCAGGAAGGCGGCGAAGATGATGAACAGGATGATGTAGGTGGAAGAAACCGCCGTCGTCGGGCCGAGAATGCCCGCGTCGGTGTAGACCTGGCTGAAGAAGCGTTCCCAGCTGATCGCCGGCGAATTCAGAAAGCCCGGCAGGTGCTGCCCGACGAAGACATAGGTCAGGAAGATCGCCGAAATGACGATCAGCGCCATGCCGGCCACGCGGCGCGTCAGCTCCATGATGAGCAGCGTGCCGGCGACGGCGGCGATCGAGATGCCGATCGGCGCGAAGGGCGTGCCGGTCGAATTGCGCATCAAGGTGCCGTAGATGGTGATCAGATAGGCGGCCACCGCCACGCCGCAGATCGCCAGCACGAAATCGGGGGCGGCGAAGCCGGCGCGGTCGCGCTTGTGGAACCACGACAGCACGATGGCGCCGACGGTCGCGATCATCAGCGGCAGGCCGAAGAGATAGGTCTCGTTGAAGCGGATGCCGGCGTCCATGCCGTTCCACATGGTGCCATTGGAGATCTCGACGGCGAAGGACAGCGCGGCGCCGAGCGCGAACAGCGCCGGCAGCAGGAGCGCATAGGCCAGATAGCCGAGCAGCGGCGTTTCCTGTCCCTCGCGCGGAAAGTCGGCGCGCGCCGCGAAGAGCATGAAGCCGAGCGCCAGCGCGCCGGCGACGTGGACGATGCGGAAGTTCCAGGTTTCCATCGGGAAGGAGGGCAGGAACGGAACGGTGATGCCGGTCCATTCGGAGATCGAGAGCCCGTTGAGCGCCGCCATGTGAAAGGCGGCATAGAGCGCGGCGTAGCCGCCGATCAGGATGAAGGACCATCCTTCGAACAGGCGCCGGTTGAGTTCGACCGCTTCCTCGTCGACGCCCTTGGCGATCATGTGGTCGTCGTCGGCGGCCGTCGTGGCGTCCGCAGCAGTGATCTTGTCGGTCATGTCCTTCCCCCCTCTCCGGGGCCCCCTCTCCGGGCAGAGCGCCGCCGGATGAGAGTAGCACGTCTTCTTCTTCGGAAAGGGCCGCCCGATCCGGGCGGCCCTTGTGTCGATCGGGTGTGGTGATCCGGCCGGCGTCTTACATGCCGTGGATCATGTCATCCGGGATGTCGGCGCCGGCGTTCTCCTTGAACCACTCGGCCGCGCCCGGATGCCACTTGAGCACCTTGTTCTTGTCCCAGTTCTCGGGAAGCGTGGAACGGGCCGCCTTGTGGATGCCGACCATGCGGGCGTTGTCCGACATCACCACGTCGACGGCCGCCTTCACGAAGGACGCGGGCAGGTCGCAGTTGGCGATGGCGAAGTTCCACATGGAGACCGAACGGGCCGGGTTCTCGAGCGTCGAGTAGGTGGCGGCCGCGATCTCGAATTCCGAAACCGGGAACTCGGCCAGGATCTTGGCCTGCTCTTCCTCGGTGAACTCGATGATGTTGATGTCGGTCTGCACCTCGAGCTGGCTGACGGCGGGGACCGGCACGCCGGCGGCGAAGGCGATCACGTCGAGCAGACCGTCCTGAAGCTGCCCGCCGAGGTCCGACCAGCCACCGTTGCGGCGCTCGTAGTTGACGCCGAGCGCGTCCATCATCCGCGGGAAGTAGGTGTCGGACGTGGAGCCGGCCGGGCCGAAGCCGATCTTGGCGCCGTCGGGAATGTCGGCGATCGAGGTGATGCCCGACGAGGCCAGCGCCGTGATCGAGAACGGCGTCTGATACATCGGGAACATGGCGCAGGCGTTGGTCATCTGCAGGCCCGGCGCGATCGGGTTGGTGCCGGCGAGCGATTCCGCGGCCGGACCCATCGTCGTCATGCCGAACTGGGCGTCGCCGGTGTGCACCAGCGCCATGTTCTGCATCGGACCGCCGGTGACTTCGCCGCCGCCGGACAGGCCCAGTTCCTCGGCCACCAGGTTCGCCCAGCCCGAGCCGTACGCGAAGTAGGTGCCACCCTGGGACGCGGTGCCCACGGTGAAGCTCTCCGGCCAGCCTTCACGATCCTGGGCCACCGCCATCGATGCGCTCATCGATGCGCCCAGGGCGACCGCGACAAGCGTTCGCGTCATGACTTTGAGCTTCATGATATCCTCCTTGTTGCGCCGGGCGCGGAGACCGTGTGTCCCGGCTCCTGTCCCGCCCGACCTTGCCCGGACCGGACCGACGTCCGCTCCGCGCACCTCCCATCGGGTGCTGCGTTCAAGAAAGCGCGCCAGGGCGCCAAGGCAAGGGCCAGGGCGGCGGCTTTTCGCAGTTTCTTAAGAATTTTTCCGGCGATTGGCGGGAAAGGGAACATCGCGGCCCGAAACATGGGTCGAATCCGACCCCTTTGGCCCGTGACGCCGCGTCCGCGTCCGCTCGCCCGATCCGCTTGCCCGATCCGCTTGCCGGGAGCCGGTCGGGCGGATGCGCTCAGTCTTCCTCCAGGAAGGCCTCGCGCGACAGGTCGTATTTCTGCATCTTTTCGTAGAGCGCCTTGCGCGAAATCTGAAGTGCCTCGTAGGTCTCCTTCAGCCGGCCCCCGTGCGCCGCCAGGCTTGCGGCGATCAGTGCCTTTTCATGGGCGGCCATGCGCTCGCCCAGTCCGTCGCCGCCCTCCAGTCCGGTCTCGCTCGGCACCAGCGCGGGATCGAGCCCGAGCACGAAGCGGTCGGCGGCGTTGCGCAATTCGCGCACGTTGCCGGGCCAGTCGCGGGCCGCGACGGCCGACAGCAGCGCGCCGCTCACCTCCGGCGTCGGGCGCTTGTAGCGCGCGGCCGCCTCGCCGACGAGATGCACGAAAAGGTTCGGAATGTCCTCGCGCCGCGCGGGCAGGGCGGGGATGTGCAGCGTGACCACGTTGAGCCGATAGAGCAGGTCGGAGCGGAAGCGCCCGGTCGCGGCGTCGGCCTCCAGATCGCGCTTGCTCGCCGCGATGAAGCGCACGTCGAGATCGACCGGCTCGTTGGAGCCGAGCCGGGTGATCGCGCGGTTCTGGATCGCATGCAGGAGCTTCGCCTGCAGCGGCAGCGGCAGGCTGTCGATCTCGTCGAGAAACACCACGCCGCCGCGCGCGGCCTCGAAGCGGCCGATGCGGGTGCGCATGGCGCCGGCGAAGGCGCCGGCCTCGTGGCCGAACAGCTCGCTCTCGATGAGATCGGCCGGAAGGGCGGCGCAATTGATGTGCGCGAAGGGCATTTCGCCCCGGCCCGACGCCCGGTGCAGGGCGCGGGCGGCGACCTCCTTGCCCACCCCCGTCTCGCCGACGATCAGCACGTCGGCCTCCGTCGCGGCGATGGCGCGGATCTGCTGGCGCAGCGCCACCATCACCGCGCTGCGTCCGGTCAACCGGGCCTCGATGGCGTCGCGCGCGCCCACCTGCTGGCGCAGCTGGCGGTTCTCGATCGTGAGGCGGCGCTTGTCGAGCGCCCGGCGCACCGTCTCCACGAGGCGGCTCGGCGCATAGGGCTTCTCGAGAAAATCGTAGGCGCCGTCACGCATGGAGCGCACCGCGAGTTCCACGTCGCCATGTCCGGTGACCAGAATCACCGGAAACTCCGGGTCGATCTCCAGCGCGCGACGCATCAGCGTCAGCCCGTCCATGCCCGGCAGGCGGATGTCGGTCACCAGAATGCCGGGAAAGGCCCGCGAAATCCGCGTCAATGCCCGCTCGGCGTCCGCGAAACACATGACGGACAGGTCTTCCAGGCTGAGGCTCTGTTCGGCGGCGAAGCGCAGGTGCTCCTCGTCGTCGACGAACAGGATGGTTTCCTCGCTCATTCCGCCGCCGTCTCCTGTGCCGCCGCATCGGGCTGGGCGGGCTCCGCGCCGTCCTCGGCGCGTTGCAGGGTCACCTGCAGCACGGCGCCGCCTTCGGGGTGGTTCCGGGCGGCAAGATGTCCGCCGAAGTCCTTGACGATGTTGTAGGAGATCGACAGGCCGAGACCCAGCCCCTTGCCCGGCGACTTGGTCGTGAAGAAGGGATCGAAGAGGCGCGCCAGCACGTCTTCCGCGATCCCGGGTCCATGGTCGCGCACGGTGATCCGCCACCCCTGCGCCGTGGGCGAAACGGACAGCAGGATGCGGCGGTCGTCGCGATCCTCGACGGCGTCCAGCGCGTTGTTGAGCAGGTTGACCAGAACCTGCTGCAGGCGGACATGGCCGCCGATCGCCCGCGCGTCCTTGTCCGGCAGGTCCACCTCGACCCGTGCGCCGAGCGAGGACAGCCGCGTCTGGAGCAGGGCGAGCGCGTCCTGGATGACGGCGTCGAGGCTCACCGGCAGGAGGCGCCCCTGCGGGCGGCGGGCGAAATTGCGCAGATGTCGGGAGATCTCCGCCATGCGGTCCGCCATTTGCGAAATCCGCCCGACGTTCTCGCGCGCCTCCGCGCTCCGTCCGCGCTCCAGGAAGGTGATGGCATTGTCGGCGTAGGATTTCACCGCGGCGAGCGGCTGGTTGAATTCGTGGCTGAGCGCGGCCGACATTTGCCCCAGCGCGGCGAGCTTGCCGGCCTGCACCAACTCCGCCTGGGTACGGCGCAAGCGGATTTCCGCCGCCTTGCGCTCCTCGACCTCGGTCACGAGCTTGGCGTTGGCGTGGTTGAGGTCGGCGGTGCGGGCGATCACGCGTTCCTCGAGCTGTTCGCGCGCGGCGCGCTGCACCTCGATGCGCTCCAGAAGCTGGGTCCGGCGCTGCAGGGAGAAGGCGACGCCGAGCCCGATCAGCAGCAGCGCCAGCACCATGATCGACGAGACGGCCACCGCCTGGACCCGGGCCTGGGCGGTGGGAATGAGCAGCGTCACGTTCCAGCCGGCATCGGGAATGTAGAGGCTCCCGGCCACGTAGCGGGTCCAGCCGGTGTCTTCTTCTTCCAGCGAAACGAGCTTGAGCTCGTCGCCGAGCGGCTCGGTGGTGCTGGGCAGGGGGCGCAGGCGGTCCAGCGGATACTGGCGAAAGACCTCCACCTCGGCGAGTTCGGTCTCCGACAGCGGGCGCAGGGTGCGGAAATGCCAGTCCTGTCGGCTCGCCATGAAGACGATGTCCTTCAGGTCGCGCACCAGCACCCGCTTGGCGCTGCCGCGCCAGGCTTCCTCGAAGGCGTCGACCGTGAATTTGACCGCGACGATGCCGACGATCCGCCGCGCGTCCTCCACGGGCGCGGCGAAGAAGTAGCCGCGCTCGCCCGAGGTCGTGCCGAGCGCGAAGTAACGTCCGATCCCGCCTTCCAGCGCCTGCGTGAAATAGGGGCGGTAGCTGAAGTTGCGCCCGACGAAGGAGAGCTCCTTGCGATAGCTGCTGGCGGCCAGCGTCAGCCCGGAGGTGTCCATCAGATAGACGTCGGACGCCTTCAGCTGAAAGGCGGTCTGGCGGAAGCTCTCGTTGACCTGTCGCACCAGTTCGGGATCGTCCGGATTGCGCAGCAGGTCGCGCAGGATCGGGCGTTCCGCGATCAGCGCGGGCAGCGGCTCGTAGCGGCGCAGCGCCCCGGCCAGCCCCTCCACCACGAGGCGCAGCGTGTCCTGTTCGCGCAGGCCCGCCTGAAGCTGGTAATGGCGCTCCAGCCGCGGGAAGGCCACGGCCGCGAGCACGAGCGCCAGCACCGCGACGAGAATGAGGACCCGGCCGGGCGTCAGGCCGGCACGCGTGGACAGGGGAGACGTCATGCGCCGCAGTATGCCGCGCGCCGGATCGCGCGTCGATATCCCGGGAATGCGGTTTTCAAGGGGACTGCCCCCGCCTCAGAACACCGCGTGATCGCCGCGCTCGACCGTGGTCTCGCCCGCGACCAGCCGCGCGTAGAAGGCCTCCAGCGTCTCGGTGCCGAAGGACGGTGTGGCGTCGGCATCGTAGCGGCCCGTTTCGGGATCGAGCACGAGCATGGATTCGGTCGCGTAATAGCGCCCGATGCGGGCAAGCTCCGCCTTGTCGGCGAAGCGGGGGGCGATGTGTCCCAGCGCGGACAGCGTGGCGATGATGGCATCCAGCAGCGCGACGGGAACCCGGCGGAAGCGCGGTTCTCGACCGAGCGCCGCGAAGAGCATCGCGCCTTGCGCGCGCGGGGTCAGCGCGGGGTCGGGACCGCCGATGGGCAGGATGCGGTTCTGTAGGGTCGCGTCGTCGAGGCACAGCGCCAGATAGGCGCCGAGATCCTCGTCGGAGATCGGCTTGCAGGCCGTCAGCGTCCCGTCGCCGAAGACGAGGAACGGCTTGCCCGCCCGCAGCCGGTCGAGCTGTCCCGACAGCGACTTGAAGAAGGCGGTGGGGCGCACGATCGACCAGGTGAGGCCGGAGGCGATCAGCCGCTCCTCGAAGGCGCGCTTGGCCTGCTGGAAGGCGAGCAGCGGCTTTTGCACGCAAAGCGCGGAAAGGAGCACCATATGACCGACGCCGGCGTCCTGTGCGGCCTCAAGGGCGGCGACATGCGCGTCGTGGTCGATCGCCCAGGCGTCGCGGGCCATTCCGGTGCGCGAGGCGAGGCAGGAGACGAGGACGTCGAACCGCTCGCCGCGAAAGCCGTCGCGGGCGAGCGAGACCGGGTCGCTGGCATCGCCGAAGCGCAGTTCCGCGCCGGCCAGCAGCCGGGCGGTGTCTTCCTTGCGCAGGGTGCCGCCCGGTCCGGCGCCGGGGCGCACGAGGCAGACCACGTCATGCCCCCTGGCCATGAGCGCGCGCACGGCGGCGCGCCCGATGGTGCCGGTCGCGCCGAGCACGAAGACCCGGCGCGGGTGTGGCGAGGGCGTCGGAGCGGGGGGCGTGTCTGACGTGGGTGTGGGCATCCTGGCGGCGGCGGTTCGATCTTAAGGCGGGTGCGTGCGATCCTAGCGGCCTGTCGCGGCTCTGGCCATGGCTCGCGGGGCATGCCGGCCGCCGCCGGGGCGCTCAGCGCTCCGAGAGGATCGCGGCGAGCTTGCCGGCGAAGGCGGCGTAGGTCGAGAAGTCCGCCGTCAGGACGTGGAGGCCGAGCACGCGGGCGCGCTCCATCAGGCGGGGGCTGCGGAACGCCCTTGCGTCCTCGTCGTAGAAATCGGTGGTGGTGACAAAGACCGGCAGCGCCGACCGGGCGCCGAAATGGGCGTTCCAGTAGCTCAGTTCCAGCATCGCGTCGAACATGCGGTCCTCGCCGCGCGCGCGCTCCAGCAGGTCCGTCGCCGTCGCCTTGCAGGACACCAGAACCAGCCGTCCACCGTGGACGCCGAGGGCGTCGACCTCGTTGAAATGATCGTCGGCGCTGCCCGGCGCCCGCCAGCGGATCATCTGGGCGAAGCGCACGTCGCTGCAGCCGGCCTCGGCGAGGGCGAGGGCGACGAGTTCCTCCAGCCAGCCGCCGCCGAGATAGGCGCGCGCGCCATTGTCGGCGGCGCGAAAGCGCTGGCCTCGCGGTGTCAGCACACCGGCTGCTGCCGCCATGTCGCACCAGGCCTCTTCCGTGTGCGAGCGGATGTCGACCGTGCGCCCGCGCGCCGCCGCGTGGAGCAGGCCGCGCAGATCTGCGAAGTCCTCGTAGAGGGCGCGCGAGACGGCGGCGCGGCGCTTCGCGCCGGAGAGCCGGCCGCCGGAGCCGTGCAGGGCGACATGTTCGGCCAGCCGGTCTGTGAGGGCGGAGGGGGGCATGATCGCTCAAGCGTGTGAGGGCGGCCGTCGAAGGGCGGTCCGATCTCGGGCACAAGACCACGAACGGCGCCCGCGCGGAAGACGGAGACGCCGGATTTCCCCGTCGCGCGGCACACCGCAGCCTCAGGTGCCGGTCCGCTCCGACACGCGTTTGCGCGACACGCGCAGGGCGATCTCCACGAAATTGCGCACATGGATCGACTGGTCATCGATCCGGTGGGTGACGGAGACCGCCGTGGTGGCCTGCGGGTCGGTGAGCGGCACGAAGCGCACGCCGCGCCGTTGGGCCTCGCCCACCGAGGCCGGCACCACGGCCGCGCCGACCTCCACGGAGACCAGCGAGATGGCGGTCTGGAAGTCCATGGTGAAGACCCGCGCCGCCGGCAGGGCATCCGCCGCGCGGCACAGGTCGAGCACGTGATCGGCGAAGCTCGGGCGCGGCTTTTCCGGGTAGAGGATGAGCGTTTCGCCGGCCAGCGCTGCGAGCGGCACGGGCCTGTCGCCGGCCAGGCGATGGGTGTCGGGCACGGCGAGCACCAGCGGTTCCTCGATCAGCTGCCGGGAACGGATTTCCGGGTCCGTGAGGCTGGGGCGGGCAATCGCCAGGTCGATCTCGCGGCGGATCAGGGCCTTGGCGAGCGCGGCGTTGTTCATCGGAAACAGGCCAAGCGCGACTCCGGGATAGTGCCGGCGGAACGACTTGAGGATGTTGGGCACCACGCCATAGGTGGAAGAGCCGACGAAGCCGATGCGCAGCCGCCCTTCCGCGCCCTGGCCGATGCGCCGGGCCTCCAGGCGCGCCTCTTCCAGATCGGCGAGGATCGCCTGGGCGCGCTCGTAGAGCTTTTCGCCGGCCTGGGTGAGGCTGATCTGGCTGCGTCCGCGGTTGAACAGCAGGACGCCGAGATCGTCCTCGATCTGCTTTATCTGCCGGCTGAGCGGCGGTTGGGCAATGCCCAGCCGCTCGGCGGCGCGCCCGAAGTGCAGCTCCTCCGCGACCGCGATGAAATGCTCCAACTGCCTGATCTTCATGGCCGTCCCCGTTCTGGGGGAAGTCTATGTCAGGCCCGTGCCGAACGCCAATCGGCCTCGGCGATGTCGTCGAGATAGGCGTCGTCGACCGCAACGCCGAGGCCCGGACCGGTGGGGCAGGCGACGTGAAAATCGGCGAAGTCGAGCCCGGCGGTGGTGAGGTCGCGCGTCAGGATGCGCGGGCCGAAATGCTCCGTGCCCCAGTGCAGCTCCGGCAGGGTCGAGAGGACGGCGAGATGCGCGGCCGCGCCGATGCCGCTTTCCAGCAGGCAGCCGCCGTAAAGCTCCATCCCGTGCGCGGTGCCGACGCCGGCGGCGCGTTTCATCTCCATCAGCCCGCCGCTCTTCACCAGCTTGAGCGACAGCACCGAGCCGGCGGCGATGGCGCCGGCGCGGGCGATGTCGCCGAGCGAGAAGGCGCCCTCGTCGATCATCACGGGAATGCGGCTGCGCGCCGTGACGCGGGCCAGCGCGGCGAGGTCGTCGGCGACGACCGGCTGCTCGATCAGCGCGACGCCGAGCTCCTCCAGCGCCGGGATCCAGCGCTGGCATTGCGCCGCCGTCCAGCCCTGGTTGACGTCGACGATGATGTCGCACTCCGGAACCGCCGCGACGATGCGGGCGAGCCGGGCGATGTCGTCGCGCGGCTCGGCGAAGCCGACCTTGATCTTGAAGCGGCGGTGGGCGCGGCTTTCGTACTTGTGGCGTGCTTCCTCGATCTCCTGATCGGGGTCGCCGGAAGCGAGCGCCCAGATCACCTCGAAGCTGTCGTGGATGCGTCCGCCCAGAAGCTGCGCCGCCGGCAGGCCGAGCGCATGGCCGACCGCGTCGTAAAGCGCCATGTCCAACGCGGCCTTGGCGGCGGTGTTGCGCGCCGCCGCCTTGCGCATGGCGCGGGCCGCCGCCTCGAAGCGGTTCGCCGGCTGCCCCAGCAGCACCGGCGCCAGATAGCGGTCGATGCAGGACTGGATCGATTCCGGCGATTCCTCCGCCCATCGCGGGCCGCCGAGCGTCGAGCCCTCGCCATAGCCGACGCTGCCGTCGGCCAGATGCACGCGGGCCAGCACGATGGCCTTGTGGTGGATCTCGGTGTTGGAGAGCTTGTGCGCGCGGGTGGTCGGCGCGTTGACGATCCGGGTCTCGATGGCGCGGATCCTGAGCCGCGCCTCGTCGAAGCCGGGGACGCGGGCAAGCGTCGCGGTGGGGGCGATGGGGGAGGCCAGGTTCATGCGTGCGCCTTTCCTTCTTTGGGCGCCCTTCGTGCGGGGCGTCGCGGTCTCGGTGTCAGGCCGTGGCGGAGGCGCGCCGGCCGATCCGCCGCCGCGCCGCCCGTGGCGGATGCCGGGACTATTCGGCCGCCTGCATCCGCGCGGCCTGCGCCTCGCTCAGGACGAAGTCGAAGCGCAGCACGAGGTCGGTGTCGGAGCCGGCCGGGGCGGGCTCGAACTTGCCGATGAGGCTTTCCTTCACGGCGAAGACGGAGTCGTTGTCCAGCCAGTCGCTGTCGGCGTCATAGATCTGCGTGATCAGCGGCCGGTAGCCGTCCTTGGAGATGATGAAGTGCAGATGGCCGGGCCGGTTCGGGTGGTGGCCCATGTAGTGGAGCAATTCGCCCGCCGTCTCGTCCTCGGGGATCGGGTAGGGCACGGGCCGCAGCGCGATCAGCGCGTAGTGGCCGTTCTCGTCCGTCTCGAACCGGCCGCGCAGGTTGAAGTCGGGCTGATCGGGATCGTGGTTCTCATAGAGCCCGTTCGGTGCATCCTCCCAGATGTCGATCGTCGCCCCGGCGACCGGATTGCCGTCCGCGTCGCGGATGTAGCCCTCGACGTAGACCGTTTCCTCGCCGTCGAAATGCTTCTGGATGGTCGAGGCGCCCTTGGGCAGCACCGGCGGATTTTCCCGGTAGAAGGGACCGAGCACGGTGGATTCGCTCTCGTTGCCGCTCACCGGGTTGGACAGCATGTCGACCAGCACCTCGACGCCGAGGATGTCGCCGAGCAGGATGAATTCCTGACGCTTGTCGTTGGTGAGCTGGCCGGCGCGGGCGAGATAGTCGCAGGCGGCGAGAAACTCCGCGTGCGTCAGGTTCACGTCGCGCACGAAGCCGTGCAGATGGGTGACGAGCGAGGTCATGATCTCCCGTTGCCGGTCGTCGATCTCGCCGAATTTTCCGAGCGATCCGATCACCGCATCGGTGACGGTGTCGAGCGTGACATTGCGCATGGCGGTTTCCTCCACATGGTGTCCAGATCCGGGTCGGGCGCTGTCCGTTCTGATGCGGATGTCTGGAGCCGATGCGCGCCGATTCCCGGGGGATGTCGTTGTCGTGCTTGCAATCGATGGGGGCAGCGTAATCCGGGACGCGCGGTCCTCCCAATGACGGAAACGGTATGGGCCGATACTCGGCCCCGTTTCCCGGTTCATGCGTTCACCAGTGATTGCCGTCCATCAGGCAGGCGAGATCGAGGCCGGCGGCCGCGCCCGGCTCCAGCTCCGCGAAGCGGCCCTTGTGAAAGAGCAGCGGCGCGCGCGCCTCGTCGCGCTCCAGCGCGCTCACGCGGCCGAGGAAGATCACATGGTCGCCCGCCTCGACCGCCTCCGCGACATGGGTGGTGAAGACGGCGCAGGCACCGCGCACCACCGGCAGCCCGTCGAGGTCGTGCAGCGGATCGGCGATGGTCTCGTCGGGTCGGCCGGCGAAGTGCCAGGCGAGGTTTTCCGTGCCCTCCGGCAGTACCGAGACCGCGAAGCGCCCGGCCTGGCGGATGAGATCGAGCAAGCGCGCGGTGCGGGCGATGGAGACCGCGATCAGCGGCGGATCGAGCGAGATCGACATGAAGGCGTTGGCGGTCATGCCGTGATCGCGCACGCCGAGCCGGGTCGTGATCACCGTGACGCCGGTGGCAAAGGCGCCGCAGGCCGCGCGCAGGGCCTTGGGGTCGATCGCCGGTGCCGAAGCCGGGTGTGCGGCGGCGGTGGCGGACGGGGATGTCATGACGGGTCCTTTCGTTTGCGATGGGCGGTGCGGGCGCTCACCCGGCGGTGCCGGGGAGGCACCCCTCGCGCGGCCAGCCGTGCAGGTGCCGGGCCTCCTCCTCGCGTCCGGCCGCGAGCAGGCTGCGCACGCGGGTGCTGGAGATGCGGTCTCCGCCGGCGCAGGCCACGTCCGAGACGACGCGTACGTCGAAACAGCGCGCCAGACGCGCGACATCGCCGCTGCGTCCGCGCCCGAAGCGGAAGTCGGCGCCGACCCAGGTCTCCAGCGGATTGAGACGCGCAAGTTCCTGCAGGAACGCCTCGGCGGGGCGCGCGGCATAGGCCGCGTCGAAGCGCGCCACCACGATGTGGTCGATCCCGAAGTGCGACAGGCGGCGGATCTTTTCGGCGACCGGCGTCAGCTGTCGCACGCCGGCGAAGACGGTCTTCGGCGGCGGGTCGAAGGTGTAGACCACAGAGGCGACGCCGGCGGCCCGTGCCCGCGCGACGATCCGCTTCAACAGCGTCTGATGGCCGCGATGCACGCCGTCGAAGGTGCCGACCGTGACGACCGAGGCCGACAGGGCGAGCGTGTCGTGCGGGTGCACGCCGGCCCCGTACGGATGAAGGGCCGCCGGCGCCGGTGGGACGGCGAGGGGGCGGGCGCCGATCTGCATCGCCTGAGCGCGGCTTTCCGGGTCTGCGATCATGCGGGGCACTCCTCGTCGGCGTTGCAGGCAAGCGTGGGCGATGCGGGCAGCGCGATGTGGCCCGCCCGCCGGTCCGGATCGCGCCAGCCGAGCCGGGCGGACACGCGGTCGGCCGCCTCCAGCGTCATGGTGCGATAGGCGCGCGGCTGGGTTTCGAACCGGCTCACCGGCACGGCGATGGAGAAGGCTGCGATGCAGGTGCCGGCATGCGAGCGCACGGGGGCGGCGCAGGTGGCGAGATCCGCATGCCATTCTCCGGCGGCCGCGCAATAGCCCGTGGCGCGGATCTCGGCGAGCTGGTCGCGCAGATGCGAGCGCGCGGTCACCGTCGCCGGCGTGAAGTCGGCAAGCGGCATCGCCTCGAGCAGGCGCAGCAGATCGGCGGTGGCGAGATGGGCGAGCAGCAGCTTGCCGGCCGCCACCGCATGGAGCGGCGTTTCGCCGGAGATCCAGTCGCGGGCGACCCCCACCGGCCGGTGACCGGCCTGACCCGACAGCGCGGTGAGGCGCCCGCCCGCCAGTTCCACGACATGGCAGGTCTCGCCGTAGTCGGCGGCGGTCTTCGCCACGACCGGGCGGGCCGCCTCGATCAGGCGGTCGGTGTTGGCCAGCACCTGGGCCAGCGCGTTGACCATGGGACCGAGGCGGAAGCGGCCGGGCGCCTGCTTGCGTAGCAGACCCGTCTCCGCCAGCCCGTTCAGAAGCTGATGGGCGGAGGAATTGGCGATCCCGAGCAGGGACGCCACCTCCGCCGTGCCGCGTTCCGGCGCGGTCAGCGTGAACAGGCCCAGCACCTGGCCGATGCGTTCGCTCGCTTTCATCGTGTCCTCCCGCGTTCGGTCGGATCGGAACCGTCGAACGCCATGTCCCGCTCATGGTTCGGTATTCTCGAACCGATTTCACGGTATGACCCGATACCTTTCGGTATTTCGGAAAAGGGATCAGCCTCTCCTCCATCGGCTGCGCAACACCCCGGCGAACGGGGGCGCGGCTCGTCACACAGCGGGAGGAAACGCATCATGGACGCACCGCATCGCGTCAGCACGCCCTACACGGGCGCCGAGTACCTGGAGAGCATCCGCGACGACCGGGAGATCTACATTCACGGCGAGCGCGTGAAGGACGTGACCACGCATCCCGCCTTCCGCAATTCCACGCGGATGGTGGCGCGCTGGTACGACGCCTTCCACGAGAAGGCGGATCGGATCGCGGTGCCCACCGACAATGGCAGCGGCGGCGTCACTCACCCCTTCTTCCTGGGTTCGAAGACGCGCGAGGACCTCGTCAAGTCGCGCGACGCCATCGCCGAATTGCAGAAGGTGTCCTTCGGCTGGATGGGGCGCTCGCCGGACTACAAGGCATCCTTCCTCGGCACGCTCGGCGCCAATGCCGGCTTCTACGGCGAATATGCCGACAACGCCCGGGCCTGGTACGACAAGACGCAGCAGCGCCTCGATTACTGGAACCACGCCATCGTCAATCCGCCGATCGACCGCGACAAGGCGATCGAGGAGGTGCGCGACGTCTTCATTCACGTGGAGAAGGAGACGGACGCAGGGCTCGTGGTGTCGGGCGCCAAGGTGGTGGCGACCGGATCGGCGCTCACCCACTACAACTTCATCGCCCACTACGGCATTCCCATCAAGGACAAGTCCTTCGCCGTGCTGTTCACGGTGCCGATGGACGCGGCGGGCGTGAAGCTGATCTCGCGCACCTCCTACGAGCTCAATTCGGCGATCACCGGAACGCCCTTCGACTATCCGCTGTCCTCGCGCTTCGACGAGAACGACTCGATCCTGGTCTTCGACAAGGTGCTGGTGCCCTGGGAGAACGTCTTCATCTACGGCGACGTGGACAAGATCAACGCCTTCTTCCCCGCCTCCGGCTTCGTGCCGCGCTTCACGCTGCATGGCTGCACCCGGCTCGCGGTGAAGCTGGAGTTCATCTCCGGGCTCTTCGCCAAGGCGGTGGAGGCGACCGGGGCGAAAGATTTCCGGGGCGTGCAGACGGCGGTCGGCGAGGTGATCGCCTGGGCCAACCTGTTCAAGGGCATCACCGACGCCATGGTGCACAATCCGATCCCCTGGGAGGGAACGGACGGCTACAACCTGCCCAACGTCTTCTCCGGGCTCGCCTATCGCGTCTTCGCTCCGATGGCCTACGGGCGGATCAAGGAGCTGATCGAGCGCCATGTCGCCTCGGGCCTGATCTATCTGCCGGGTTCCGCGCTCGACTTCGAAAGCCCGGCCGTGCGGCCCTATCTCGACCGCTTCGTGCGCGGCTCGAACGGCTATGCCGCCATCGACCGGGTGAAGCTGCTGAAGCTCCTGTGGGATGCCATCGGAACGGAGTTCGGCGGCCGGCACGAGCTCTATGAGCGCAATTACGCGGGCAACTACGAGAACATCCGCATCGAGACGCTGCTCACCGCCCAGGCGACGGGCCAGCTCGACGCGATGAAGGCCTTCGCCGAGGAGTGCATGAGCGAATACGACCTCTCCGGCTGGACCGCGTCGGACCTGATCAATCCGGGCGACGTCAACATGCTGAAGAAAGTCGCCGGCCTCTGAGGCCGGACCTCACCCGACCGGCGGGCGGCGGCCGAGGCCGCCGCCCGTTTTCCCTCGTCAAATCCGGGATTGCGAAATGCGCGACATCCTCACCGACATGCAGGCACGGCTGAATGCCCTGCCGCATCTGCGCCGGCTCGGCCGTCTGTTCTGCGAGACGGTCCAGCTGCGCGTCGACGGCGACGAATACTATCTGACCTTCGACAAGGGCGAACTCGTCGAGCTGCGCGAGGGGCCGAGCCGCAAGACGCCGTACCGCTTCGCCTTCGTCACCGACGCCGAGGCGCTGGACCGCTTCTGGGAACCGCGCCCGGCCCCCGGGTTTCACGACCTCTTCGGGCTGGTCAAGATCGGGCGCGGGCGCATCGAGGGCGATATCCTCGTGCTCGTCAAGAACCTGCGGTTTTTCAAGGAATTCATGGCGCTCGGGCGCCGGGAGGAGGTCGCGTGAGCGCGCGTCTGGAGCCGATTGTCGGCCGCTATCTGCATGTCGAGATCGCCGGCGTGGCGCATCGCATCTATGTCGAGGAAGCCGGGGCCGGGCGGCCCGTTCTGTGCCTGCACACCGCCGGGGCCGACACCCGCCAGTGGCGTCATCTCATGTGCGACGCGGAGGTGACCGAGGGCCATCGTCTCATCGCCTTCGACATGCCCTGGCACGGCAAGTCCCTGCCGCCGGAAGGATTTCAGACGCAGGAGTATCTGCTCACCACCGAGGCCTATATCGAGACCGTGCTGGCGGTCGCCGACGGGCTCGGTCTCGAGCGGCCCGTTCTCGCCGGCTGTTCCATGGGCGGGCGCATCGCGCTGCAGCTCGCGGCCCTTCATGCCGGGCGGTTTTCCGGTTTCATCGCCATCGAGGCGTCGGACTTCCAGCCGGCCTGGTATGACATCGACTGGTTCGACCGTCCCGATGCCCATGGCGGCGAGATGGGCGCCGCACTCGTCTCCGCGAACATCTCGCCGCATGCGCCGGAGGCGGAGCGCTGGAGCACGCTGTGGATGTTCATGCAGTCGGGGCCGGGCGTCTTTCGCGGCGACCTGAGCTTCTACACGCAGGACGACAGCCTGATCGCCCGGCTTGCCGACATCGACACGGCCCGCACGCCGGTGCACATTCTGGTGGGGGCCTATGATCTCACCTGCACGCCGGAAGACGCGGAGCGCACCGCGCGCGCGATCCCCGGCGCGACCCTCGCCGTGATGGACGAACTCGGCCACTTCCCGATGAGCGAGCACCCGGACGGCTTCCGGCCGTTCTTCCTCGATGCGCTCGCGCGCATGCGGCAGCCGGTCCCGGTGGGGGCCTAGCCGGGGGGACGTCAGGCCCGAACGCGGCTTCGGCCAATGGCCGGCGTCGTCACCACGGGGGGATCCGGCGGCGTCGTGTGGCCTCAGCCGGCGTCGAGCAGCGCCGCGATCCGGCGTTTCATGTCGTCGCGGGTGCGGTCCACGGTCGCGAGCAGCTCCTCCAGCCGGAAGAAGTCCATGGTCTGGAACGTGCCCACGGGCGGCGAGATCAGCAGATCGGGCCGGCTGGACTTCAGCTTCTCCGTCACCAGCGCATGCAGGACGATGGAGAAGGAGCCCATCCAGGTCTCGAGCGCGCCGGGCAGCTCACCGGCGCTCGGCACGTCGATGCCGGTCACGTCGACCGCCACGGTCGCGTGGCGCTCCGCGTCGAGCACGTCGAAGGGCGTGGGGTTGGTGAAGCCGCCGTCGATCAGGACCCGCCCGTCGAGGCGCACCGGCGTGAGCAGAACGGGCAGCGCGGAGGACGCGGCAATCGCCGGCAGCAGCGGACCGCTGTCCAGAACCACGTCGTCCTGGGC
The DNA here is from genome assembly GCF_040110915.1 of Stappia sp. NCBI lineage: Bacteria > Pseudomonadati > Pseudomonadota > Alphaproteobacteria > Hyphomicrobiales > Stappiaceae > Stappia > Stappia sp. Next base: position 2,066,023 of record NZ_CP157793.1, on the reverse strand, counting down.
GTGGAAATCGGTCGCCACGATCTTCACCGGGATCGACAGCGCCTCGAAGGTGGCGGGCAGATCCGCCGGCAGCACCGCCTGAAACAGCACCACCGGGTCGATGATCGCGGGTCGCGTCAAGTCCAGCAGCGAGGACAGGGGGCGGCCGGTGTCGAGAAACAGTTTCTGCAACAGTGCCCGGCGTTCGACGAAGAGGTCGATGGCATAGGCGCGGATGTCCCGGCCGGACATGCCGGCGGCAAAGAGGCTCGCCAGGATCGAGCCCATGGAGGTGCCGGCCAGCTGCACCGGCCGCACGCCGAGTTCATCCAGCACCTCCAGAACGGGGATGTGGGCGAAGGCCTTGGCCGCGCCGCCGCCGAGCGCCAGCGCCAGACCCTCTTTGCCGGTCCCGGCCGGGGACGCGGGGGGCACCGCAGTCGCCGCGTATCCCGGCGGCGCGAGGCACGACGCTCCGCCGGCCAGCGTGAGGGCGAGAAAGCGCCGGCGACCGATCAATCGCGCGCCGTCTCCCTGTGCCACGTCGGTTCGAGGTCGGGACGCCGATGCGCTCATGCCGAGGTCGGCGCGGGCGCCCGTCCGTGCCCGGGCCCGGCGCTATGCCCCGGTCCGAAGGTCTCGCGCAGCGACAGATAGGTCATCAGATCGCGCATGGTCAGGATACCGGCGAGTACGCCGTCGTCGGCCACCGCGAGGCGGCTCACCTGAAGCGCGTTCATGGTCTTCAGCGCCTCCCAGACCGGCGTGTCGGAGGCGATCACGGCGGCGCGGCCGGCCTCGGGCAGGATGTCGGCGACCGTCCGTCCGGCCCAGTCGGCGCGCGGATAGGCGCTGGCGTCGCGCACATGCACGCAGCCGATCACCTTGCCTGCGCGCAAGACCGGATAGGCCTTGTGGAAGTGGCGGTAGAAATAGTCGTCGACCAGCTCGGCGAGGGAAATCTCCGCCGGAACGGAGATCGCCGGACGGGCCATCAACTGGCCCGCCGTCAGCCCTTCGAAGCCGATCCGGGCCGCCATCTGGGATTCCGAGGCGCGGGCGGCGCTGATGATGAAGAAGCCGATCAGGGCCTGCCACATGCCGCCGACGAAATTGCCGCCGATCACGCTGACGAGGCCGAGCGCCAGCAGCAGGCCGCCGAGCAGGCGGCCCATGGTGGCGGCGGTCCGGGTGGCGCGCATCAGGTTGCCGGTCCAGCCCCACACGGCGGCGCGCAGCATCCGTCCCCCGTCGAGCGGGAAGGCGGGAAGCAGGTTGAAGGTGGCGAGCACCAGGTTGAGCAGCGCGAGATAGGACAGGAGCACGACAAGCGGCGACGGCTCCGCCGCGCCCGACAGGGCGAGCGCGGCGAGATAGAACGCGCCGGCCAGCACGTAGCTTGCGAGCGGTCCGGCGACGGCGACCAGAAACTCGGCGCGCGCGTTCGTCGGCTCGTCCTTCAGTTCCGCCACGCCGCCGAAGATGAACAGCGTGATGTCGGAGATCGGCATGCCGAACTGGCGGGCGACCATGGCATGGGAAAATTCGTGGAGGATGATCGAGGCGAACAGCCCCAGCGCCCCGGCGATGCCGAGCGTCCAGGCCATGCCCGGCGCGAGGCCCTCGATCACGGCCGGAAAATAGCCCGTGGCGAGGCTCCAGCTGATCAGGATCGCGATCAGGAACCAGCTGAGATCGAGGTTCACGCGAAAGCCGAGCAGCGTGAAGATGTGAAAGCGCTTTCCGGTCAACACGGCGATGGTCCTGGGTTTGGGTATCGAGGGAGGAGCGGCGAGACGAGCGGGCGGCCGAACCTCCCGACCCCGATCGTACACCCCGCGGGCGGTGGCGAAAACCGCGTGTGTGGCCGGCGCCCGCCCATCCCCGATTGATGCGGGTCAATGCGTGCCGGGGGGCCCGGCGCGACCCTTGGAGGCTTTCGCGGTCTCGAGGCTCCGATGAAAGAACCGCCCGGCAGACGACGGATCGCACAAGCCCCCGCAACCCGATGGACACCGCAGCCATGCAATCCGAACCGATCATCACCTTTCGCCATCTCGATCCGGCCCCGGAGATCCGCGCGCATATCCTGGAGCGGATCGAAGAACTCGAAAAATACCATCCGCGCATCGTCAGCTGCGACGTGGTCGTCAGCGCGCCGCAGAAGGCGCATGTGACGGGCCAGGAGTATGTCATTCGCGTGACGATCCGCGTTCCGGGGCCGGACATCCGCGTGGAGCGCAGCCTGGGGCGCAGCGAGGCGGTGCACGACATCAACCTCGCGGTCCACAAGGCCTTCGATGCCGCGCGGCGCCAGCTCAAGGAGCAGGCCCGCAAGATGGGCAAGGTCGAGGTCAAGCATCACGCGCCGATCCTGCATGCGCGCGTCGACCGGCTGTTTCCGGGCGAGGGCTACGGGTTTCTGGCGGCCGACGACGGGCGCGAGGTCTATTTCGAGCGCGACAATCTGACCGCCGGCGACTGGAACGCCATCGCGGTCGACACGAAGGTGCGCTTCCGCGAGGCCTTCGGCGAAAAGGGCGCCTATGCGACCAATGTGGCGATCCTGGACTGAGGGGATCGCAGCCAAACGGGGGCGGCGCCGGGCCGCCTTCGATCCGAAAGACCCGGGGAGGGGCGTGGTGACGGACGAAACGAAGCGTGAGGCGCAGGCGCGGGAGACGATCCTGTGGTTCGAGGAGGTCGGGCGCGGCGATGTCGCGCGCATCGGCGGCAAGAACGCCTCGCTCGGCGAAATGGTCACGGCGCTTGCCCCGCGCGGCATCGCCGTTCCGCCCGGCTTCGCCACGACGGCTGAGGCCTACTGGCGGTTCGTGTCCGAAAACGGGCTCGACCGGGACATCGCCTCCGCCTTGCTCGACTTCAAGCGCGGCGCCGCGACGCTCGCCGAGACGGGCGCGCGCATTCGCGCGGCGTTTCTGGCCGGCGTCTGGCCGGGTGACATCGCGGAGGCGATCACGCTCGCCTATGGGGAGCTGTCGCGCCGCATCGGCCGCCCGGCGGCGGATGTCGCGGTGCGCTCCAGCGCCACCGCCGAGGACCTGCCGGACGCGAGCTTCGCCGGGCAGCAGGAAACCTATCTGAACATCGAGGGCGAGCAGGCGTTGCTCGACGCCTGCCGGCGCTGTTTCGCCTCGCTCTTCACCGACCGCGCCATCAGCTACCGCGAGGCCAGGGGCTTCGAGCATGCGAAAGTGGCCCTGTCCGTCGGCGTGCAGGCGATGGTGCGCTCCGACAGGGGCGGGTCTGGGGTGATGTTCTCCATCGACACGGAAACCGGTTTCGACAAGGTGGCGGTCATCAACGCCGCCTGGGGGCTCGGCGAGACGGTCGTGCAGGGCAGCGTCGACCCGGACGAATACATCGTCTTCAAGCCGCTTCTGGCCGATCCGGATCTGGTGCCGATCGTCGGCAAGCGCCTCGGCGCCAAGCGGGAGAAGATGATCTATGCCGGCGCGCGCGGCGATGCGACGGCCGCGCCGACGCGCATCGTGCCCACATCGAAGGCGGAGCGCGCGGCCTTCGTGCTGGAGGAGGCCGACATTCTCCGGCTGGGGCGCTGGGCGGTCGAGATCGAGGCGCATTACGGCTGCCCGATGGACATGGAATGGGCGCGCGACGGGGTGAGCGGCGAGCTTTTCATCGTCCAGGCTCGGCCCGAGACCGTGCAGTCGCGCCGCGATGCCACGCTGTTTCGCAGCTACCGCGTGGAGACCCCCGGTCCGGAACTGACGCGCGGGCTCGCCATCGGCGACGCCGCCGTCGCCGCGCCCGTCTGCCTGATCGAGGACGTGGCCGACATCGACCGCTTCGTCGACGGCAGCATTCTCGTCACCGGCACCACGGATCCGGACTGGGTGCCGGTGATGAAGCGCGCCGCCGGCATCGTCACCGATCACGGCGGACGCACCTCGCATGCGGCCATCGTCAGCCGCGAGCTCGGTCTGCCGGCCATCGTCGGCACGGGCGCGGCGACCCGGTTGCTGCATTCGCAGCAGGAGGTGACGCTGTCGTGCGCGCAGGGCGACGAGGGCGTCGTCTTCGACGGGGTGGCGGAGATCGCGGTCGAGGAGATCGGTCTCGACGACATCCCGCGCACCGACACGAAGGTGATGCTCAACCTCGCCAATCCGTCCGCCGCCTTTCGCTGGTGGCGGATGCCGGCGGATGGCGTCGGGCTCGCGCGCATGGAGTTCGTGATCGCCAACCACATCCGCGTGCACCCGATGGCGCTCGCCCATTTCGAGCGCGTCACCGATGCGGACACGCGGGCCGAAATCGAGGCGTTGACCGCCGGTTACGCTGAGAAGACCGAGTATTTCGTCGACCGTCTCGCGCGCGATCTGGGGCGCATCGCGGCCGCCGTGCATCCGCGTCCGGTCATCATCCGCATGAGCGATTTCAAGACCAACGAATACGCCAATCTGCTCGGCGGGGCCGATTTCGAGCCGCGGGAGGAAAACCCGATGATCGGGTTTCGCGGCGCGTCGCGCTACTATTCGCCGGCCTATCGCGACGGCTTCGCGCTCGAATGCCGCGCGATCCGGCGGCTGCGCGAGCGGATGGGCTTCGCCAATGCCATCGTCATGATCCCCTTCTGCCGCTCGCCCGAGGAGGCCGACAAGGTGCTCGCCGTGATGGCCGAGAACGGGCTGCGGCGCGGCGAGGACGGGCTGAAGGTCTATGTCATGTGCGAGATCCCGGCCAATGTTGTGCTGGCCGATGCCTTCGCCGAGCGGTTCGACGGGTTTTCCATCGGCTCCAACGACCTGACGCAGCTGACGCTGGGCGTCGACCGGGATTCCGAACTGCTGTCGCATCTCTTCGACGAGCGCAACGAGGCGGTCGAATGGATGATCGCCAACGTCATCCGCGCGGCGCAGGCAAGCGGCGCGAAGGTGGGGCTGTGCGGCCAGGCGCCGAGCGATCACCCGGAGTTCGCCCGCTTTCTCGTGGGCTGCGGCATCGACTCCCTGTCGGTGACGCCGGACAGCTTCGTCGCGGTCAAACGGCATGTGGCGGCGGCCGAAGCCGGGCGGCGCGACGCCTGAGGCGGACCGGGCATCCAGGGCGCGCGCGGCCGGTGCTGATCCGAATCGCCGGGGCGCGTCGTAGAGAAGGGCGCGGTATCCCGCGCTCCCGCCCGACCTGTCGCGTCATCCCGCCGGCGCTTCGTCTCATTCCGGAGGTGCCATGCCCGAGGGGCATACGATCCATCGCGCCGCGCGCGATCACCATCGCCTGTTCGCCGGCTCCGTGCTGGCCGTGTCCTCGCCGCAGGGGCGCTTTTCCGAGGGCGCGGCCCGGCTCGACGAGCGCCGTTGCACGGGCGTCGAGGCCTTCGGCAAGCATCTGATCTACCGCTTCGAGGGTGGTGACGTCCTGCATGTGCATCTCGGCCTCTTCGGGCGCATTCGCAAGCGTCGGCTGCCGGCGCCCGACCCCGTCGGGGCGGTGCGGGTGCGCCTCGTCGGCGACACGCATCTGGTGGACATCAACGGTCCGACGATCTGCGAGGTGCTCGATCCCGACGGGCTTTCGGCCGTGGTCGCGCGCATCGGCCCGGACGTGTTGCGGGCCGATGCCGACCCCGAGCGGGCGTTCTCGCGCATCGCCCGCAGCCGGACCGGGATCGGTCGGCTCATCATGAACCAATCGGTGATGGCCGGTATCGGCAACATCTACCGCACCGAAATCCTCTGGCGGCAGGGCATTCATCCGGATACGCCGGGGCGGGACCTGCCGCGCGCGGCGCTCGAGCGGATCTGGGCCGACGCGGTGCATCTGCTGGAGATCGGGGTGCGGCGCAATGCCATCGTCACGATCGACGACGCCCCGCCGGGCAAGGGGCGCTACCGCGAGCGCGTCAATATCTTCAACAAGGACGTGTGCCCGGCCTGCGGCGGCGCGATCGCCCGGATCGAGCTCGACGCGCGCCGCGCCTTTGTCTGCCCCGCCTGCCAGCCCGCGCCGGCCGCCGCGCCCGACTGAGGCGCGCGCGGGTGGTGCCGGCGCTTGTCAGCGCCCGAAAAGCGTGTAGGCTGATCGGGCTTGGTGTTCGCAAGCGCGCCTGAGCGCGCCGAACTCAATAGGGAATTCGGACAGGGCCGACCCATGTCGGGGGCCCGATGCCGAAGCCGCCCCCGCGACTGTATGCGGAGAGCGACCGCCCGTTAAACCACTCGGATCCGTCCGTGGCGCGATGCGCCGCCGGGCGTCCGGGGAAGGTGGTGCGGAAGCCGTGACCCGCGAGCCAGGAGACCTGCCAGGCGATCACGACAACCGGCCGTCGGGTGTGACGGCAAGGAGGCATCATGACTGCACATGTTTCGACCGCTTCGGCGAGCCGCTCCGGCCTTGCCGGGATCGTTCTGGCCGCCCTGTTCGGGCTGGCGATCGTCACCGTGACGGGCCACGTCCAGGCAAGCGCGCTGCACGACGCGGCGCATGACGTGCGCCACGCGACCGGCTTCCCCTGTCACTGACGCCGCCGCGCCATGTTTTCCCGCATCGTTGCCAGCGCCGTGTTCGCTGGCGCTGCGGCCGGGCTGATCGCCGCCCTGCTGCAGCTCGCTTTCGTGCAACCTGTTCTGCTGCACGCGGAACTCTATGAATCGGGCGCCCTCGTGCATTTCGGGGGCACCCCCGTCAGTGCCCATCAGGACGTTCTCGCCTTCGACCCGCTGCGCGACGGGCTGAGCGTGCTCTTCACCATGCTCACCTACACCGGCTACGCGCTGATCCTCGTGGCGCTGATGGCCCATGCCGAAAGCCGGGGCACGCGGATCACCGCGCGCAGCGGCATTCTTTGGGGCATCGCCGGTTTCGTCGCGGTGCATTTCGCGCCGGGCTTTTCGCTCGCGCCGGAAGTGCCGGGCGTGGCGGCGGCCGATGTCTTCGACCGGCAGATCTGGTGGTTCGCCACCGTTGCGACCGCCGGACTGGCCATATGGCTGATCGCCTTCGGGCGCGGCTTCGTGGCCTGGGGCGCGGCCGCCGTGCTGCTGCTCGCCCCGCATGTCATCGGCGCGCCGGAACCTGACGTCTTCACCGGACCCGTGCCGACGGAGATCGGGGCACTGTTCGCCGCCCGCGCCTTCGGGATCGGCCTTGCCGCCTGGGTGCTCCTCGGCTGTTTCGCCGGATACTTCTGGCAGCGCGAGGGCGCCCGCGCCGGCGCGGCCCAGACCGCCCAAGCCGGGTCCTGACGCGGAACACGGGACACGGGACACCTCCGGGCGCCGGGATCTTCCCCGCGCCCGGAACGGTCGACCGCCGCAGCGCTCCCGGGGTGACGCAACCGGATCGGCGCGGGGCGCGATCCGAGATGGAAAGACTGTGAGATGGACCGTGGACTTGCCCTTCTCGGCATCGGTCTCCTGTTCGGCGGCGGCATCGGCTTCGTCGCCGCCGCCGGCAATGGCATCACCCTCGATGGCCACGAACACGGTCCGGGCGGGCACGCTGGTGCGGGACACGTGGCTCACGGGCACGCGCGGTCCGCCGCCGCCTTTGCCCAGCCGCGCGCCGATGCGACCGCCCTGTTGTCGCAGCCGGTCGCGCGGGCGGACGATTCCCTGTTCGACATCTGCACCTCTCAGGGCGCGGTCGCCGCTGCCCACAGCCACGACGAGGTGTTTTCGGTGCCGCCGGGACCGGGGGCGCCGACGCTTGATGTGTCGCTCGCCCGCGGTGCGTCGGCCGGCTGGAACCTGCATGTCGAGACGGCGGGTTTTCGCTTCGCGCCCGAGCGCGCGAGCGGGCCGCATGTGCCCGGCGAGGGGCACGCCCATGTCTATGTGGATGGCGAGAAGGTCGCGCGGCTCTATGCGCCCTGGATGCATTTCGATGCGCTGCCCGAAGGGGCCCGCGTCAAGGTCACGCTGACGACCAACGATCACCGGCAGATCGCCGTCGGCGACACGCCGCTGTCCGCCGAGGTGACGGCCGGCGAGGTCACGGTCGACGGGGGATCCTGACGCCGGGGAGCGGTGCTACGTCTTGTTTCGGTCGGAGGCGTCGCGGTCCGACGTCTTCTCCTCCGCTGTGGGCAGCTTGCGGGTCGCGATCCAGATCATCGCACCGATGAAGGCGAAGGTGCCGAGGTTGAGCAGCGTGTCGAGCAGGTCACCGATCAGCATGGCGCGATCCTTCCTGGCCGAGGGCGCGCAGGAAGCACACCACGAGCAGCACGAGAATGAAGACGAAGGGCAGGGCGCCGAGCGCGATCAGCGTCTTCACCGCGTCGATGGAGCCCGACAGGATCATGCCGGCGCCGAGCAGGCCGAGCAGCACGCCCCACACGAGGCGCAGGCGCGGCGCCGGGTCGGGATCGCCGTTGCTGGAGAAGGTGCCGAGCACGAAGGCGGCGCTGACCACGCTGGTGACGATGAAGAGGAAGGCGGCGGCGATGGTCGCCAGCGTCGTCAGCGTGGTGAACGGCAGGCGCTCCAGCAGGCCGAAGGTCACGCGGTCGACGTCGGTCCTGGTCAATTCGATCAGCCCGCCGCCGTTGTTGAGCGTGTCGAACAGGCCGATGCCGCCGAAGGCGCCGAACCACAGCACCGAAAACAGCGTCGGCCCGATGAGCACGCCGAGCACGAACTCCCGGATTGTGCGCCCGCGCGAGATGCGCGCCACGAAGACGCCGACGAAGGGCCCCCAGGCGATCCACCAGACCATGTAGGTCAGTGTCCAGTCGCTGAACCAGCGGGCCACCGCGTCGTCGAAAAAGGTGAAGGTCTGGAAGCCGCGCGGGATTGCCTGCGTCACGTAGTTTCCGAAGCCGCCGAGGACCGAATTGAGCAGATATTGCGTCGGCCCCAGCACCACGGTGAAGACCACAAGCGCGACGGCGATGGCCATGGCCAGATTGGACAGCCGCGACATGCCGCTGCCGAGGTCGACCAGCAGCGGTGGGATGTAGCACCCGACCATCAGCGCGAAGACCAGCGCGATCAGCCAGGCGCCCGCGCCGTCGCCGCCGAGCAGCACGTCGACGCCGGCGGCCACCTGGAAGACGCCCATGGCGATGGAGCCCCCGACACCGATGGCGATCGCCGCGATGGCCATGAAATCGCTCAGCCAGCCGACGATCCGGGCCCAGGTCTCGCCGGGAAACAGATGCTCGACCGGCGCGCTGACCAGCATCGGCGTGCCGCGACGAAAGCTGAAATAGGCGATCACCAGCGCCGTCGCGCCATAGATCGCCCAGGCGTGGATGCCCCAGTTGAAGAGCGTCGTGGTGAGCGCCTGCTCGGCGGCGAGCGGGTCGGGCATGCCCTCGCGGATGAAGGCGAAGTGCGTGAGCGGTTCGGCCACGGCCCAGAACAGCAGCCCGACGCCCATGCCGGCGGCGAACAGCATGGTGATCCACGAGACGGTGGAGAACTCCGGGCGGTCGTCGTCGGCCCCGAGCCGGATGTCGCCGATCCGCGACACGGCAAGCCCCAGGCACAGCAGGAGCAGGCCGCTCACCGTCAGCATGACGAACCAGCCGCGGCTCAGGAAATAGGCGTCGACGATGCGCGCGGAGATCGCCGTCACGCCCGCCGGGTCGATCACGCTCCACAGCCCGACGGCGAAGACGAGGGAGAGCGAGGCGGCCAGCAGGGTCTGCGTGCGGGTCATGGCGGGCCTCTTCGTCGCGCCTCGGCGGTGCGCGTCCGGGTGGCGGGGCGGGCGGCCGGGGACGGCGACCGCGTGCATCCAGAATGACGGCTTCTCCCGGGCAGGGCAATGCGGGCGCCGCCTTGCCGTTCCTGTGGCGGCGGTCCCACGCTTCTCCATCGATCTCTCGACCCGGGACGGTCCGCATGCGACCTTTGTGACGCTGCGGAATTGACAGGGCGCCTTGCCTGCGTCCTCATCGAGCTTGAGCAAACCGAGGGGGCCTTGTGCATATCGTTTCAAACGCACGTCACGGCGACGTGCCGGCCCTGGCCGGTCTCGAGGCCATTCCCGACCCGAGCACGGATGTCGCGGCGGTGGCGGCCCTGCTTGCACGATGCCCGGCGGCGGCGGAAACGCCGCTTCTGGCCACCGACGAACTGGCCCGCGCTGCGGGCGTCGCCGCCCTGCACGTCAAGGACGAGCGCGGCCGCATGGGGCTCGGCAGCTTCAAGGCGCTGGGGGCGGCCTATGTCATCGCCTGCGACGCGGTGGCGACGGGTGCCGAGGATCTTAAAACGGCGCTCGGCGACGTGACCTATGTGACGGCGAGCGCGGGCAATCACGGGCTGTCGGTCGCCGCCGGGGCGGGGGTCTTCGGTGCCCGCGCCGTCGTTCATTTGGCTGACACGGTGCCGGAGGCCTTTGCCGACCGCCTGCGGGAGAAGGGCGCGGAGGTGGTGCGCTCCGGCGCCGACTACGAAGCCAGCATGGCGGCCGCCGAACGGGCGGCGGAGGACAACGGCTGGCGGCTTCTCTCCGACAGTTCCTGGCCCGGTTACACGACGCGGCCGTGGCGGCTGATGGAGGGCTATCTGGCTCTGATGGACGAGGCGATCCGGCAAATGCCGGCGCCGCCGACGCATCTGCTGCTGCAGGCCGGGGTCGGCGGGCTCGCCGGGGCGGCGGCCGCGCTGGCGCGCGCCGTCTGGGGCGAGCGGGTGCGGATCGTCGTCGTCGAACCCGCGGCCGCGCCGGCGCTTCAGGCCTCCATCGCCGCCGGACGGCCAGTGGAGACCCCGGGACCGGTGTCGTCCATGGGCCGGCTCGACTGCAAGGCGCCGTCGCTGATCGCGCTCAAGGGGCTTGCGCGCGACGCCGATGCCTTCGTGACGCTGGAGGACGCGGAGGTGGAGGCGCATCTCGCCACGCTGGCGGCGGCCGGCCTGGCGACGACGCCCTCCGGGGGCGCTGGGCTGGCGGCGCTTCTCGCCGCCGACGCCGAGGCGCGCGCGGCGCTCGGCCTCGGCGCGGAGAGCCGGGTTCTGGCCATCGTGAGCGAGGAGGCGGGCCCATGAACGCGCCCGAGCGCGGGTTTCCCGACGAAGAGTATCGCGCCCGGCTGCGGCGCGCGCAAAGTGCCATGGTCGAGGCCGGTCTCGACGCGCTGCTCGTCACCACCGAGGCGGATGTGCGCTATTTCACGGGCTTTCTCACCCGCTTCTGGGAGAGCCCGACGCGGCCGTGGTTCATCGTGGTGCCGGCGGTCGGCCTGCCGATTGCCGTGATTCCCTCCATCGGCGCCCCCCTGATGGGGCGCACCTGGCTGCACGACGTGCGCTCGTGGCGTGCGCCGGACGCGGAGGATGACGGCGTGTCGCTGCTCGGCGAGGCCCTGCGCGAGGTGGCCGGGCCGGCGGGGATCGTCGGCACGCCGATGGGCCCGGAAACCCATCTGCGCATGCCGCTCGGCGACTATGCGCGCCTTGCCGAGCGCATCGCGCCGATGCGGCTGCGCTCCGATGCCGGGCTGGTGCAGGCCCTGCGGCGGGTGAAATCCGACCGAGAAATAGCGAAAATCCACCACGCCTGCGCCATCGCGGACCGGGCGTTTGCGCACGTGCCGGAGATCGCCGGCCCGGGCGTGCCGCTGTCCACCGTGGCGCGCCGGTTTCAGGCGCTCTGTCTGGAGGAGGGGGCGGACTGGGTGCCCTATCTCGCCTGCCCCTGCGACGCGGGCGGTTATGCCGATGTGATCTCGCCGGCCGACGACCGGCCGCTTGCGCACGGCGACGTGCTGATGCTCGACACCGGGCTGGTGCACGACGGCCACTTCTGCGATTTCGACCGCAACTTCGCCATCGGCCATGCGACACCGGCCACGCGGGACGCCCATCGCCGGCTGATCGAGGCGGTCGACGCCGCCATGACGCTGGCCCGGCCCGGCGCACGGGCTTGCGATCTCTTTCATGCGATGGATGCCATCGTCACCGGCGGGGCGGGCGGCAGCGACACCGGGCGGCTGGGCCACGGGCTCGGCACGCAGCTCACCGAAGGGCCGTCGCTGGTGCCCGGCGACACCACCCGGCTGGAACCGGGCATGGTGCTGACCCTGGAGCCGGGGATCGAGGTGTCCCGGGGGCGGATCCTCGTGCATGAGGAGAACATCGTCATCCGCGAAACGGGCGCGGAGTTCCTGTCGACGCCGGCGGCGCCCGGGATCGTCGTGCTGGGGGCGGCCGGATGACCGGTTTCGCCTATCGTCTCGACCCGCCGGACCGGCCCCGGCTGGGGCTGATCATCCTGCAGGCGGACGAGACCATCGAGGGTGAGTTTCCCGCGCTCGTCGAGGGGCGTGCGGCGGTGCATGTGTCCCGCGTGCCGAGCGGGCGGGAGGTGACCCGTGACACGCTGTCGGCGATGGCCGGCGCCCTGCCGGCAGCGGCCGGCGTGTTTCCCGAGGGCGCGCGGTTCGATTGCATCGGCTATGCCTGCACATCGGGCGCCTCGGTCATCGGATCGGCGCGCGTGGCGGAACTTATCGGCGCCGTCGCCGAGACCCGCGCGGTGACCGACCCGGTGCGCGCGCTGGTGGCTGCCTGCGCGGCGCTTAAGGTGCGCCGTCTCGCCCTGCTGTCGCCCTATGTGGCGGAGGTCTCGGACGGATTGCGGGCGGTGCTGGCCGACAGCGGGATCGAGACGCCGGTCTTCGGCTCGTTCAACGTCGCGGAGGAGGCGAAGGTCGCCCGCATCGATGCTCCCTCCCTAATGTCGGCGGCCTGCGCGCTCGCGCAGGATTCTCGGGTCCAGGCGGTTGTTCTCTCCTGCACCAACCTGCGCACCCGCGACATTGTCGCGGAGATCGAGGCCCGCTGCGGCAAGCCGGTGCTCACCAGCACGCAGGCGCTGGCCTGGCACATGGCGCGGCGCGCCGGTTTGCCGGCATTGTCGTCGCGCTACGGACGGATCATGGCGCAGGCCTAGGATTTCCCGGTCTTTTCTTCTTTGCGCAGGCCCTTGAAACGCCATGCCGAAGCTGTATCGATGGGCGTCAGCACCAGCGGAGGCGTCCGGGAAGGGCCTTGCCGGGCGCGCCGCCTCCACCATCCAATCGGGAGTTTCGGGATGAAGAGCGAAGATATCAACGGGCGCACGCTCGAGACCTGGACGGCCGCGGAAGTGGCCGATGCGCTTGCCAAGCGCGAAATCCTGCTGATCGACGTGCGCAGCCCGCAGGAGTTCATGATCGATCACATCGAAGGTGCGGTCCTCAGCCCCATCGCCTTCTTCGACGCGACGCATCTGCCGAAGGAGACCGACCGCCGGATCGTGCTCCATTGCGGATCGGGGGTGCGCTCGGAAAAGGCGGCGATCGCCTGCCTCGAGGCCGGCTTCGGCAAGATCGCCCACATGGAAGGCGGCATGGCGGCCTGGAAGCAGGGGGGACTGCCCTATGTCGGCACCGACATGGCCTCCGGCGCGCCGAAGCGCATGAACATCAGCGCATGAACAACGGCTGATCGAAGCGCGGGGGGCACCGCTTGGGCGGTGCCCCGTCGCGGTATGGCATGATCGGGAGCGCGAACTTCAGGCCGCGACGGTCGCGTCGCCGATGCAATAGGTGGCGCCGTCGCCGTCCTGCACGCTGAGCCGCACGATGATGCGGTCCGCCTCGACCTTGGCGATGCGTCCGCGCACGGCAACAGCCGTTCCGACCGCCAGCGGTTTCAGGAAGCGCGTCTGCAGGGTGAGGATGCGCGCCTCGGGGCGCCAGGCGCGCAGGGCCGCCTCGAACTGACCCATGATCAGCATGCCGTGCACAATCCGCCCCGGCAGTCCGGCGGCGCGGGCGCGCGCGTCATCGAGGTGGATCGGGTTGCGGTCGCCGGATGCCTCGGCATAGGCCGTCACCTGCGCCGCGTCGAGCGGCTCGAAAGGGGCGGCGGGAAGAAGCGTGCCGACGTCGGGCTGCGGTTCACGCATCGCCGGCCTCCGTCGCCGTCGGTTCTCGACGGTTCTCGAACAGCACGATTTCCGCCTGGAACTCCTGCAGCGCAGCCTCGGCCGCGGGGTCGGCCGTCTCGCGATGGACGCGCCCGCGCAGCGTCAGCCGGTCCGCCCGCTTCGGGCTTTGCTGCCAGTCGATGACGACCGTATAGCGGCACCGGCGCTCAAGATCCTCGGCGAAGGCGAAGGACTGGGCCTGATGCACCAGCACCGCGTCGCGCTCCCGCGCCAGGCGTTCCAGATGATCGACGACCGCGGGCCGCGCCAGCACGGTGAAGGCGAAGGTCGCCGGCACGCGCGGGGAAACCGGATCCGGGCGCGCGGAACCGGCGAGGGCCGCGGCGAAGGCGTCGACGGCGGCCGGCCCGGTCTCCAGCGTTTCCACGCAAAGCGGCGTCCAGCCGGGCGCGTCCGGTGCGATCATGGCGTCTGCGTCAGCTCAGGGTGCGCACGGCGAGCGTCGCATTGATGCCGCCGAAGGCGAAGGAATTGCTGAGCGCGGCCGTGATGGGAGCGGGGCGGGCCTCGTTCGCCACCGGATCGAGCCGGCACTTGGGATCGGGGGCGACCCAGTTGATCGTCGGCGGCGCGACCTGCTCGGTGAGCGCCCGGATCGTGATGACGAGTTCGATGGCGCCCGCCGCGCCGAGGGCGTGGCCGTGGATCGGCTTGGTCGAGGACACGGGCAACTCGTCGAGCCGGTCGCCGAAGACGTTGCGCAGGGCCTGGGTCTCGGAGATGTCGTTGAGGATCGTGCCCGTGCCGTGGGCGTTGACGTAGCCGATGTCCGTCGGCGAAAGACCGGCATCCTCGATGGCGTTGCGCATCGAGGCTTCCGGTCCGTCCACGGTCGGGCGCAGCAGGTCGCCGGCGTCGCTGGTCGTGCCGTAGCCGGCGATCTCGGCGATCGGCGTGGCGCCGCGCGCCAGCGCGTGCTCGAGATCCTCGATCATCAGCACCGCCGCGCCTTCGCCGAGCACCATGCCGTTGCGCTTGTCGGAAAACGGACGGCAGGCCTCCGGCGCCATCACGCGCAGGATCTCCCAGGCCCGGAAGGTCGCGGGCGTGAGCAGGGCCTCGCTGCCGCCGACCAGACAGCGGTCGATCATGCCGGAGCGGATGAGCTGCAGGCCGTAGCCGATGGCCTGTGTGCCGGACGCGCAGGCGCTGGAGACGGCCAGCGACGGCCCGCGCACACCGAAGCGCATGCTGACCTGCGAGGCGGCGGCGTTCGGCATCACCTTGGCGATGGTCATCAGGTCGGGGCGGGTCTTGGTCACGTAGAAGCCGTAGTGCCCGTCGTCATTCGTCCAGGAGCCGCCGATGCCGGAGCCGATGATGGCGCCGGTGCGCGCGCCGAGCGGCGCGTCGGTGTCCATCCCGGCCTGTTCCAGGGCCTGTTTGGCCGCGACCAGCGCGAATTGGGCGAAGCGGTCCGTCGTCTTGATCTCCTGCGCGCTCAGGTGATCGGCCGGATCGAAGTCGGGAATATGGGCCGCCTTGGTGATGCGCTGGCGCGGATAGCGTTCCAGATGGAATTCGGAAACGCCCGTTCGGCCGCTGCGCGCGGCATCCCAGAGTGTTTCGGCGGTCTGTCCGGCGGCCGTCACGGCCCCCATTCCTGTCACGACGACGCGACGTGTCTGGGTACTCACGCAGCGTCTTCCTTCATGCGCGCCGCGAGAACCTTCAGGAAATCGCCCACCGTCTCGGCGTCGGCCAGATCGCCGTCGACGGGGATGTAGACACCGAATTCCTCCTCGATCGCCATCAGGATCACAACCATGTCCGCAGACTGGATGCCCAGATCCTCGAAGGTGGCATCCGGCTTCAGCGTCTCGCGCTCCACCATGCCTTCCTTGGCGACGAGATCCAGCAGGCGCTCGAGCGTTGCCGGATCGATCCCTTCGGCCATGTTTTCCATCTCGTGTCCCAGTTCCTGAGATCGTGTTTTCATGCCGCTGTCATAAGAGGTCGCGGGACGAGGTTCCAGAGCCAATTTCGTGAAATCGGCCGCGAATCCGCACGGGGCCTCCCGGCTGCGTTGCGCCAGCGAGTGGTATCGGGTCATCCGTCGCGCGGTCGGGACCGTCACGACCGGACGTCATGACGGAAAACGGGAGGGTGGGTCCTTTGCAAGACACCCGCGGCTGGCCCCGTCCGGGCGCGGATATGTACTCGTCGCTTTTACCAGTCTCGCCCCTCCAACGTCCAGCGGCCAGGGCCGGCCAATTGGCTTCACGGATGCGCCGGTCCAGTGCGCTGCGGCTCGGCGAGCGCCTGCGAGCGGTGTTCGATGGCCTCTTGCAGGCGGTCCGAAAAGGCGTCGGGACGCAGTCCCGGGGCAATCGGGGGCAGAATGTCGATGACGATGGTGCCGGAATGGCGCCAGAGGCTGCGGCGCGGCCAGAACACCCCGGAATTGAGCGCGACCGGAATGCAGGGAACATTCAGCGCGCGGTACAGCGCCACGACGCCCGGCTTGTAGTCCGGCGGGGCGCCCGGGGCCCGCCGCGTGCCCTCCGGGAAGATCACCACGGACCGGCCCTCCCTCAGACGGGCCTTGGCTGTGCGGATCAGGCTCATCAGCGCCGGCGCGCCCGCGCCGCGGTCGATGGCGATGTGCTTCAGCCGCCACATGGCCCAGCCGGCGACGGGAATGTAGGTCAGCTCGCGTTTCAGGACGATCGCCGGGTCGTCCAGAATGACCTGCAACGCCAGGGTTTCGAAGGCCGACTGATGCTTCGCGGCGACGAGGCAGGGACCGGCGGCGTCGAGATGATCGCGGCCGCGCACCTCGTAGGTGAGGCCGCACAGGACCTTCAGCGCCCAGAGCCATCCCCGGATCACGGTCCGCACCACCGCCAGACAGAATCGGCGCGGCAGGACCAGAAGCACGCAAAGGGGCGCGAAGACGACGAGCGTCGCCAGAGGAATCGCGAGAAAGGTGAGCGAGCGCAGCACCGTAGCCGGTCCCACGGGGGGACGGCGAGGGGACGCGGCCCCCTCGCCGGCGGATCTCGTCGCGGGGCGGGTCAAGCGGGCAGGCTCCCGGTCACGCGCGCGGCGCGAGTGTGACGGAAATCCCGGTCACGCCCGCGATGCCGCCCTCCAGCCGGTCGCCCGGCAGCACCGCGCCGACGCCGGCCGGCGTGCCGGTGAAGATCAGGTCGCCCGGGGCAAGCCGGACCGAGCGGCTGCAGATGGAAATGATATCCGGCACCGGCCAGATCTGGTCGGCGAGATCGGCGTCCTGACGGGTCTCGCCGTTCACCGCGAGATGAATGCGGCCGGAGGCCGGGTGGCCGGTGCGCGCGACCGGCACCAGCGGCGCGACCGGAGCGGAGAAGTCGAAGCCCTTGGCCCAGTCCCAGGGGCGGCCCATCTCCTTGGCCTCGGCCTGGAGATCGCGGCGGGTCAGGTCGATGCCGGCCGAATAGCCCCAGACATGCTCCAGCGCGTGCGCGACGGAGATGTCATGGCCGCCGGTTCCGATGGCAACGACGAGTTCCATCTCGAAATGCAGATCGTCGGTCAGCGGCGGATAAGGCACTGCGCCGCCCGCGTCGCACACAGCATCCGCCGGCTTGGTGAAGAAGAAGGGCGGCTCGCGGTCCGGATCCTTGCCCATCTCCCGGGCGTGGGCGGCATAGTTGCGCCCGACGCAGAACACGCGGCGGATGGGGAAACGCTCCTCGCTGCCGTCGATGGCGACGCTCGGCGTGGGGGCGGGCGAAAACGCGTAGCGGACCACGAAGAAACTCCCTTGATCGGATGAGGCGGGCGCGGGCCCGGATCCCGCGTCGGTGCTTCGCGTCGGTCGGGGCGCGCCCGCGGAAGGGCCGTGGGAGCGTGTCGACGCGACGACCTCGACCGGCGGGTGGACCGCATCTCCTTGTAGGCAAGTTCGCGTCCCCGGTCCAGAACCGGACACCGGCCCGGCGTCTTGTCGCGCTGCGGGCGACAAGCCTTGCGAAAGGGGCATTGTCATTGACTTGGTGCGGTGCAAAAATTCCGGTGACATCGGGAAGGAACATGACATGAGCGGTCGAATCGTCTCCGTAGCCCAGCAAAAGGGCGGCTCCGGCAAGACCACGCTCGCGGCCCATCTGGCGGTCGCGCTCGCGCGCGCCGGGGACTTCCCCGTGGCGCTGGTCGATGTGGATCCGCAAGGCTCTCTCGGCACCTGGTTCGAAACCCGGGAGGAACTGCTTGGCGAGGGCGGGACGGGGCTGACCTTTCGCACCTCCAGCGGCTGGGGCGCCCGGCGCGAGGCGCGCGCGCTGGCGCGCGACCATGGCGCGGTGATCGTCGACACGCCGCCCAAGACCGATTCCGACGTGCGCCCGGCCATCGAGGCGGCGGCGCTGGTGGTGATCCCGGTTCAGCCGACGCCCGTCGACATCTGGGCCACCGGGCAGACGGTGGAGATCGCCCGGCGCGAGGGGACGCCGTCGCTCGTCGTGCTCAACCGCGTGCCGCCGCGCGCCGCGCTGACCGGCGACATGCTCAAGGCGATCGCCGAAAGCGACTTCCGCACGGCCCAAGCGCGGCTTGGCAACCGCACCGCCTTCGCCGCGTCGATGGGCGAGGGGCGCACCGTTCTGGAGAGCGATCCGCGCGGCAAGGGGGCTGCGGAGGCGCAGGCGCTCGCCGACGAGATCGCGGCGTTGCTCGATATGGGCTGAGGGGCGGGCTGAGTGAGGGCGGTCTGAAGGGTCGCCACTGGTCCTCGGGCGTCACGCGCCGCGCGCGTCCACCGCGTCGAGGACCGACAGGACCGTCTCGCCCGAGGCCGTTTCCGGCAGGGCGTGAAACTCGGCGTGGCGTTGCAGGGCCGCCTCGAGCATGCGGTTGTAGCGCGCCTTGGGCACTTCGCAGGTGCCGAACTGCGCCAGGTGGCCGGTCACGAATTGCGTGTCGAGCAGGGAGTAGGTGCCGGCGATCAGCCGCGCCGCCAGGTGCACGAGCGCGACCTTCGAGGCATCGCGCTCGCGCGAGAACATGCTCTCGCCGAAGAAGGCCGCCCCGAGCGACACGCCGTAAAGGCCGCCGACCAGCTGTCCGTCGCGCCATGCCTCGACGGTGTGGCAGAAGCCCATGTCGAAGAGCGCCCCGTAGAGACGGCGGATTTCGCTGTTGATCCAGGTCTTCTGCCGGCCCGGCTGCGGTTCCGCGCAAGCGTCGATGACGCCCTGGAAATCGCAGTCGACGCGCACCTCGAAGACATCCTGGCGAATCGTCCGCCGCAGGCGTTTGGGAACATGGACGTCGGCCAGCGGAAGGATGCCGCGATGCTCGGGCTCGATCCAGAACAGGTTCGGATCGTCCGCCGACTCCGCCATGGGAAAGATCCCGCAGGCGTAGGCCTTGAGCAACACCTGCGGGGTAATGACGAGCGGGTCGGACGTGGTCGCGGCCATTGCGGCCTCCCGGCACGGCGACGGTCGAACGATGAGGGGCGTCGATGCGCCCCCTAGTCGTCCGACTGGGTCGCCAGATATTTCTCCAGCCAGTGGATATCGTACATCCCGTTGGCGATGTCCTGATTGTCCACGAGATCGCGGAACAGGGGAATGGTGCTGTCGATCCCGTCGACCACGAACTCGTCGAGGCAGCGACGCAGGCGCATCATGCATTCGACGCGGTTGCGCCCGTGAACGATCAGCTTGCCGATCAGACTGTCATAGTGCGGCGGGATCCGATAGCCCTGATACACCGCCGAATCGACGCGCACCCCGAGACCGCCCGGCGGGTGGTAATAGGTGATGCGACCCGGCGAGGGGGCGAAGGTCCGCGGATTTTCCGCGTTGATGCGGCACTCGATGGCGTGACCCTCGAAGGTCACGTCGTCCTGCGTGATCTGCAGAGCCGCGCCGGAGGCGATGCGGATCTGTTCGTTGACCAGATCGATGCCGGTGATCATCTCTGTCACCGGATGCTCCACCTGCAGCCGGGTGTTCATCTCGATGAAATAGAATCGGCCATCCTCATAGAGGAACTCCACCGTGCCGACGCCGCGATACTTCAGCTTGCGCATGGCGTTGGCGACGATCTCGCCGATCTCCTTGCGGCTCCCGGCATTGAGCGCGGGGGAAGGGGCTTCCTCCCACACCTTCTGGTGCCGGCGCTGCAGGGAGCAGTCGCGTTCGCCCAGATGGATGGCGTTGCCCTGGCCGTCGCCGAGCACCTGGATCTCGATGTGCCGCGGCTTGGCGAGATACTTTTCCATGTAGAGCGCATCGTCGCCGAAGGCGGCCTTGGCCTCGGAGCGGGCGGTGGAGAGTGCGGTATCGAGCTCGTCCGCGCTGCGGGCGACCTTCATGCCACGCCCGCCGCCGCCGGAGGCCGCCTTGACCAGAACCGGATAGCCGATCTCGCGGGCAATGGCATGGGCGTCGTCGTCCGGCGTCACCGCGCCGTCGGAGCCGGGCACCACGGGAATGCCGAGATCGCGGGCGGTCTGTTTCGCCGCGATCTTGTCGCCCATGATGCGGATGTGCTCGGCGGTCGGGCCGATGAAGCCGATCTTGTGCTCGTCGAGAATGTCCGCGAAACGGGCGTTCTCCGACAGGAAGCCGTAGCCGGGATGCACCGCGTCCGCGCCGGTGATCTCGCAGGCGGCGAGCAACTGGGGGATGTTGAGATAGCTGTCGCGGGCGGCCGGAGGGCCCACGCACACGCTTTCGTCGGCGAGGCGCACGTGCATCGCATCGGCATCGGCGGTGGAGTGAACCGCCACCGTCTGGATGCCGAGCTCCTTGCAGGCGCGCAGGACGCGCAGCGCGATCTCGCCGCGATTCGCGATCAGGATCTTGGAAAACACCGGGGCCGCCTCCGTCACTCGAGGATAACGAGGGGCTCGCCGAATTCCACCGGCTGGCCGTCCTCGACGAGGACCGCCGCCACCCGGCCCGCACGCGGCGACGGGATCTGGTTCATGGTTTTCATCGCCTCGACGATCATCAGCGTGTCGCCGACCGCGACCGTGTCGCCGACCTCGACGAAGGGCCGCGCGCCGGGCTCGGGCGAGCGATAGGCGGTGCCCACCATCGGCGAGGGGACTTCGCCGGGATGCGCCTCGGCCTCGGCCGACGTGGCCGCCGGCGCGGCGGCGGGGGCCGCGGGGGCTGCCGGCGCGGCGGTGGTGACCGGAGCCTCGATCGTCATCTGACGGGCGACGCGCACGCGGAAGTCGTCGCGTTCCAGTTCGATTTCCGTCAGGTTCGTCTCGTCGAGCAGCAGGGCAAGCTGGCGGATGAGGTCCTGATCGAGTGTGTTCTTCTTGTTCGACATGGCTTTCTTGCGTTCGTTTGAGGGGGCGGGCCGGCGTCAGGGTCTAATCACGGTGGACAGCGCTTCTAGGCCGAGCCGGTAACCGGTCGCACCGAAGCCGCATATCACACCAAGCGCGACCGGCGATACATACGAATGATGGCGGAATTCCTCGCGCGCGAAGACATTCGACAAATGCACTTCAACGGTGGGGATTTCCGCCGCGCGGATGGCGTCGTGGATCGCCACCGACGTGTGAGTGAAGGCGGCGGGGTTGAGCAGCAGCCCCTGCGCGAGGTCGCCGGCCTCCTGGATCCAGTCCACCAGCACGCCTTCGTGATTGGTCTGGCGGAAGTCGATTTCCAGATCGAGATCCTCGCCCACGCCCCGGCACAGGCGCTCGATATCGCCGAGCGTGGTGGTCCCGTAGGTGTCGGGCTCGCGGGTGCCGAGCCGGTTGAGATTGGGGCCGTTGAGGACGAAGACAGAGGCGGACATGCACTCCCCGCATGGACGGCGCGGCACGACCGGTCGCGCCGCGCGATATGTCGCCCCTTATAGGCATTCCGCCGGTTCAGGGGAAGGGCCGTTGCGGGAGCGGGGTGCCGCGACCGCGGCCAGGGCCCCGGAACGGGGCATCCCCAGCGTCGCAGACGGCCATGCGGGAAACGGCCCGGCGGCGATCAGCAGGTGGTCTCGCCGCAATCGCGCGTCGTGTCGATCTGGGTCTTGAGCCGGTCGAAGCCGACCGCCCCCATCAGCACCTCGTCGCCGATCACATAGGCGGGCGTGCCGTTGAGGCCGAGCCGGCGGGCCAGCATGTAGACCTCCTCGATGGTCGCGTTGACTTCCGGTTCGCCGATGGCCGCTTCCACCTTGGCCACGTCGAGCCCGACGTCCTTGGCCGCGGCGAGCGCGCTGGCGAGGTTCGCCTGGCCGCGCGTGTTCATCAAGGCCTTGTGGAAATCGAGATAGGCGTCGGGTGCCACATGGCTGACGGCGACCGCGACCTGCGCGGCCTCCACCGAGCCCTGTCCGAGCACGGGAAACTCCTTGAGCACCACGCGCAGCTCCGGATCCTGCTCCATCAGCTTGAGCATGTCGGCCATGGCGCGCTTGCAGTAGCCGCAGTTGTAATCGAAGAACTCGACCATGGTGACGTCGCCGTCGGGATTGCCGAGCTCGACCTGACGCGTGGAATTCAGCAGAACCTCGGAGATCTGGTCGAGCTGCTCGGTGCGGGCGCGGTTGGCCGCCTCGACCTCGCGCCGCTCCAGTTCCTCCAGCGCCTCGCGGATCACATCCGGGTTGTCGATCAGATATTCGCGCACGATGGTCTCGACGTCGCCGCGCGTCAGCGCGTCGTCCGCCTGCGCCGGGCCGGTCGCGGGGATCAGAAGGAGGGCGGTCACCGTCAGCGCGGCCGCAAGCAATCTCGTCATGTGGGTCTCCAGGTGGCGGACCGCGATCGGCCGCGCTCAGCTATACGATGGGCGTCGGTGGGCTTCAGGCGGCCACCGACCTTGCGTGAAATGGCGCTCGCCGCCACCTCGGCCGTGCCGGCGGATCAGCGCTGGCCCGGCACATCCGGCGGCCTGTAGGATACGATATCATCCGCCTGCAGCCATGCGGGGGTGCCGCGCTTCAATTTTTCTTGTGCGCGGGCCGCGTAGCGTTTCGCGGCCCGGAAATCGCCCCGTGCCATCAGACCGCGCGCGGTGGACAAATCCGCCTCGGCGGTCTTGCCCTGGCGGCCCTGTGCGATGGCAAGCTGCGCATAGCCGATATGCGAGTTCGGGTCCATCTGCAGGCCGAGCTTCAGCACGCGTTCCGCCTCGGGCAGAAGCTCGGGCTGGTTGGAGGCCACCAGCGCGAAGCCGAGCCAGATCTGGAACTGGCCTTCGCGCGGCTTCAGCGCCACCGCCTGCCGGAAGGGCGCGATGGCGGAGCGGGGGCTGCCCGATTCCAAGAGCGCCTGGCCCTTCAGCTCGTGGAAATAGGGATTGTTCGGCTGCCGCCGGATCAGCGCGTCAATGGCGTCGACGGCCTCGCGCCGCCCGCTGGAGCGCATGGTCGCCACGGCGCGTGCATATTCGGCCGGCAGCGAGCGGTCGGAGCGCGGATAGGCGCGCGCCACGACGTTCGGGTGGCTGGTGAAGGCGAGCAGCTTGGCGCGCACCATGTCGTGGCGGGCCTGCAGCGCGGGCGGCGCGGGCCGGTCGAAATAGGGGCTCTGGCGGGCCTTGGTCTCCAGCGCCACCAGGCGCTCGCGCGGCATCGGGTGCGAGATCGAATAGGGATCGGTGTATTGCGCGGAAAACAGGTTCTGGTCGGCGAAGCGGCTGAAGGTCTTGAGCATGCCCTTGGCCGACTGGCCGGTCTTTTCCAGGAAGGTCAGCGCGGCCCGGTCGGCGTTGGTCTCCTCGCCGCGACGGTAGGCGAGCAGGGAGCGCTGCGCCAGCCCCGTGCCGGCGGTGAGCGCGCCGGCGCCGCCGCCCGCCGAGCCGGCGGCCGCCGCGCCCGCGCCGAGCAGCACGCCGACGGCGGCCATGATCTGGGCGTTCGCCAGCGCCTGGCGCAGGCGGACAAGGTGATTCCCCTTGATGTGCCCGGTCTCATGGGCCAGCACGCCGATTACTTCGCCCGGCGTTTCGGCTTCCAGAATGACGCCGATGTTGATGAAGATGCGGCGGGCATCGGCGACGAAGGCGTTGAAGTCCTTCTTGTTGATCAGGATGATGTCGACCTGCGAGCGGGCGATGCCGGCGGCGTCGAAGATCGGCGCGGCATAGTCGCGCAGCAGGGCTTCCGTTTCCGCGTCGCGCACCAGCGGAATGCCGCGCTGCGCGGCGGCCGGCTGCACCGTGGCGGTGGCGGCGATCGTCGCGGCGGCGGCGACGGCCATCCCCTTGCGCAGGCCTCTTTTCAGGCTGCTGCGAAGGCCCGTGCCCAAGACCGTCACACGGCCCTGTCGCACGCGCTGCGGGGCGGGGGGCGGTCCGGTCCGCGACTCGGGGCGGGGCATCGGGGGGAAACGGTCTCGCATGCAAGCCCTCTGCTGGTTCGCTCGGTTGCCGGGTCGCGGATCGTCAGGCCACGGCGTGCTCTGTTACGTTACGTCCTGCCGTCCGGGGAGCAGGTCCGGCCGGACGCAAGCCCCTCGATGCTGCTTCGGTCCGTCGTGGTCTGGCCCGTATCACGTCGACCCGGCCCATTCCGGCCCTTGTCACCGTGGCCTGGCCGTGAGCCGCAATCGCCGGTTCCGAAGCGCGGTCGGCCTGACAATCGCTCGGCACGCGGAACCGGCCGGATCGCGGGGGCATCGCCGCGCGCCCCCGTGCGCGTCGCGCCGGCACTCGACAGACCCGCGCGGGAAGGGTAGGGACCAACCCGGATGCGGTCAATCCTGCGGCCCGCCCCACGCCCTTCCCATAGACGGTGCAATTGCGGCGTCACATGGGCAGGGCGGGACGGGGCCGCGGAACCGGGCCGGTCGCCCGGCCGGCACGGTACATCGCATCCGACAGGGTCAGGCACGAAAGGATATCCCATGCCCCATCCGTCCAAGCGCTCCGAGGTCGCTCCGTTTCGCGCCATGGACGTTCTGGCGCGCGCCAACCGGCTCGAGGCCGAGGGACGGGATATCCTGCATATGGAAGTCGGGCAGCCCGGGGCGAACGCGCCGCGCGCGGCGATGGAGGCGGCGCAGGCCGCCCTGGCGCGGGGCCGGCTCGGCTACACGGAAGCGCGCGGCCTGCCGCCGCTGCGCCACGCGATCAGCGATCACTACCGCGCGACCTATGGCGTCGAGGTGCCGGAAACGCGCATCCTCGCAACGACCGGCTCGTCGGCGGGCTTCAATCTCGCCTTTCTCGCGGCCTTCGATCCCGGAGACCGCATCGCCATCGCCGCGCCCGGCTATCCGGCCTATCGCAACATCCTCAAGGCGCTCGGCATCGAGGCGGTGGAGATCGAGGTCGGGGCGGAGACCCGCTGGGCGCTGACGCCGGAACTGGTCGAGGCGGCGCATCGCGAGGCGCCGCTCACCGGCGTGCTGGTTGCCTCGCCGAACAATCCCACCGGCACGATGATGGCGCCGGACGCCCTGAAGGCGCTGATCGCGACCTGCGACGACATGGGCCTGTGGTTTATCTCCGACGAGATCTATCACGGCCTTGTCTTCCAGGGAGAGCAGCAGACGGCGCTGGCCTTCTCCGACAAGGCGATCGTGCTCAACAGCTTCTCCAAATACTACTGCATGACCGGCTGGCGCATCGGCTGGATGGTTCTGCCGGAAAGCCTGGTGCGGCCCGTGGAACGCCTCGCCCAGAGCCTCTACATCTCGCCGCCCGAACTCTCGCAGATCGCGGCGACGGCGGCCTTCGGCGCCACGGAGGAACTGGAGGCGATCAAGGCCGGTTATGCGGCGAACCGCAAGCTGCTGCTGGAGCGGCTGCCGGGGCTCGGCTTCACCGAGATGCTCCCCGTGGACGGCGCGTTCTACTGCTACGCGAGCGTGCGGCCCTTCTCCAACGACAGCGCCGATTTCGCCGCGCGCATGCTGGAGGAGGCGGGCATCGCCGCCACGCCGGGGCCGGACTTCGACCCCGTCAACGGCCATGCCTACATCCGCTTCTCCTTCGCCGGGGACCATGCGGTCATCCGCGCGGCAATGGACCGGCTGGCCGACTGGCTGCCGAAACAGGGGTGAGGGCAGGAGCGCGGTCAGGGGCGACCGCCGGTCAGCCGGCCGCGCGCGGTGCGGCGATGATCACGGCGGCGCCGACGAGGCACAGGAGCGCGCCGGCGACATCCCAACGGTCCGGCGCGACGCCCTCCACCGCCCACAGCCACACGAGCGAACTCGCGATATAGACCCCGCCATAGGCGGCATAGGTCCGCCCGGCGGCGGCGCTGTCGACCAGCGTCAGCAGATAGGCGAAGAGGGCCAGCGACGCCAGGCCGGGAAGCAGCCACCAGACCGGCTTGTCGAGACGCAGCCAGGCCCAGAAGGCGAAACACCCCGCGATTTCGGCAAGGGCCGCGCCCAGATAGGCGGCGATGGTCGGCATGTCGGTTTTCCTCCAGCTTGCCCTCAGGCCATGCAGCCCTGCGCTTTGCAGTTGTGTCGCGGTGGCGTTGCGCCGGCCTCGGTGACCTCCTGGCCCGGCCCGCGACGCCAAGGCGCTCAGGGCCGGTCGACGCAGGCGATGCCACGCGGCAACCCATTCGCACCCGAAAATCCTCGACCCGCAAAACTCTGGGCTTCAGACGGCAAAACGGCCCGCGAGATGTGTCGCGGGCCGTTTGCGTCAATCGTGCGATGGGCCTTGCAGCCGTGCCGGGCCCGGTCACGCGTGCCGGTCAGCGACGCCGCCCGGCAAGCCGGTCCGCCAGCGCCTTTCAGAAGAAGCTGCGCCGCTGCCACCAGCCCGAGCGCTTGGGCTCGGGATCGTCCTCGGTGCGCGTGTCGCCTTCCTCGGTGACGGTCTCGCGCACCACGACCGGCTCGGCCGGCGCCTCGGGCGCGGTGTCGGACGTTTCCGGCTCGGGCGTTTCGACGCTCTCCGGCTCGGTCGGGGCCGCCTCGGCGGTCTCATCCGGTGTTTCGGCCGCGCTTTCGACGTTGCCAGACCCTTCGGCCTCTTCGGCCTGATGGGGGACCTGTTCGGCGCGCGGGGTATCCGCGACCTCGGCCGCCGGCTCTTCCGCCGTCACGTCCCCGGACGGCGCCTCATGGAAAGATGTCTCGGCGGCGGCCGGGTCCCCGGCGGATGCGTCCTCAGACGCAGGTTCATCCTTAGACGCAGGTTCCTGCGACGCCGTGGCGGGGGCTTCGGTCTCCGGCGTCCGGGTTTCGGGCGCCTCGTGTTCCGCGCTTGCGCTCACTTCCGGCGCGCCGGTGCCTGCGTCGCCTTCGCCTCGCTGATCCGGCGTGTCATCCCCGGCGTTGTCGGTGCCAGTATCGCCTTCGCCCTGCGCATCGGCATTGGCCGTGTCGCCGTTGCCCTCGCCGTCGCGGCGGCTGCGGCGTCCGCCCCGGCGTCCGCGCCGGCGCTTGCGCCTGGACTTCTCGTCCTCGCTCTCGCCATCGGCATCCGCATCGCCGTCGCGGGCCTCGGCCCCGGTCTCGTCGTCCTCCTGGGAGGTCGTTGCGTTCTCCTCCGCCTCGTCGCCGGCGGCGTGGTGTTCGTCGCCCGGCTTCTTGCGGCGGCGGCGGCGGCGGCGCTTGTTGCGGTTGCCGGCGTCCTCCTCGTCCGAGGTCTCGCTGCGGCGGTCGTCCGCGCGCTCTTCGGAGCGTTCGTTGGGCTCCGGCGCGTCCTCGCCGACGATCAGCGGCGTCACGGAAGAGGGCTGCACGAGCGGCAGGCCGTCCTCGTCCCGGGCGATGGGCTCGCCCTTTTCCAGGGTGTAATGCTGGCCGTTGGCCATTTCGCCGGCCTGCACGTCGATCTCCAGCCCGAAGCGGGCCTCGAGGTCCGACAGATGCGCGCGCTTCTGGTTGAGGATATAGAGCGCGGCGTCCGTGGTGGTGCGCACGATGAGATTGTGCGTCGCGCCCTTGAGCAGCTGATCCTCCAGCGAGCGCAGCACATGCAGCGCCACCGACTCCACCGAGCGGATCATGCCCGTGCCGTGGCAATGCGGGCAGGGCGTCATGGAGCTTTCCAGAACGCCGGTGCGGATGCGCTGGCGCGACATCTCCAGCAGGCCGAAGTGCGAGATCCGCCCGACCTGGATGCGGGCCCGGTCGTTCTTCAGGCAGTCCTTGAGCTTGCGTTCGACGGCGCGGTTGTTCTTGTTCTCCTCCATGTCGATGAAATCGATCACGATGAGACCCGCGAGATCGCGCAGGCGCAGCTGGCGCGCGACCTCTTCCGCCGCTTCCAGATTGGTCTGGACGGCCGTGTCCTCGATGTTGTGCTCGCGCGTCGACTTGCCCGAGTTCACGTCGATGGCCACCAGCGCTTCCGTCTGGTTGATGACGATGTAGCCGCCGGACTTCAGCGTCACCTGCGGCGAGAACATCGCGTCGAGCTGCGATTCCACCATGAAGCGCGAGAAGACGGGCGTCGCGTCCTTGTAGGGCTGGACGTTCTTGGCATGGCTCGGCATGAGCATGCGCATGAAGTCCTTGGCCTCGCGATAGCCCTCGTCGCCGGCGACAAGGACCTGGTCGATATCCTTGTTGTAGAGGTCGCGGATCGAGCGCTTGATCAGCGAGCCCTCCTCATAGACGAGATAGGGCGCGGAGGATTGCAGCGTGAGGTCGCGCACATTCTCCCAAAGCCGCATCAGATACTCGAAGTCGCGCTTGATCTCCGCCTTGGTGCGGCTGGCGCCGGCGGTGCGCAGGATCACGCCCATGCCCTGCGGCACTTCCAGTTCCGAGGCGATCTTCTTCAGCCGCTTGCGGTCGGTCGGATTGGTGATCTTGCGCGAGATGCCGCCGCCGCGCGCGGTGTTCGGCATCAACACCGAGTAGCGGCCGGCAAGCGACAGATAGGTGGTCAGCGCGGCGCCCTTGTTGCCGCGTTCCTCCTTGACGACCTGCACCAGCAGGATCTGCCGACGCTTGATCACCTCCTGGATCTTGTACTGCTTGCGCTGGCGGCGGGCGCGCTGCGGCACCTCTTCCAGCGCGTCCTCGGCGCCGACGGATTCCACATCCGTGTCGCCGTTGTCGGAGTCGCCATTGTCCGCGTCGCCGTTGCCGTCGGCATCGCCGCTGGCTTCGCCGCTCTCCTCGGAGGCGACCGACGCGTCCTCGGTCTCGGCCTTGGCGGCCCTGCCGCGGCGGCGCTTGGGCTTCGCCGGCTTTTCGGCGGCCTCGTCGCTGTCGTTGCTGCGGGCCTCCGCCTCTTCCTCTTCGAGCAGGGCCTGACGGTCGGCGACCGGGATCTGGTAGTAGTCGGGATGGATCTCGCCGAAGGCGAGGAAGCCGTGCCTGTTGCCGCCGTAATCGACGAAGGCCGCCTGAAGCGAGGGTTCGACCCGGGTTACCTTCGCCAGATAAATGTTGCCGCGAAGCTGTTTGCGGTTGGCGGCCTCGAAATCAAATTCTTCGACCCTGTTGCCACGCACGACGACAACCCGGGTTTCCTCCGGGTGCGCGGCGTCGATGAGCATCTTGTTTGCCATTGATGGGGATCTCCACGACCGTCGCGGCGAAGCTGCGCACTCGGCGCGCCCGCATGAGCGAGTGAGCGGTCGTTCTGTTCTTGCCTTGGAATAGGAGGGCGAGCGCACGTCGCGCGGCGATCAGCGCGGAACGGGAAGCGCCTGCCACGGCGACCTCCAGTCCGGGTCGGATCGTCTTCGCGCATCTGGTCATGGCCGCGCCCAATTGATCATGTTGTCGGTTGCCGGACTGTGAGGACCGACCGAGATTGCATGCGTCGTCTTCCGCGTCGGCGATCGTGCCGCCGGCCGGAAACCGTGAACGGGATGTCCGGATGGTTCGGGCCGCTGCGTGCGTCCGTGCGAAGCCGTCATGCCGTCGCGGGATTGTAAAGGCCGCGTGGCTGCCGTTCACCTGCGAACGCTTGCGCGAACCGGCCTCCCGGTCGGGCGCCGTCGCCAATCGATCTTTCGCGGATGACGCAAGGACAGTTGGCGGAACCGGACGCCGTTAGCGGGCACCGTGACGCCCCGGCTCGAATCGCATTCGAGATCGGGACCCGTTCACTTCCTTTTACGGTCGCGGGAAGGGGATGGCAAGTACGCTCGCGAGATGAACACCGCAACGCGGCTCGCCGATTGCGCGAAAGCGGTTATTGTCAATGAAAGGTTAACTTGCCTATGAGTTAAGTGAGGCGGGGCCGATCGGACGCAACGTGGCGCGCGATGCGCGGCGACCGGGCGCGGTCGTCGAGGCGCGCGGATTTCCTTGTGCGGTCGGGCTTGTGCGGGCGGGGCAGCGGGCAGGGCGGCAGGGCAACGACAGGCGAAGGCTGGATACGGGTGATCATGGTTCGGCACGCATCAGCGAGGGCAGGCAAGACCGGCGGGACCGGCCGGGCGATCGCGGCACTTCTGGCGCTTGCGATCTCGGCGATCGCGCCGCAGTCCTTCGGGAGTGGCTGGGTCCAGGCGGCGCAGGCGGAAAACACGCATGACGTGCCGGTGGCGCGCGACGCGCGGCTGGCCGGCGACGAGGCGCGCACCCGCTTCATCGTCGATCTCTCCGCGCCGGTGGAATTCGCCGTGCGGACCCTGTCCGATCCCTATCGCATCGTCGTTGACCTGCCGGAAGTGCGCTTCGATCTGGAGCCGGCCGCGACGCGCGAGGGCATCGGTCTGATCTCGGACTGGCGTCACGGTCTGTTCGCCGCCGGCAAGTCGCGGATCGTTCTCGACGCCGCCGCGCCGGTCGCGGTCGACAAGGCCTTCGTTCTGCCGCCGGTGTCGGAGCAGCCGGCGCGGCTCGTTCTCGACGTGGTGAAGACCACGCGCGCGGCCTTTCTGGAGACGGCCGCGGAGCAGGCGCGCGCCGCCGCCGCGCCGTCGCAGCGCGGCGCCAAGGGCGATCTCCGGACGGCGAGCGGCAACGGGCGGCCGATCATCGTGCTCGATCCGGGGCACGGCGGCATCGACACCGGGGCGGTCGGCTCGGGCGGCACGCTGGAAAAGGCCGTCGTCCTGGACTTCTCGAGCCTGCTTCACCGCAAGCTGGTCGAAACCGGGCGTTACACCGTGCATATGACGCGCGAGGAGGACATCTTCATCCCGCTGCGCGAGCGGGTTGAGATCGCGCGCGGACACCAGGCCGATCTGCTCGTCTCGATCCACGCCGATTCGGTGCGCATCGGGCGTAACGAGGTGCGCGGGGCCGGCGTCTACACCCTGTCGGAAAAGGCCAGCGATGCGGTCGCCGCCGCGCTCGCCGAACGCGAGAACCGCTCCGACGTGATCGCCGGCATCGATCTCGCCGACGAGGCGGACGACGTCACCGACATTCTGGTCGACCTCGCGCGCATGGAGACCAAGAAGTTCTCCTTCCTGTTCGCGCGCACGCTGGTCGACGAGTTGCGGGGCTCCGCGCAACTGGTGAAAAACCCGCATCGATCCGCCGGATTCCGGGTGCTGACGGCGCATGACGTGCCGTCCGCGCTGGTGGAGCTCGGCTATCTGTCGAATCGGCTGGACGAGAAGCTGATGACGACGAGCGAGTGGCGCGAGCGCATGTCCGACGCCATCATCGTCGCGATCGACCGCTATTTCGCGCGGCGCAGCGGATCCTCCGCCGCCTTGCTGTCGCAAACGGCGGAAGCACCGAAGGAGACGCTTGCGCCGTCCGCGGCGCCGGGGCAATAACGCGCGGGCGCCAGCTGCGCCTCAGCATCGCCATATTGGTCGCCGAGACAGGACGCAACGGCGACCGGAAAATCGCGCGTGCATCGTCCGTCTCGCGGTCGGTCCGCGTCGCGAGAGCGGGTTTGCGGGGACGGATTTCGCAGCGGCCGGCGCCGCGTCGCGGTCCGGTGGTTTGGCGGCTCCGCATCGCAACCGCCCCGGCGGTGCGCCTGGGTCCTTTCGAGAGACTCAGGGCGAGAGACTTTGGGCGAGAGCCTCAGGGCGAGAGCCGAGGGAATGCGACCGCCGTGCACGCGGGTTTTCGGGCGGCGCGCCGAGACAATTCAGGGGCAAACGAGCCGGGTTCATGAAAGTTCTTATCAAACTCTTCGGCTATCTCTTCGGCATCGGCGCCGTCATGGGGCTGCTGGTGGCGGCCGGGGTGTGGGTCTACCTCCAGGAAATGAGCGACGACCTGCCGGATTACACGACGCTGAAGAACTACGAGCCGCCGGTGATGACCCGCGTGCACGCGGCCGACGGCCAGCTGATGGCCGAATATGCCCGTCAGCGGCGTCTGTTCCTGCCGATCCAGGCCGTGCCGGAGCTGCTCAAGCAGGCGTATCTGTCGGCCGAGGACAAGAACTTCTACTCCCATCTCGGCGTCGATCCGGAAGGCATCGCACGTGCCGCGTTCAACTACGTCAGGAATTACGGCTCTGGCCGTCGTCCGCAGGGCGCGTCCACCATCACCCAGCAGGTGGCGAAGAACTTTCTGCTGACCAACGAGGTGTCGATCGAGCGCAAGGTGAAGGAAGCCATCCTGGCGCTCAGGATCGAGCAGGCCTACACCAAGGACGAGATCCTCGAGCTCTATCTCAACGAGATCTACCTGGGCCTCGGTGCCTATGGCGTGGCGGCGGCGTCGCTCCTCTATTTCGACAAGTCGGTGCATGAACTGACGCTCGAGGAGGCGGCCTATCTCGCCGCGCTGCCCAAGGGGCCGAGCAACTACCACCCGTTCCGCCAGCGCGAGCGCGCCATCGAGCGGCGCAACTGGGTCATCGACCGGATGGTGCAGAACGGCTTCGTCGACTCGGCGGCCGGCGAGGCGGCCAAGGCGCGTCCGCTGGATGTGACCCCGCGCTCGCGCGGCTCCCAGCTTCTCGCTTCGGAGTATTTCGCCGAGGAAGTGCGCCGCCGGATCGCCGACATGTACGGCGAGAAGCGTCTCTATGAAGGCGGCCTGTCGGTGCGCTCGACGCTCGATCCCGAGCTGCAGGCCAAGGCCCGCAAGGCGCTGATGGACGGGCTTCTGGCCTTCGACCGCCGGCGCGGCGGCTGGCGCGGACCGGTCACGACCATCGAGCTGGGCGCCGGCGACTGGGGCGCGGCGCTCGCCGAGGTCGACAGCTACTCCGACATCCCGGAATGGCGTCCCGCCGTGGTGCTGGCCGTGTCCGACGATGCGGCGGAGATCGGGCTCCAGCCCGAGCGGCTCGTCAGCGGCGAACTGTCCACCGAGCGTCCGCGCGCCACGCTGCCCTTCGACGGCATGAAGTGGGCGCGGGTGAGCGGCCGCGCGCCGCGCAGCGCCAACGATGTGCTCGATCCCGGCGATGTGGTCTTCGTCGAGGCGGTGGACGGCCCGGCCGGTCCGCAGTACGAGCTTCGCCAGTTTCCGGAAGTGTCCGGCGCGCTCGTCGCCATGGACCCCTACACGGGGCGCGTGCTGGCGATGGTCGGCGGCTTCTCCTTCGACAAGAGCGAGTTCAACCGCGCCACGCAGGCCTATCGCCAGCCGGGATCGGCGTTCAAGCCGTTCATCTATGCGGCCGCGCTGGACAATGGCTACACGCCGTCGAGCGTCGTCATGGATGCGCCGGTTGAGATCAGCCAGGGGCCGGGTCTGCCGACCTGGAAGCCGCAGAACTATGGCGGCAAGTTCTACGGGCCCTCGACGCTTCGGCTCGGCATCGAGCTTTCGCGAAACGTGATGACGGTGCGGCTCGCGCAGGACATGGGCATGCCGCTCGTTGCTGAATACGCCAAGCGCTTCGGCATCTACGACGACATGATGCCGGTGCTGTCGATGTCGCTCGGCGCGGGCGAGACGACCGTCATGCGCATGGTCACCGCCTATGCGATGATCGCCAACGGCGGACGTCAGGTCACCCCGACGCTGATCGACCGCATTCAGGACCGCTACGGCAAGACCGTCTTCCGTCACGAGGAACGCATCTGCGAGACCTGCGCGGCCGACAGCTGGCAGGGGCAGGAAGAGCCGGAGCTCATCGACAATCGCGCCCAGGTGCTCGACCCGATGACCGCCTATCAGATCACCTCCATGATGGAAGGCGTGGTGCTGCGCGGCACGGCCACCAAGGTGCAGGCGGTCGGCCGTCCGGTCGCCGGCAAGACCGGCACCACCAACGACGAGAAGGATGCCTGGTTCGTCGGCTTCACGCCGGACCTGACCGTCGGCGTCTTCGTCGGCTACGACACGCCGAAGCCGATGGGGCGCGGCGCGACCGGAGGCCAGGTGGCGGCGCCGATCTTCACCGCCTTCGTCGAGGACGCGCTGGCCGACCAGCCGCCGGTGGAATTCCGTGTGCCCAAGGGGCTGCAGCTCATTCCGATCAACCGCCGCACGGGCCTGCGCGCCGCGGCCGGCACGCCGGGCACCATTCTGGAGGCGTTCAAGCCGGGCACCGCCCCGCCGGACGAATATTCGATCATCGGCTTTCAGGACGATGTCGGCATTCCGCGCACGGTCTCGCCGGAAGCGGGGCAGGCGGTGATGACGGGCACCGGCGGGCTCTACTGAGCCTGCCGCCGTGGCCCTCTGTCGGATCGGGGTGGCAAGGTTTGCAGTGCCTCGCCCGATCCACTAAGGTCCGCCGCCGAAGCAGGGGCCGACCGGCCCCTCAGCCTTCACCCGTCGCATTTTCCGACTGCAGTTTCACCGAACGAAAGAGGACACACGATGCGTGCCGAAACCCAGGCCGTGGTCGACGAAATCAAGCAGGCCATAAGCCTGCTGAGGAGGCATCTTTGACTGGGATCAAGCGATTGCCAGACTGGATGAACTGAACGCGGCCTCCGAGGACCCCACCCTGTGGGACGATCCCGCGCGGGCCCAGAAGCTGATGCGCGAGCGCCAGCAGCTCGACGACGGCATCAATGGCGTGCGTGCGCTGGAAGCCGATCTGCGCGACAATCTCGAGCTCATCGAACTGGGCGAGATGGAAGACGACGGCGATGTCGTCGGCGAGGCGGAAGCGGCCCTCAAGGCGCTCAAGAGCGATGTACAGCGCCGGCAGATCGCCTCGCTGCTGTCCGGCGAGGCCGACGGCAACGATGCCTATCTCGAGATCAACGCCGGCGCCGGCGGCACCGAAAGCCAGGACTGGGCGAGCATGCTTCTGCGCATGTACACCCGCTGGGCGGAAAAGCGCGGCTACAAGGTCGAGACGCTGGAGATGCACGACGGCGAGGAGGCGGGCATCAAGTCCGCGACCCTCAAGATCCGGGGCGAAAACGCCTATGGCTGGCTGAAGACGGAGTCGGGTGTGCACCGCCTGGTGCGGATCTCGCCCTATGACAGCCAGGCGCGCCGGCATACGAGC
Organism: Stappia sp.; assembly: GCF_040110915.1. Lineage (NCBI taxonomy): Bacteria > Pseudomonadati > Pseudomonadota > Alphaproteobacteria > Hyphomicrobiales > Stappiaceae > Stappia > Stappia sp. Next base: position 2,030,927 of record NZ_CP157793.1, on the reverse strand, counting down.
TTCGCCTCGGTGTGGGTCTATCCGGTCATCGACGATTCGATCGAGATCGAGGTCAACGAAAGCGACTGCCGCATCGACACCTATCGCGCGTCCGGCGCGGGCGGCCAGCACGTCAACACAACCGACTCGGCGGTGCGCATCACCCACCAGCCGACCGGCATCGTGGTGCAGTGCCAGAGCGAGCGCTCGCAGCACAAGAACCGGGCGAGCGCTTGGTCGATGCTGAAGGCACGGCTTTACGAGCTGGAGCTGCAGAAGCGCGAGGAGAAGGCCAATGCCGACGCCTCCGCCAAGACGTCGATCGGCTGGGGCCACCAGATCCGCTCCTACGTGCTGCAGCCCTATCAGCTGGTGAAGGACCTGCGCACCGGCACGGACAGCACCAGTCCGTCCGACGTGCTCGACGGCGACCTGGACAAGTTCATGGAAGCCACCCTTGCGCAGCGCGCCTTCGGCGGCGCGCCGGCCGAGGTCGAGGACGTGGAGTAGGCGGGGACGGCTTTTGCCGGACATGAAAACGGGGCGAGCCGCGGATGTGCGGTTCGCCCCGTTTTCGTTTGAAGCGGTGTCGGCGTCGGCCGTCGCGTTGCTAGATCAGCATCTTGCGCAGACGACTGGAGATCATGTCGATCACCGACACGGTCACGACCATGACGATGATGATCGCGCTTGCTTCCTCGAAGCGGAAGCCCTTGAAGGCCTCGTTGAAGGTGAAGCCGATGCCGCCGGCGCCGACGATGCCGAGCACGGTGGCGGAGCGCACGTTGGTCTCGAAGCGGTAGAGCGAGAAGCTGGACCACAGCGGAATGACCTGCGGGATCACGCCGTAGATGATCTCCTGCAGCCGGCTGGCGCCGGTGGTGCGGATGCCCTCCACGGGGCGTTCGTCGATGGCCTCGACGGCCTCGGAGAACAGCTTGGAGATGATGCCGAGATTGTGCACGAAGATGGCGAGCACGCCCGGAAGCGGACCGAGGCCGACGACGGCGACGAAGAGCACCGCGAACACAAGGTCGTTGATCGCGCGGCTTGCATCCATCAGCCGGCGCATCGGGAAGACGATCCAGGCCGGGGCGATGTTGTTGGAGGCGAGCAGCGCCATCGGCGCGCCGAAGATGATCGACAGCACCGTGCCCCACAGCGCGATCTGAACCGTCTCCAGCATCTTGCGCAGATAGAGGTCGAGATCCGAGAAGTCGGGGCTCAGGAACTGGGCGATCATGCTGTCCAGGAAGTCGTTGCCCTGGAACAGACGGACCCAGTTGTTCATCTCCGTCGGGTAGTAGGACAGCGCCAGAAGAAGCATGATCACGCCGAGAATGACGGCGGTGCGGGCGATGTTTCCCCACTGCGGGCGCATCTGGGCGCGCACGGCCTCCGACAGGGCGTCGGAGGACAGGAGGGGGGCATCGATCCGGCTGTGTTGGGCGGTCATGCGCCGGTTTCCTTGTTTCATGGCGGTCGGCCCGTATCGCTTGACGGCGGCGGGCCCGCGAAAGAGACGGGCCGCGAGATCGTCGCGGCCCGCCGGAAGCTTTGGTCAGGGGGCGCTGCGGCGCGGGGCCGGAGCGCCGGACGGGCTCAGTAGCCGCCCTGGCCCACGACCTTGGCCTGCTCGGCAAGGTCGGCGAGCAGCGCTTCGGCGGCCTTGATGGCGTCCGCGTCGCCTTCGGCCTCGGCCTTCAGCTTGGCCTTGAACGCCTCGATCTGGCGCACGTCGAGCAGCTGGGCGTCGGAGGAGGCGAGGAACGGGCCCCAGCCGTCGGACAGGTTGGCGAGGATCTCGCGCTCGCGCTTGACCTTTTCCATGTCGCCGAAGCGGCCGTACTGCATGAAGAAGTAGTAGATCTTCTCCTTGGCGGCCTGCGGCAGGTCCTTGCGCCACACCATCGGATCGGACGGGATCAGCGGCGAACGCCAGATTTCCTTGATGCCGGCGGCCGCGTCCGGGTTGGACTTGGCGAGACGGGCGTAGATGGACTCGGTGTTGTTGGTGGCGACGTCGACCTGACCGGCGGCGACCGCCAGCGCGTTGCCTTCATGGTTCGACGAGGTCACGCGTGCGAAGCACTCTTCCGGCGTCGTGCCGTTCAGCGCCCACACGTAGTAGCCGGGGATCGCGAAGCCCGAGGTCGAGTTGGGATCGCCGTTGCCGAAGGTCAGCGTCTTGTCGCACTTCAGCACGTCTTCCAGAGAGTTCAGCGGGCTGTCCTTCTGGGTGATGAGCAGCGAGTGGTAGCCGCGCGAGCCATCGTCCTTGATGGTCTGGGCGAAGACTTCGCCGCCGGCCTTGTCCACGGCCTGGATCGCGGACTTGTTGCCGAACCACGCGACGTCGACCTGCTTGGCACCCATGCCGGCGATCACGCCCGCATAGTCGGAGGCGAAGAACGGCTTCACCTCGACGCCGAGCGACTCCGACATGTCGTTGAGGAACGGCATGAAGTTCTCTTCCAGCACCGAGGCGCTTTCGGTCGAGATGATGCCGAAATTGATGACCTCGGGCATCTGGCCCTGGTCTTCGGCGTGCGCGACGCCGGTGGCCGACAGCGCAAGCGCCGCCGCCGTGAGGACTTTCTTGAACATGGACTTCTCCTGCATCGAACCTGTGTCGCCCGTCTGTCGGGGCGTTACGCGTGTTGGACCGCTCTGGCGGCCACGGTGGGGACGGCTTGCGCGGCCGCGCCCCCATGTCCGACCGCACCGACTGCGTCGGCCGGTTCGGTCATGTCGGAGTCCGACAGCAAGTCGCTGCCGTAGAGTGCGGCGAGATCCGCCTTGCTGACGCCGCTCGTCGGGCCGTCGTAGACGAGCTCGCCGTGCTTGAGCGCAATGATGCGCTTGCAATGGCGGAAGGCGTGGTCGATCTGGTGCAGCGAGACGACGACGGTGACGCCGTCCTCGCGGTTGATGCGCGACAGCGTCTCCATCACCGTGTCGGCGGAGGCGGGATCCAGCGAGGCGATGGGCTCGTCGGCGAGGATGAGCCGGGCTTCCTGCGTCAGGGCCCGGGCGATGGCCGCGCGCTGCTGCTGGCCGCCCGACAGCCGCGAGGCGCGGCGATGGGCGAAGTCGACGATGCCGACCCGCTCGAGCGCCTGGAGCGCGCGGATCTTGTCGGAGCGGGTGAAGGCGCCGAAGGTCCCGCGCCAGGCCGGCGTCTTGCCAAGCCGCCCGGCGAGCACGTTCTTCAGCACGCTCAGACGGCTGACCAGATTGAACTGCTGGAAGATGACGCCGACATCGCGGCGCATGCGGCGGGCCTCGGCGGTGCGCCCGCCGTCGCTCTGCACGGTGCGGCCGAAGATCGAGATCGCGCGGTCGTTGCCGCGGTCGATGGTCTCCAGCCCGCAAATCAGACGGATGAGGGTGGACTTGCCCGATCCCGACGCGCCGATCAGCGCGACCATCTCGCCGTCGCCGATGGTCAGCGAGATATCCTTGAGAACCGGTTTGTTGCGCTCGAACGCCTTGCAGACGGAGCGGACTTCGATTGCTGTCATGCGTGGTACTCCTTGCCGCGGGAGGTACGCAAGGAGTGTTGCAGTTGAATGACAGCCGCGCCCGAGCGGAGACCCTCGGGGGAAACTGCGCCGGTTTTCCGGGGGCGCAAATGCGAAAACGGCGCCGTGTGGCGCCGTTTCGGACACGGTGTCAGTGTCTGGCGCCCCTTTTGACGCCAGTGCGCTTCGTCAGTGCTCCAGCAGCGGCTTCAGCGTTTCGCCGGCCCTGAGAAAACGTCCCGGATCCTCCGGACGGTCGTCGATGCGAACCTCGTAGTGAAGATGCGGGCCGGTGGAGCGCCCCGTCGAGCCCACCCTGCCGATGGTCTCCAGGGCGGAGACGGTCTGGCCTTCCTTCACCAGGATGCGGCTCATGTGGGCGAAGCGGGTGACGATGCCGCCGGGATGGCGCAGCTCGACCGACTTGCCGTAGCCGCCGTTGCGGCCGGCGAAGATCACCGTGCCGGGACCCGGCGCGCGGATCGCCGTGCCGCGCGGGGCGCGGAAGTCGGTTCCGGTGTGCATCGCCATGCGCCCGAGGAACGGATCGAGGCGGGGACCGAAATCGGAAGAAATAGGAGCGCCGGCAACGGGCCGTTCGAAGGGAATGCCGCGTGCGGCCTGCTTGATCTGGGCGAGCGTGCCGAGCGCCTGTTCGGCGCGGTGCAGACGCGCGTCGAAGCCGGTGCCGCTCAGCGGCACGAAGGGGCCGCCGAGGTCCGAGCCGGCCGGGATCTGCGGCACGCCGGCAAGCGTCAGGCCGAGCGAATCGGCGGTCGTCTTGATCCGCGCCGCGTCGCGTTCGGCGGTAACCGCGATGACGTCGAGCGCCAGATGCGTTTCCTCGTCCATGCGCTCGAGATCGTGGGTGACGGAGGCGATCAGATCGAGAGAGGCCGCGTCGGGCGCGGCTGCGGTGGCGAGGACCGGAGACGGCGCGTCGGCGCGGGGCGACATGCTGCCAAGGGCGGCCTGATCGCCCGGATTGCCGGCCGGGGCCGGCGGCGCGGCCAGGGGGGCGCCCACCGGGGCGGTCGATGGGGCCGCCGATGGGTCGGCATCCACCGCGGTCTGCGAGCCGCGCAGGTCGAGATCGGGCACAAGCGTGATCGGTTCGGCCTCGCCGCCGATGCCGCTGCCGTCCAGCACGGCGCCGAGGGCCAGCTGCGGATCGGTGCCATCGGGCTTGGTGCGCGGGCGGGGCCCGCCGATCGCCACCCGAATGCCGCTGTCGGCCGCCTTCTGCAGGACGGCGGCGACGCGTGACTGGCGGGTGTCGAGATCGCGCTGGCGCGCCACCACGTCTTCCAGCCGGTCTTCCAGCGAGCGCCGTTCCAGGACGTTTTCGCTGGTCAGCCGGTCGATGCGCGCGCGCAGGGCGGCGATTCGATCCTCGTAGGAGAGCTGCATCTCCGCCTGCTGCTTGGCGGAGGAATGGAGAATGTCGTCGCGCAGCACCAGATAGGCGGTCGCGCCGACATAGCCGACGGCCAGCAGCAGGCCGAGGCCGGTCGCAAGGCCCGCGACCCAGGGCGTCACGGTGAAGCTGCGCACGTGATCGCCCCGGGCGATGATCACGCGGTGCGGCTCCTTGCGTCTGCCGAAGGTGTGGGGAGGAGTGCCTGCCTGTCCCGTCATGCGTCGTCCGACCCGGTTGCTCGATACGCCAGCGCGGGAACTCCCGCGCGATTACTCATGGGTCGGATTAGAAAACATTAAGGTTAACAAATGCTGAGGCCGTGACCGCAGGGGCGCGGACCGAGCCGGGCCCTTGGCCCGTTCAGCCCGTCAGCCGCACGAGCGGGCGATAGAAGCCCGGCGTCAGGCCGGCCTCGGCGCGGGCGCGGTCGTTGAAGGGCGGTTTCAGCCCGCCCTTGAAATGCCGGCGCACCAGGTCCTGAAACCGGCGTTCGGGATCGCGGCCCTCGCGGTCGCACAGGAAGCGGAACCACTTGGCGCCGGCGTCGACGTGGCGTTTCTCGTCGCGATAGATGATGGCGAGAATGTCGGCGGTCGCCGCGTCGCCGAGCCCGCGTGCCTTGTCGATCATGGTCGGGGTGATGTCGAGCCCGCGCGCCTCCAGCACCAGGGGGATCACCGCAAGCCGCGCGGCGAGATCGTGGCCGGTGCTTTCCGCCGCTTCCCACAGGCCGTGATGGGCGGGAAGTGCGCCGTAATGCGAGCCGAGATCGATGAGGCGCTGGCGCAGCAGGGAAAAATGCTTCGCTTCCTCCAGGCCGACGCGCACCCAGTCGTCGAAGAAGGAGCGCGGCAGCGGCCGGTCGGCGAAGCGCCCGACCAGATCCCACGTGAGATCCACCGCGTTGAGTTCGATATGGGCGAGCGAATGCAGCAGGGCGATCCGGCCCGCCTGTCCGCCGATGGCGCGCTTGGGCATGTCGCGCGGCGGCAGCAGAACGGGCTCCGCCGGCCGGCCCGGCTGATCGGGCATCGGCTGGCCGCCGGTGCGGGCGCGCAGCGACAGGCTGCGGGCGAACCAGGCGCGGGCGGTGGCATGGGCAAGCCGCACCTTGGCGTCGAGATCGCTGGCCGCGACAACGGCCCTTGCGCCGGCCGCCAGCGAGGCGGGCGTGGCATCGAGAACATCGGCGCGGGCGGGGGAAACTGGCACGGGGCGGAAACCGGTCGGCTGGAAACGGGAAAGGAAACGCACGCCGGCGTGCGTGTCACCGGCGTGCGTCTCACTGGCATGCCTGTCTCTGGCGTGCGTGACTCCGGTCGAGTCTAGCCGGTCGCCTTGACGGCTTCAAGCACGGCCTCGGCGTGACCGGGCACCTTTACCTTGCGCCAGACCTCGGCAAGCCTGCCTTCGGCATCGATCAGGAAGGTGGCGCGCTCCACGCCCATGTATTTCTTGCCGTACATGTTCTTCTCGACCCACACGCCATAGGCCTCGGCCACCGCATTGTCGGTGTCGGCGGCCAGCATGACGGACAGGTCGTGCTTCGCCTTGAACTTGTCGTGCTTGGCGACCGGATCGGGCGAGACGCCGACGATCACGGCGCCCTCCGCCTCGAAGGCGTCCTTGAGCCCGGTGAAGGCGATCGCCTCCTTGGTGCAGCCCGGCGTGTCGTCCTTGGGGTAGAAATACAGGACGACCGTCTTGCCCCGCAGATCGGAGAGGCGGACGCGTCCGCCGCCATCGGTTTCCATGTCGAAGTCGGGTGCGGGCTGTCCGCGTTCGATATCCGCCATCTTGCCTTCCTTTGGTCACGACAACAGTCAACAAATGCATGTTTCATACGAGCAGGGTCGCTGCGCGGATGCCTGTGCGCCCGCACGCGTCACGCGGTTCCGCGCGACGTCTCGGCTGGCGCGCGGGGGTGATATCATGGCCCCGAATCGCGGACGCTCCGACAGCCGGTTGCCGAGCGTTTCGCGGCTGCCGGCGGCACCCCGAAGGCGCCATCCCGGATGCCCGCCGCGCCGCGATCCGGCCCAGTGTCACAACCGTCAAGCCGCAAGGACCTGACCCCTGTATAGAAGGTTGATCCGTCGGGAAAAACCCCTGCGTACGACGCTGCATCGCCGCCGTTCCCGCTGGCGCGCGGCGCTGGGGCTCGTCACCCTCGCCCTGTTCGTCGCGGTGGGGGCGGGGATCGTCGCCTTCGCGATGCAGGGGCCCGTCTCCGTGCCGGCGCTGGCGCGGATGATCGAGGACCGGGTGTCGCGCGACGAGGTGCGGCTGACGATCGGCGCGGCCACGCTGGATGTGTCGGGCGGCTTTCCGGCGCGGCTTGAACTGGAAAACGCCGCCGTCGAGGTGGCGGGCGAGAGCCCGCTGACCCTGACCCTTCCCCGGATCGTGGTGCCGCTGACGCTCTCCTCGGCGCTGGCCGGAGGGGCGGACCTGAACGAGGTCGTGCTTGAGCAGCCCCGACTGGATCTGCAGCCGGGCGGGGCGGGTCTCGACGGAATCCCCGACATGGCCGATCTGGGCCAGGCGGCGGACCGGATCGCGCGCCTGGCGTTGACGCAATTGTCGGACCGCGGCGTGGAGCGCATCGAGATGCGCTCGGGCGAGATCCTCGCCCGGTCCGGGCAGACCTATCGGGTGAGCGGGATCGACGCGGAGGTGACCCGCGAGGGTGCCGACACCTTGCGCGTGGAGGCCGATGTGGCGGGCCGCGTCGGTCGCTGGGAGGCCACCGCGATCCGCCGCATCGATGCCGAGACGGGTGACCGGCGCATCGCGCTCGACGTGCGCGACATCACGCTCGGCGAGTTTCTGCCGAGCGAGACGCGCATGCGCGCCGGCCGGGGTCTTGGCGTGCCGGCCCGTGCGCGCATGGACCTGGTCCTCGACGCGGAGGGCGCCTTCCGCTCCAACACGCTCGGATTTCTGGTGTCGCCGGGCTGGGTGAACACCGGCAAGACGGTGGTCAGCTTCGACCGGATCGATCTGCAACTCCAGTGGGAGGCCGACCGGCCGGGCTTTCGCATCGCGCCGTCGAGTTATCTGCGCGGCAACACGGCGATCCCCATCGAGGGCATCGTCGAGCCGCCGCGCGACTGGCAGGAGATGTGGTCGTACCGCATCGTGTCGCGGGACGCGCTGCTTGGGCCGAGCGACGTGCCGGGGCCGCCCTTCGCGATGAACAATCTTCTCCTGGAGGGGCGGGCCGATCCGGCCGCGCGCGAGCTGCATTTCGACCGGGTCGCGCTTCGGGCGGGCACCGCGACGATCGACGGCGCGGGATCGCTGCGCCTGGCGGAGGACGGGCCCTATCTCGCACTGGCGATGGAAAGCGGGGCGATGCCGGTGGCAACGCTCAAGCGGCTTTGGCCGATCACGGTGGTTCCGCCGGCGCGGGACTGGGTGATCGAGCACATGCTCGACGGCCGGATCCTGGGCGGGCGCGCGACGCTGGCGCTGCAGCCGCCGGTCTTCGACGTCGACGACCCGCGCCCGGGCTGGTCCGGCGACGACATCTCCGTCGCCATCGACTTCGACAACGTCAGCCTCAAGACGCTGGGCACCGTGCCGGTGGCACAGGCCGTGTCCGGCCGGCTGACGGTCGCCGACGAGATCCTGACCGTCGTCTCCACGGGCGGTGCGATGATCGCCCGGGCCGGGGAGCAGATCGCGCTCGAGGCCGGACGCTTCGCCATTCCCGATCTGCGCAAGCCCGGCATCAAGACGGGCGAACTGGATCTCACGCTGTCCGGGCCCGCGCCCTCGCTCGCGGAGGTGCTCGATGCCGAGCCCTTCGGCGTGCTCACCCGCAACGGCATCGCTCCGGACGATGTGTCGGGGGCGGGCACGCTGTCGCTGGATGCCGCGTTCGAACTCGTCAAGGACGTTCGGATCGAGGATGTCGACTGGCGGCTCACCGGCCGGCTGACGGATTTCACCAGCGCGGCGCCGATCCGTGGTCACGGCATCGCCCGCGCCGATCTCGACGTCGAGGCGGACGCCACGCGCCTCGTCCTGAACGGACGCGGGCGGCTCGACGGCCTGCCGGCGGACCTCGATCTCGTCGTGCCGCTCGGCGAGGGCGGCGACGATGCGGTCGTGGCGCGTCAGGGGGTCGTGATCGACGCGACCGCCGAACAACTCGCCGCGCGGGGCATCGACCTCAGGCCCTTCGTCAGCGGCACGCTGCGCCTGTCGAGCTCCGAGGCCGGCAGCGAGGGCCCCTCCGACGGGCAGGTCTATGACATCGATCTGGGGCGCGCCCGCATCGACCTGCCGCAGGTCGGCTGGAGCAAGGCACCGGGGGTGCCCGCGAGCGCCAGCTTCACGCTGCGCGAGCGCGACGGGCTGCGCGAGGTGCGCGGCTTCCGGCTGACGTCGGAAGGGGTGGACATCGGCGGCAGCCTGACGCTCGGTGCCGACGGCGATCTGCTGAGCGCGTCGCTCTCGCGCTTTGCCCTGCGCCCCAGCGACGACGCGACCTTGCGCGTGGAGCGCCGGAGCGGCGGCTATGAGGTCGATCTGCGGGCCCGCAGCTTCGACGGTCGCGGGCTCATGTCCAGCCTGTCGGGCGGCGGCGACGAGGTAAGTGCGGGCGACGTCGGGCGGTTGCGCATCCGCGCCGATATCGACCGCATGACCGGCTTCAACGGCGTCAGCGTCACCGACCTGAACCTGCGCATGACGCGGGCGGGCGGGCGCCTGCAGGACTTCGCGCTGTCGGGGCGCACCGGCGGGCGCGATGCCTTCGATCTCGCCATGACCGGCGAGGGGCGCGGGCGGGAGGTGTCCGGCACGATCCAGGACACCGGCGCCCTGCTGCGCTTCGCCAATCTCTACGAGCGCATGCGCGGCGGTCTCGGCGTGCTGATCGTCTCGATGCCGGAGGCGACGTCCTGGACGGGAACCTTCAAGGTGCGGCGTCTGGCGATCACCGAGGATCCGGCCATTCGCGCGCTGGCCGAGGCGCCGGTGCGCACGACGCCGCAGCGCCGGCAGCGGGAAACCCTGACCGGTTCGGTCAAGCGCGGCGAGGCCTCCTTCAGCGCGCTCGATCTCGCCTTCGAGCGCAGGGGCGATCTGCTGACCATCACCGAGGGCACCCTGTCCGGCGCCTCCGTCGGCGGAACGGTGGCGGGGCAGGTGAACCTGAAGACCCGGACGCTCGACATGACGGGGACCTTCGTGCCGATCTTCGCGCTGAACAATCTCTTCGCGAAGATCCCGATCCTCGGCTTCGCGCTCGGCGGGGGAACCGACGAGGGGCTGATCGGCGTGACCTACCGGCTGTCCGGCCTGATCTCCGATCCGGTGCTCACCGTCAATCCGGCCTCCGCCATCGCGCCGGGGATCTTCCGCAAGATGTTCGAGTATCGCTGAGGCGTCTGCCCGGGACGCCGCGCGGCGGCGCCTCAGGTGATGATGCGCTCCAGCAGGTATCCGGCGAGCCAGGCGAGCCCCGCGGCGCCCATGCCGATCATGACCGTCTCCAGTCCCGAGCGCAGCCACGACTGGGTCGACCAGATGGATTTCGCCGAGCCGATCGCGAAGAAGACCGCGCCGGTCGCGATGGCGGCTGCCGGGGCGGAGGCGTCCAGCCCCGCGACGAAGGGCACCAGGGGCACGGCGCCGCACAGCACGAAGGCGGAGAAGGTCGCGAGCGCGGCGCGCGCGGGGTCGTGCAGCGTGCCGGACACGCCGTGCTCCTCGGCGAGCATGGTTTCGACCCAGACCTTGCGGCGCGAGGTGATCAGGCTCGTGAGCTGTTCCAGTTCCGGACCGCGATAGCCCTTGGCCTGGAAGATCTGGCGGATTTCCTCTTCCTCGCCGTCGGGTTCGGCGTCGATGTGGCGCTCCTCCATCGCCTTGAGGCGGCGATAGTCGTCATGCTCCGCCTTGGTCCCGGAGTAGTTGGCCGCCGCCATCGAGAAGCCGTCGGCGAGCAGATTGGCGACGCCGAGGATCAGGATCACGCGGGCCGACAGATTGGCGCCGACGCTGCCGGCGACGATGGCGAAGGTGGTGACGGCGCCGTCGATGCCGCCGTAGATCCAGTCGCGCAGATAGCTGACGCGCGGGCCGTCGGCAAGGCGCGCGGCGATGGCCTCGCGGCTGTGGTCGTGTTCCAGACGCATGCGGTGACGATCTCCCTCGGGCGTGCCGGCGCGGTGGACGCGACCGTCCCCACTCACGGCGGTAGCATTTCACGAATGACGCGGGCGGGGAAACCCCGCCGAGGGGGCGAGGGCGTGTCGGCCGGGCCTTTCCACCGGCCCTTGCGCAAGGGGGCCGCCGGTCGGCTCCTGATTTGAGGTGGCCTCGCGAGGGGTGCGCGTGTATAACCCCGACCCACCTGGACGGCGCGCATCGGCCCGCCGCCTCGGAGATGCCGCAGTGTGGCGGCACACTCGACCGGCACGCGTGTGCCGCAGGTCTTTGAACAAGTCGGCGCCGGAGCGGCGTCGCAACAGGCGCGCCGGCGCGCAAAACTGCCGGTGCATCACGGGTTCGGGAGTTTGAACGATGGCGAAGAACTGGTCACCCGACAGCTGGCGGTCGAAACCGATCGTGCAGGTGCCGGAGTATCGCGACGCGGAGGCGCTCGGCGCCGTGGAGCGACGTCTCGCCGACTTTCCCCCGCTCGTGTTTGCCGGTGAGGCGCGCAAGCTCAAGGCGCAGCTCGCCGATGTGTCGGAGGGGCGCGGCTTCCTCCTGCAGGGCGGCGATTGCGCGGAGAGCTTCGCCGAGCATCATGCCGATCACATCCGCGATTTCTTCACCGTCTTCCTGCAGATGGCGGTGGTGCTGACCTATGCCGCGTCCCAGCCGGTGGTGAAGGTGGGCCGCATCGCCGGCCAGTTCGCCAAGCCGCGCTCCTCGCCCATGGAAAAACAGGGCGACGTGGAGCTGCCGAGCTATCGCGGCGACATCGTCAACGACATCGCCTTCACGCCGGAGGGGCGCGAGCCCGATCCGCAGCGCCAGATCATGGCCTATCGTCAGGCGGCGGCGACGCTGAACCTGCTGCGCGCCTTCGCGCAGGGCGGCTTTGCCAATCTCGACCACGTGCATCGCTGGATGCTGTCCTTCGTCAAGGACAGCCCGCAGAGCCATCGCTATCAGGCGCTCGCCGACCGGATTTCGGAAAGCCTTGAGTTCATGCGTGCCTGCGGCATCGATCCGGACACGGCGCCGCAACTGCGTTCCACCGATTTCTTCACCAGCCACGAGGCACTGCTGCTGGGCTACGAGGAAGCGCTGACGCGCGTCGACAGCACGTCGGGCAACTGGTACGCGACGTCGGGCCACATGCTGTGGATCGGCGACCGCACGCGCCAGCCCGACCATGCGCATGTCGAATACTTCCGTGGCATCGAGAACCCGATCGGCCTCAAGTGCGGTCCCTCGCTCACGCCCGACGGGCTGCTGGAGCTCATCGACACGCTCAATCCGGCGAACGAGGCGGGCCGGCTCACGCTGATCTGCCGCTTCGGCGCCGACAAGGTGTTCGAGCATCTGCCGGCGCTGGTGCGCGCGGTGGAGCGCGAGGGGCGCAAGGTCGTGTGGTCCTGCGATCCCATGCATGGCAACACCGTCACCGCCAGCGGCTACAAGACCCGGCCCTTCGACCGGATCCTGCGCGAGGTGGAGGCCTTTTTCGCCGTCCATCGCGCGGAAGGCACCTATGCCGGCGGCATTCACGTGGAGATGACCGGCAAGAACGTCACCGAATGCACCGGTGGTGCCCGCGCCCTCAAGGCCGAGGATCTGGCCGACCGCTATCACACCCATTGCGACCCGCGCCTCAACGCGGAACAGGCGATCGAGCTGGCGTTCCTGGTGGCGGAGAACGTGCGCAAGGAGCGCGACGCGCGCGGCGAGGCCCGCGAGGCGGCCGTCGGCTGACGCGGCAACATGCCGCAAGTGGATAACCGAAGAGCGCGCTCCGGCGCGCTCTTTTTTTACCTGTTCGGCGCTTTCTGGGCCGCGCAAACCGGCGGGCGGGCACGGGCGGGAGAAATCTTCCTTCCGTAAAGGAAAATTAGCGCCTTTCAGTCTATCGTCGGTCAGGCCAAACGGGAGGGGACCCAGCGGCATGCAACTCGATCTGTCCGACGTGTCGATCCTTGTAATCGACGACAATCATCACATGCGCAGCCTGTTCCGGGCCATTCTGAGCGGCTTCGGGGTGCGGCGGATCTTCGAGGCGGCTGACGGCGCCGACGGCCTGGCGGTGGCGGTGGACCGCCGTCCGGACGTGATCATCTGCGACTGGGTGATGGCGCCGCTCAGCGGCGAGGAGTTTCTCGCGATCCTGCGTGGCGACACCGACGAGCTGGTGGCGACGACGCCGGTGATCATGGTCAGCGCGGATGCCCGCAAGCCGGTGATCCTGCGCGCGCTCGGTCTCGGCATGCACGAATTTCTCGCCAAGCCCGTCTCGCCCGCGCTGCTCTATCAGCGCTTGCTGCGTGTCCTGACGGAGTATCGCCCCTTTGTGCGCCGCGCAGGGTTCTTCGGTCCCGCCCCGCGCGGCGGCGGCGCGCCGGTCGCCGGGGCAGCGATGGCCGCCGGAGGGCACGGCGCTCCTTCGAATTGCGACATGGTCCTGCTCTAGCCTTTCGGTCTGGGCGTTTCCGGCGTCCTTCCGCCACGCGCATGCGAGGGCTGGACCGGCGTGGTGGGGCGCGATAAACCCGCTTCATGACACACGCTTCCTCTCTCGCAGACAGCGGTCGACTGCGTCTTGCCGTCGCCCAGCTCAATCCGACGGTCGGCGACGTCGCAGGCAACCTGGAGCGCGCCCGCGCCGCGCGCGGCGAGGCGGCGGCGCAGGGTGCGGACCTCGTGCTCTTTTCCGAATTGTTCCTGAGCGGCTATCCGCCGGAAGACCTGGTGCTCAAGCCGGCCTTCGTCGCCGCCTGCCGGGCGGCGCTCGACGCGCTGGCCGCCGAGACCGCCGACGGCGGGCCCGGCGTCATCGTCGGTCTGCCGTGGCGCGAGGGCGATCTGCTGCACAATGCGGTCGCGCTGCTCGACGGCGGGCGGATCGAGGGGGTGCGCTTCAAGGTGGATCTGCCCAACTACGGCGAGTTCGACGAAAAGCGCGTGTTCCAGCCGGGGCCTCTGCCCGGGCCGGTCGGCTTTCGCGGCATCCGTCTGGGACTTCCGATCTGCGAGGATGCGTGGAGCGACGAGGTGTGCGAATGCCTCGCCGAGACGGGCGCGGAACTGCTGCTGGTGCCGAACGGCTCACCGTTCTACGCGGGAAAGCCGGACGTGCGCATGCAGGTCATGGTCCAGCGGGTGGTGGAGACCGATCTTCCGCTCGTCTATTGCAATCAGATCGGCGGTCAGGACGAACTGGTCTTCGACGGCGCGTCCTTCGCGCTGCAGGCCGACCGCACGTTGGCCTTCCAGATGCCGGAATTCACGGAAAGCCTGACGGTCACCGACTGGCAGCGCGACGACGCGGGCGTGTGGATCTGCCGGACGGGCGACCGCGCGGCGCTGCCGGATCTCGACGCGGCGCGCTGGAGCGCCTGCGTGCTGGGCCTGCGCGATTATGTCGAGAAGAACGGCTTTCCCGGCGTGATCCTCGGGCTTTCCGGGGGCATCGACAGTGCGGTGGTGGCGGCGATGGCCGTCGATGCGCTGGGGCCCGAGCGGGTGCATTGCGTCATGCTGCCCTACCGCTACACCTCGCGGGAGAGCCTGAGCGACGCCGGGGCCTGCGCCGATGCGCTGGGTCTGCGCTACGACACGGTCGCCATCGCCCCGGCGGTGGAGGGCTTCGAGGCAGCGCTCGCCGATCTCTTCGCCGGCACGGAGGCCGGGGTGACGGAGGAAAACCTGCAGTCGCGCACGCGCGGCACCATCCTGATGGCGATCTCCAACAAGTTCGGCTACATGGTCGCCACCACGGGCAACAAGTCGGAACTCTCGGTCGGCTACGCCACGCTCTACGGCGACATGAACGGCGGCTTCAATCCGATCAAGGACCTCTACAAGACGCAGGTCTATCGGCTTGCCGCCTGGCGCAATGCCCATCGCCCCGAGGGGCTCTTCGGCCCCGAGGGCGAGGTGATCCCCTCGAACATTCTGACGAAGGTGCCGTCGGCCGAGTTGCGCGAGGGCCAGACGGACCAGGATTCGCTGCCGCCCTACGATGTGCTCGACGACATTCTGGAATGCCTGGTGGAAAACGAGATGTCCGTCGGCGACATCGAGGCGCGCGGGCACGATCGCGCGCTCATCCATCGCATCGAGCATCTGCTCTACATCGCTGAATACAAACGCCGTCAGGCCGCGCCGGGCGTGAAGATCACGCGCAAGAACTTCGGTCGCGACCGGCGCTATCCGATCACAAACCGCTTCCGCGACCGCAGCTGATTCCGACGCCGCATGCGCAAGGGCGGCGCCGTTCCCGTGTTCTTTCCCCAAGGCAAAAGCGCAGCCGCCATGCGCGAGGCCCCGTCATGCCGTTCTGGACTTTTGTACGCGACAATGCGCGCTGGCTCGGTGCCGGCCTGCTGCTGACGTTTTTCTCCAGCTTCGGGCAAACCTTCTTCATCTCGCTGATCGCCGGCGATCTGAGAGCCGAGTTCGATCTGTCGCACGGCGACTTCGGCGGGCTCTACATGGCCGCCACGCTTCTGTCCGCCGCTTCCCTCACCGTGATCGGCAAGGTGGTGGACACCCGGCCGCTGGTCGTGGTGGCCGGCGGGGTCGTCGCGGGTCTTGCGCTCTTCACCGCCGCCATGGCGAGCGTCGCGTCGGTGGCGATGCTCTTCGTCGTGCTCTACGGGCTGCGGCTGTTCGGCCAGGGCATGATGACCCATGTGGCCATGACGGCGATGGGCCGCTGGTATGCCGCGCAGCGTGGCCGCGCGGTGTCCATCGCCTCCATCGGCATCCAGATGGGCGAGGCGAGCCTGCCGCTCGTCTTCGTGAGCCTGTCGGCCTGGCTCGGCTGGCGCGGCGCGTGGTGGCTCGGGGTCGCGGTTCTGGTCTGCGTCGCGCTGCCGGCGCTGCTCGCATTGCTGCGCGTCGAGCGCCTGCCGCGCGGCACCGGCGCGCCAGAGGAGGAGGGGGCCGTTCCGCTTCGTCACTGGACGCGCGGCGAGGTGCTGCGCGATCCGGCCTTCTGGGTGATCTCGCTCGGCACGCTGGCGCCGCCCTTCATCGGCACGACGATTTTCTTCCATCAGGTCTATCTGGTGGAACTGCGCGGCTGGACGCTCGCCCATTTCGCCTCCGCCTTCGTCGCCATGTCGGCGATGACGCTCACCTTCGCGCTGATCGCGGGCTGGCTGATCGACAAGGTGACGGCGCTGCGCATCCTGCCGGTCTTCCTGCTGCCGCTGGCGGCGGCCTGCGTAGTGCTGGCGAGCGTCACCCATCCGGCGGCCGCCTTCGCCTTCATGGCGCTGCTCGGCGTCAGCTACGGCTTCAGCTCGACGCTGTTCGGCGCGCTGTGGCCGGAGGTCTATGGCACCCGGCATCTTGGCGCCATTCGCTCCGTCACGGTGGCGCTGATGGTGCTTGCCTCGGCGCTCGGGCCCGGGGTGACGGGATATCTGATCGATCTCGGCGTGGCCTATGAGACCCAGATGCTGGCGATGGCGGGGTATTGCCTTGTCGCCGCCGGCGCGATGACGCTCGCCGCGCGGGCGGTGCGCGCCCGGCAGGCGTGATGCGGTCCCGGGCCGGCGGGAAAATCGCGCGGGGGATCGCCCCGGCGGACGGGATTGCCCGCCGGTCGCGGTCTCGCTAAGACAGGCGCATGAGTGTCACCGTTCGTTTCGCCCCGTCTCCGACGGGCTTTCTTCACATCGGCAATGCCCGCCCGGCCTTGCTGAACTGGCTCTTCGCGCTGCGCCACGGCGGCCGTTTCGTGCTGCGCTACGACGACACCGACCGGGAGCGCTCGACACAGGCGTTCGCCGACGCGATCTCCGGCGATCTCGCCTGGCTCGGCATTGCGCCGCACGAGAGCTTCCGCCAGTCGGAGCGGATCGCGACCTATGACGCGGCCGCCGAGACGCTCAAGGCGGCGGGCCTGCTCTATCCCTGTTACGAGACCGCCGAGGAGCTGGAGCGTCGCCGGTCGCGCGCGCGCGCCCTCGGGCGCCCGCCGGTCTACGACCGCGCCGGGCTGAAACTCACCGACGCCGAGCGTGCCGCCCTCGAGGCGGAGGGGCGGAAGCCGCACTGGCGCTTCCTGCTGCCCAATCACGACGGCGATCCCTTCGAGACGCGGCGCACCGAGCGGTCCTGGAACGATCTGTGCCGGGGACCGCAGAGCGTCGATCTCGCCTCGCTGTCCGATCCGGTGCTGATCCGCGCCGACGGCTCCTATCTCTACACGTTGCCCTCCATCGTCGACGACATCGCCTCCGGCATCACCCATGTCATCCGGGGCGAGGATCACGTGGCGAACACGGCGGTGCAGCTTGCGATCTTCGAGGCGCTCGACGCCGAACCGCCGGTCTTCGCCCATCACAACCTGCTGACCACGGTCTCCGGCGAGGGTCTGTCGAAGCGCAAGGGCGCGCTGTCGCTGCGCTCCCTGCGCGAGGCGGGCTTCGAGCCGATGGCGGTTGCCTCGCTCGCGGTGCTGAGCGGGACACGCCATGCGATCGAGCCGGCCGAGAGCCTCGCGGCGCTCGCCGACATGGTCGAGCTTGCCGATACCTCGCGCTCGGCGGCCAAGTTCAATCCGGAAGATCTCGAGCCGCTCAACGCACGGCTGGTGCATGGCCTGCCGTATGGGGCCGTGGCCGAGCGTCTGGAGGCCATGGGCGTGACGGGGGACGCGGCCGCGCGGGAAGCCTTCTGGGAGGCGGCCAGGGCGAATTGCGCGACCGTGGGCGAGGCGGCGCGCTGGTGGCGGGCGGTGAGCGACCCGCAGGCGCTCCCCGTCGACCCGGAGGATGCCGATTATCTGGCGCTGGCGGCCGAGACGCTGCCGGAGGAGCCTTTCGACTCGGCGACCTGGAGCGCATGGACGTCAGACCTCAAGGCGCGCACGGGGCGCAAGGGGCGGGCCCTGTTCCTGCCGCTCAGAAAGGCGCTCACGGGCGAGACGAGCGGGCCCGATATGGCGGCGCTGCTGCCGCTCATTGGGCGACGAAATAGCGTGGCCCGACTATCCTGACCGGGCGGTCCGGATCCGGGGCGGCGGGCGCTGCCACCGGCGCGATGTCCGCAACGGTGCCACCGCCCGGGACGTCCGGCTCCTGCTCGGGCTGCGTGCCGCCCAGCACGGGCAGGCGCAGCCGGCCGCTGTCGGGCGCATAGCCCAGTTCCAGGTTCATGCGGGTGTCGGGGTCGGCGCCATCCGGGGCGCGGCCCGCGGGGGGATCTTCCTCCTGCGATGACCTGTCCTGCGATGAACTGGCGGCGAGGCTGCTGCGCAGCGCCTCGACGCCGAGACCGCCGCCGGGTTTGGTGTCGCGCAGCTTGGCGACGGCCGCCGCGTCGCCGCTGCGGATCAGGCTTGCCATGGTCTGGCCCTGGCCGTCGCGCGGCTGGCAGCTGCAGTCCGGGACGAATTTGCTTCGGAAGGTGTAGGCGTTCGCAAGCTCGCCATAGGGCATACCGTCTAGGGAGACGAGGTTCTCCGCCGTTTCGCCCGGATTGCGATGCACGAAGAGCTGGGCCTCGGCGCCGGGGCACATGGACCGGCAGATCGCCGCGTCGCGCCCGAAACCCTTTTGCGTGGTGGAGAAGCTGACCGGAAAATAGAAGCCGTCGCAGGTGCGCACGCACATGGTGCGGAAGGTCGGGCCGCTGCTGCGGCGCGGCGTGGATTGCGCCGGGGTGATGCGCACGCGCGACCGACCGTCGTCGGTCTCCTGGATGGCCACGGGTTCGGCCATATCGCGCCGGCCGATGCCGAAGAGCGCCAGCAGCCCGCCGCCGCGTTGCGTGTCCGCCCGGGTCTCGGTCCGGCGTGGCGCGTCGCAGCCCTGGCGGGCGAGCGCGCGGGTGAGTTGCGCCTTGCGTCTGGTGTCGGCGGGGCGGGCGTGGCGGTCGCGCTGGCGCTCGATCTTGGCGAGATTGGCCGCCATGCGCTTGATCTTGGTCGTCAGCGCCGGGCAGGAACCGCTCGCCGGCGCCGAGGCGCAGCCGAGATGGCGGGCGTCGCGCCGCGCCAGCGACAGGGCGCGTTGCTGCTTGTCCGCCGCCGTCGCCCATTTGCGATAGGTGGCCGACTGGCCGCCGCCCGCCGAAACGCGCTGAAGCTCCGCGCGCAGCGCCTCGCAGGTCGCCGCGCGCGCCGGTGAGGCTGCAAGGGCGCCCGCGAGAACAGCCGCCGCCGCCAGTGCCGTCAGCGCTCCTCGGCGCCACAGTCCGTCCGGTCCCGCCATGTCTGATCCGTTTGCCGTCGACGCCTGCGCGCCGTGTCCGCCGTCCCGATGGCCCGCGGCGCGGCGCAAGCCCAGGCTGTCCCGTTTTCGGGTTCTCGCCATGCAAAACTATGACCGAGAGCGGGCCCGGGGCACAATCGAAGCTTCGGATTTTAGTAAACTCGTGCTGAATCCGCCGGCGGACCGTCGTCAGCGCCGGGCGGTGCTCAGGTCGGCGTTCAGATCGGCGGCGCGCAGGGTCAGGCGTTCGATCAGACCGTCGAGTGTCGCGCGCTCGCCCTCCGTCAGCCCGCCCAGCAGCGCCTCGACGAAGTCGCGCGCCTCCGGCACCAACGCCTCGTAGATGTCGCGGCCCTGTCGCGTGAGTTCCAGAAAGCTCTCCCGCAGGTCCGCCGCGTTGGCGTTGCGGACGATCAGTCGGCGGCTCTCCAGCGCGGCCGCCGCGCGCGATACCTTGGTCTTGTGCATGCGGCTGTGCAGACCGATGTCCTTCGCCGTCATGGTGCCGAATTGCCCGAGCGTCGCCAGGATCCGCCATTCGGGAACCGCGATTCCGTAGCGCCGCCGGTAGACGCCGGCCAGTCCCTGGCTGACGGTCTCCGCAAGCACGTTGAGCCGGTAGGGGAGGAAGCTCTCCAGCTCGAGCAGCGCGGGCGGCGCCGGCGAGGGTGCCGATGCTGCAGTGGCGGAGCGTTCGGTCGGATGGGGCGGCATCGTGGGAATCCCTTGTCGAATATGGACCCTTGTCGAAATTGCAATCGAGGCGCGAATGCCTGCGAGTGTAACCGCTGACGCTGGGGCAGCGCAAACCGGAAGGTGTCCGTCGGGCGACGCGGCGACTTGCGCGCGCGGGGCGGGCGTGGCACGACAGGGCGCTTGAAGGGGGCGCCGTCAGGGGACGCTGTCGGGGGGCTGCTGTCGGGGGCGACGTTCAAGAAACAAGGCTCGAGAGGATTGGTCCGTTCATGTCCACCGCGCGCAGTGAAACCCCGCCGCAAAGTGCCGCTCTCGTCTGGCTCACGCTGACGCATGTGTTCGTGTTGCCGCTCGCCGGCGCCTTTCTGCCGAACCTTTTTCTGGGCCTCGGCGGCACGCTCGGTCTCGACGCGCAGGGCGCCATGCTGGCGCTCGCGGGGCTGCTGGCCGTTGCGATCGTCGTCCTGCATCTCGGCATATGGCGCATCGCCCGCCGCGAGGGCCATCGTCCCATGGCCACACTCGCGCTGCTTCTGGGCGGCGTGAGCCTTGTTACGCTGTATCTCTTCGCCACGCCGTCGCCGCTGGTCGCCGGCGTGCGCTACGTCATGGTGCTGGTGTGAGGCGCCCCGCGCCCGCCTGGACCCCATTCCCGACTGAAACCCATTCCCGCCCGAAACCCTGGGGGAGCCTGACATGACCCGCCTTTTCCGCCATGCCGTGACCGTGGCCGCCGTGCTTTCGGCGCTGGTGGCGGCGCCCGTTGCCGCCGACGAGGGCGAGCCGGACCTCATCTTCAAGAAATCGACGGTCTGGAAGATGCTCACCCCCGATCACAAGCTCGCGACCTATGCGATCGACGATCCGCTGGTCGAGGGTGTCGCCTGCCATTTCACCGTGCCCGAAAAGGGCGGTGTGTCGGGGCTGCTCGGCGTGGCGGAAGAGGTGTCGGATATCTCGCTCGCCTGCCGTCAGGTCGGACCGGTCGCTTTCAAGGAAAGCTTCGAGCAGGGCGACGAGGTGTTTCGCCAGCGCCGGTCCTTCATGTTCAAGAAGATGCGGATCGTGCGCGGTTGCGACGTCAAGCGCAATGTGCTGGTCTATCTCGTCTATTCGGACAAGATCATCGAGGGCAGCCCGAAGAACTCGACCTCGACGGTGCCGATCATGCCCTGGGGCGATGCGGCGGCCCCGCGCTGCGGCGATTTTCTGGAGGACTAGGCGCTTCGCAGGATCGGGCTCTCCCGAACTCCGCCGCCCGCTGTCGATGTCGGTTGGCGTTTCGGGAAATCCGCCTGGTTCTCATCCGCCAAGAGCGCATTCGGCCAGGTTTGCTTCGACGGAGGACGAGCGGCCTCGGCTCAGTCGGCGTGGGCGACGCGCTCCATTTCCTTCATTTCGGCCGGGGACGGGCAGAAGTGCTTTTGCAGCAGCGCGAGCACGTCCTGCGCGATTTCGCTGTCGAGCGAATAGAAGATCGTGGTGCCGTCGCGGCGGGTCCGCACCATGCCTTGCGCGCGCAGAAGGGCCAGCTGCTGCGACACGGTCGGCATGCGCATGCCCGTACGTTCGGCCAGTTCGCCGACGCTGGTCTCCCCGTTGGCCATGTGGCACAGGAGCATCAGACGCGGTGCGGAGGCCAGCATCTTGAGGAAGCCGGCCGCGTCCTCCGCCTTTTCCTGAAGCCCGTCGATCATTCTGCTCCTCCTCGAAAAGATTGGCCCCTCGAAAAGATCGGCCGGGTGGGCGGCTCGCAATTCTTGTCGGGTCAACAAGTTGTTTTCAGTATCCGGCCCGAACTGTCGTACGGGATGTCACCTCGAATCGAACATGCTTCGGCCGCCTGCGCAAGCTCTTGCGTAGCTTTCTATTAGAATCGATGGCGCGCGCCGGCGCAAGGCTCCCGCCAAGGTCATCCACGCGCTTCGGTTTTTTCCTCGCCGGGCCGGTCACCGCGGGGCGGTGAGGCAACTCGCGTCGAGCCAGCAGGCGACGGGTGCCTGTGCGCCATTGCTGGCCGTCTGCGCGGTGCGGTCGCCGAGGAGCACGAAGCCGGCGACCGGGGCGAGCATCGCGGTCGCGAGGAGGAGGGCCGCGGCGAGGGTACGCAGCGTGGCGAGCGGGCTCGTGTGGGCAGGGGCGGCGTGGAGGGCGGTGTTGGCGGTCATCTCAGGCTCCGATACGCGAACTGGTGAAGCTGACGCGATCCTGCCACCGGCCGGCTGAACCGGCTCTGAGCCTGTCTTTTATCCGCCGTTCAGATTGGTGAATGCGCGCTCCGACAGGGCGTCGGGCGCCTGCGCCCGTCGTCCGCCGCGGGTGCAGACGTCACGAAACGGCGGGGAAACGCGGG
Source organism: Stappia sp. (assembly GCF_040110915.1). Lineage (NCBI taxonomy): Bacteria > Pseudomonadati > Pseudomonadota > Alphaproteobacteria > Hyphomicrobiales > Stappiaceae > Stappia > Stappia sp. The sequence continues at coordinate 2,008,562 of NZ_CP157793.1, read as the reverse complement.
AAATGCGGACTTGACCGGATGCGGGAAACGGGTCAGAACCATGGGGATGACCACGGCCAAGCGGACTGAGATTTCGATCCTCATTATTTGCAGCTAGCGACGAAGCTGGCTGTGGCCGTTCCCTCATGCGCGATGCTCCTCCCACGCGGAGATGAGACGGACGCCCCGGCCAGCCGGCCAGGAGACGCCCGATCATGCCTATTTCGCCTTCCCTGAAGCTTACGAACACGCTGACGCGCGCGAAGGAGCCCTTTGTTCCCGAGGACGAGGCCAATGTGCGCATGTATGTCTGCGGGCCGACGGTCTATGACTATGCCCATATCGGCAACGCCCGGCCGGTGGTCGTGTTCGACGTGCTTTTCCGCCTGCTGCGCCGTCTCTACGGCGCGAACCACGTCACCTATGTGCGCAACATCACGGACGTCGACGACAAGATCAACGCGCGCGCCGCGCAGGAGGGCGTGTCGATCCGCGACCTGACGGAACGCACCGCCGCGCAGTTCCAGGCCGACATGCATGCGCTCGGCGCGCTCGATCCGAGCGTCGAGCCGCGCGCCACCGAGCACATCGAGGACATGAAGGCGATGATCGAGACGCTCGTCGCCGGCGGTCATGCCTATGTGGCCGAGGGGCATGTGCTGTTCGATGTCGGCTCGATGGCGGATTACGGCAAGCTCTCGGGCCGGTCGGTGGAGGACATGCAGGCCGGGGCAAGGGTCGAGGTCGCGCCCTACAAGAAGGACCCGATGGACTTCGTGCTGTGGAAGCCGTCCAAGCCCGGCGAGCCCGGCTGGCCGAGCCCCTGCGGCATCGCGGGCGACGGGCGTCCGGGCTGGCACATCGAGTGCTCCGCGATGGCCGCGCGCCATCTGGGGCAGACCTTCGACATCCACGGCGGCGGCGTCGATCTGGTGTTTCCCCACCATGAGAACGAGGTCGCGCAGTCGCGCTGCAGCCACGGCACGGCCGTGATGGCGCGCGTCTGGCTGCACAACGGCTTCCTGCAGGTCGAGGGCGAGAAGATGTCGAAGTCGCTCGGCAACTTCATCACCGTTCACGAACTGCTGGAGGAGGAAAAGCTCGGCGGCCGCACCTGGCCGGGGGCCGCGATCCGTCTGGTGCTGCTGATGACCCAGTATCGGCAGCCGCTCGATTTCACGCAAAAGGCACTGGAGGAGGCCGAGGGACTGCTGCAGAAGTGGGACCAGTTGCTGGCGCGCTCCGGCGTGACGGGCCGCACGGATGCGGAGCCGCCCGAGGAGCTGCTGGCGGCGCTGTGCGACGATCTCAACACGCCGCGGGCCATTGCCGCGCTGCACGGGCTCGCCCGCGCGGCGCGCGGCGGCGACGCGGCGGCCGCGCAGGGGCTTGCGGACGCCATCGCCTTTCTGGGCTTCGATCTTGCCGAGGTGCGCGCCCGCAGCGAAGCGGCGAAGGCCGAGGCCGCCGATCCGGAGCTTGCCGCGCGCGTCGAGGCGCTGATCGCCGAACGCAACGCGGCGCGGGCCGCCCGGGACTGGGGCGAGGCGGACCGCATCCGCGATGCGCTGGCGGCCGAGGGAATCGTCTTGAAGGACACGCGCGACAAGGCGACCGGCACCGTCGAGACCACCTGGGAACGCGCGCAGTGAGGCGCGGTTTTCCGCGTCGTGCCGGCGTCCGCTGACCCCATCCGAAACATCACCAAGCCCCTCGGCAACGCACCATCAAGACCTCACCAAGACTGGCCCGAAAGGCCGGCCCCCCAAGGAAAGACAAGCATGACCCGCGAGCGCCTCTACCTGTTCGACACCACTCTGCGCGACGGTGCGCAGACGGCCGGCATCGACTTTTCGGTGGAGGAAAAGATCGTGATCGCCGAGCTCCTGGAGCGGCTCGGTGTCGATTATGTGGAAGGCGGCTATCCGGGCGCGAACCCGACCGACACGGCCTTCTTCGCCGACAAGCGCACCGAGGCGGCGACCTTCACCGCCTTCGGGATGACCAAGCGTGCCGGCCGTTCGGCGGCGAACGATCCGGGTCTGCGTCAGGTGCTCGATTCGGCGGCCGAGGCGATCTGTCTCGTCGCCAAGAGCTGGGACTATCACGTGCGCGTCGCGCTCGGCTGCACCAACGAGGAGAACCTGGACTCGATCCGCGAGAGCGTCGAGGCGGTGCGCGCCAGCGGCCGCGAGGCGATGATCGACTGCGAGCATTTCTTCGACGGCTACAAGGCGAACCCGGACTATGCGCTCGCCTGCGCGAAGACCGCTTATGACGCCGGCGCCCGCTGGGTCGTCTTGTGCGACACCAACGGCGGCACGCTGCCGGGGGAGGTGCGCGAGATCGTGCAGGCGGTGCGCGCCGTCGTGCCGGGCGAGCGTCTCGGCATCCACGCGCATGACGACACGGGCCATGCGGTCGCCAATTCGCTTGCGGCCGTCGAGGCCGGCGTGCGTCAGGTGCAGGGCACGCTCAACGGTATCGGCGAGCGCTGCGGCAACGCCAATCTGGTGACGCTGGTGCCAACACTCATGCTCAAGGCGCCCTTCGCCGACACGCTGGAGCTCAAGACCACGCAGGAGCAGCTCGCCGATCTGACCGGCGTGTCGCGCGCCTTCGACGAGATCATCAACCGCTCGCCCGACCGGCATGCGCCCTATGTCGGGGCCAATGCCTTCGCCACCAAGGCCGGTATTCACGCCTCCGCGATCCTCAAGGAGCCGGAGACCTACGAGCACATTCCGCCGGAGACGGTCGGCAACCGTCGCCGGGTGCTGGTCTCCGACCAGGCCGGCAAGTCGAACCTGATCGGCGAACTCGACCGGCTCGGCATTTCGGTCGACCGGGCCGATCCGCGGCTCGACGCGCTGCTCGCCGACGTCAAGGCACGCGAGGCGCAGGGCTACGCCTATGAGGCGGCGGATGCGTCGTTCGAGTTGCTGGCGCGTCGCCGGCTCGGCGAGGTGCCGACCTACTTCGAGGTCAAATCCTTCCGCGTCATGGTGGAGCGGCGGTTCAATGCGCTCGGCGAGCTGGTCACCGTGTCGGAAGCGGTGGTCAAGCTCGACATCGACGGCGCCCCGCGCATGTCCGTCGCGGAAGGAAACGGCCCGGTCAACGCGCTCGACAACGCGCTCAGGAAGGACCTCGGCCGGCATCAGGACGTCATCGACGAGATGGAGCTGATCGACTTCAAGGTGCGCATCCTCAACGGCGGCACCGACGCGGTCACGCGCGTTCTGGTGGAGAGCCAGAACCGGCGCACGCACAAACGCTGGTTCACCATTGGCGTTTCGGGCAATATCGTGGACGCGTCGTTCCAGGCGCTGATCGATTCCCACACCTACACGCTGCTCAAGGCCGGCGTCTGACCGGCCCGAAGGGCGCGAACGGATTCCAATCATGTCCATGCCCCAGTCTGCCGCGGCCCAAGAGGCCGACCGGCGCCTCGGCCTCTTTTGCGCGGCCTCCGCCTATGCGTTGTGGGGCGTTCTGCCGATCTACTACAAGTTCACCGCCGAGATCGGCGCCGATGTGGTGGTGACCCAGCGCATCGTCTGGTCCGTCGTCTTCCTGGCGATCTTTCTCAAGCTGCGTGGCCGGCTGGGAGAGGTCCGGGCGATCCTCACCGACCGGCGGACCCTGTCCATGCTGACCCTGTCGGCGGGGATCATCTCCATCAACTGGCTGGTGTTCATCTGGGCGGTGACGGAGGCGCGGATCGTGGAGATCAGCTTCGGCTATTTCGCCAATCCGCTGGTGTCGGTCGCCATCGGGCTGATCGTGCTGAAGGAGCGGCTGAGCCGGGGGCAGGCGATCGCCATCGCCATCGCCGCGCTCGCCGTTGCGATCCAGGCGGTGGCGCTCGACGCCTTTCCCTGGGTCTCGCTGGCGCTGGCGGGCACCTTCGCCGCCTATGGCTACCTGCGCAAGACGGTGGCGGTCGGCGCCACGCCGGGGCTGATGGTGGAGGCGATCATCCTGGCGCCGCTGGCGCTCGCCTATCTGGTCTATGCCGGCGCCGCACTCGGTGCCGACGTGATGCCGCTCGACCGGCCGGGGCTGTTTCTGCTGCTCGCCGGCACCGGCGTGGTGACGGCGATCCCGCTGGCGCTCTTTGCCGCCGGCGCGCGGCGTCTTCCGCTGTCGATGATCGGCCTGCTGCAATACATCGCCCCGACGTTGCATCTTGGACTGGCGCTTTTCGTCTACGACGAACAGATCGAGCCGATGCGTCTGGCAACCTTCGCGATGATCTGGGTGTCGCTCGCGATCTTCACCGCCGACGCGCTCAAGCGGCGCGGGCGCTGACGCACAAACGGCGCGGAAGTGACCTTCCGCGCCGTCGTTTCGCAGATGGTGGCAGCCGTCGTGCGGGGGCTCAGACGGGCTTCAGCAGCACGTGTCGCTTCTTGCCGAGCGAGAGCTTGATCACCCCGTCCTCGAGCAGGTCGGCCTCGGTGAGCTGACGCTTGTCGTCCGTTTCCACCGCGTCGTTGACGCGCACGCCGCCGCCCTTGATCTGGCGGCGCACCTCGCCGTTGGAGGCGCACAGGCCGGCGGTCACGAAGGCCGCCAGCACACCCAGTCCCTCCGCGAGCTCGCCGCGCGCGATCTCCACGCTCGGCAGGCCGCCGGCGAGCGCGCCTTCCTCGAAGGCCTTGCGCGCGGTTTCCGCAGCCTCTTCGGCCGCCGCCCGGCCGTGCGCCATGGTCGTCGTCTCGGTGGCGAGGATCTTCTTCGCCTCGTTGATCTCCGACCCGCCAAGCGCGGCGAGGCGGGCGATCTCGTCGAGCGGCAGCGTGGTGAAGAGCTTCAGGAAGCGCTCCACGTCGGCGTCCTCGGTGTTGCGCCAGAACTGCCAGTAGTCGTAGGGCGAGCGCATGTCCGGGTTGAGCCAGACCGCGCCGTCCGCCGTCTTGCCCATCTTCGCGCCCGAAGCGGTGGTGAGCAGCGGCGTTGTCAGCGCGAAGAGCTCGACATTCTCCATCCGGCGGCCGAGGTCGACGCCCGACAGGATGTTGCCCCACTGGTCCGAACCGCCCATCTGCACGCGGCAGCCGGTGCGGCGGAACAGCTCGACGAAGTCGTAGCCCTGCAGCAGCATGTAGTTGAACTCCAGGAACGACATGTGCTGCTCGCGCTCCAGCCGGATGCGCACCGCGTCGCGCTGGATCATCTGGTTGACCGAGAAGTGCTTGCCGACGTCGCGCAGGAAGTCGACGTACTTCAGGTCGAGCAGCCAGTCGGCGTTGTCGAGCATCAGCGCGTCCTTCGACCCCTCGCCGAAGGTCAGGAACCGGTCGAACACCTTGCGGATGCCGGCCTTGTTCGCCTCGATCTGCGCGTCGTCCAGGAAGGGGCGCGCGGTGTCGCGGAACGACGGGTCGCCGATCCGGGTCGTGCCGCCGCCCATCAGCGCGATGGGGCGGTGGCCCGTCTTCTGCATCCAGTGCAGCATCATGATCTGGACGAGCGAACCGACATGCAGGCTGGTGGCCGTGCAGTCGAAGCCGATATAGGCGGTGACCGTCTCGGACCGATACAGATCGTCGAGCCCGTCCGGGTTCGAGATCTGATGGATGAAGCCCCGCTCCTGGAGGGTCTTCAAGAACTCCGATTTGAAAACGGTCATTGTCTTCCGTGTCCGCTGTGATGTGTGAAAAGGACCTTCGCGGGCGCCATGCGCTGACCTTGCCGCGGCGGGAGAACGCAGCGGGGGACGCAGCGGGGCGCCGGGAAGGCGCGCCCCTCATAGCCGATTGCCGCGCCAAGATCACGGGGGAAATCGCCCGCGCCGGGCTGCCATGCGTCGCCGAGGCCGGTGGGCCCCGCAAAAGGTCGCGGCAAAAAAAACGGCCGGGGGAACCGGCCGTGTGCAGTTTTGCGGGTCGAGACCGGCCGCCGCGAGCGACCGGTGTCGACCGTTCGGGTAGCAAAGCGACGTGACGGCGCCGTGACACTGTCCGCCGCGGAGAGGGATCAGTCGCCGCTCAGGCTTGCCAGAAAGGCGTTGGCGAACTCCGTCATCATGCCGGCGGCGGCGAAATCATACTGGTTCATGGACACGAAGACAGCCGTGCCGCGCTCCGGCGCGAAGGCGAGATAGGACATCTGTCCCTGCAGCGCGCCGGCCTTTTGCAGCACGAAGGGGCGTTCGCCGGTGGCGTTCATGGCGACCCATCCGAGGCCCATCGCGTCCATGCGTCCGGATTCGTCCATGTTCAGCACCGCGTTCAGGCCCTCGCGTTGCACATAGACGCCATGGTCGAGAAAGCGGACTTCCGCGTCTTCCGCGTCTTCCGTGTCGTCCGCGAGGTGCCATGCCATCCAGCGCAGCAGGTCGTTGGCGGTGGTGCGCAAACCGCCCGAGCCGACGATGACGTCGCCCGTCGGCGCATCGGGCAGGGGCTCTCCGTCGAAGCCGTGGCCGGACATCGCCCGGGCCTTCATGTCGTCGCTCAGGTCGAAGCGCGTGTCCGCCATGCCGCGCGGACCGGCGATGCGCTCCCGCAGGAGGTCGGGGTAGGGCGCGCCGCCGGCGGTGGAGAGCGCCGTCGACAGGAGGTCGAAGCCGAAATTGGAATAGGCCATGGCGCGGCCGGGCGGGAAGAGCAGGTCGCTCTCCTCCAGCCAGTCGGCGAAGGCATCGAGGGTGATGGGGCCAAAGGGATCGGCGGGGGTGCCCTCGGGGTGCGGCACCTCGCGCGGCAGGCCGCCGGCGTGGGTGGCGAGGTCGATCAGGCGGATCGGCGCGTGCCGGCCGGCGGCGTCTGCGAGCCGTCCCGGCAGCAGCGGTGCCACGGGGGCGGTGAAGGCGGTCTCGCCGCGGGCGACCGCATGGGCCAGCATTTCGCCGGTGAAGACCTTGGTGATCGAGCCGACGCGCAGAACCGTGTCGCCGTCGGGCACGATGCCATTGCCGGCGCGGGTCTCGCCGAAGCCCGCCACCGCGCTCTCGCCGCCGCGGATCGCGCCGAACACGATGCCGGGGGCCCCGCTTTGCAGGTGGAAGATCTGGCCGTTGAAGGCGACGGCGTCCTCCAGCAGCGGATCGGCCCCGGCCGGGGCAGGGCCGACGAGCGCCAGCGCGCAAAGGGCGAGGCCAGCCGACAGGCGCGCAGGAGACGAAACACGGAACATGATCAAGGCCTTCCTCCGATCGATCGGGAGATCCGACTGCGGGGTGCGACGCTCGCCCCCGTTCCTCAACCGGATGTAGCAGGCGCCTCGCCCGGGCGCGCGCCTTTTCGTGCCGAAACGAAAAAACCCCGCCGTTTCCGGCGGGGTCGATCTTCGATGCGCGAGCGATGCGAAGCCTGGATCAGGCCCGCTCCTCGCCCTCTTCGGCCTCGGCGGACGCCTCGCCGTCGCCGGCCTCTTCGTCGCCCTCGTCCTCGTCTTCGTCCTCTTCGAACTCGAAGGTGTCGAAGTCGCGGGTGGTGAGATCCTCACCCTTCGCCTGACGCTCGGCTTCGTCGTTCGAGCGGGCGATGTTGAGGGTGATCTCGACCTCGACTTCCGGGTGAAGCAGGACGATCACGGTGTGCAGGCCGATGGTCTTGAGCGGCTTGTCGAGACGGACCTGCGAGCGCAGCGCGCTGAAGCCGCCTTCGGTGAGCGCCTCGGCGATGTCGCGGGTCGACACCGAGCCGTAGAGCTGACCGGTCTCGCCGGCCTGACGAATGAGCACGAAGCTCTTGCCGTCGAGCGACTTGGCGACGCCCTCGGCCTCGCTCTTGCGCTCCAGGTTGCGGGCCTCGAGCTGGGCACGCTCGGTCTCGAAGCGGGCCAGGTTGGCCTTGCTGGCGCGCAGCGCCTTGCCCTGCGGCAGCAGGTAGTTGCGCGCGTAGCCGTCCTTGACCTTCACGACTTCGCCCATCTGGCCGAGCTTGTTCACGCGCTCCAGAAGAATGATCTGCATGGTGTCTGTCCTTGTCGTCTGTCCCGCGCCGCGTCCGGCGGTGCGGTTAGGGGCGGATCCTTGCCCGGCCCCAGCCGATGTGGAAAACGCGATCCGGAGATCGCGTTCTCGTTTAATCAACGTGCCTGCGCGATCTTACTTGATCACGTAGGGCAGCAGACCCAGGAAGCGGGCGCGCTTGATGGCGCGGGCCAGCTCGCGCTGCTTCTTCGCCGACACGGCCGTGATGCGGCTCGGGACGATCTTGCCGCGCTCGGAGATGTAGCGCTGCAGCAGGCGGATGTCCTTGTAGTCGATCTTCGGCGCGTTGGCGCCGGAGAACGGGCAGGTCTTGCGGCGGCGGAAGAAGGGGCGCCGCGTCGGAAGCTGTGCGATATCGACCATTGCGTGCTCTCCTTAGTTGTCGCCGCGGCGGCCGCCGCGATCACCACGGTCGCCACGATCACCGCGGTCGCCGCGATCCCCACGATCGCCGCGCTCACCGCGTCCGCCACGACCCCGACGGTCGTCGCGATCGCGCTTCTGCATCATCGCGGACGGCTCGTCCTCATGCGCCTCGACCTTCAGCGTCATGAAGCGCAGGATGTCCTCGTTGAGGCGCATCTGGCGTTCCATCTCCGCAATCGCCGCCGGCGAAGCGTCGAGGTTCATCAGCGTGTAATGCGCCTTGCGGTTCTTGTTGATGGCGCAGGCCCCAGTTCTCGACCTTGCCGACGCTGCCGTCCTGCTGTTCGATCAGAGCCTTGTACTGCTCGACCATCTGCTCGACCTGCTGGGCCGAGACGTCCTGGCGTGCCAGGAACACATGCTCGTAAAGCGGCATGAGATGTGCCTTTCTTCAGGTTGCGGTTCCGAAACCCGGCGCTAAGCCTCTTCGAGCCTTCAAGAAAGGCGGATCGAAGCAACTTCGAAGGCGGAGACACGGGAAGACGGGCCTGTGAGGAACGCGGCGGCTTTCGTCATCGGATCGACGCCACTTCGTCCCGTACCCTGCCGCCGACCCCGCGCATGCGGATCCGGCGACCTTCCGTTCAGCCCCCGGCCAGAGTTCCGAACGAAGTCGCGCTTATACACCGTTTTGCCGTGTCCGCAAGGCGGAGGGCGGCGGCGCGCGCGGATTTTTTTCGTTGCCGCCTTGACATCCCGCCGTCACCCCGTGTCATTGCGCGCAAGTTTCGCCGTGGCCGAGCGCGCCCGGCCGGCGGTGGTCCGCCGCGCTGTCGCGAACCCGTGCCGACACTCGATACTGAGGATCCTGACATGAGCATCGCATTCACCTTCCCCGGACAGGGCAGCCAGGCCGTCGGCATGGGCAAGGCGCTGGCCGAGCGCTTCGCGGAAGCCCGCGCGGTCTTCGAGGAGGTGGACGAAGCGCTCGGGCAGAAGCTCTCCGACATCATGTGGAACGGTCCGGAAGCCGATCTGACGCTGACGGCCAACGCCCAGCCGGCGCTGATGGCGGTGAGCCTCGCCACCATGCGCGCGGCCGAGGCGCGGGGCCTCGATCTGAAGGCTTCCGTCGCCTATGTGGCGGGCCATTCGCTCGGCGAATACTCCGCGCTCGCCGCCGCCGGCGCGCTTTCGGTCGGCGATGCGGCGCGCCTGCTGCGCATTCGCGGCGAAGCGATGCAGAAAGCTGTTCCCGTCGGCGAGGGCGCCATGGCGGCGTTGCTCGGCCTCGACTTCGACGCGGCCGTGAAGGTCGCCGAGGAAGCGGCCGGCGGCGAGGTCTGCCAGGCGGCCAACGACAACGCGCCCGGCCAGGTCGTCGTGTCGGGCACCAAGGCCGCCGTCGAGCGGGCGATCGAGATCGCAAAGGCGCATGGCGCGCGCCGTGCCGTGCTGCTGCCGGTCAGCGCGCCGTTCCATTGCGCGCTGATGGCGCCGGCCGCAGACGTGATGGCCGGTGCGCTCGCCGAGGTCGATTTCGCCGCGCCGGCGGTGCCGCTCGTCGCCAATGTGCTCGCCGCGCCGATCTCCGATCCGGCCGAGATCCGCCAGCGGCTGGTGGAACAGGTCACCGGCACGGTGCGCTGGCGCGAGTCGGTCGCCTGGATGGCCGACAACGGCGTGGAGACCGTTTATGAGATCGGAACCGGCAAGGTGCTGACCGGCATGGTGCGGCGCATCGCCAAGGATCTGACCGGGGTGGCCGTCAACACGCCGGAGGATATCGACGCGCTGGTCGGCGCCCTCGCCGGCGACTGAGGTCCGCACATCCCCGTTAATCGTCCGCACGTCCGAAACAAGGAATGATGTCCGCATGTTCGATCTGACTTCGAAAACCGCGCTGGTGACCGGCGCGACCGGGGGCCTCGGCGAGGCCATCGCCCGCACGCTGCACCGCCAGGGCGCCACCGTCGCGCTGTCCGGCACGCGGGCGGAAAAGCTCGAGGCGCTGGCCGCCGATCTCGGCGAACGCGTCCATGTGGTCCCGGCCAACCTGATGGATCGGGCGTCCGTCGACGCCCTGGTCCCGGCCGCCGAGGAGGCGATGGGCCCGCTCGACATTCTCGTCAATAACGCCGGCATCACCCGCGACAACCTCTTCGTGCGCATGAAGGACGAGGAGTGGGATCAGGTTCTGGAAGTCAATCTGACCGCCGCCTTCCGCCTGTCCCGGGCCGCCGCCAAGGGCATGATGCGGCGCCGCTCGGGCCGGATCATCGGCATTGCGTCGGTCGTCGGCGTCACCGGCAACGCCGGCCAGGCCAACTATGCCGCCGCAAAGGCCGGCATGATCGGCATGGCCAAGTCGCTCGCCCGCGAGGTTGCCGCGCGCAACGTCACGGTCAACACGATCGCGCCGGGTTTCATCGAAACGCCGATGACCGACGCGCTCAACGACAAGCAGCGGGAATCGATCCTCGGCGGCGTTCCCGCGGGCCGTCTCGGGCGGGCCGAGGAAATCGCCGCCGCCGCACTCTATCTGGCGAGCGACGAAGCGGGCTATGTCACCGGCGAGACGCTTCACGTCAATGGTGGCATGGCCATGATCTAAAAGGGGAAAATCCTTCGTTCCGAAGGCCTTCCCCAGCGCTTTCCAGGGTGGCCCGCGCGACTGGTCAAGCCCTGGAAAGTGTGTTACGAACCCGCCGGCCAGCAGACCCGTTCACGAAGTTCGGCGCTCGGGCATTGCTGAACCGGCGAGGGCGGTACCACCGTCCCGCATCGGTGCGGGCTGGTACCCCATTCACCGCGTTCCGTTGATCGGGTACGAGGTACGGCGCAGAGCGCTGAATCAAGCGACTTACTGTTGGAAGCAATCGAGGAATCAGAAATGAGCGACATCGCGGATCGGGTAAAGAAGATCGTCGTCGAACATCTTGGCGTGGACGCCGAGAAGGTCACCCTGGAGGCGAGCTTCATCGACGACCTGGGCGCGGACAGCCTCGACACGGTCGAGCTGGTCATGGCCTTCGAGGAAGAATTCGGCGTGGAAATTCCGGACGATGCGGCGGAGACCATCCTCACGGTGGGCGACGCGGTGAAGTTCCTGGAAAAGAGCGCCAGCTGATCCGGTTCGTCGTGCGGCGGATGGCGCAAGCGCGCTCCGTCGCACGCGACCGTTCGGCCACGGCGCGCGGAAAACGTGCGCCGGAACGGGAATTGCGGCGCGCTGGAAACGCGCGTCATTGCGTGATTTGAAGCGCGGGTTTTCGCGTGCAGATGCAGGTATGAGATGAGGCGAGTGGTCGTTACCGGCCTCGGGATGGTCACGCCGATGGCGTGCGGTGTCGAGGAAACCTGGTCCAGAATTCTCAAGGGCGAGAGCGGGGCGTCCCGCGTCGAGCACTTCGAGGTGGCTGATCTCGCCTGCCAGATTGCCTGTCAGATCCCGCGCGGCGACGGCTCCAACGGCACGTTCAATCCGGACGACTGGATGGACCCGAAGGAGCAGCGCAAGGTCGACGACTTCATCGTTTTCGCCATGGCGGCCGCCGAACAGGCGATCACCGACTGTGGCTGGGCCCCCAAGACCCATGAAGAGCAGATCCGCGCCGGCGTGCTGATCGGCTCCGGGATCGGCGGCCTGCAGGGCATCGAGGCCACCGCCCATGTCCTGCGCGACAAGGGGCCGCGCCGCGTGTCTCCCTTCTTCATTCCCGGCCGTCTGATCAATCTGGCGGGCGGCTACGTCTCGATCCGGCACGGGCTCAAGGGCCCGAACCACGCCGTCGTCACGGCGTGCTCCACCGGCGCGCACGCCATCGGCGACGCGGCCCGGCTGATCGCGCTGGACGATGCCGATGTGATGGTGGCCGGCGGCACGGAATCGCCGGTGTGCCGCATCGCGCTGGCCGGCTTTGCCGCCGCGCGGGCGCTGTCCACGGGCTTCAACGACCGCGCCGAGATCGCGTCGCGTCCCTATGACAAGGATCGCGACGGCTTCGTCATGGGCGAGGGCGCGGGCGTCGTCGTGCTCGAGGAATACGAACGCGCCAAGGCGCGCGGCGCCCGGATCTACGGCGAGATCGTCGGCTACGGCCTGTCGGGCGATGCCTATCACATCACCGCGCCGGCGTCGGATGGCGACGGGGCTTACCGCTGCATGCAGGCCGCGCTCAAGCGCGCCGGCATGTCCGCCGGCGACATCGACTATGTGAACGCCCATGGCACCTCGACGCCGCTCGGCGACGAGATCGAGCTCGGTGCCGTGCAACGGCTGGCCGGCGCGGCGGCGGCGGGCATGACCATGTCCTCCACCAAGTCGTCGACCGGACATCTGCTCGGCGCGGCCGGTGCGATCGAGGCGATCTTCTCGTTGCTGGCGATGCGCGACAACATCGCGCCGCCGACGATCAACCTCGACCAGCCCTCCGTCGAGACCGAGATCGATCTGGTGCCCAATGCGGCCAAGAAGATGACCATCGATTCGGCCCTGTCGAACTCCTTCGGCTTCGGCGGCACCAATGCCTCGCTGGTGTTCCGCAAGGTCGCGGCCTGACGCGGCCAAGCGCCCGGACAGTCGACGGGTTTCGCGGTTTGGCCATGATTGTGCGTCATGGCCTGATCAGTCTTGCGATCACGCCGAGCGGATGGACTCATGAGCGAAACGCCTAAAGATGACACGGATGCCGGAACCGGGGCATCGGAGGGGGGCTTCCGGCCCAACCCGAAGAGCCCGCGCGAGGCGATCCAGCCCGAGCCCGCGCCGCAGCCGCCGGCGCGTTCGCGGCATGTGCGCAACCCGCTGGTCATCGTCATCAACTTCCTGCTGTCGCTTGCCGTTCTGGGCGTGATCGCCGCCGGCGGCCTGCTCTACTGGGGCAAGGCGGAGTTCGAGGCGGCGGGGCCGCTCGAGGCGGAAAAGACGGTCATCATCTCCTCGGGTTCGAGCCTTCAGGCTATCGCCGACACGCTCGAGAACCAGGGCGTCATCGACAATTCCTACATCTTCTGGGCCGGCGTTCAGGCCTACAAGAACGCGGCGCGCCTCAAGGCCGGCGAATACGCCTTCGCGCCCGGCGCGTCGATGCGCGACGTGATGAACGATCTCGTCAGCGGCAAGGCGGTCTATCATTCGGTCACGGTGCCGGAGGGCTGGACCAGCCAGCAGATCGTCGAGCGCGTGCGCGCCCACCCGATCCTGACCGGTCAGCTGGACGAAATCCCGCCGGAAGGCTCGCTGATGCCGGAGACCTACACCTTCACGCGCGGCACGACACGGGCCGACATCATTCGCCAGATGCGGGCCGCGCAGACGAAGGCGCTGGCCGAGATCTGGGAACGTCGGGTGGAGGATCTGCCCATCGAGACGCCGGAAGAGCTGGTGATCCTCGCCTCGATCGTGGAGAAGGAAACCGCGCGCGCGGACGAACGGCCGCGCGTCGCCGGCGTCTTCGTCAACCGTCTGCGGCGCGGCATGCGCCTGCAGTCCGACCCCACGATCCTTTACGGGCTTTATGGCGGCGAGGCCTGGACACGCGACCGCTCGGCGATCACGCGCTCCGAACTGGATGCCCGCAATCCCTATAACACCTATCAGATCGACCGGCTGCCGCCGGGGCCGATCGGCAATCCGGGCCGCGCGGCCATGGAGGCGGTGGCCAATCCCTCGCGCACCGACGATCTGTTCTTCGTCGCCGACGGGACCGGCGGGCACGTCTTCGCCGAGACCTACGAACAGCATCGCCGCAATGTCGCCAAATGGCGCGAGATCGAGCGGGCGCGACGTGCGGCGGAAGCGGAAGAGGCGCGGCGCCAGCAGGAGGCGGGCGAGGCCGAGACCGCGCCGGGCAACGGCGGCTGAGAGGTCGCGCGCGGGCCGGGGGACAGGGCATGACACGAGACACATTGTCGGAAGACGGCACCCCATCAGGCGGTGCCGGGGGCGGTGCGCCGAAGGCGCTTGCCAGCATGACCGGCTTCGGCCGCGCCGACGACGCGCTCGACGGGGCGCGCTGGACCTGGGAACTGCGCTCGGTCAACGGTAAGGGGCTCGATCTGCGCCTGCGCCTTCCGCAAGGCCTGGAAGAGCTCGAAAGCTATTGCCGGGAGCGCGGGGGCGCGGTGCTCACGCGCGGCAATGTCACAATCGGTCTCAGCTATCAGCGCGCCCAGGGCGAGGCGGTGCCGCATATCAACGACGCCGCGCTGAACGCCATGCTCTCCGCGCTGGAAACCGTGCGCCGACGTGTTCCGGACGCCGCTCCGGTGGCGCTCGACGGCATTCTGGCGCAGCGCGGCGTCGTGGAATGGAAGGAGCCGGACGAGGATCCGGCGACCCGCGCGGCGCTGATTTCCGCACTCAAGCGCAGCTTCGATGCCGCCCTTGACGCGCTCGTCGACATGCGGCGGACGGAAGGCGACAGCATCACCGCCCTGCTGCGCGGGCAGCTGGCCGAGATCGATCGCCTGCGGCGGGCCGCCGAGGATGCGCCGTGCCGTGCGCCCGAGGCGATCCGCAAGCGGTTGCGGAGCCAGGTCGAGGCGCTGATGGAGACCGGCGTCGCGTTCGACGCCGCCCGGCTGCATCAGGAGGCGGCGCTGCTCGCCACCAAGGCGGACATTCGCGAGGAACTGGACCGGCTTGCGGCGCATGTGGAGGCGGCGACGGCGCTGCTCGACGGCGGCGGTCCGGTCGGGCGCCGGCTCGACTTCCTCGCGCAGGAGTTCAACCGCGAGACCAACACGCTGTGTTCCAAGTCGAACGGCACGGAGCTGACGGCGATCGGGCTCGACCTGAAGACGCTCATCGACCAGATGCGCGAGCAGATCCAGAACCTGGAGTGAGGGGCATGAGCGAGCCGGAGCAGGCGGGAACGGTGGTGACGTCCGAGCGGGCCGACGCGGAGCGGCGCGGTCTGATGCTCGTGCTGTCCTCGCCCTCGGGCGCGGGCAAGTCGACCATCGCGCGGCAATTGCTCGATCAGGAAAGCAATCTCACGCTCTCCATCTCCGTGACCACGCGCGCGCGCCGCACCAGCGAGATCGACGGCGTGCACTATCATTTCATTTCCCGGGAGCGCTTCGAGCAGATGCGCGAGCGCGGCGAACTGCTGGAATGGGCCGAGGTGCACGGCAATTACTACGGCACGCCGCGCGACCCGGTGGAGCAGGCCCTGTCGCGCGGGGGCGATGTGCTGTTCGACATCGACATCCAGGGCACGTTCCAGCTCTATGATGCGGTGCGGCCCGACGTGGTGTCGGTGTTCATCCTGCCGCCGTCGATCGCGGAGATGAAATCGCGCCTGCACCGCCGGGCGGAGGACACGCCCGAGGTGATCCGGCGCCGTCTTCAGACGGCGGTCGGCGAGATGAAGCATTGGTCGCAATACGACTATGTCATCGTCAACGACGACCTGCAGCGCGCCTACGACGGGGCGCGCTCGATCCTGCGCGCCGAGCGGCTGAAGCGCGAGCGAAGCCCGGCCATCGGCACCTTCATCGAGGGCATGGTCGAGGATCTCAAGCGGGAAACCGGCGAGGCGTGAGCCCGCGGCGCGGCGCAGTCCGCGCGGATCGACCGGCGGGCTTCACGCGAAGCCGCGCGCCAGCTCCACGAATTGGGCAATGCCGAGCTCTTCGGCGCGGGCCGTCGGGTCGAGACCGGCGGCCTCGATGCGTGCCTGGGCGTCGGGCGCCAGGCTCTTGAGGCTTGCGCGCAGCATCTTGCGCCGCTGGCCGAAGGCGGCACGCGTGACGCGCTCCAGCGCGCCGATATCGCAGGGCAGGGGATGGCTGCGCGGCGTGATGTGCACGATGGCCGAGGTGACCTTGGGCGGCGGCGTGAACGCCTTGGGGCTGACCTCGAAGGCGAGGGTTGCATGGCAGCGCCAGCCGACGAGCACGCCGAGGCGGCCGTAGGCCTTGCTGCCCGGCTCCGCGACGATCCGTTCGGCGACTTCCTTCTGGAACATCAGCGTCAGCGACTGCCAGGCCGGCGGCCAGGCGCGCGTCGCCACCCAGTTGAGCAGCAGTTGCGTGCCGACGTTGTAGGGCAGGTTGGCGACGATCTTGAGCGGCCCGTCGCCGGCGATTTCCCGGAGGTCGATGCCGAGCGCGTCGGCGTTGCGGATGTCGAGGCGGCCGGGATAATGCGCGGCGATCTCGTCCAGCGCGGCCAGACAGCGCGTGTCCTTCTCCACGGCCACCACCCGCTTGGCGCCGGCGACAAGGAGGGCCCGGGTCAGTCCGCCCGGGCCGGGGCCGACTTCCAGCACGGTCGTTTGCGACAGATCGCCGGCGGTGCGCGCGATGCGAAGCGTCAGGTTGAGATCGAGCAGGAAGTTCTGGCCGAGCGACTTCTTCGCCTGAAGGTCATGCGCGCCAATGACCTCGCGCAAGGGCGGCAAGGCGTCGATCTGGCTCATGCGACGAGGCCGGGATCGGCAAGCACCGCCGCCAGACGGATCGCGGCGGCGAAACTGTCGACGCGCGCCGTGCCGCTGCCGGCGATGGTGAGCGCCGTGCCATGGTCGGGCGAGGTGCGCACGAAGGGCAGCCCCAGCGTCGTATTGACCGCATCGTGAAAGGCCAGCGTCTTGGCCGGGATCAGCGCCTGATCGTGATACATGGCGAGCGCGCAGTCATAGGTGGCGCGCGCCTCCGGATGGAACATCGTGTCCGCCGGAAGCGGCCCGACGGCGTCGATCCCGTCCGCCTTGAGGCGCGCGACGGCCGGCGCGATGATGTCGCCGTCCTCCGTGCCGAGCGCGCCATTCTCGCCCGCATGGGGGTTGAGACCGGCGAGCGCCAGGCGCGGCTCGGCGATCCGGAACCGCTCCGCCAGATCGCGGTGGACGATGCGGGCGGTGCCGACGATCAGATCCCGCGTCAGCGCCTGCGGCACGTCCCTCAGCGGCATGTGCACGGTGACGGGCACCACGAGCAGGTCGGGTCCGGCGAGCAGCATCACCGGCGTGTGGCGGTCGTGGCCGGCATCGCGCGCCCGCGCCCCCAGATACTCGGTGTGCCCGGGGTGGGAAAAGCCGGCGTCGTAAAGCGCCTTCTTGTTGATCGGGTTGGTCACCACGGCGGCGGCACGCCCCGTCAGGCAATCTTCGACGGCCCTGTCGATCGAGGCGATCACGGCCGCCGCATTGGCCGGGTCGGCCACGCCGGGCGTGTCGGCGATGCTCTGCGGCAGCGCGACGACGGGCAGGGCGTCGGGAAACACGTCGAGGGCCGTGTCGGCCCGGGCCTCGCGGATTTTCACGGTGAGGTTCAGCCGTTTTGCGCGGGCGGCCAGAAACTCCGCATCGCCGATCGCATAGAAGGGCGGCAGATCGCGCTCGACGCGCTCGGCCCAGGCGGACAGCAGCACGTCGGGGCCGATGCCGCCGGGATCGCCGAGCGTCACCGCGAGGGGCAGGAGCATGGGTTTCATGCGGCTCAGCGATAGTCGACGATGGCGCGCCGGCGCAGTTCGCGCATGTAGCGGCGGCTCAGCTGCTGGCCTTCCTTGTTGCGCAACTCGTCCTCGATCTCCATCCGCGCGGCGGCGTTGCTGGCGATCTCGCGTTTGTCGCACACCGCGTAGAGCTCGTAGCCATTGGGGGTGTCCTGCGGCGACGTCGTCTTGCCGACCGGCGTCTTTTCCACGAGTTCGCGCACGGGCGGCGGCAGTTCCGTCTCCAGACGCAGCTGGGCGGGCCGAACGACGACCTCGCTGTACTGGTCGGCCAGCGCCTCGGACTGGTCGCAGGAGGAGAAGGACGAGCGGAAGCGCTCGGCATCGCGGCGGCGCTGCGACTTCTGCCCCGAAGAGGCCTTGGCGGGCACCACGAAGATGATGCTCTGCACCCGGTATTCGGTGCTGGTTTCGTTGTCGCTGTCGTCCTGCCGGCGCAGGGCGGCGATCACGTCGGCCTCGGAAATGCGCACCTCCTGCTGAAAGCGGGCGCGCAGGATCTGGCCCCAGGCGATTTCCGCTTCCAGCCGGTCGCGCAGCGTCTCGGGGCGCACGCCGGCGCGGCGCAGCGCCTGCGACAGGCCGTTCGCCGACAGCTTCACGCGGCTCGCCAGATCGGCGAAGGCCCGGTCGACCTCGGCCTTGGAGACCTGAAGGCCGATGCGCTCGGCCTCCTGCATCTTGAGCTGTTCGTCGATCAGCTCTTCCTTCGCCGCCCGGTTGGCGGCCGCGCCGCCACGACCCGTGGTCAGGCGCAGAAGGCCGGCGCGCTGGCGAATGTCGAAGCTGGTGATCGGCTTGTTGTTGACCACCACCTCGATTGCGGTCTGCGCGGCCACCGGGGCCGGCGCCACCACGGCGACCAGCATCATCGATGCCGCAGCAAGCCCCCAGCGCATCCAAGTCATAGCCAAATCCTCACGTTGTGTCCGGTCCGGTCCAGTCGACGCGGCCGGTCTCCCCCTGCCGGCGGCGGTCCGGCCCGGCGTCGGGCGCCCGCGTTTCCGCATGTCGTCGCCGCTCGACCCGCACAATTTCCGCTCGTTGCACGAGAAAGCGGCCAAAATCGGATTCGTGACGCCGTTTCCGGCCCGCGTCAATCCGTCGAGCCGTTGGTCGAGAACTGCGTGTCGCCCAATGTGCGCAGACCCAGACGCAGGAAGAACAGACGGTCGGTCGTCTGACCGTTGTTGCGGCTGCGGTCCTCGGAATAGGCGACGGAGAAGGAGAAGCCTTCGTCATCGTAGCCGATGCCGATGCTGTCGCGCACCATGTTCTTGCGCTGGAGGTCGAAACGCACGGACCCGAACAGGCGCCAGTTTTCCTGCAGGCGCAGGCTGGCCGAGCCGATGACTTCCTCGCGCGGATCGTCGATGCCGATGCTTGGCTGGGCCGAGAGATAGGCATAGGCGAGATTGCCGGTCACAGGACCGTAGATGCCCGTCGCCTCGACCTGACCGCGGCGGACATCGAAGGTGTCCTTGTCGAAACGCGCCTGGGCGCCGATGCGCAGGCCCCGCCGGCTGTCGAAATACAGGCTGCCGACGTAGTCGGAATAGTCGCTCGCCAGACCCGAGGCGCTGGTGGCGTTCAGGATGTCGGGCGTTTGGTAGGAGTTCGTGCCGCCGAGATGGAACGAGCGGCCGAACAGGGCGCTGACCGAGAAGCTGTTGTTGAACTGCAGATTGTAGCGCAGGCCGATGTTGGCGCGCGTGCCGCCCTCGCTGCGGTCGAAGCCGGAGAACTTGTCGTATTCGAAGAGCGTGGTGGAATCGAAGACGATGCTCTGCGCGTCCTCGTTCGGCAGTTCGCCGATGCGGCCCTCGTTGGGGCGCACGATGATCTGGGCGACCGGCTCGAACACCTGGTTGCCGCCCTCGAAGGTCGCCAGGATCGGATAGCGGTAATCGAGACCCACCGCCGGCATGATGCGCCCGACGACCGCCTCGTCGGTCAGGTTGCCCACCGTATCGTCGCGCGAGGAGGTGAAATAGAGGTCGCCCTTCACATAGGCGAAGGGCGTGAACACCTGGCCGAGCGGATCGATCAGCTTCGTGCGCCAGTCGGCGC
This sequence comes from Stappia sp., assembly GCF_040110915.1. Classification (NCBI taxonomy): domain Bacteria; kingdom Pseudomonadati; phylum Pseudomonadota; class Alphaproteobacteria; order Hyphomicrobiales; family Stappiaceae; genus Stappia; species Stappia sp. Next base: position 1,988,730 of record NZ_CP157793.1, on the reverse strand, counting down.
GCAGGCTGGTGCGGGTGAAGGTGCCTTCCACGCCACGGAACCGCGTCGTTCCGCCGGCCTGAATCGCATCCGTGCGGTCGCGCGTCAGGCTCGTCATGTTGCCGGTGAAGGCGAGTTCACCGCCGGCGACCGGATTGTCGAAGATGTAGTTCCAGTCGAGCACCGGATGCACGAAGGGCTGCTTGTCCTGCAGACCCGTGCCGACGGGCAGATAGGGCGCCGGCGGGTTCAGCGTGGGGGTCGCGGCGTAATCCTCCTGCGACACGCGGAAGGCGTAGGAGCGCAGGTCGAAGCGGTTGCGATCGCTTTGCCCGGTCAGATAGATCTGCGAGATGTCCGTGGCATTGCCGAAGTCGGCGAAGCTGTAGTCCCTCAGGAACGCGCGGTCGCTGCGGTAGGTGAGATCCCAGCCCCACTGCCAGCGCGAATTGAGGTCGAACCGGCCTTCCGAGGCGATCACGCCGCGAAAGCGCCGGTCGCCGCTGGAGCCTTCGTATTCTCCCGGCTGGGCCTGGATGAGCCCGCCGACATGGATCGAGTAGCTGCCGTCGATCAGGCGCTGGCGCCAGGAGGCCTGGGTGAGCAGGCCCTGCTTGCTGAGCGGTGTCGCCGACACCAGCAGGTCGTAGGTCGGATCGAGGGCGAAGTAATAGGGCACCGTGGCGCCGACGCCGACGCGGTCACCGAAGACCATGGTGGGCGCCAGAAGACCCGACTTGCGCGTCACGCTCGGATCGGGGATCGACAGATACGGCAGATGCACCAGCGACTTGCCGAAGAACTCCAGCCGCGCCTTCTCGAACTCGATGGTCCGCTTCTGCTGGTCGTGCACGATGGTGGTCGCGCGCACGCGCCACAGCGGCGGCTTGTCCGGCGGATTTCGCGGCGAGGTGTAGACGGTGTAGATCCCGTCCTCGAAGGTCGTGCGGTTGCCACCCTCGCGTTGGGCGCGCGCCGCGAGGAAGCGGGTGCGCTCCGGCGTGTCGAGCTGCAGGGCGGAGGCGAAACCGTCGCGCAGGTCCTCCGACAGATCCATCGAGGCGGCGGTGAGCACGTTGCCGTCCGGCTCCGTCAGGCGGACGTTGCCCTGCGCCCGCAGCCGGTTCTCGGCGCGGTCGAACTCGATCTGATCGGCCTCGACGGTGTTGCCGCCGTAGTAGATCTGCACATTGCCGATGGCGGAAATCGTGTCGCGGTCGAAATTGTAGCGCAGCTCGTCGGCTTCCAGCAGGAGCGGATCGGCCGGATCGACCTGCGTGCCGAGCGCGTCGAGCACATCGCCCTGCGCCTGCGCGGGCGCGATCCCCGCCGGCACGATCAGAAGTGCGGCGAGCGCTCCGACAAGGGCGGTGCCCTGCATCAGGCGCGCAAACGACACCGTCCGGCCACGCGTGAGCGCGTGCCCGTCCCGAACCGATTGCGGGAGGCCGGCCTTCGCCATCAGCCGTCCTCCAGATGCAAGAGGATCGTCAAGCCCATCAATACTCCAAACACTCCAGGCGCCCACGCGGCGATCGTCGGCGGCACGATGCCGGCCCCGCCAAGGTCCTCTCCGAGTTCCGCAAGAACGTAAAGCACGAACCCGGCTAGGATTCCACCCAGAATCAGGCGGCCGATGCCACCCATCCTCGATACCCTGAGAGAGACGCAGGCCGCAATCAGCACCATCGCCGCAAGAAGCGCAGGTCTGGCGAGAAGTGTCTGATATTGCAAGGCATACCTGTAGGCCGGCAAACCCGCGCGCTGGGATAGTTCGATCACGCGCGGCAGGTCCCAGAAACCGATGGATTCCGGCGCCGCGATGCTTTCACGTACCTCCGTGGGCGTGAGGAAGGTCGACACGAAGTAGGTGTCGTGGCGGCTCGGATCCCCTTGCGTGGAGTAGACGGTGGCATCGCTCAGCCGCCACTGCCGGTCCGCCAGCACCGCCTCGCGGGCTTCGATGCGTTCGGCGAACTGGGCGTTGCGGTCGAAGGTGAAGACGGTCACGGCGAGCAGGCGACGACCGCTGTCCAGCGTCTGCTTGGCGTGCATGATCGATTCGCCGTCCGTTCCGTCCTGCCGCAGCCACACCTCGCCGGTGGTCTGCAGCAGGAAGCTCTGTTCGCTCGCGAAGAGACCCGAGGCGATCTCGTCGGAGCGTTCGCGCAGCAGGACCGCGAGCGGATTGTAGAGCGTCACGGCCGCGATCCCGATGGCGATGCCGACCGCAAGCGCGGGCGCCGTGAACTGCCAGACCGACACGCCGGCGGCGCGCGCGACCACGAGCTCCAGTTTGCGGCTGAGCCCCAGAAACGCAGAGATCGCGCCGAACAGGACGGCGAAGGGCAGGACCTGCTCCATGAGCTGGGGCACCCGCAGCAGCGAGATCAGGCCGATGCGCGCCAGCGTCGCGCCGTCCTGACCCGCGCCCCGGCGCAGAAGCTCCAGCAGGTCGAAGATGAAGATCAAGATGGCGGCGAGCGCGAAGAGGCCGAGGATCGCGGCGGCGAACCGGCGGGCGAGATAGAAGGCGAGCGTGTGGCCGACCAGCGTCGTCATCGGGTCACGCGGCTCCGTCCTGGGTGCGCCGCTGCAGGCGCGCGAGCCCGGCCTCGATGCGGTCGGCGAGATATTCGCCCGTGCCGGCGAGACGCGTCAGCCAGCGCGGCCGGGCCGCCGTCGACAGCGCCCAGGCCGTCAGCGCGATGGCCGCGAGCGGCACCAGGTAGAGCGCGACGCGCGCGGCCGGCAGGCTCGGGGCGAGCGTCATCATGCCGAAGCCGGCCGAGCGCAGCGCGATGGCGAGCACCAGCGCGGTGAGGGTGGCAAGCGTCCGGTTCTGGCGGGTGGTCTTCGGCTGACCGACGAAAAGGAACACCAGCAACGCGAAGGCGAGGGGGTAGAGCGGCTGGCTCAGCCGGTCGTGCAACTCGCTGGCGAGGCGGCCGCGATTGTCCCTTGCATAGGCGTCGTCGGGGTCGGGCGCGATCAGATCCCATGTCGAGCGCTCGCTGGCCTTGTAGACGGCGACGGCGCCGGAGGGGATCATGCTCGACAGATCGAAGGCATAGGACTGGAAGCGGACGATGGAGATGCTTCCGTCGTCGCGGGTGCGCCGCTGGATCGTGCCGTCCTGCATGACCAGAAGCGTGCGCCCGACGGCCTCCACGATCTGCCCGCGCGCCGCCTCGTAGGTGAAGACGATGTCCTCGGCGCGGTCGTCGTGCAGCAGCAGGCCGTCGAGACGGCCGTCGCCGCTGCGGTTGCGGATGTGAAACGTCAGCCCGTCCTCGATGCCGATGAACCGGCCCGGGCGCACGATGTTGGCGACCAGATCGACGCGCACGCGGGTGATCTCCTCGCGCAGCGCCGCCAGACCGGCCGGCGCGGCGAAGACCGACAGCAGCGCGCAGAACAGGCTCACGCCGAGCGCGAAGGTGACGACCGGGCGCATCAGGACGCCGCGCGAGGCGCCGGAGGCGTTGATGACGATCAGCTCGCTGTCGTTCGACATGGTGTTGAGAATCACGATCAGCGCGATCAGCAGCGCGAAGGGCGCGATGGCGAGCAGCAGGAAGGGCATGGCGAGCAGCGTCATGCCGACGAATTGCACGATCGTCTGTCCCTTCGCCGTGACCAGGTCGAGCTGGCGCAGCGCCTGCGTCGCCCAGACCACGCCGGCGAGCGCGGCCAGCGTCAGCACGAACGCGCCGGTCAGACGTCTGAGGACATAGCGCTCGAAGGTCGTCATCAGATCCTGACGGCTGCATGCCTGACGGCGGGTTGACGATCGGGGTGCTTGAGACGACGCAGCGCGACGCAAGGGGCGGGGACCCACGCACGGGCTGACGCGCGTCGCGCATCCGCCCTCGATTAAAAAGCAATCTAGGTAAATGCGACGAGAAGAAAAAGGGTTAACGTATCGTGAAATCGGCCCGCGCTTGCCGAGCGGGCAAACTGTCCCCATTCTAGGCCACGTTACCGGGGCGGTGTTTCGCGGCTCCGGTCCGTCACCGCCAACCGTTGCGCGCGCGCGCCGCGCGGACCGCCCGTCCGGCCATCCGCGATTCTGGCTGCCGTCCGCGCGCGGTGTCCCACCCGCCCTTGCGGGCCCGAAGAGCCCCTGCGGCTTCAATGAAAGGTTTCGACGTTGCTCCCCAAAGTCTCATTCTCCAAACTCGAGGCGCCCGCGAAGGGTGTTGCGGTGGTGTTCGCCGATGCCGATCTCGGCGTCGGTCCGACGGCCAGCGCGGTGCTGTCGGCCAATGAGGGCCTGCTGGCCCGCGCCGCGGAGGCGGCCGGCTTTTCCGGCAAGTCGCGCGCGGTTCTGGATCTCGTCGCGCCCGCCGGCCTCGATCTCGACCGGCTGATCGTGGTCGGTCTCGGCAAGGCGGAGGCGCTCGGCGACCTCGGGGAAACCGACTGGATGATGCTCGGCGGCGCCGTGATGGGCGCGCTCGGATCGTCGAAGGCCGTCGAGATCGTGATGGAAACCAGCGAGGGCGCGCTCGCGCCGGAGCTTTCCGCCGCTTTCGCCATGGGCGCCAAGCTGCGCGCCTATGTGTTCGACCGCTACAAGACGAAATCGGACGATGACGACAAGTCGGGCGCGGAGGCGAAGAAGCTGACGCTCGCGGTTGCCGACACCAAGGCCGCCAAAAAGGCCTGGGCGCAGGCGGATGCGGTGAGCGACGGCACGGTGCTCGCTCGCGATCTGGTCAACGAGCCGGCCAATGTGCTGACGACGGTCGAATTCGCCAAGCGCGCCGAGGCGCTGGAGAAACTCGGCGTCGAGGTCGAGGTGCTCGACGAAAAGGCGATGAAGAAGCTGAAGATGGGCGCGCTGCTCGGCGTCGCCCAGGGCTCCGAAACGCCGCCGCGTCTCGTCGTCATGCGCTGGAACGGCGGCAAGAAGGATGCCGACCCGGTCGCCTTCGTCGGCAAGGGCGTGGTGTTCGACACCGGCGGCATTTCCATCAAGCCGGCCGGCGGCATGGAGGAAATGAAGGGCGACATGGGCGGCGCGGCCGCCGTCACCGGGCTGATGCATGCGCTCGCCGCCCGCAAGGCCAAGGTCAACGCCGTCGGCGTGATCGGGCTCGTCGAGAACATGCCGGACGGCAAGGCGCAGCGCCCCGGCGACATCGTCACCGCCATGTCGGGCGCGACCATCGAGATCATCAACACCGACGCGGAAGGCCGCCTCGTGCTGGCCGATGCGCTCTGGTACACGCAGGAGCGCTTCAAGCCGGCGTTCATGATCAATCTGGCGACGCTGACGGGGGCGATCCTGATCGCGCTCGGCCATCAGCATGCCGGGGTCTTCTCCAACAACGACGAACTGGTCGAGCGCCTGGCCGAGGCCGGCAAGGCAACCGAGGAGAAGGTCTGGCGCCTGCCGCTCGGCAAGGAGTACGACAAGCTCATCGACACGCCGAACGCCGACATGAAGAACACCGGCGGGCGCACGGCCGGGTCGATCACGGCGGCGCAGTTCCTGCAGCGATTCGTCAACGACGTGCCCTGGGTGCATATCGACGTCGCCGGCATGGCGATGAGCAGCGCCAAGACCGAGATCAGCAAGGGCTGGGCGTCAGGCTTCGGCGTGCGTCTGCTCGACCGGCTGGTGCGCGACCACTACGAAGGCTAGAGGCGCGACGCGCGGCGGGGTTTTGTCGCCGCGCGTATCGCCACGAAGCGCATCGGATCGTGCGCGCTTGGCGCATCGGATCAAGAAAAACCCCGCCGGCGGTCGCGCGCGGCGGGGTTTTGTTGTGTTGGCGGCCTGTTCGCTCAGCGCGTTGGTGTCGCCACCGGGGCGCTCACGCCGCCCGAAAAGCTTGAAGAGTCCGGGCCGTCAGCAGGTCTTGTAGGCCTCGCAGGTGCCGGCCGGTTCGGCCACGACCACGCCCATCGCGGTCGTCGCGCCCGCAAGCCCCAGAACCAGTCCGAAAAACAAAGCAACCCGAACGACCATCAATCCTGTCTCCCCTTGCCCCGGCGGGTCGCCGATCCGGTCCGCGTCGCCAGGCGCGCATGCGGCGCATCCGGCTTGTGCGGGCCGTGGATCGACGCGACCCCGTCAGGGTCTGCCCGGCACGAAGGTGCCGGCGTCAAGTTGGCAAACCGTTAACGATGAACGCTGCGAAAACCAATGCCGCTTTTGCGCTGCAGCGCGCAATGCCGGCAGGCTGTTGCGCATTGGCCGCACCTGGCGCAGAGTCCGCCCGCGCAAGACGGCGCGCGACCGGCCTCCGGCGCGGCCGGTATGACCAGTTTTTCGAAGGGCTCATGACGGACGTCCTGTTCTATCACCTCACACGACAGCCGCTGGAGCAGGTTCTGCCCGGCCTGCTGGAGACCTGTCTGCAGCGCGACTGGCGGGTGGTGGTGCAGACGGGCTCGCGCGAGCGCCGCGACGCGCTCGATTCGCTGCTGTGGACCTATCGCGAGGATTCCTTCCTGCCGCATGGCACGGCCGCCGACGGGCATGAGGCTGAACAGCCGGTCTTTCTGACCGACGGTCCGGACAATCCCAACGCGGCGAACGTGCGGTTTCTCGTCGACCGGGCCGCGCCGCCGGATCTCTCGCCTTACGAACGCGGCGTGTTCCTGTTCGACGATTCGGACCCGGACGCCGTCGCCGAGGCGCGCGGGCACTGGAAGGCGTTGAAGGCGGCGGGACACGCGCTGACCTATTGGCAGCAATCGGAAAGCGGACGCTGGGAGAAGAAGGCATGACGAAGGAGAGCGAAGCGCCGGCGGCGGACGCCACCGATTTCGCCGCGCGCCGCGATGCCGCGCGCGACCGTCTCGATGCGATGTTCGGGGCGAAGGGCGGCGACGCGGACGACCGGGCCGCCTGGTTCGAGGCGGTCTATCAGACGGCGGGGGGCGATCCGGCCGCCGTGCCCTGGGCCGATCTCGCGCCCAAACCGCAACTCGTGGAATGGGTCGCGGCCAATCCGGGCAAGGGCGCGCGCGCCCTCGACGTCGCCTGCGGGCTCGGCGACAACGCCGAGGCGCTCGCCTCCGCCGGTTACCACACGACGGCCTTCGATCTGTCGACGGCCGCCATCGCCTGGGTCGAGGCGCGGTTTCCCGACAGTGAGGTGGTCTATCGGGTGGCCGATCTCTTCGCCCCGCCGGAGGACTGGCGCGGGGCCTTCGACCTTGTGCACGAATGCTACACCCTGCAGGCGCTCGCCGGCGATCTGCGCGCCGCCGCCTTCGGCGCGCTGGCCGATCTGGTGCGCCCGGGCGGGCGGCTTCTGGTGATCACGCGGGTCCGCCCCGAAGGCGCGGAGGCCTCGGGTCCGCCCTGGCCGCTCATGCCCTCCGAACTCGCGCGCTTCGACGCCCTCGGTCTCACCCGCCGTGAAGACGAGGCCTATGAGGTCACCAAGGGCGAGCGGGTCATTCCCCACCGCCGGGTTGTGTTCGCGAAGGCGGAATGAGCGACGGGTTTTTCGTCGCAACGCCGATGAAACGCGGGGGCGGGGTGGCTTGCGGGACATGCATCGCCGGGGTCCAGGAAGGGCCGGGGTCAGTGGCCTGCGAGGCCGTGTCGAAAGTCCAGAACTGCGCTGCGCGCGCGCAGTCCGCCGAACTGGGGCGGGAGTTGGCGATCACGGGCGTCTTTTGCTGACCGACCTTCACGGCGAGATCTGAAATCACGTTATCCGGTCCTACGATGGTTTCCACGCCCTCTCCGGCTTTCGCAGCAGCAATGAGCATGCTGGCCGGCAGGGTGCTGCAGGCTACGAACCTTGCATGGTGCTGGGTTTGCCGGTCGGACCCGGACGCCGTGACGACATAGCCGTCGCGGGTCTCGTCATACTCCCATCGGGCTGCGGCAAAGCTGCTGAAGGTGGGCATCATGGTGCCGGGAAGCGAGTCGCAGGTCTCGTCCGTCTCCTCGACGAGTTCGGCCGGAATGAGGTCCGTTTCGGCCGAGCCGCACTCCTGGAAGCTGACGCGGTTCGTTCCGGCGATCGTCGCGTAGCGCCCGAGCGGGTTCGTCCCGTCTGTGCGCACGCCGAACCGCATGTCGCCCACCGATGCGAAAACCGGCGGAGAACCTCCCAGAACCGGCATCCCGCCGGTGCCGAGGATACGCTCAAGCAAGCCGTGGCTGGATGGGGTCGATGGGTCCTGGGCGATTGCCCTGCCCGAACCCAAGGGCGCGACAAGGGCGCCGCACAGCATCCCGAGGGCTGTTGTTTTCGCGTATCGCATAACTGTCTTCTCCCATCTGCCGGAAAGAGCGCGCTTACCCTCCGGTGGTGCAAAAGGGGATGGTGCGCCACCCGGGGGCGCCGCAGGGCGCGAGATGGCGGACGGGCAGATAGACGTCTCGCTCTGCCATATGTGCGAGCAGAAAACCCTCGCGGTCGATCACGCACAGGGCGTAGCTCCTGGACGGTGTGGCGATCACATGCTTGATCTGCCGCCCGCGCAGGCACGCCGTCAGGCGCAGCCGCTGGCGCACGCCGAGGCGTTTGTCGTGAAGGTCGAGACTGCGACGCGGGACCACGACGGCCGTGCCCTCGGCCCAGATCCGCTGAGCCGCCACGCGCGCGGTTTCCGCAGCACTGGCCTTGATGTTCACGAAGGCAATGAAGACGGCCGCCGGTAGTGCGACCAGAAACAGGGGACGCAGAGACGTGTTCCCGGGCAATCCGCCGCTGCCGCGCAAGACCTGTACAGCAAGCGCAAGCAATCCGACCGCGGATGCAAGCAGCACCAGCTTCGCGAGAAAGGCTTTGTGAGTGAAGACATTAAAGGAGTGGGCGACGACCGTCGCCACGGGGGCATCTACCTCGTGGATCGAGATCGAGAAGGCGGCCAGAAACTCGTCCAGATAGGCAATCCCGGCGAAGTATCCGAGCGCCAATGGCGTGACGATGAGCGCTGTCTCCAGGAGCGCTCCCGTCAGGCGTCGTCCGGTGTCGTCTGCCGCCATCTATTCTGCTTCCACACCTTGGGTGCAGAAAGAGTACGTACAGCCATGGATTGGTTCCACTCTTTTCGGGCGAGCAGGCCATTCCCTCCGCTGTCTGGTGTTCGAGACGGCGGCGAGCGATTTTGGGAGAGACCTCGTTTGACGCCGTTACCGCTCCGGCCGGTGCAGGCTCTCAAGAACCGTGTCCAGTTCTCCCAGATGCGCGATGCGGTGCAGGCGCGCGTGGCTGCGCGGTGGCTCGGCGTCTTCCATCGCCCAGGTGATGTGATAGGGCACATGCACGGCGTGGGCGCCGGCATCAAGGGCGGGGAGGATGTCGGATCGCACGGAGTTGCCGACCATCATCGCCCGCTCCGCGCCGTCGCCGTGCCGGGCGAACAGCCTGCGATAGGTGTCGGTGTGCTTCTCGGCGACGATCTCGACCGCGTCGAAATGCTCCGCGAGACCGGATTCGGCGAGCTTGCGTTCCTGGTCGAAGAGGTCGCCCTTGGTGATCAGCACGAGGCGATAGCCGTCCGCCAGCCGGGTCAGGGTTTCGCGGACGTGCGGCAGCGGATCGACGGGATGGGACAGCATCTCGCGGCCGGCCTCCAGAATGTCGGCGATGACGCGGGAGGGCAGCCGCGCATCGGTCACCTCGAGCGCGGTCTCGATCATCGACAGCGTGAAGCCCTTGACCCCGTAGCCGTAGAGCTGGAGATTCCGGCGCTCCGCCTCCAGCAGGCGCTCGGCGAGACGGTCCGTGTCGGTGTACTCCGCGAGCAACCCGGTGAAGCGGTCCTCGGTCAGCCGGAAGACGGTCTCATTGTGCCACAGGGTGTCGTCGGCATCGAAACCGATCGTCGTCACGGGCGCGCGGGCCGGCATCACGCCCCCTCCAGTTCCGCCGACAGCTCCAGCCAGAGCTCTTCGGTCTTGGTCAGCTTCTTTTCCAGATAGGCGCGTTCCTTGGCGAATTTCGCGGCGCGCTCGGGATCGGTCGCGAACAGCTCCGGGTCGGCGAGGATCGCGTCGACCTTGCCGATCTTGTCGTTGAGCCGCGCCATTTCCTTTTCCGCCGCCTGGATCTCCTTGCGCAAGGGGGCGAGGCGGGCCCGGCGTTCGGCCGCGCTGCGGCGCTTGTCCTGCGCGCTGCGGTCGTCGTCGGCGGCCTCGGCCGCCGATGCGCCCGGGGCGGGCCTGTCGTCCCTGTCGCCTGTGTTTCCTTTGTCGCCCTTGTCGCTCCTGTCCGGCCGGTCGCGCTGCAGGATCAGCTTGCGATAGTCCTCCATGTCGCCGTCGAAGGAGGTGACCGTGCCATTGCCGACCAGCCACAGCCGGTCGGCGCAGGCCTCCACCAGATGCCGGTCGTGGCTGATCAGGATGACGGCGCCCTGAAAGGCGTTGACGGCCTGGATCAGCGCCTCGCGGCTTTCGATGTCGAGGTGGTTGGTCGGCTCATCCAGAATGAGCAGGTTCGGCCCCTCGAAGGTGGCAAGCCCGAGCAGCAGCCGCGCCTTCTCGCCGCCCGAGAGATCCTTGGCCGGCGTGTCCATTCGGCTTGTCGGCAGGCCGAAGCGGTTGACGCGCGCGCGCACCTTGGCCTCAGGGGCCTGCGGCATCAGCCGGCGTACGTGCTGCACGGGGCTGTCGGCAGGCACCAGTTCGTCGAGCTGGTGCTGGGCGAAAAAGGCGGTCTTGAGCTTCGAGGCGGTGACGATCTCGCCGGCCTGTTTTTCCAGCCGCCCGGCGATCAGCTTGGCGAAGGTCGACTTGCCGTTGCCGTTCGCCCCCAGCAGCGCGATGCGGTCGTCGGTGTCGATGTTGAGCGACAGACCCTTCAGCACGGTGGTGTCGCCATAGCCCGCCGAAACCCCGTCCAGCCTGACGATCGGCGGGGCGAGCCGGCCTTGCGGGTCCGGGAAGGACAGCGGCAGCGCTTCCTCGCCGGGGGCGGCGGCGATCGGCTCCATCTTCTCCAGCATCTTGAGGCGCGACTGCGCCTGGCGCGCCTTGGTCGCCTTGGCGCGGAAGCGGTCCACGAAGGCCTGCATGTGCTTGCGCTGGGCGTCCTGCTTGGCGCGGGCCTTTTCCTGCAGCGCCAGCGTCTCGCGGCGCTGGCGGTCGAAACTGTCGAAGCCGCCGCGATAGAAGGTGAGCTTGCGCGCCTCCAGATGCACGATGGAATCGACCGCCTTGTTGAGGAGGTCCCGGTCGTGACTGATCAGCACCACCTGATGGGGATAGCGCGCGACGTAGCTTTCCAGCCACAGCGTGCCTTCCAGATCGAGGTAGTTGGTCGGCTCGTCGAGCAGCAGCAGGTCAGGCTCGGAAAACAGCACGGCGGCGAGCGCGACGCGCATCCGCCAGCCGCCGGAAAAGGCGGAGCAGGGGCGCTGCTGGGCGTCCGCATCGAAGCCCAGTCCGGCGAGAATGCGCCCCGCGCGCGCCTCCGCCGTATGCGCGCCGATGTCGGCGAGGCGTGTGTGGATCTCGGCGATGCGATGGGCATCGGTCGCGGTCTCGGCTTCCGCCATCAGCCGGGCGCGCTCGGTGTCGGCGGCGAGCACTACGTCCATCAGCGTCTGTTCGCTGCCCGGCGCCTCCTGCGCAACCTGGCCGATGCGTATGCCCTTCGGGATGCGGATCTCGCCGCTCTCGGGCGAGGCCTCGCCGGTGATGAGGCGGAACAGCGTCGACTTGCCGGCGCCGTTGCGGCCGACGAAGCCGGTCTTGGAGCCCGCCGGCAGGGTGACGCTTGCCCGCTCCAGGAGTGCGCGTCCGGCGATGCGATAGGTGAGGTCGGTGATCTGCAGCATGGGCGATGAATGGCGGCAAACGCGCCGGCATGCAAGGGGCGCGACCGCGCCGGGTCGGTCGGAGATTGTGTCGAAGCCTCGCCACAGCCTAGGATCGTCCGGCGCGGGACAAGACCGCGCGACGTCAAGACGGACGCGGCGCCAAGACCGCGCGCAACCAGACCAGACGAGAGGGGATCTCACCATGTGTGTACCGGGATGTCAGGAAACGGTGGCCAAACGGCTGAGCCGACGCGGGCTGTTGCGGGGGCTCGCCGGAGCGACGGCGGGGGCGGCGGCCTTCACCGCCTTTCCGCCGCCGCGCGCGGCGCGCGCCGCGCCGACGGCGTTTTCCAGGGCCGTCGATCTGACCCACGAGCTCTTGCCCGACTTCCCGACCTATTTCGGCCCGCCGGGGCTTGAGCTGGAGCGGATGACGTCCTTCGAGACCGACGGCTTCAACATGAACAAGTGGCATGTGGTGGAGCACACGGGCACGCATCTCGACGCGCCGATCCATTTCTCCGCCGACGGGGCGAGCGCGGAGGCGCTGGATATGGACCAGCTTGTCGTGCCGCTCGCGGTGATCGACGTGACCGCGCAGGCGGCGGAGGACGCCGATTATCAGGTCACGGTCGCGGATCTCGAAGCCCATGAGGCGGCCCACGGGGCGCTTCCGGAAGGCGGATGCGTCGCGATGAATTCCGGCTGGGCGGCGCATGTGGCGAGCGAGAAATTCCGCAACGCCGACGCGGACGGCGTGATGCATTTCCCCGGCTTTTCGAAGGAGGCGGCGATGGCGCTGATGGAACGCGGCGTCGTCGGCATGGCCGTCGACACGCTGTCGCTCGACCACGGCGCGTCACAGACCTTCGACACGCATTACGCCTGGTTGCCGACCGGACGCTGGGGGCTGGAAAACGTCGCCAATCTGGACGCGGTGCCGCCCACCGGCGCGACCCTCGTCGTCGGCGCCCCGAAGATCACCGGCGCCACCGGCGGCCCGAGCCGGCTGATCGCGCTCGTGTGAGTACTTAGGTTGTCGCTTGACAAAATAAGAAAGGAGAGGCAGCACGCCGCGCAAGACGCATCCGTCCTAGGAGATCGAGAGCGTCTTGCGCGAGCTTGAGGCACTGGGATGGACCATCGTGGAGGGGCGAGGGCACGCCTGGGGTCTCCTGCGGTGTCCGGCCAACGCGCCCGAGTGTCGCGGAGGCGTCTTCTGCCAGATGTCCGTCTGGTCGACCCCGCGCGATCCCCAGTTGCATGCCCGCAAGCTCCGCCAGAAGGCACTGGCGTGCCTGTTTTCCGACGAGGAGTGAATGAAATGGCGGAGCGGTTTGAATTTGAACTGGTTTTCGCTCTTCCCGACAGCAATACCGATCCGGTGGATCTGTCGAATGCCATCTTCGAAGCGGGCTTCGACGATGCAATTGTCGCAACGGGCCTGCCGGGGCTGGTCGCCGTCGAACTCGACATGACCGGACAGCCCGCGGAGGGGCCGATCCTCGACGCGGTCCGGCGGCTCCTGGCTGTGCTGCCGGCCGGCAGCCGCTTGCGCGAGGTCCGACCCGATCTCGTCAGTCTGGCCGATGTGGCAGAGCGCCTGGGGGTCAGGCGGCAGGCGCTCCAGAAAAGGGCGATGCCTGCGCCAAGCTTCGGCGGCCTGTACAGGGTCGACGAAATCGCCGAGAGCCTTCACGCGGCGGCGGAACCGGGCGCGGGTCGGCGCAGGCCGAGGTTCGACCTCTCCCGTGCAGAGAACTGGTTGCGCGCGGGACCGGTTGCCCGGCGGATCAATGCGCGTCTCACCCTGAACGAGATTGACCCTTGGTCCGGCCGAACAACGCCGGACGGCAAGGGGCCCGGCGTCGAGACCGTAGCCTGAGGGCGGAGGGGGGCGCGGACGCGGAGAAACCTCGGCCCGCGCGATTTGCATCGCCCGAAAACAAAAACCCCCGGCGGATGAACCGCCGGGGGTTTTTTCGCGGCCGGAAGCGCCTGGCATAAGCCCGCGCTCCCGTGCCTTAGGAGTCCTCAGACCGAGAAGTAGAGGTCGAACTCGACCGGATGCGGCGTCATTTCGTACCGCATGTTCTCTTCCCACTTGAGCTCCAGGTAGGCGTCGATCTGGTCGTCGTCCATCACGCCGCCGGCCTTGAGGAAGTCGCGGTCGGCATCGAGCGCGTCCAGGGCCTCGCGCAGCGAGGCGGCGACGGTCGGGATGTCCTTCAGCTCTTCCGGCGGCAGGTCGTAGAGGTTCTTGTCCATCGCGTCGCCGGGATGGATCTTGTTCTTGATGCCGTCGAGGCCGGCCATCAGCATCGCCGCGAAGGCGAGATACGGGTTGGCGGACGGATCCGGGAAGCGGACCTCGACGCGCTTGGCCTTCGGCGAGGAGGTGAAGGGAATGCGGCAGGACGCCGAGCGGTTGCGCGACGAATAGGCCAGCAGAACCGGCGCCTCGTACCCCGGGACCAGACGCTTGTAGGAGTTGGTCGAGGGGTTGGTGAAGGCGTTCAGCGCACGGGCGTGCTTCAGGATGCCGCCGATGTAGTAGAGGCAGGTCTCCGACAGGTCGGCGTACTGGTTGCCGGCGAAGACCGGGCCGCCGTCCTTCCAGATCGACTGGTGCACGTGCATGCCGGTGCCGTTGTCGCCGAACACGGGCTTGGGCATGAAGGTCGCCGTCTTGCCGTAGGCATGCGCCACCTGGTGCACGGCGTACTTGTAGATCTGCATCTTGTCGGCGTTGCGCGTCAGCGTGTCGAACTTGATGCCGAGCTCATGCTGCGCGGCGGCCACCTCGTGGTGGTGCTTCTCGACGGTGACGCCCATCTCGGTCAGCACGGTGAGCATTTCCGAGCGGATGTCCTGGCAGCTGTCGATCGGCGGGACGGGGAAATAGCCGCCCTTGGTGCGCGGACGGTGGCCGAGGTTCCCGGTGTCGTACTCCGAGCCCATGTTCGTCGGCAGTTCGGTGCTGTCGAGCTGGAAGCCGGTGTTGTAGGGATCGCTCGAGAAGCGCACGTCGTCGAAGATGAAGAACTCCGCTTCCGGGCCGACGAAGACCGTGTCGCCGATGCCGAGCGACTTCATGTAAGCCTCGGCCTTCTTGGCGGTCGTGCGCGGGTCGCGGTTGTAGGCCTCGCCGGAGATCGGGTCGATCACGTCGCAGATGATGGCGAGCGTGGACTGCGCGAAGAACGGATCGACATGCGCGGTCTCGGGGTCGAGGACCAGCATCATGTCGGACTCGTTGATCGCCTTCCAGCCGGCGATCGACGAGCCGTCGAAGGCGACGCCTTCGGCGAACATGTCTTCATCGACCAGCCCTGCGTCCATCGTCACATGCTGCATCTTGCCGCGCGGGTCGGAGAACCGAAGGTCGACGAACTTGATGTCCTTTTCCTTGATTTCCTTCAGAATTTCACTGGCGCTCGTCATCTACTGCTTCCCTGTCTTAGTTCGGTCACTGCTGGAGAGCGGCCGCGGATGCGGCGGCCCGTGGACTGTCTGCGGCGCGTGCCGGAGGAGGCCGCGCCCGAATGTCCGGTGAGGATCAGATGGCGTCCGTGCCCGTTTCGCCCGTGCGAATGCGCACCGCCTCCTCGATGGTGGAGACGAAGATCTTGCCGTCGCCGATCCGGCCGGTCTGCGCCGCATTGCGGATCGCCTCGACCGCCTTGTCGACCATGTCGTCGGTCAGCACGACCTCGACCTTCACCTTCGGGAGAAAGTCCACCACGTATTCGGCGCCCCGATAGAGCTCGGTGTGTCCCTTCTGGCGCCCAAAGCCCTTGGCCTCGGTCACGGTGATGCCCTGAAGGCCGACTTCCTGAAGGGCCTCCTTGACCTCATCAAGCTTGAACGGCTTGATAATCGCCTCGATTTTCTTCATCGCCTCCGCCACTTCGCGTCGATCGGTTTGGAAATGCCGGCCGCTCCCGGCCCGGGCCACACCCTGACTAGCATGCAGCGTGCCAACCGTGCCTGCCGAAAAAACAGCCCCCCTATCGGGAGAAACTTGGGCCGTTTTACAGCCGCCCGCCCATGATCGAAATCAACGGGTGGCGCGTTTGTGGGCATTGTGCACAGAAAGTGAGCACAACCTGTGCCCGTCACAGGCCCTCGGCTTGCGTTTTCCCGGGGCGGGGGGACACACTGCGCAGGGCCAGGATCAGGGCCAGGGCCAGGCGCCGGTGATGGGGCCCGGGAGACATTTTCGGAGTGACGCGCATGAGTGGGACGGCACGCGACGTCGGGCTGCAGGCGCTGCTGACGCCGGCGGAAATGGGCGAGGCCGACCGGCTGGCGATCGCCGGCGGCGTTGCCGGGCTCACCCTGATGCGCACGGCCGGGCGGGCCGTTGCCGACGTTGCCTGCCGCATGGCCACCTACACCGATCGGGTGCTGATTCTGGCTGGGCCGGGCAACAATGGCGGGGATGGCTATGTTGCGGCGGAGGTGCTGCGCCGGCGCGGCTACCGGGTCGAGGTGCTCACGCTCGGCGATCCGAACGCGGCCGCCGGCGACGCGGCCGCCGCGCGCACCGACATGGAGGCCGCCGGCGTGCATGCCGCGCCGCTGACCGGCGACGCGCTGGCGCGCGGCCTGGAGGCGGCGGGCCTCGTCATCGACGCGCTGTTCGGCGCCGGGCTCGACCGGCCGCTGTCCGGACTGGCGCTCGACACGGTGCGGGCGCTGCGGAGGTCCGGGCGTCCGGTGCTGGCGGTCGATCTGCCCTCCGGCCTGAGCGGCGAAACGGGGCAGGTGCTCGGCGATGCCTGTCCGGCGGCGCGCACGGTCACCTTCTTTCGCGCCAAGCCCGGCCATATCCTGATGCCCGGACGCGACTTGTGCGGCGCCCTGGAGGTCGTCGACATCGGCATTCCGGCCGGCGTCCTGGCGCATGTCGCCCCGAAAACCTGGCGCAACGCGCCGGCGCTCTGGCAGGCGGCCTATCGGGCCCCGGCGGCCGCCGGACACAAATACGCACGCGGCCATGCGGTCGCGGTCTCCGGCGGCGCGCTGTCGACGGGGGCCGCGCGTCTTGCGGCAGGCGCTGCCCTTCGCGCCGGCGCGGGACTGGTGACGGTGGCCACGCCTCCGTCCGCCGCGCTGGTCAATGCCGCGCATCTGACGGCGGTGATGGTGCGCAGCTTCAAGGGCGCGCAAGGGCTGGCGGAGCTGCTCGGCGACGCGCGGCTGAACGCGGTCGTTCTCGGTCCCGGCGTCGGCGTCGGCGCGGAGACGCGCGCCCTGGTCGCCGCCGCTCTCGAGGATGCGGGTGCCGGCGCCGGGACGGGCGGACGCACGGTGGTGCTGGATGCCGACGCACTGACGAGTTTCGCCGATGCTCCGTCGGCCTTGTTCGAGCTGATCGGGCGCTTTCCGGGCGCGGTGGTGCTGACGCCGCATGCGGGCGAATTCGCGCGGCTTTTTCCGGAGACGGCGGAGCGCGCCGGTCCGTCGAAGCTCGCCCGGGCGCGCCAGGCGGCATCGCGCAGCGGCGCGGTCGTGCTGCTCAAGGGTGCCGACACGGTGATCGCCGCGCCGGACGGGCGGGCGGCGATCAACGCAAATGCGCCCGCCTGGCTCGCGACCGCCGGATCGGGCGACGTGCTGGCCGGCATCGTGACGGGGCTCGCCGCGCAAGGCATGCCCGCCTTCGAGGCGGCGGCGATGGGCGTGTGGCTGCATGGCGCGGCCGGAACGCACGCGGGGCCGGCGCTGACGGCGGAGGACCTTGAGCCGGCTTTGAAAACCGTGATCGGCGACCTGCTGGCGGAGACGGCGGACGGGCTGGCCTGACGGGGCGGGGCGCGGCCGGAAGGGGCCGGGAAAACGCCCCGATTTTTCTTTGACCGCGTCGGTCGGGGTGCTATAGAGGCCGCGCCTCGGCTATAGGCGCCTAACGCAAGTCGCGGGCGTGGTGGAACTGGTAGACACGCCAGATTTAGGTTCTGGTGGCGCAAGCCGTGGGGGTTCAAGTCCCTCCGCCCGCACCAGGCACGGCCGGGACCGAAACAAACACCCGTACAGGGCCAACACTTTCGAACGAGCAGTCGGAAAGACGTTCTCGACCAAGGACGAAGCACACGCCATGCAGGTAACCGAAACGCTGGCCGAGGGGCTGAAACGCGAATTGAAAGTCGTCATTCCGGCGTCTGATCTTGCAAGTCGCCTCGACACTTATCTCGAAGATCTCAAGGGCAAGGTCCAGATCCGGGGCTTCCGTCCCGGCAAGGTGCCGATGGCGCATATGAAGCGCATGTACGGCCGCCAGGCGACCGCCGAGATCCTCAACGAGATGATCACCGAAACCACCCGCTCGGTGGTCGAGGAGCGCAACGAGAAGCCGGCGCTGCAGCCGGAGATCGATCTGCCCGAGGGCGACGCGGAAGCGATCCTCGAGGGCTCCGCCGACATCGCCTACACGATGAGCTACGACATCCTGCCGGAGTTCGAGATCATCGATTTCAAGACGGTGCAGATCGAGCGCCCGGTCGTCGAGATTTCCGATGAGGAAGTCGACGAGCAGATCGCCCAGATCGCGGAAAACAACAAGCCGTTCGCCGAGAAGGACGGCGCCGCCGAAGACGGCGACCGTGTCCAGATGAGCTACGTCGGCAAGCTCGACGGCGAGCCCTTCGAGGGTGGCGCCGACGAGAACGGCCAGCTCGTGATCGGCTCCAAGCAGTTCATTCCGGGCTTCGAGGAGCAACTCGTCGGGCTGAAGGCCGGCGACGAGAAGACCATCGAGGTGAGCTTCCCGGAGGATTATCCGGCCAAGCATCTCGCCGGCAAGCCGGTGACCTTCGACATCGTCGTCAAGGCGGTCGAGGCGCCGGGCGAGGTGACGATCGACGACGAGTTCGCCAAGGGGTTGGGCCTCGAGGGTCTCGACAAGCTCAAGGAGATCATCCGCGGGCAGATCGAGAGCCAGTATGGCGCCATGACGCGCCAGAAGGTGAAGCGTCAGCTGCTCGACAAGCTCGACGAGGTCTACACCTTCGATCTGCCGGAGCGGCTGGTGGAGTCCGAGTTCGATCAGGTGTGGCGCCAGGTCGAGGCGGACATGCAGCGCGAGGGCAAGTCCTTCGACGACGAGGACGCCAACGAGGAAGAGACCCGCGCCGAGTACCGCAAGATCGCGGAACGCCGGGTGCGCCTCGGCCTCGTGCTGTCGGAAGTCGGCGAGCGCAACGAGGTCAAGGTCGGCGACGAGGAGGTGCAGAAGGCGCTTTACGAGCGCGTGCGCCAGTTCCCGGGCCAGGAAAAGGAAGTCTTCGAATATTATCGGAGCAATCCGCAGGCGCTGGCCAGCCTTCAGGCCCCGCTCTACGAGGAGAAGGTCGTCGACTACATCCTCGAACTGGCCGACGTGACCGACAAGACGGTCACCAAGGACGAGCTGATGGCCGAGGACGAGGCGGACGAGACCGCTTGAGCGGTCGGTTCGTCCTCACGGTCCGTCCGGGCGGGAGCGCAGGCTTCCGGCCGGACGACACCGGTCCCCGGCTTGACCCGCTCTTAACCCTTGCCCGGGGAGAGCGAGACCCTACCTTTCGCAGTGAGGCGACATCCCTTATGAATGGGCTGTCGCTTTTTTCGACTCAGAAGACCGAGACCGAGAGCGCGCCGCCGGACTGTTGTTGGCAACTGGATGTGAATGGCCGGAAGTCACCGGTCCGGGCGGTTCTCCAAAGCATGGACGAGGCATGAAGGATCCAGTCGATTACGCCGTGGGCACCCTCATCCCGATGGTCGTCGAGCAGACGAACCGGGGAGAGCGTTCGTACGACATTTATTCCCGGCTTTTGAAGGAGCGCATCATCTTCGTCACCGGTCCGGTGGAAGACCACATGTCGGCGCTGATCTGCGCCCAGCTGCTCTTCCTCGAATCGGAAAACCCGAGCAAGGAGATCGCGCTTTACATCAATTCGCCCGGCGGTCTGGTGACCTCGGGGCTCGCGATCTACGACACGATGCAGTTCATTCGCCCGGACGTGTCGACGCTGTGCATCGGCCAGGCGGCCTCGATGGGCTCGCTGCTGCTCGCGGCCGGCGCGAAGGGCATGCGCTTCTCGCTGCCGAACGCCCGCGTGATGGTGCACCAGCCCTCCGGCGGGTTCCGTGGCCAGGCCGCCGACATCATGCTGCATGCCCAGGAAATCCTGAGCATGAAGAAGCGGTTGAATGACATTTACGTGAAGCACACGGGCCAGTCGCTCGATTCGGTTGAAGAAGCGCTGGAGCGCGACAACTTCATGACGGCGGAGCGGGCGAAGGAATTCGGCATCGTAGACGAGGTGATCACCGATCGCGCCAGCATCGGCGGGGGCGAGGCCGCCTCCTGATCCGTGCGCGCCTGATCCGTGCGCGCCGGGGGGCGTCGGCACCGGTTCGTGAGAATGAGCAAAACCGCCGCCATGCGTTTGCCTTAAACCTATATTGATTTTTGAGGTGGAAGCATGGTGACATTCGGGGCAAGTCCGGGCAGGCCGACGGCCCGGCACCCGATATGAGGCGGACGCCGCGGCGTCCCTCTCGATCAGACAGACCGGAAGGGGCGGCTCCCTGGCGGAGGCGCAACCCGACCGAACCACGCGGGGTTACCTGATGACTAAGGCCAGCGGCGGCGACTCGAAGAACACGCTCTACTGCTCCTTTTGCGGCAAGAGCCAGCACGAAGTGCGGAAGTTGATCGCCGGCCCGACCGTATTCATCTGCGACGAATGCGTCGAACTGTGCATGGACATCATTCGCGAGGAGAACAAGTCCTCGCTGGTGAAGTCGCGCGACGGCATTCCCACGCCGGATGAGATCAGGTCGGTTCTCGACGACTACGTGATCGGGCAGGGGCCGGCGAAGAAGGTCCTGTCGGTCGCCGTGCACAACCACTACAAGCGGTTGAATCACGCGTCGAAGGGCAATGACGTCGAACTCGCCAAGTCGAACATCCTTCTCGTCGGCCCGACCGGTTGCGGCAAGACGCTGCTTGCCCAGACGCTCGCGCGCATCCTCGACGTGCCGTTCACCATGGCCGATGCGACGACGCTCACCGAGGCCGGTTACGTCGGCGAGGATGTCGAGAACATCATCCTCAAGCTGCTCCAGTCCGCCGATTACAATGTGGAGCGGGCGCAGCGCGGCATCGTCTACATCGACGAGGTCGACAAGATCAGCCGCAAGGCCGACAATCCGTCGATCACCCGCGACGTGTCGGGCGAGGGCGTGCAGCAGGCGCTCCTGAAGATCATGGAGGGCACCGTGGCCTCCGTGCCGCCGCAGGGCGGGCGCAAGCATCCGCAGCAGGAGTTCCTGCAGGTCGACACGACCAACATCCTGTTCATCTGCGGCGGCGCCTTCGCCGGCCTCGACAAGATCATCTCCGAGCGCGGCCGCAAGACCTCGATCGGCTTCAAGGCCACCGTCGAGGCGCCGGAGGACCGGCGCGCGGGCGAGCTGTTTTCCGAACTCGAGCCGGAGGATCTGCTGAAGTTCGGCCTGATTCCGGAGTTCGTCGGCCGTCTCCCGGTGATCGCCACGCTCGGCGACCTGGACGAGGAAGCGCTGGTGCAGATCCTGACCGAGCCCAAGAACGCGCTCGTCAAGCAGTACCAGCGGCTGTTCGAGATGGAGAACGTGGAACTCACCTTCCACGAAGAGGCGCTCAAGGCGATTGCCCGCAAGGCCATCGATCGCAAGACCGGCGCACGCGGCCTGCGCTCCATCCTGGAGTCGATCCTGCTCGACACGATGTACGAGCTTCCGGGCCTGAAGGGCGTCAAGGAAGTGGTGATCTCGGCCGAGGTTGTCACCGGCGAGGCGCGTCCGCTCTATATCTACGAGGATCGCGCCGAGGAATCCGTCAGCAGCGCCTGACGGGGCCGCAGGCCGGCGGCGAACCGCGCGGACGGCCGTCGGCGATCGGACGCGATACCAGATGCGATCACGGCTCCGGGGTCCTGCCCCGGAGCCGTTTTGCGTCTGCCGCGCAGCGTCGCCAGGGCGCGCGCGCGTGCGCCGCGGTTCCCTTTGCCGGCGAAACGGCGCGGGCCGCGTCCGATGGCGGGTCGCCGGCGCGACTTTCCACCGCTGGATTGGGGAAAGGCGCAGTTTTTCGGCGAATCGGCCGGCGTTCCGCGTAATCTGGGATCGGCGCGATGGCCAATCCGAGTGGGTGCCTTGACAGGCGAGAAGGGGGTATCCACGTATTGGCGTAACTGGCAACGTGGCATCGACCGGCGTGCCCACCTCCCTTCGGGGCGGCGGACGATGGCCTCGGGGGTGACGGGCGGTTCCTCTCGGAAGCGTCTCCCGTGTTCGGATCCCGACGTTGCCGACACTGCGCCCGTCCGTATCTGCCACTCATCGGGGCGGCGGGTTCGCAAGGAAAGGAAAACCAATGACTGAGTTCGAGACGCGGCCCCAGGGCGAGGGAACGCTCTACCCGGTGCTCCCCCTGCGCGATATCGTCGTGTTCCCGCACATGATCGTGCCTTTGTTCGTGGGGCGCGAGAAGTCCATCCGGGCGCTTGAAGAGGTCATGAACGCGGACAAGCAGATCCTGCTCGCGACGCAGGTCAATGCCTCCGACGACGATCCTTCTCCCTCCGACATCTACGAGATCGGCACGCTCGCCACGGTGCTTCAGCTCCTGAAGCTGCCCGACAATACCGTGAAGGTGCTGGTCGAGGGCGGCGCGCGTGCGCGCATCTCCGACTACACCGACCGCAGCGACCTCTTCGAGGCGCATGCCGAGGCGCTGCCCGAGGAAGAGGGCGACACGGTCGAGGTCGAGGCGCTGGCCCGCTCCGTGGTGTCGGAATTCGAGAACTACGTGAAGCTCAACAAGAAGGTTTCGCCGGAGGTGCTGGGCGCCGTCGGCCAGATCGACGAGTATTCCAAGCTCGCCGACACGATCGCCTCGCATCTGGCGGTCAAGATCCAGGAGAAGCAGGAAATCCTCGGCATCACCTCGGTGCCGGAGCGGCTGGAGCGCGTGCTCGGGCTGATGGAGAGCGAGATCTCCGTGCTGCAGGTGGAAAAGCGCATCCGCTCGCGCGTCAAGCGCCAGATGGAGAAGACCCAGCGCGAGTACTATCTCAACGAGCAGATGAAGGCGATCCAGAAGGAGCTCGGCGACGGCGAGGACGGCCGCGACGAGGTGGCCGAGCTGGAAGAGCGCATCACCAAGACCAAGCTCTCCAAGGAAGCGCGCGAGAAGGCCAATGCGGAGCTGCGCAAGCTCAAGCAGATGAGCCCGATGTCGGCCGAGGCGACGGTCGTGCGCAACTACCTCGACTGGCTGCTGGGCATTCCCTGGGGCAAGAAGGGCAAGGTCAAGCACGACCTCAATCACGCGCAGGAGGTGCTCGATCACGACCACTACGGCCTGGAGAAGGTCAAGGAGCGGATCGTGGAGTATCTCGCCGTGCAGAAGCGGGCGAACAAGCTCAAGGGGCCGATCCTGTGCCTCGTCGGGCCTCCGGGCGTCGGCAAAACGTCGCTCGGCAAGTCGATCGCCAAGTCGACGGGCCGCGAGTTCGTGCGCATGTCGCTCGGCGGCGTGCGGGACGAGGCGGAGATCCGCGGTCACCGGCGGACCTACATCGGCTCGATGCCCGGCAAGGTCATCCAGTCGATGAAGAAGGCCAAGAAGTCCAATCCGCTCTTCCTGCTCGACGAGATCGACAAGATGGGCATGGACTTCCGCGGCGATCCCTCCTCGGCGCTGCTCGAGGTCCTGGATCCGGAGCAGAACGCGTCCTTCATGGACCACTATCTGGAGGTCGAATACGACCTGTCGGACGTGATGTTCGTGACGACCGCCAACACGCTCAACATTCCCGCGCCGCTGATGGACCGGATGGAGATCATCCGCATCGCCGGCTACACGGAGGATGAAAAGGTCGAGATCGCCCGCCGGCACCTGCTGCCCAAGGCGGAGAAGGATCACGGCCTGAAGGCGGGAGAGTTCGAGGTGAGCGACGCGGCGCTGCGTATGGTGATCCGTCGATACACCCGCGAGGCCGGCGTGCGCAACCTCGAGCGCGAACTGGCGACGCTCGCGCGCAAGGCGGTCAAGGACATCCTGATGACCGAGAAGACCAAGATCGACGTCGACGAGGCGGTGGTCGAGGCGTATCTCGGCGTGCCCCGCTACCGCTACGGCGAGGCGGAGCGCGAGGACCAGATCGGTGTCGTCACCGGGCTGGCGTGGACCGAGGTGGGCGGTGAGCTGCTGACCATCGAGGGCGCGATGATGCCGGGCAAGGGCAAGATGACCGTGACCGGCAACCTGCGCGACGTGATGAAGGAATCGATCTCGGCGGCGGCGTCCTACGTGCGCTCCCGTGCGGTCGACTTCGGCATCGAGCCGCCGCTGTTCGACAAGCGCGACATCCACGTCCACGTGCCGGAAGGCGCGACGCCGAAGGACGGTCCGTCCGCCGGCATCGCCATGGCCACCGCGGTGATTTCGGTCATGACCGGGATCGAGGTGCGCCGCGACGTGGCGATGACGGGCGAGATCACGCTGCGCGGCCGCGTTCTGCCGATCGGCGGTCTCAAGGAAAAGCTCCTTGCGGCGCTGCGCGGCGGGATCAAGACCGTGCTGATCCCCGAGGACAACGCCAAGGATCTGGCCGAGATCCCGGACAACGTGAAGAACGGGCTGGAGATCATCCCGGTCTCGCGGATGGAGGACGTTCTCAAGACCGCGCTCCGGCGCACGCCCGACCCCATCGAGTGGGACGAGGCGGCGGCCGATGCCGCCCGCGAGGCGGTCGTTGCGGAAGGGGACGAGGCCAAGCCCGTCGCGCATTGATCCACCGCTTATCAACACCCAGGAGGGCCCCGGTATTCGCCGGGGCCCTTTTTGCATGAAAAAGGCGTCGAAATCGCGGTTTTCTGCGCTTTTCGGCTTGCCAGACGGGCGAATTCGCTTGAGTGTCCGGGGCCAGAGCCTGTCACGAATCGTCGGGCTTGCCGTTTCCAGGAAAGGGACTGCCATGAACAAAAACGATCTGATCGCCGCCGTTGCGGAGAAGACGGGCCTGACCAAGGCGCAGGCCGGTGAAGCCGTGGACGCGACGCTGGACGTCATCACCGAGGCGCTCAAGGGCGGCGCGGAAGTCCGGATCATCGGCTTCGGCAACTTCTCCGTGACCGAGCGCGCGGCGTCGGAAGGCCGCAATCCGCGCACCGGCGACACCATTCAGATCCCGGCCTCCAAGGCGCCGAAGTTCAAGGCTGGCAAGGGTCTGAAGGACGCGGTGAACGCCTGATCGGCGTCGACGCGTTCCTCTTGCACAAGCGGCCCCGTCGGTTTGCGCCGGCGGGGCCGCTTCGCGTTCGGGGAGGCGGCACCACGCGGCCTGCCGGCCCCGTGGTGCCGCCGATGTTGCCCGATGCGACGGGTGTGGTTCAAACGCCCGCCAATGGGCCCCTGGAGGGCTTTGAGACGGAGTGCGGCGGAGGATGTCGCCTTCGTGCCGCCCGCACCCTGCTTGCGTTTTCTTGCAGCTTTCTGCGTGTGCCTGAGCCCTGGTGCCTGAGCCCTGGTGCCCGAGCCCTGGCGCCGGTATCCCGGTGTCCGTTCGCTTGTGCAGGCGGGCAGGTGTGCAGCCGGTGGGCGGGGATGAGCGGGATGGTTGATCTTCTCAGGCCTGCGACGTAAAAGGCTTCAGTCATCGCTGCGGCCGGTTGATCGGCCCGCTTGTCCGGTCTGTCGTCGGAACGGCCCGACCATCAAGACGGCCCCGGTTCTTCGACGGTCCGTCCTTCGGCGCAGATCCCGGTCTTTTCCCGGGGCAGGCCGCCGCAGGCAGACCGGGCGCGCGCGATGGGCGGTTAGCTCAGTTGGTAGAGCGCCTCGTTTACACCGAGGATGTCGGGAGTTCGAGTCTCTCACCGCCCACCATCCTTCCCTCACCAGTCTTCCCAAAAGTGACTCTGCAAACAAACGAGCCTTCGCCGCAGGCTGACGACCATGCCGCTTGGCGGAAGCCGTCGGATCGAGTGTCTGTGAGTTCGCCGGGGCGCAGGCGGTCGGCGGAAGGACGGACAGGCGGTGCCGGGGGCGAGCCAGGCTGACGGAACGGTCGCAACGGTCGTGACGCGATGCGCAGTGCTGCGTCGACGGCGTGGCGGCGGTTTGCGGCCGTGTCGGTCGCGCTTGGGAGCGAGCCGCGGGGGAATGGCAAAAGAAATGGCCCGCCGAGGCGAAGTCATCCGGGGTGGAAGCGATGACTTGAGGCTTCAGCGGGCCAGGGTCGTTCTTATGTCCGCGATTGTTTGATCGATGGGGCGTCGCGGTTGTCTGCGTCGATGGCGCCGGGCCGGGCTGACCTTCCGACCTTCCGCCTATCGCGCTCGCCCTCCACGTATCAAGAAGCGTGCCAATGCGCTTATGTGCGCACATTTGAGGGTTTTCCTGCGGATTATTCGTAGCCTGCCAGTTGCGTGGCGGCGCGCCTTTCGCGAAATGCGCGTCATGACGTAAGGGAAATTTGCATTTCGCGAATCCGGACCGTCCGAAATTGCAAACGTATGCAGATCGTGCGCAAGGCGCCACGCAGCTGCCTTGCGGGCGGCGCAAGAGACGCGCGAATGTGCGGGTGACCGGCTCTCGATCCGGGAGATACCCGTCAGGCATCCCGTTGCATCATGTCCTAAGGGTCTGGCCCATGCGCCCAGCCAAGGCGCGTCACGTGCCCGGGGTCTGCGCCGGCATCTGAACAAACGTTGTGCGACGACCGGCAGCGCCCGGTGAGGGGGGCACCTACATGGGAGTCAGATGAGGGAAAGGAACTCGATAAGGGGGGGAACCATTGCCACGCGGGCCTGCGGCCCGGGCTGAAGACATCAACGCAACGACTGGCACGCCCAACGGGACTCGAACCCGTGTTTCCGCCGT
Organism: Stappia sp.; assembly: GCF_040110915.1. NCBI lineage: Bacteria > Pseudomonadati > Pseudomonadota > Alphaproteobacteria > Hyphomicrobiales > Stappiaceae > Stappia > Stappia sp. The sequence goes on along the minus strand of NZ_CP157793.1, from coordinate 1,962,077 downwards.
GAAAGGGCGGCGTCCTAGACCGCTAGACGATGGGCGCCCGCTGCGTCGATGTGGGCGGGTTATAAGCAGGAATTCGGCACGTGGCAAGAGGGGGGATGCGCATTCATCCACAGGCTTCGTGCGTCTCGCCATCTGAGGCCGGATCACCGGAGGCCAGCGCGGCGAGCGGACCGCGGCGCGCGGGCAGGCGCGTGCCGCCCGCGCGCCGCCGGCACTCACCAGGTGCCGGTGTTTTCCATCGAGGTCCAGGGCTCCTGCGGCGCCTGCGCCTCGCCCTTTTGCAGCAGTTCGATGGAGATGTTGTCGGGCGAGCGGATGAAGGCCATGCGGCCGTCGCGCGGCGGGCGGTTGATCGTCACGCCGGCGGACTGAAGCGCAGCGCAGGTCGCGTAGATGTCGTCGACCTGATAGGCGAGATGACCGAAGTTGCGCCCGCCGTCATACTCTTCCGGATCCCAGTTGTAGGTGAGTTCCAGCGCCGGCGCCGAGCCGGACTTGACCGCCTCCACGTCTTCCGGCGCGGCCAGGAAGATCAGCGTGAAGCGCCCGGCCTCGCTCTCGTAGCGGCGAACCTCCTCCAGGCCGAGCTTGTTGCAGAAGAAATCCAGCGATTCCTCGACGTCGCGGATGCGGATCATGGTGTGAAGGTAGCGCATGCTGTCCCTTTCGCGGGGTTTGGGTCGTCAGGTTCGCGCACCCCCGGCGTGCGTGCGGGGGTGCGGTTGCCCTCAACACTATGGCTCCCGACGGCAAGATCAACGGGTCGATCCCGCGACCGCGGCCGGAGCATTGACTTGGGCGCGCCCACGACGGGGCATCCGCGACGGGGATGTCCGCGGGGAGGGCGGCAAATGCTGCCTGTTTGCGAATCGCGGAAAACGGCTCACTCTTTTCTCCGGCGGCTCACATGGTCAATTTTCGCAGAATTGTGTGGTTCCGCCATTTCGGGATGTTAGACTGTGGCTGCGGAATCGGCGGTGTCGGCTTCGCATGTGCGGTTCCAGCTTGCGGCGTATCAGGGGCGTGGACGATGAAGGATCTGGGGACAAAACCCTCGTTTGAGGCGCGTGACGGCGCGGGCGAGGAGACGCGGACCGACCTTCAGGTCGTCGCCGGCGCCATCAAGTGGTTCGATGTCGCCAAGGGCTACGGGTTCATCGTTCCGGACAACGGGCAAGCCGATATTCTCCTGCATGTGACGTGCCTGCGCCGCGACGGGTATCGGACCGCCTATGAAGGCGCGCGGATCGTCTGCGAGGTCGTTCCGGGATCGCGCGGGCTTCAGGCCTTCCGCATTCTCTCCATGGACGAATCGACCGCCGTTCACCCCTCGCAACTGCCGCCGTCGCGCACCCACGTGCAGGTCGTGCCAGAGAGCGGATACGAGCCCGCGACCGTCAAATGGTTCAATCGCGTCAAGGGCTTCGGCTTTCTCACCCAGGGCGAGGGCACGGAGGACATTTTCGTGCACATGGAGACCCTGCGGCGCTTCGGCATCACCGAGTTGCGTCCCGGGCAGACGGTGATGGTGCGCTACGGCCAGGGGCCGAAGGGGCGCATGGCCGCCGAAATCCGGCCCGACGGCGAGGGCGTGCATATCCCTTCGTCGCACTGATGGCGCGGGATCGGCTGCCACCCGACCGGACACGGGGGAGGCGTGGCCTGTCTCATGTGCGCCGCTGCGGCCTGCACCTTGTTTTCGCTGTTCTTGCGGCCCTTGCCTGTGTCGCGACGGGCGGCGGTCTCGCGACGCGGGCCGTGGCGAGCGAAACGGCTGCCCCGGCTCTGGCGCGGGAGATGCTTGTCGTGGTGTCGGCGTCCGGCCGGCACAAGTTCCAGGTCGAGATCGCCGATACGAATGAGAGCCGGGCGCGCGGGCTGATGTTCCGCGAGACGCTCGCCCCCGATGCCGGCATGCTGTTCGATTTCCAGCTCGAGCGCGAAGTCGCGTTCTGGATGAAGAACACGCTGATTTCGCTCGACATGCTGTTCATCGAGGCATCGGGGCGGATTGCCCATATCGCGCGCGATACGGTGCCCCTGTCGTTAGAGCTTGTGCCCTCGCGGGCGAAGGTGCGTTATGTGCTGGAGGTGCCGGCGGGTACGGCGGCGCGGCTCGGCATCCAGCCCGGCGATGTGGTGCAGAGCCCGACGATCGCGGCGGGGCAAGGGGAGTAGCGCCGACTGCCGGGACCATGAGCGGATTGCGCTGCGGGCCATGCCGGGACACCCGGTCCGGACTTGCCCGCAGAGGCCTCCCAATTCCAGTTTCGTTCCCGGTTGACCCGCCCGTCGAACGCCTATAAACCGCAGAAATTCAAGAAACGGGGTATAGCGCAGCCTGGTAGCGCATCTGCTTTGGGAGCAGAGGGTCGCAGGTTCAAATCCTGCTGCCCCGACCATTTCTTTCCTGTACAGCCCGGCCGCCAGTCGCGGTGCAACGACATCGGCGTTCCGCTGCGGGGGCGTTCGGCTGCGGGCGGGGCGCAACGGCATTGACTTCGCCCGGCGCCGGGGAAATAACGGGTGGGCCCGCGCGAACGCACGCGCGGGGACCATGCGAAGAGACGGGAGCGCCTTGATGGTCGCACGAATCTATTCTCCGGCGAAGACCGCCACCCAGTCGGGACGGGGCAAGTCGCAGGACTGGGTTCTCGAATTCGAACCGGAAAAGGCGCGCTCGATCGAGCCGCTGATGGGCTACACGTCGTCCTCCGACATGAAGCAGCAGGTGAAGCTGCGTTTCGAAACCAAGGACGCGGCCATCGCCTATGCCAAGCGCAACGGCATCGCCTACCGGGTCGAGGCCGAACGCACGCGCCGCATTCCGAAGATCGCCTATTCGGACAACTTCCGCTACGACCGCTACATGCCCTGGACCCACTGAGGCTCGGACCGGTCGCGACACGTCGACCGGATGGCGATCGGGTGCGCGTCTCCGGCCCGGGGGTGCGCGCCACCGAAGGTCCAGGATCACGGCCCCGTAGCTCAGCTGGATAGAGCACCGGCCTTCTAAGCCGATGGTCGCAGGTTCGAATCCTGCCGGGGTCGCCACTTCCTCACGTTCATCTTTCCCGCCTGCTGTCACGCGCCTTTTCGCGCGCGGGCGCGCAGAACGGTTTTCGCTCGTCGTCGGAGCGCTCCTGCGTGCCGATCCGCGCGGGGGGCCTGTCGGATCGACGGCGGTTCGGCGACGGGGCCTCTCTGAAGGGGCGGGGTGGCCGGTCAGGCCCGGAGCGCGCCGCGCAGATAGGTCTCGATCTCTTCGAAGCGGGTTGTCGGGCGCGCGAAGAAATAGCCCTGCGCCAGATCGCAGGCGGAGCGACGCAGAAAGGCCAGTTGCGGCGCCGTCTCGATGCCTTCCGCGACCACGTCGAGACCGAGTGAATGCGCGAGATTGATGATCGTGCGCACAATGGCTGCGTCGTCGGGGTCGCTCTCGATGTCGCGCACGAAGGACTGGTCGATCTTGAGGCGGTCGACCTTGATCCGGCGCAGATGGATGAGCGACGCATAGCCCGTGCCGAAGTCGTCGAGCGCGATGCGGGCGCCGAGCCGGTGCACGTCGTCGAGCGTTTCCGCGATGCGCGTGGCCCAGCGCCCGAAGATCACGTTTTCGGTGACCTCGATCTCGATCCCGGCCGGCGCGATGGCGTTGCGCTGCAAGGCCTCCGCGAGGAAGGTCGCGAAGCCGTCATGGCGCAGTTGCGAGGCGCTCACGTTGATCGACAGGGGGCCCGGCGCGAGGCCGGCGTCCTCCAGCCGGCGGGCCCAGGCGAGCGCCTTGGTGACGACGACCTCGCCGAGCGGCAGGGCGAGCCCGGTTTCCTCGGCAAGCGCCACGAATTCGCTCGGCGGAACCGGCGCGCCGTCGAGCGTCCAGCGCGCCAGCACCTCGAAGCCGCTGTGCGCCGTCGTCGCCGTGTCGACGATGGGCTGAAAGGCCGTTTCGATATCGCCATGTGCGATGGCGCCGCGCAGGGCCTCGGCGAGCGTCTTGCGGCGCACCCGGCGCTCGTCCAGATCGCGGGTGAAGGCGACGGTGGCCTTGCCGCCCGAGGTCTTCGCCTCCGTCAGGGCGAGATCGGCGTGTTTCAGCAGCGCTCCGGACGTTGCCCCGTCGGCGGGAAACACCGTGGTGCCGATGGAGACGCTGCTGGACAGGGGGCGGCCCTCGATCGGAAGATCCTCGAACAGGGCGATGCGGATGCGCTCGGCGATCAGGCCGACTTGCTGCGGGTCGCCCAGATCGGGTGCGAGCACCGCGAATTCGTCGCCCCCGAGGCGCGCCACCAGATCCCGCTTGCCGGCCACCGCGCGCAGCCTCTGTGCGGTGGCGCGCAGATACTGGTCGCCGCCGTCGTGCCCGAGCGCGTCGTTGATGTCCTTGAAGTGATCGAGATCGATGAGAAGCAGCGCCCCGCTGCCGCCGTCGGCCAGCCGTCTGGCCAGGGCGGTCTCCAGGGTCTTGAGCAGCACCGAGCGGTTGGCGAGGCCGGTGAGCGTGTCCTCTTCCGCGAGGCGGCGGATCTCCTCGTCCTTGTTGCGCTGTTCGGTGACATCGAAGATCAGGCTGTGCCAGACGATGTCGCCGTTCGCCAGCCGGTGCGGCTGGCCGCGACCCTGCAGCCATTTCACCGTGCCCGAGGGCGTGCGAATGCGCCACATGTGATTCCAGGGGGTGAGGGTCCGTCCCGAATCCGCCACCGATTGCTGCATCGCCGGCAGGTCCTCCGGGAGCACCATCGCCCAGATCGGCCCCGGGTCCGCGAGGATCTGCTCCTGGGTGAGTTCCCACAGGTCGAAGCAGCCCCGGCTCATATCGGTGATCTCGTCGCTCCCGTCGGGATGCACGCAGTAGCGAAAGATCGCGCCGGGAATGTTTTCCGCAAGCGCCCGGAAGCGGGCCTCGCTCATCTGAAGATCGTGAAACGCCCGCATCTGGCCGGTCACATCGGTGACGGTGATGCTCCAGGTGTCGGTTTCGGCGAGGTCGTCGCGCGGCAGCCCGCGCCCGACCACCCAGCGGTAGCCGCCCTGCGCATCGAGAACCCGGAACGTCCCCGCCCATTCGACACGCCGCGCGCCGGCCTCGCGCATGGTCCTGAGCATCGCGGGCGCATCGTCGGGATGCGTCCGGCTCCACAGAAGGCGCAGGTCGTCGCCGACCTCGGCCGGTGTCAACCCCCAGATTGCCTGGCAGCTTTCGCTGATATAATCGATCCGGTAGGAGCGGTTCTCATTGCGCGACACGCGCATGAAAACGAAAGGCGGGGCATTGGCCAGCAGGAACCCCGGGCGCGTTCCGAACACCGCGGGGGCGGTGGAGGTCGATGTCGACCCGTCGCTGTCTGGCGCATCCGAAGTGCGAACCGGCAAGGCGTCGCCCCGTACAGGTGATCTCTCAGGCAATCTCAGTCTGCAGGCGCATCGGTTCGTTGGCGACAGCAAGCACGGCGCCCCAGGTCGAGCGCGCCCGCCGTGTGAATCGAAACGCTGACCTATGCGACTAAGTATAGTTGATCTTCTGGAGATGAAAACCTGTCATTGTTACGCAAGAAGCAATCATATATTCGCAAGATATCTATTTCGCGTAGTGGTTGTGATTTCGGTGGGCTGACTACAAACGCGGAGACGCCGGGTGACTGAAAACGTTTTGCTGGCCGCGGGCGGCATTGGCCTGTTCCTTTTCGGAATGCTGGTTCTGACCGACGGGTTGCGCGCGCTCGCCGGCGGGGCGCTGCGGCGCACGCTCGCGCGACTGACGCAAAGCCCCGCCAGCGGCGCGGCCGCCGGTGCGGTCACCACGGCGCTTCTGCAGTCGTCCAGCGCCACGACGGTGACCGCCGTCGGCTTTGTCGGCGCCGGACTGCTGACCTTTCCCCAGGCCATCGGCATCGTTTTCGGGGCGAACATCGGCACCACGATGACCGGCTGGCTCGTTGCGCTGATCGGCTTCAAGCTCGATCTCGGCCTGCTGGCGCTGCCGCTGCTTCTGGTCGGGGCGCTGTTGCGCCTGTTCGGGCGAGGCACGCTGCGGCGCATCGGCTGGGCGCTGGCCGGCTTCAGCCTGCTGTTTCTCGGCGTCGACGCGCTCAAGGACGGCCTGGAAGCGCTGCAGGGCACGGTGACGCCGCAGGACTTTCCCGCCGACACGACGTTCGGACGTCTCCAGCTCGTGGCGATCGGGATCGCGGTCACGCTGATCACGCAGTCCTCCAGCGCGGGGATCGCGATGGCGCTGGCCGCGCTCGGCAGCGGGGCGATTTCCCTGCCTCAAGGCGCGGCGCTGGTGATCGGGATGGATGTCGGCACCACGGCCACGGCCGTGCTGGCCTCGCTCGGCGGATCGACCGAGATGCGCCGCACGGCGGCTGCCCATGTGACCTTCAACCTCTTCGTCGGGACGATGGCGTTCTTCCTGCTCACGCCCTTCGCGCTGCTGGTGGAGGGACTTGCCGACGGCACCGGTGACGCGCAGATCGCGCTGGTTGCCTTTCACACCGCGTTCAACACGCTCGGCGTGCTGATCATCCTGCCCGTGGCGGGACGGTTCGCGCGGGTCATCGAGCGTCTGGTGCCCGCGCACGACGTTCCGCATCTCGTGCGCCTGGATCCCAAGCTGCAAGCCGAACCGGAGGCCGCGCTCGACGTCGCCGGCGCCAATGCGCGGGATCTGGCCGGCAAGCTCGACGCGGTGCTCGCCGCGCTTCTGACGCCATCGAAACATGTGCGTGACACCGAGACCGAACGCGCGGAGATCGAGGCGGGGATCGCGGCCCTGCGCAGCTATCTCGGGCCGGTCCACACGGTGCCGGCCCAGGGCGAGGCGCATCGGCGGAACCTCGCGCTTCGACACCTGCTCGACCATCTCGCCCGGGCCAGCCATCGGGCGACCCAGCGGGACAGGGTGCGCGGCCTCCAGGACGACGCGCGCCTGCGCCGTCTGGCCGGCTTGCTGCGCGCGGGGCTGGAGGCGGCGCGCGATGAGCCGGACATGGCGGCCTGCGAGCGGCATTTCGACCGGCTGCGCAGACTGTTCCGCAGGCAGCGCGAGCGCGTGCGCGAACGCACCATCGCGGCAGCCGCCGCGCAGGACATCGATCCGGAAACGGCGCTCGTCCATCTCGACGGGGTGCGCTGGCTGCACCGCGTGACCTATCACCTGTGGCGCATCGCCCATCACCTGGCGCGGCTGCAGGGGACGGATGCCTACCATTCCACCCCGTCGTCGGCGAAGAACGGGAAGGGGCCGGGATAGGCCTCGACATAGGCCAGATGCGTCACCACGCCGCTTTCCGGCGTGTGGCGATGCAGGAAGTAGCCCGGCGGCTCCATCACGAAGTGGCCCGGATCGCGGTCGGCGATGTCGAGCGCGACCTGATGCGCGGTGCTGGGGGCCAGCGTCATGACGCGGCCCGCGACGGTGGCGATGATGGTGCGGTGAATGTGCCCGCACAGCAGGCGGGCGACGTGATCGTGGCGGGCGATCACGCGGGCGAAAGCGTCCGAATCCGTGAGCCCGATCCGGTCCATATGCGCGATGCCGACGGTGGCCGGCGGGTGATGCAGGGCGATCAGCGTCGGTTTGTCGCTCTTTGCCAGCGTGGCATCGAGCCAGGCGATCTGCTCCGCGCCGAGCCTGCCGTGCGGCGCGCCGGGCACGGCGCTGTCGAGCGCGACGAGGCGGAGGTCGCCGATGTCCACCGCGTAATGCATCTTGTCGGCGGTGCCTTCGTGGATGGGGCCGACGCCGGTCAGCATCTCGCGCATCATCGCGGTCGAATCATGGTTGCCCGGCAGCACGAAGACCGGGGCCTTGAGCCGGGCGAGCAGCGGCTGGATCCCGGCGTATTCGCGCCGGTCGGGCCCGTTCGCCAGATCGCCCGTCACCACGATGGCATCCGGCTGGGGATCGAGCGCGTTGAGCGCGTCGACGGCGCGGCGCGCCAGCATGTTCGTCTCGCTGACGCGGTAGCAGGCGAGCCCGCGCGGGCGGATGTGCAGGTCGGTGATCTGCGCGATCAATGTCATGTCGAAGGCTCCAGGTGTCGGGCGGCGGGGACGAACGCTAGCCGCGAGGCACGCGTTTGGCGAGAGAGATGGCCGTGACCTGTTCCCCTTTCGCGCGCGCTCATGTAGGAAGCGCGCGGGGGACCGGTCGACGCGGATGCGCGGACACCGTTACCAGTCGGTCGCATAGGCTTTTTGACGATGAGCGAACTTTCCGCGCAGCAAGACCGAACCGCGTTCGAGACGACGCGTGAGCGCTGGCTGCGGTATCTGGGGCACCGCGGTCTCGCGCCCGCGGCCCTTCTCGTGCTCGCAGTGCTGTTCTTCCTGCCGGGGCTCACGCAGGTGCCGCCGCTCGACCGCGACGAGCCGCGCTTTGCCCAGGCGTCGAAGCAGATGGTGGAAACCCGCGACTTCGTCGACATCCGGTTCCAGGAGACGGCCCGGCACAAGAAGCCGGTCGGCATCTACTGGCTGCAATCGGCCGCCGTGGAGGCGAGCGGGCTCGGCGCCGACGCGCCGATCTGGGTCTATCGTCTGCCCTCGCAACTCGGCGCGCTGCTCGCCGTTTTGCTGACTTACTGGTGCGCGCGCGCCTTCACCGGGCCGCGCGCGGCGCTGGTTGCCGGCGCGCTGGTGTCCGCCGCCCTGATCCTCGGCGTGGAGGCGCGGCTCGCCAAGACGGACGCCATGCTGCTGGCCTCGATCCTGGCGGCGCAGGGCGCGCTGGCGCGCATCTGGCTCGATCGCGGATCGCAGCGCACGCACAAGGCGCTGGCGGTCGTCTTCTGGGGCGCGCTGGCGGCTTCCGTGCTCATCAAGGGGCCGGTCGGCCCGATGGTCGTCGGCCTCACCATCGCGCTGCTGAGCGTCGCGGAGCGGTCGCTGTCCTGGGTGAGGGGGCTCTACCCGCTCGTCGGGATCGTCGGCTTTCTCGTGCTGGTGCTGCCCTGGTTCGTGGCCATCCATCTGCACACCGACGGGGCGTTCTTCGCCGAATCGATCGGTCAGGACCTGCTCGGCAAGGTCGCCACGGGGCAGGAAAGCCACGGCGCGCCGCCGCTCACCCATCTCGCGGCCTCGCTCGGCACCTTCTGGCCGCTGCCGGCCTTCGCGGTGCTGGCGCTGCCCGCGCTCATGCGCCTGCGCCGGCTGCCCGTGGTGCTCTTCACCGCCTGCTGGGTGTTGCCCACCTGGCTGGTCTTCGAGCTCACGGCGACCAAACTGCCGCATTACACGCTGCCCGTCCTGCCGGGGATCGCGATCCTCGCGGCCGTGCTGCTCGGCCGCAGCGAGGAGACGCCGCCGGCGCGCGTCTGGCGTCTGATCGCCGCCGGTCTGCTGATCGTGCCCATCGTCGGGGTCGCCGCGGCCAATGTGGTGGCGGCACCCGTGCTCGGCGTATGGCCGTCGCCGCCGGCCGCCGTGATCGCGGCGCTGGCGCTGGTGCCGGGCATCGCGGCCATGCGCGCGATGGCGCAAGGGGCGGCTGCGCGCGCGCTGCCGTCGACCCTGGCCGCCGGCCTGCTGCTGATCGTCGCGACCTGGGGCTTCACCATGCCGGCGCTGTCTCCGATCTGGGTGAGCCCGCGTCTGGCGGAGGCGGTGGAGCGCTTCGCGCCCTGTGCCGATCCTCAGGTGGCGAACGTCGGCTTCAACGAGCCGAGCTACATTTTCCTGCAGGGCACCGACACCTGGCCGACCGGCCCGCAGCAGGCGGCGGAGTTTCTGGCCGGGGCCGACGGCGCCTGCCGGGTCGCGGTCGTCGATCACCGGTTCGAAGCGGCGTTTCTGGAGGCGCTCGAGGCGGCCGGCGGCGGGCAGGCAAAATCCGAGGTCCGGGTGACGGGGCTCAACATCAACGGCGGCGACGAGATGGACATCGGCCTGTATGCGACGCGGGAGGCGGGGCGTGAGTGAGCAATCCCTCGATCGGGACGGGGTGCGTGTGGGGGAACCGGCCGGAGAACGCGACGGCTGGACGGGACGGGCGCGCGGTGCGCTCTCGCGGGCCGGCTCGAACGCGCGCCGGATCCGCCATCTCGTGCGCGACCGCAACCGCCGCGTCGCCGAGCAGCGCCCGCCGCTGCGGCCCGGCCATCGGCCGCAGGACATTCTCGCCGTGCTTCTGTTCACCGTCGGCATCGCGGTCATCGTGCTCGACATCCCGACCTATCCGTGGCTCGCCTCGCTGCCGGCGGAATACCGCACGGCCTTCACCGCGATCACCGACTTCGGCAAGGGGCACTGGATCCTGTGGACCACCGGGCTCTACTGCCTGCTGACCCTGCCGCTCGACTGGGACCGGCTGACCTGGCGGGTGCGCATGGCGCTGGGCACGCTGTGGACCTTCGGCGCCTATATCTTCGTGTCGGTGGCGGCGAGCGGCATCATCGTGCTGATCCTCAAGTGGGTGCTCGGCCGGGCCCGGCCGAAGCTCTTCGAGGAGGTCGGGCCGGTGCATTTCGTCCCGATGATCTTCGATCACGACTACACCAGTTTTCCCTCCGGCCATTCGACCACCATCGCGGCCCTGGCGACGACGCTGGCGCTGATCCTGCCGAGCTTCCGCTGGCTGATCGCGGTCTGCGCCTTCTGGGTCGCCTTCAGCCGGATCATGGTGGGGGCGCATTACCCCAGCGACGTGATCGCCGGAACGCTGCTGGGCATGAGCGTCGCGGTCGTCTGCGCGCGCTGGATGGCCTATCGCCGCATCGGCTTCGCGCTCGACGATCAAGGCGTCTTGCGCCCGATCATGAGCCGCATCAGCCTGCGCGCCTGCACGCGGGCGCTGTGGCGGGCCGTTACCGGGCGGCGGGCCTTCGTGAAACCGCGTGCCACGAGCGGAGACGGCCGATGACCGGCATTCCGGAGGCAGCCCCCGAAGAGACGCTGCGCGCGGTGTCGGCGCCGCAGGTCTCGGTGATCGTTCCGGCGAAGGACGAGCGCGACAATCTGCGCGAGCTGATTGCGGAAATCGCGGCGGCGCTCGCCGGTCGGACCCATGAGATCCTGGTGATCGACGACGGCTCGCGCGACGGCACGGGAGAATTGCTGCGCGAGATCGCGGCCGGGATGCCGGCCTTGCGGGCGCTGCGCCACGAAACGGCCTGCGGCCAGAGCTGTTCGGTGCGCACCGGCCTTCACGCGGCGCGCGGCGCGGTCGTCGTCACGATCGACGGCGACGGCGAGAACGACCCGGCTTATATCCCCGCACTTCTCGCGGCGCTGGAGGCGGCGGGCCCGGGCGTCGCGCTGGCGGCGGGGCAGCGCACGGGGCGCAAGGCAAGTGCCGCGAAGCGGCTCGCCTCGCGTGTCGCGAACCGGCTCAGAAGCTGGTTGCTGGCCGACCAGACCCGCGATTCGGGCTGCGGTCTCAAGGCGATCCGCCGCGAGGTGTTCCTGCGGCTGCCCTATTTCGACAGCTGGCACCGGTTCCTGCCCGCGCTCGTGCTGCGGGAAGGGTACGGGGTGACCCATGTCGACATCGTCGACCGGCACCGGCGGCACGGGCAATCGAAGTACGGCATCTTCGACCGCGCGCTGGTCGGCATTCTGGATCTCTACGGCGTGTGGTGGCTGCGCCGCCGGCGCAAGCGCATCCCGCAGGTTTCGGTCCTCGTCGACAGGCAGGCGGAAACGGTCGGGCAGGAGGCGGAGGCGAGCCGGTGATCGACGCACTTCTCGACTGGCTGCATCTCGTGTTCATCGCGCGGCTCGACGGCTGGGTGGTGCTGGGATTCGTCGCGCAATTCCTGTTCATGATGCGATTCGTCGTTCAGTGGATCGCATCCGAGCGGGTGGGGCGGTCGATCGTGCCGGTCGCCTTCTGGTTCTTCTCGATTGGCGGGAGCAGCCTGCTGCTGATCTACTCGATCCGCCAGCAGGACCCGGTGTTCATCGCCGGCCAGTCTCTCGGCATGATCATCTACTTCCGCAACCTGTGGCTGATCTTCAAGGAAAAGCGGCGCGACCCCGGTATCTGAAGCCACGCCGTTTCTCTTTCAGGTCACATCAGGCCTTCAGGGCCGCGAACCCGGCTTCCAGATCGGCCTGGATGTCGGCGACATCCTCCAGCCCCACATGCAGACGGATGCTCGGGCCGCCCTCTGGCAGCGCCGTCGCCGTGCGCGCGTCCTTGAGGCGCACGGGAATCGCCAGGCTCTCGAAGCCGCCCCACGAGTAGCCGAGGCCGATCAGCGACAGGGCGTCCAGGAAGGCGCGCGCCTGGTCGATGGTCGTGCCGTCGCGAAGGTCGAAGGCGAAGAGGCCGGACGCGCCGCAGAAATCCCGTTTCCAGATGGCATGGCCGGGATCCTCGGGCAGGGCGGGATGGCGCACGCGGGCGACCTCCGGGCGGGCCTGCAGCCACCGGGCGACGGCAAGACCGCTTTCCATGTGCTGCTTCAGGCGGACATGCAGGGTGCGCAAGCCGCGCAGGCCGAGGAAGACATCGTCCGGCCCGACATGCATGCCGAGCGCGCCATAGGTGGCGTCGAGCGCGGGCCAGGCGCGTTCGCTCGCCGCCACGGTTCCCAGCATCGCGTCCGAGTGGCCGACGATATACTTGGTGCCGGCCTGGATCGACAGGTCCACGCCATGCGCCAGCGGCTGGAAGTAGACCGGCGTCGCCCAGGTGTTGTCCATCACGACCAGCGCGTCGATCTCGTGCGCGGCCGCTGCGATCGCCGGGATGTCCTGCATCTCGAAGGTGAGGGAGCCCGGCGCCTCGGTCATCACGGCGCGGGTGTTGGGCCTGAACAGCGTGCGGATGTCGCCGCCGATCAGGGGATCGTAATAGTCGACCTCGATGCCGAGCCGCTTGAGCGTGGTCTCGGCCAGATTGCGGGTCGGGCCGTAGATGCTGTCGGTGATCAGGAGATGATCGCCGGCCGAGCAGCAGGACAGAAGCGCCAGCGAGATCGCGTTGAGGCCCGAGGACGCGAGCTTGGCGCCGGCCGCCCCCTCGATGTCGCGGATCGCGTCTTCCAGCGCGTTCGTCGTCGGATTGCCGCGCCGGGCGTAGTGATACGGCGGGCTGCCGGTGATCATGGCTTGCGTATCGGGAAACAGGACCGTCGAGGCATGCACGACGGGCGGATTGACGAAGCCGTGAAACGCATGCGGCGCCCGCCCGGCCTCGGTGAGACGCGTGGCGAGCCCCTTGCTGCGGTTTTGATCGGACGCGGCCATGTTCTCCCTTTCGGACACTCTGTCGAGATTTTCGAGTTGTGAAAAACTTTTCGCAAATCGAACGCATCTGGTGCGCTGCACCCTTGACCCTTAGCCATAAATGCCATCGAATGCACCTATGAGATGACGGTGGCGCTTGTGACGGTTCGACAAGAAGAAAGACCGCGAAGTGCCGGGAGGGGAAAACCAGTGTCAACACTGCCGCTGCGACAGCTGCCGCGCATGGTTGCGATCTGCATCCCGCACGCGTGATCTCGACAAACCCAATTCTGACAGGGCAAAAGAGAAGGCTGCAAATCCATGACGAAAATGCTTCTACCGATCGCGTTCGGCGTCGCGTTTGGCCTGGGTGCCACCGCAGCGTCGGCGGCGACGCTCGAGGACGTGAAAGAAAAGGGCTTTGTGCAGTGCGGCGTGAGCCAGGGGCTGCCCGGCTTCTCCAACCCGGATGCGCAGGGCAACTGGACCGGCATCGACGTCGACTACTGCCGCGCCGTTGCAGCGGCCGTGTTCGGCGACGCGGATGCGGTGAAGTACACGCCGCTGTCCGCCAAGGAGCGCTTCACCGCGCTGCAGTCCGGCGAGATCGACATCCTGTCGCGCAACACGACCTGGACGATGACCCGCGACACCACGCTCGGCCTGAACTTCGCCGGCGTGAACTACTACGACGGCCAGGGCTTCATGGTCCGCAAGGAACTCGGCGTGACCTCGGCGCTCGAGATGTCGGGCGCGTCGGTGTGCACCAACACCGGCACGACGACCGAGCTGAATGTCGCCGACTACTTCCGCGCGAACAACATGGAGTATGAGATCGTCGCCTTCGAAAAGGCGGACGAGGTCGTGCAGGCCTATGATGCCGGCCGTTGCGACGTCTACACGACGGATGCCTCGGGCCTTTACGCGCAGCGCCTGAAGCTGACCAACCCGGGCGACCACATGGTGCTGCCGGAAATCATCTCCAAGGAGCCGCTGGGCCCGGTGGTGCGTCAGGGCGACGACGAGTGGTTCAACATCGCCAAGTGGACGCTGAACGCGATGATCAACGCCGAGGAACTCGGCGTGACCTCGGCCAACGTCGATGAGATGAAGGGCTCGGACAATCCGTCCATCAAGCGCCTGCTCGGCGTCGAGGGCTCGTTCGGCGAGAACATCGGTCTCAGCAACGACTGGGCCTACAACATCATCAAGCTGGTCGGGAACTACGAAGAGACCTTCAACGCCAACGTCGGCCCGGACACGCCGCTCGGCATCGCCCGGGGCGTGAACGCCCTGTGGTCGAAGGGGGGCATCCTCTACGCTCCGCCGATCCGCTAAGGCGCGATCTGTCAGATACGCGGTTCCCCGGCCGGCGTGCGCCGGTCGGGGGTTCGTGAAAACAAACGCAAAGACAAAAGCTTAAGACACAATAAGCGTCACGTGTGCCCATCCGGGCCATAGAGCGCAGTCGGCTTTCAACAGAGGGGTCGTCGGTTCGGATCGTCAGATGGAGGCCTCAGTCACGGGGTCCCGGCGGCGCGCGACGGATCGACGTCAGACTGGCAGATGCGACCGGGGCGGTCGCTCGCATGCGGGTGCGGTCCACGCCTTCGCGACATGCGGCAGCCGCTTCCGTCTGGATGGCATTCGCCTGGGGTGTACGTTTCACGGGTCCGGGCGCGGGAACGGGTGCGAGGTCCGCCTTGCGCCGATGTGTCCCGCGTCGGGTGTTTCCCGCGAAGGGGAAGCGGTCTGTCCGTGCCGGACGTGTTTCGCGAGTGGGCTTTCCCGCAACGGGAGAGAGGGCTCGCCGGGACCGTTCGTGTCGGAGAGATCGCATGCGGCGCGTCGCGCCGCTGCGATGCCCTTCGTGTCGTGGTTCGTGCCGCGTTCATGCGACGCACCATCCAGGCAGCGTGCTCCAGGGCGCGCGTCTTCCGGTCGCCTCCGGTCGCCGATGACAGTCGGGGCGAGGTCAAATGGCAAGTCAGGATCACGAATCCGATGCGGCGCCGGCGCGCGCGTCGCTGGTGAACGATCCCAAGGTCCGCAGCCTGTTCTATCAGGTGCTGCTCGTCGTGGTGATCGCGGCGCTTGGATACTTCATCGTCACCAATACCGTCGCCAACCTGGAGCGGCAGAACATCGCTTCGGGCTGGGGGTTCGTCAACAACACCGCCGGTTTCGGCATCATCCAGTCGCTGGTCGACTACTCGGAAACCTCGACCTATGGCACTGCGCTGTTCGTCGGGTTTCTCAACACGTTGCTGGTCGCGGTGATCGGCATCTCGCTGGCCACTGTGGTCGGTTTCATCGTCGGCATCGCGCGCTTGTCGAACAACTTCATCATCAAGCAGCTGGCCTATTGGTACGTCGAGATCGTTCGCAATGTGCCGCTGCTGCTCCAGATCTTCTTCTGGTATTTCGCCGTGCTGCGGGCCGTGCCGGGCAAGCGCGAGAAGTGGTCGCTGTTCGACACCTTCCACCTCAACATCGCGGGTCTGCGCGCGCCCAAGCCGGTCTTCGAGAGCGGATCGTCGCTTGTGGTGATGGCGCTGATCGTCGCGCTCGGTGCGACCTTCGTCATCCGCTCCTGGGCGCGCAAGCGACAGGAGGCCACCGGCGAGCCGTTCCCCGTGTTTCTGACCGCACTCGGCCTGATCCTCGGGCTTCCGCTGGTCGCCTATTTCCTCTCCGGCATGCCGATTTCGCTTGAGCATCCGGTGTTCATCGAGACCGGTCCGGTGTTCCGGCAGGGCTTCGAGATCGGCGTCGGCATCAACCTGATTCCGGAGTTCCTCGCGCTGACGCTGGCGCTGGCGATCTACACCGCGGGCTTCATCGCGGAGATCGTGCGCGCCGGCATCCTGGCGGTGAGCCACGGGCAGACGGAGGCCGCGCATGCGCTCGGCCTGCGCAACGGGCAGACCCTGCGCCTCGTCGTCATTCCCCAGGCGATGCGCGTGATCATTCCGCCGCTGACCAGCCAGTATCTGAACCTGACGAAGAACTCGTCGCTGGCGGTCGCGATTGCCTTTCCCGACCTGGTGTCGGTCGGCGGCACGGTGCTCAACCAGACCGGTCAGGCGGTGGAGATCATCGCGATCTGGATGACCATCTATCTCTCGCTCAGCCTTGCCACGTCGGCCTTCATGAACTGGTACAACCAGCGCATGGCGCTCGTGGAACGATAAGGGGCGGACCATGGCAAACGCTGACGTCTTTCACATCCGAACCGAAGAGGCGCCGACGCTGCCGGCGCCGGTCTCCACGACCGGCGCCCTCGGCTGGATGCGCGATAATCTCTTCTCCTCGATCGGCAACACGATCCTGACCCTGATCGGGCTGTTCCTGCTCTACTCGATCATCGCGCCGATCATCCAGTTCGCGTTCATCGACGCGGTCTGGACCGGCGAGGACCGGACCGCCTGTCTGCCGCCGCCCGGCGAGGCGGCGGGGGCCTGCTGGGCCTATGTCGATGCCTATCTGCCGCAGTTCATCTACGGCCGCTATCCGGTGGAGGAACGCTATCGGGTCGACATCGTCTATGCGCTCTTCGCCCTTCTGCTCGTGCCGCTCGCCATTCCGAGCGTGCCGTTCAAGCGGACCAATGCGCTGCTGTTCCTGGTGGCGTTCCCGATCGTCGCCTACTTCCTGCTCACCGGGCTCACCTTCGGCGACACGGTGGTGCTTCCGATCGTGGAAACCGCGCAGTGGGGCGGGCTGCTGGTCACGCTGGTGATCGCGGTGACGGGCATCGTCGCCTCGCTGCCCATCGGCATCGCGCTGGCGCTTGGGCGGCGGTCGACCATGCCGGCGATCCGGCTGGTCTGCGTGATCTTCATCGAGTTCTGGCGCGGCGTGCCGCTGATCACCGTGCTGTTCATGTCCTCGGTGATGCTGCCGCTGTTCCTGCCCGAGGGGGTGACCTTCGACAAGCTGCTGCGCGTGCTGATCGGCGTGACGCTGTTTTCCTCCGCCTATATGGCGGAGGTGGTGCGCGGCGGGTTGCAGGCGATCCCCAAGGGCCAATACGAGGGCGCGATGGCGCTGGGGCTGCGGTTCTGGCCGATGATGTATCTGGTCATCCTGCCGCAGGCGCTGAAGCTCGTCATTCCCGGCATCGTCAACACCTTCATCGGGCTGTTCAAGGACACCACGCTGGTGCTGATCGTCGGCATGTTCGACCTGCTGGGCCAGATCCAGTCGTCGTTCACCGATCCGACCTGGGCGACGCCGAGCCAGGGCCATACCGGCTATCTGTTCGCGGCGACGATCTTCTTCCTCTTCTGCTTCGGCATGTCGCGCTACTCCATCTACATGGAGAAGCGGCTGCACACCGGGCACAAACGCTAGCGACCCCCGGGCGCGGCCCCGGCCGGGGCGCGTCCGGTCCGACCCTTTTGTGGAGTTTCGAGGATGACCGAGATGAGTGAAAACGCCGTCGATCTCGAGAGCGTGCCCGTCAACCGGGCGAAGATGCAGATCTCCGACACGGACGTGGCGATCGAGATCACCAACATGAACAAGTGGTACGGGGATTTCCACGTGCTGCGCGACATCAACCTCAAGGTCATGCGCGGCGAGCGCATCGTGATCTGCGGGCCCTCCGGGTCCGGCAAGTCGACGATGATCCGCTGCATCAACCGGCTGGAGGAGCACCAGAAGGGGCAGATCGTCGTCGACGGGATCGAGCTGACCGACGATTTGAAGAAGATCGACGAGATCCGCCGGGAGGTGGGCATGTGCTTCCAGCACTTCAACCTGTTCCCGCATCTCACCATTCTGGAGAACTGCACGCTCGCCCCGATCTGGGTGCGCAAGATGCCCAAGGCCAAGGCCGAGGAAGTCGCCATGCACTATCTGGAGCGGGTGAAGATCCCCGAGCAGGCGTTGAAATACCCGGGGCAGCTGTCCGGCGGCCAGCAGCAGCGCGTGGCGATCGCCCGCTCGCTGTGCATGAACCCGAAGATCATGCTCTTCGACGAGCCGACCTCGGCGCTCGATCCGGAGATGATCAAGGAAGTGCTGGACGTGATGGTCAACCTCGCGGAAGAGGGCATGACCATGCTGTGCGTCACGCACGAGATGGGCTTTGCCCGTCAGGTGGCCAACCGGGTGATTTTCATGGATCAGGGGCAGATCGTGGAGCAGAACGAGCCGGAGCCGTTCTTCACCAGCCCGCAGCACGAGCGCACCAAGGAATTCCTCAGCCAGATCCTGCACTAAAGGGGCTGGCGCCGGGCAGGCCGTGGCGCGGATGTCGCCGGCGGGGACGGCCCGAACCAATGACGAAAGGCGGCGCCGGTTTCGCCCCCGGCGCCGCCTTTTCATATCCGCGTGCTTTCTTCGGCCCCGGGTCGGGTCCGTGCTCTTGCGGGCGCTCCGCAGCCGACCGCTGCTCAGGCCGCCTGAAGGCGGTCCATGACGATCTTGAACACGTCCACCGGCCGGTAGGGATAGTCGATGTAGCCGTCGATGCCGGTTTCCAGCAGGCCGGTGCGCTGGTCCGCCGTCAGGTTCGGGGGCGCGAGCAGAACGACCTTGCCATGGGCCGGGCGGATCTGCGTGCTCGTCACATATTGCAGGTAGTAGTGCACGACCTTGCTGTAGAGCAGCAGGAGGATGTCGTGGCCGTCGACCGCCAGTTTCTTGCGGGCGAGCGTATCTTCCGGCACCAGCGTGATCTCGCAGCCCAACTCGTCGAGGGCGGCGCGGATGGGCTCGGTGATCTTCGGGTAAGCGCTCACGATTGCGACACGCAACGGCCCCTTGTGATGCGGGGTCAGGTGCCGGATCGCCTTCTCGATCTTGAGAAGCTGTTCCTTGTGGGCGTGGTCGATGCGGTCGACCTCCTTCAGGCGCGCTTCCACCGTGGCGAGAAGCATGTCGAAGTCGAGGGGTTTCGTCAGATAGTCGTCGGCGCCCAGTTTCTTGCCCCGGATGATGTCCTCGCGGGTGGCGAGCGCGGTCAGGAAGATGAAGGGCACGCGGCTGAGGGCGGGCAGCTTTTCCCGGACATGGGCCAGCAGCTCCGGACCGCTCATGCGCGGCATCATGATGTCGCACAGAATGAGGTCCGGCGTGACCTGCCGCAGCTGGTCGAGCGCCGCCTGACCGTCGGCGGCGGGAATGGCCTCATAGCCCGCGTCTTCCAGTTCCTCCACGAGGTCCTGCAACAGCAGCGGTTCGTCTTCGATGCACAGGATCCTGGCGGCTTTCTTCATTGCGCGACCTCCTTTTCGACGGGCCGGTTTTCCGGGTCCTCTGGCAGAGCGGGCCCGCCGGTCTCCGCCTCGTTCCGGCTGTGCGGAATGCGGATCTCGACGGTCGTCGCCTTGCCGACCTCGCTGTAGACGTTCAGACGGCCGCCGTGTCCGGACACGATCATGTCCGTCATGTGCAGCCCGATCCCGGTGCCGGGAATGCCGCTCGCCGTCGAGGCGCGGTAGTAGCGCCGGAAGATCTTCGGGATTTCCTTCTTGGGGATGCCGACGCCCGTGTCCTCGATCCGGATGACGGCGAAGCGCCCGTCGGTGAAGCCGTGAATGCGCACCCGCTCCTGGCCGGGCGAATATTTGACGGCGTTCGAAATCAGGTTGTCGAGGCTCTGCTCGATCAGCTTGGCGTCGATGGTGGCCATTTCCGGCAGATCGGCGATGTCGAGATCGAGCCGATGTGTCTCGCAGACCTTCTGACGGTGCTCGCAGACCGCCTCGACCAGCGGTCGCAGGGGCGTGCGGACGGGCGAGATTTCCAGCATGCCGGACTGTCCCTGCGAAAAGCTCAGGAAGCGGTTGATGAGATACTGCATGCGGTCGACCGACTGGCGGATGTTGCCGAGCCGCGCGGTCAGGGTCTCGGCGTCGACTGCCGGCGCGCCCGCATCCGTGCCCGCCTTGTCGAGGCGGCGCTGCAGACGCTGGGCGTTGCTCGCGATGATCGCCAGCGGCGTGCGGAACTCGTGCGAGGCCATCGACACGAACTCGCGCTGCAACTCGTTGATCTTCTGTTCGTTGCGCAGCAGCTTGACGAGCTTGTCGGCATGGCGCTGCAGGACGCGGTGCTGCTTCTTGAAGGCGGTGACGTCGGTGAGTTTGTAGGTCAGCGTTCCGTCGGCGCCGATGGGGCGGCGGCTCACCCGATACCAGGTCTCGCGGCCGAAGCGGAACTCGCAGGGGATTTCGGGGTCCGTGTCGAGGCCCTCCAGCGCCTCGGCCAGACCGGGCGGGCCTGAGGTCTCGAAGACCTCCAGAATGTTGGCGCCCTCGAGCTCCGGACGCTCCGGGGTCCTGAACAGCCGCTTGAAGGTGCCGTTGGCGAGAACGATGGTGCCGCGCTCGTCGACAATGGCGAGCCCGTCGCGCACCGCGTTCACGGCGTTGAAGAGCAGGTCGCGGCCGCGCCGCAGTTCGGCCGAGCGCTCCTCCAGACGGTGTTCCAGCACGTGGCGTGCCTCTTCCGCCGCGTCTTCATGGCGCCGGGCTTCGGTGATGTCGGAGTAGAAGGTGACGAAGCCGCCGTCCTGGGTCGGCGTTCCCTGCACGCGCAGCACGGTTCCCGCATGATCGCGGCGCTCGAAGTCGAACGGACGGCGCGCGCGCACCCGGGCAAGGCCGGCCTCCACATGGGTCCGCGGGTCGCCGGGGCCGAAATCGCCGCGTTCGGCGGCGAAGCGGAGCAGGTCGGCGAGCGTGGGCATCGCGGCGACCAGGTCGGCCGGCAGACCGAGCAGGCGGACGGCCGTCTCGTTGGCCAGCACCAGCCGAAGATCGGAATCGACGATCATCAGGCCCTGATGCGCCGTGCCCAGCAGGTTCCCGAGAACCCTGTCCTGGGAGAGGTCTTGTCTGATGTAATGCTGCACGCGATCCGTCCTTTTGAGGCGAACGCTACGTCGCATCGATGAACAAAATCGGAATCGTGCGGGGGTATTCGTAGAATTGGAGAATGAAGCGTTACAGGAATTGCATGTGCCGTAACGTGAGCTTTCTCGCCGGGCGATCCGGGCGCAGTTGTCCCGGCCCAATCGTCTGGCAAGACGTTGAGAAAGCCGTCAGGTCAAGCCGTTTGGCCCGGAAGTCGGGCCCGGACGTGCCGTTACTGCATCCAGTGCAAATGGCCGGATGAAACGGGCTTGCCTTTCCGACTGCCGGCCGGCGCGTCGCGCGACCGTTGGGGATCAACTGCCGGTCACGGCGGCGAGAGGCGCGCGCGTACGGGCGCCCTTGCGCGCGCCATGGGCCCAGAAATAGGACTGCCGCTCCTCGGTCGGCGTGCAGCCGTAGCGCTCGCGGTAGCATTTGGTGAAATGCGACGTGGAGGCAAAGCCGCAGGCGATGGCCACGTCGAGCACGGCCCGGTTCGTGCGACGCAGGAGGTCCCGCGCGGTTTCCAGCCGCAGCTTCAGGTAATACTGGCCGGGCGTGCAGTCGAAGTGGCGGCGGAACAGCCGCTCGAGCTGGCGCGGGCTCAGGCTCACCGTCATGGCGAGCTGCTGGCAGGAGAGGGGATCCTCGATATGCAGGTCCATGATGCGGATGGCATCGAGGATCTTGACGTTGGAGATGCCGGTGCGGCTTTCCAGATCGTGGCGCTGCGCGCTCTCGCCGGAGCGCATGTTCTGGTAGAGCGCGACTTCGGCGACCTCATGCGCCAGATAGGCGCCGTGCTGGATCGCGATCACGCGCAGCATCATGTCGAGCGCCGCCATGCCGCCGGCGCAGGTGATGCAGTTGCGGTCGATGGCGAAGAGATCGCCGGACACATCCACATCCGGGAACTCCTCGCGGAAGGAGCGCAGGTTCTCCCAGTGGATGGTGCAGCGCCGGCCCTCCAGAAGATTGAAGCGCGCCAGCACATAGGAGCCGGTGCACACGGCGCCGTAGGTGCGCCCGCGCGCGTTCAGCCGGCGCAGCTTGGTGCCCAGTTCGCGCGGCAGGAAAACCCGCTCCACGTCGACGCCCGAGCAGATCAGCGTGATGTCGGCGTCGT
This sequence comes from Stappia sp., assembly GCF_040110915.1. NCBI lineage: Bacteria > Pseudomonadati > Pseudomonadota > Alphaproteobacteria > Hyphomicrobiales > Stappiaceae > Stappia > Stappia sp. The sequence goes on along the minus strand of NZ_CP157793.1, from coordinate 1,939,898 downwards.
CCAGATCCGCGATCGATCCGTCGACGGAAATCCGGCAGCCGTTGCTCGCCTGGACCGCGTTGCCGTCGAGCGAATAGGTCTTCCACCGATAGTGATCCTCGCCCAGCACCCGGTTGGCGAGCCGGATCGGTTCGATCGTGGAGGTGTAGGCGATCAGCGAAAACTGATCGAGAACGATGATGGCGATCGACTGGACGTCGCTGGAAGCGTGTGCCGACATGCGCTGTGCCCGCGTTCAAGTGTTCCGGAAGGGTCGTTTCTATTTTCCGAAAATCCTGATCCTCGTCACCGGGCCTGTCAAATAAAAACATTCTTCAATACTGGAAAAATCAAATCACGCATTGCGATATCAAGTAATACTGAATTAAATATTGTATTTCTTCGTTGTGCGGCGCACCTTTCATGAAAATGTCTTCTGGATCGGTTGTCGGCATGGCCCGCGCAGCGTCGTCGCGCGTCCGCCAAGGGCATGCGCGAACCGATAGACGTTGGGGAAAATTTGTGCGCGTGCCGGGATGTCTCCCGGATTTCTAAAGAATTGGCAGACGCGATGCGCGAATTCAGCGAGGCGGGCCCGCTCTATTCCGGTGCGTCGCCGATCGACTGAAACCGTGCCTCTTGCGATTAAGTCCCCGGTAATTCAAGCGGTTGCACCGTGACGACGCAGACGGGCCCGCACCGGGCCCGCGTCCTGCCGTCCGAAACCACGAGAGCGCATGTCCAGGGGCCAGGCCGCCCGCTTCGCAGAACGCACCGCGTTCGAGCGTCACTATGTCAAGCATCTGTCGGAGAACGCGAATCCCGTCGCCATTCTGGCCTTCAATGCGACCCCGCCGGTCAAACGCAAGTTCCCGGCCGGCGCGCGCGGGGCCTATCGGGCGGACGGACACTATATCGTCGCGCCGGCCCGCTTCGAGGCGATGCCCGACGGGGCCATCTGGGTCGGCGTCTTCGCGCATGAAATGGGACATGCGATCGATCTGCACGGGCGGCCGGCCGACCAGGGCGGCCGCTCGATCTGGCTTGCCCCGGCGATTCGCCGGGATCGCGACCGGATCGGCGAGCGTTGGGTCGCGGCGCGGTCGCGCGTCGCTGGGGAGGGGCGGGAGATGCCGGAGTTTCCGCCGGCGGCGCATGCATGTCTGCTGGCGCTGATCGCCGACCGGCGGGAGGCCCGTCGCGTCGCCCGGCAGTGGCGCGCCGGACGCATGGAAGAGGCGCTGGCCGCGCTGATCCGCGCCCGGCGGGGGGCGCCGGCGGGGCGGTCTCCGGCGTGCGATCCGCGGCTCCAGATCTACGGGTTCGCCGTGGTCGGCGCCTTCATCGGCGCGGTCTACGATCTGGCGCGCGGCAGCGGTCCGCCGCGGGCCTATTATCGGAGGTTCCGGCATCTGGGAACACCGACGCTCACGATCGCACATGCGGCCGAGGCTTTCGCCAACGCCTATGTCGCCGATGTTCTGGAGGGCACGGAATTGCTGTCGTTTCTGGTGCGCACCGCTGCACCCCACACACACGCCGCCTACCGCGTCCTGCTGGCGCGGATCGCCGCCCGGCACGACGGGGCGACGTGACGAGGGCGGTTGATCGCGTTGGTTCCGCACCAGATCTTCGCCGAGTTTTTCGTCGGCGTGGGCGGGGCGCTTTTGTCCTTTAGGTCAGGTCGGCATAGCGATCTAACCCATATTCATAAATCAATTTGTCGTACTGACGAACGATCTTTGAGTAATCCTTAGCGCCTCGCGTATTGCCTGAGGCGAGGGCCTCTTGCTCCATCTGAAAAGCAGTTTCTCGCTGTTTCAAGACGTTTTGGCCGAATTCTTCTCGGGTCGGCAGCCGTTCAAGTTGCTGCATGATTCCTCCTTATGCTTACCCCTAAGCATATAGGAAGCCGGGTCGACATTCGATACCTTGTCAATCAGGCTTGATTTCAAACTGGGACACTATCGAAAAAGCCTATCCGTCTGGTTCACTTGAACCAGAGGCCGTTCCGTATATTCAGTATAAGTCGTTGAAAAGAATGGTGGGCGATACTGGGATTGAACCAGTGACCTTTCCGGTGTGAACGGAACGCTCTCCCGCTGAGCTAATCGCCCGTAGCCTGTCGGCCGGTGAGGGGTATCTAAAGGAAGCCTCCCGGCTCCGCAAGTCCCGTGGCGCAGTTTTTCACACGCTTCGCGGCGCCGGGATGCCGGTGGGCGTCTCGACGGGTTGCACTGCGCGAGATGTTCGTTCTTTGCGCGATTAATCGATTGGCAATGGCCCCATGCGATCCTCGCGCTCCATTGAGGGGCAGGGAGCGCCTGCGGGTGCGGCAAGGTGCGGGAGACCGTGTCGTGGAGGGGACTGAGACCACGCATGCGGATTGAACGGGATTTTCCGCCGGTCGCGAAAACCGGCGTGCGGCCGATGGAGCCGCGTGACGTCGAGGCGGTGGCCACGATGTTCCTGTCTGTGTTTCGCGGCGGCAAGCGTCGCGCCTGCGGGGATCTCGTCGACTATCTGTCGGAGTTCTGCTTCGGCAGTCCCGTATTGAATCGCGACAACGGCAGCATCGTCTACGAAGCCTCCGACGGACGGATACGGGCCGCCCTCATCGGCGTGCCGATGCGCTTTCGCGTGAGCGGCGAGAGCGTGGCCGCGCGCCTCTTGTGCTCCTTCATGGCCGACGGCCAGCAGGGTTTGCGCGGGGCCGCCGCGCTCCACAAGCATCTGCGCAGCTCGCACTACGATCTTCTGTTCTCCGACACCGCCGTTCCCAGGAGCGCGCGCCACTGGGAGGCCCTGAAGGGCGGGGTGCTGCCCGTGGAAAGCCTGGAATGGCGGCGCGTCTTCCGCCCGTCCGCGCATCTGCTCCATCGCACGCGGCGCAGGTGGTCCGGCCCGGGCGGAGCGGTGGTGCGGCAGGTGTCGCGCCTGCCCGCGGCGCTGGCCGACGGTGTGTTCCGCCGGGCCGCCGGGCCGGCCCGCGCGGCCGAAACGCTGTCGCTGCGCGCGGTCGATGCGGCGGCCTTCGCGGAGGCGGCACACGCATTCCTGAAACGTTTCGAAGTGTATCCCGACTGGCAATGCGCCGAGTTCGGATGGATCGCGACCATGGCGGCGCGCAACCATCGCCGCGGACAGCTGTCGTTCGCGCTGGCGGAGACGGCGGCCGGCGGCATCAAGGCGGCCTATGCCTATTACGCAAAGCCCGAGGGGCCGGCCTGGGTGCTGAACCTCTTGTGCGCGCCCGGAGACGAGGCGGCGGCGGTGGAGGCCTTGCTCGTGCGTCTCGATGCGGAGGGTCACACGATGGCGCACGGCATGGCGCAGCAGTTCCTGCTCGCGGCCCTCCAGGTGCAGCCGCACATGGGCTTTCGCCACAGAGGATATTTTCTCTATGCGTCGGTCGACGACGGACTGCGGGAGGCGGTCGAGTCGGGCCGCTTCTACGCCGGCGGCCTGGCGTCCGAGAGCTGGTCGCGTCTCGTCAACGACTTCTGACCGCCGACACCGGGTTGCGCAAAACGTGCAGGCGGCGACCGCTTCATGCCTCGGTTTTTCTTCGATCGTTTGCCGGGCCGGGTCGCAATGCCTGCGAGATCTCGCCGTTCGCTTGCCCGATGGAGCAGACGCCGCCGGTGTCAGGCCGTGTCGGCGCTCTGACAGCTTGGGTTCGACCGGGCAGAATTCGCAGTCCCTGCGGATCCAGGTGTATTACTTGTTCTGTTTGTTTTTATTGCCGTGCGTCTTGATTCAGAAGAACGCAGGAAACCCTTTTGTTACGAATCTCCTCTAGGTGAGTTTCAAAGGAATTCACTGTGCCGCTACGGAACTCGGGCGAAACCCGAGCCGGCCCCTGGAGGTCTTGCAAAAATGTCGATGTCTCGCTCTCGAACCCCGGGTCGCGGCTTGATGAGCCGTATACTCGCGGCCGCGACGCTCGTCGTGGTCATCGTTTTCGCCGGTTTCGCCTTCTACAACGATACGACCAAGCGAATGGAAGCCTCCAGAAAGGTCGATGAAACGCTTTCGTTTCTGGGCAAGGCAATGGCGCGGGGCGTCGACAATTGGCTCGGCAGCCGCGTCCTGTTGACGCAAGCAGCCGCGCAATCCCTCCGGGACCTCGAAAACGAGGCGATACGGCCGCAGAGCTTCGACCTTCCCGCGCTCGTCGAGACGTTCGATCTGACCTACTACGGAACCGAGGCGGGCAAGATGATCGCCTGGCCGGACATCGAGTTGCCGGAAGGCTACGATCCCCGACAGCGGCCCTGGTACAAGGCCGCGGCCGAAGCGGGTGGGCCAACCCTCACCGAGCCCTACATGGACGCCAGTTCCGGCGGGCTGACGGTGACCGTTGCCGTGCCGCGTTTCGTGGACGGAGCGCTCGTCGGCGTTGTCGGAAGCGACTTCGCCATCGATACGGTGCGCCAGATGCTGGTGGACTCCGATCTGGGTGACCTCGGGCACCTGTTCATCGTCGATGGCAAGGGCAAGATTCTCATCCATCCGGAGGCGGACCAGATTTCGCGGACCCTCGCGGAGAGTTTCCCGGACGGCGATCTCGCCCTTTCGGATGCGCTTCAGTCGGCGGTCCGCGTCGATGGCAGCGAAAGGCTGCTGCGTTTCGAGCCAATTCCCGGTCTGCCGGGCGTGGACTGGCATGTTGGCATGTCCATTGATCGCGGCGTTGCCTTTGCCGAAGTCACGGATTTCCGCAGGACCGTGCTGATCGCGGCCGGGATCGCGATCGTCGTGATGATCGGGACGCTTGGAACCGTCTTCCGGCAGCTGCTCGCGCGACCCCTTGCGCAGGTCACGCACTCCATGAGCCGCATTGCCGATGGCGATCTCGAGACGGTCGTTCCCGGTCTGGCGCGGAGTGACGAAATCGGCGCCATCGCCTCTGCTGTCGCGGTGTTCAAGGAGAATGCCGTCGAACGTCGCCGGCTTCATGCGGAGCAGGAGGCGGAACAGGCGGCCAAACAGCGACGGGTGGAAGCCGTCGAGCGACTCATCGAGCAGTTCGGAGCGGATGTCGGCAGTGCACTGGAGGAAGTCCGCCGTGCGACCGAGGAGGTCGAGAAGACGGCGGAACAGCTGACCGGCACTTCGCAGGCGAGTTCGGAAGGCGTTTCGACCGCAGCCGCAGCGTCCGAGGAGGCTGCTGTCAATGTCCGGTCCGTCGCGGCCGCCTCGGAAGAACTGACCTCATCGATCGCCGAAATCGCCAGCCGCGTGAGCGCGTCGAACAAGATCACCAACCGAGCCTCGACGGCGGCGGCAGAGACCAACGAGACCGTGAAGAGCCTCGTTGCAACGACCGACAAGATCAGCCAGATCGTCAAGCTCATCAATGACATCGCGGCGCAGACAAACCTCCTTGCGCTGAATGCGACGATCGAGGCGGCGCGCGCCGGCGAGGCGGGCAAGGGCTTCGCGGTGGTTGCCTCCGAGGTCAAGACGCTCGCCAATCAGACCGCTTCGGCGACGGAGGAAATCGCGACCCAGATCCAGGCCATGCAGACCGTTTCGGGTCAGGCGGCGATGGCGATCGAGGGGATCAGCTCGGTGATCGGCGAAATGTCGGCGATTTCGTCCGAAATCGCGGCGGCGGTGGAGCAGCAAAGCGCCGCCACCGGCGAGATCTCGAGGAATGTGCATGAGGTCGCCGCGGGAACGCAGGATGTCTCGCAAACGCTGGCACAGGTCTCGGAAGGCGCCACCGATACCGGAAGAAGCGCCCGTGTCCTGCTGACCGCGTCGACGGCCTTGTCGGGGCAGGCCAGCGAGCTGCGTTCGCGGGTCACGGATTTCCTCACGCAGATCCGCGCCGCCTGACCGGCTTTCAAGCGGCGATACCGAACGAAGGGCAGGGGCGGCGCGAAGGCGTCGCCCTTTTCGTCCTTGCCCGCGTCCCGGTGAGCATGCGGGACGTGGGAGCGTGACGGGTTTCGCCGGCCGCCCCGGCGCTACAGACCCGGTCGGTGCGGACGGGTCATGCGGTGTGGGAAAGATCGGCGAGCGCGCGCGCCAGCGCATCGAAGTGCGAGATCACCGCATCGGGGCTCAGCTGTGCCACGGGCGTGTCGCTATAGCCGAAGGTGACGGCGACGACGGGAATCCGCGCGTTGCGTGCCGCGTCGATGTCGGTGCGGCTGTCGCCGATCATCACCGCGCGGGTCGGCTCGCCGCCGGCGCGCGCGATCGCACCGAGCAGCGGCTCGGCATGCGGCTTGGAGCACGCGAAGGTGTCGCCCCCGACCAGGGCGTCGAAGCTTCCCGTCAGGCCCAGGACGTCGAGCAGGCGGAGCGCCAGATGCTCTTTCTTGTTGGTGCAGATGGCGGTCTTGTGGCCCTGAGCGCGTAAGGCCGCGACGGCTTCCAGCGCGCCGGGAAAGGGACGGCTTTCGACCGCGATGTGCTCCGCGTAATGGGCGATGAAGGCCGTCTGCAGACGGTCGAGAAGCCCTTCGTCCGGCGTGTCGATCCCGTTTTCCGCAAGGCCCCTGCACAGCATTGCCCGAGCCCCCTGACCGTAGAGATGGCCGAGCGCGTCGGGCATCACGCGGGCGAGCCCCTCGGCGTGGAGCACCGCGTTCAGCGCGGCGGCCAGATCGGGCTTTGTGTCGACGAGCGTGCCGTCGAGATCGAAGACGAAGACGGATGCGGACATGAGCCTCTTCACGACGCCGGGAAACACGACACGGGCCGCTCGATTACCCCGGGCGGGGCGGAGGCGCAAGGACCGTGCAGGCGCCGTCTGTGGTCTCACAGCTTGTAGGCGGTGCGGAACCCGCCCCAGTGGCGTCCGTCCACGAGGATCGGCGCGTCGACCTCGCGCATCCAGACGATGGTGCCGTTGCCCATGTCGCGCGGATAGGTCTGGACCAGAAAGGGGCGGGTGTTGCGCGCCGCGCTGAGGCCGGCGCGATCGTCGAAGATCCGCTTGTTGCGGCAGTTCGCGGCGTTCCAGCCCGGATCGTCGGGGCGCTGCGGCTTGGAGTAGATCAGATTGTGCACCGGCAGATAGCCGTTGCGGTCGACGGCCGCGCAGAAGGCCATGCCCCGGCTTGCGGCGAGAATGTCCTCCTGGATCGGCGGCAGGACCTCCTCAAGGACACCCAGGGCGCGTGTGGTGACCTGCTGCGGATCGGTGTCGGGGACCGGCCGATAGTCGGTGTCGAACAGCGCGTCCAGCGTCAGCCGCCGTGCCGCAAGGGCCGCGTCGAGCGCCTCCACGATCCGCGCCGCCCCGTTCTGGGCGCAGGCGATCAGCGGCGCGAGCGCATCGCGACTGCGCGTGAGCGCCTGGGCGACGGCGTCGCCGAACTCGGGCGAGACCGCGTCGAAGGCGCAATGCAATCCGTTGTCCGAGCGCGCGACGATGCGCAGGCGCGTGTGTCCCAGCCCGGCAAGCTCCGCTTCGGCGGCGCCGGGGCGAAGCGTGTCGCTGTCCGCGTGCGGCACCAGCAGGATGCCACCGTCCGACAGGTCGCGCGATTTCACGGGAACCGTGGTGCCTGCCTGCGTCAGCGTGCCGGCGATCTCGACCGGCAGGCGGTCGGTGCGGCGACGGTCGCCGATCTCCGTCTGGCGGATCATCATGGTGAAGCGGTGGCCGAGGCCGGCGCCGAGGTCGCGCATGCCGTTCGACGCCTGCCGCGCGGCGGCGCCGGCGTCCTCGGCCGTCTGCGTCGCGGCACCGATGTCCTCGACCTTTTCCGTGACCGCCCGCACGAAGTCCGCCGTGCGCCGTGCCGCGTCGCCGACCGAGCGGGAGGTCTCCATCTGTCGCGCGACCGAACCCGCCACCACCTCGAAGCTCGGCAGGATCTCGCCGATCACGCCGATCACCCGGTTGACGGCGAGAATGCTGCCCTCGGCCGAGCGTTGCAGCCGGCCGATGTTGGCGACGATCTCGTCGGTGGCCGACTGGGTTTCCACCGACAGCGCCTTGACCTCGTTGGCGACGACGGCGAAACCCTTGCCGGCCTCGCCCGCGCGCGCCGCCTCGATGGTCGCGTTGAGGGCGAGAAGGTTGGTCTGCTTGGCGACGTCGGAAATCAGCTGCACGACATTGGCGATGTCGCGAATGGCGGCCTGCAGGTCCTCGATGCCGTGGCTCGCGGTGTCGGCCACTTCGCGCGCTTCCTCGGCCAGCCGGGTGGAGGTCTCGACCTGGGTGTCGATCTCCGCGCTCGCCTCGGCCAGCGTCTCGACGGCCTGCGACAGGTCGCGGGCCGTGGCGTCGGCCTGCTGCGATTCTTCGCGCAGCGCGTCGGAGCGCTCCCGGATGCAGGAGAGGGCGCCGAGCTGTTCCTCCACCCGCGCCCCGAGCGCTTCCGCGCCGCTGCCGATCTTGGCGGCCGCTGCCCGCAGGTCGCTCTCCATCAGGTCGAGCGTCAGGGAGGTCTGCTGGCCTGTCGCAAGGGAAATCTCGGTCGGCTCCGCCGACTGAAGGTTTTCTGCGTCGTCCGAAAGGTCCGATGCGGTCAACGCCCGAACATCCTTGCGGCCGGATAACGAAAAGAGGCGCATTCGGTCTCTCCAGGGGGCGGCGCCGGGTCGATCGCGCCGGCGAAATACGTCGCTGCAGAGTGCCCTTTCGAATTGAATGCTTGGTTAACGCAAGGGAAATAATCCCGGGCGCGTGTGACCTGTCATGCAACCGGGCGCTGCCGGGTGCTTCGATGCCGGCGCTCTCCCTTTGCCTCGGGCGCGGGCCATGCTACACCCGCGCTCGACGCGGCGTGATCGCGCAGACCCTCACGAAAGCCGGATCGGCATGAGCACGGATCGGCATGAGCACGGATCGGCATGAGCACGGATCGACATGAGCACGGATCGACATGAGCGATGAGTTGAAACGGGCCGCGGCGGAAGCCGCGCTTGGCGAGGTCGAGACCGGCATGCGGCTGGGGATCGGGACCGGCTCCACCGCGGAGCATTTCGTGCGGGCGCTGGCCGAACGGGTGAACGCGGGGCTGGATATCGTCGGCGTCCCGACCTCCGAGCGCACCGCCTCGCTGTGCCGCGAGCTCGGCGTGCCGCTCACCACGCTCGAAGATTGCCCGGAACTGGATCTGACGGTCGACGGCGCCGATGAACTCGACGGCCGGCTGACCCTGATCAAGGGCGGCGGCGGCGCGCTCTTGCGCGAGAAGATCGTCGCGCGGGCGTCCGCGCGGATGATCGTGATCGCCGATGCCAGCAAGAAGGTGGCGCGGCTCGGCGCCTTTCCGCTGCCGGTCGAAGTCGTCCCCTTCGGTCTGGCCGCGACCCGGCGCGCGATCGATGCCGTTCTGGTGCGGCTCGGACAGGGCGGGCGCGTGAGTCTGCGTGGCGGCATCACGCCCTTCGTGACGGATGGCGGTCACCACATTCTCGACATCGAATTGGGTCAGATCGCGGATGCCGACGCCCTGTCGCGCGCGCTTCTGGAGATTCCGGGCGTGGTCGACCACGGCCTGTTCATCGGCATCGCGGATGCCGCCTATCTTGCCGGCGAGGCGGGGGTGACGCGCCTCACGCCGGCGCCGGATTAACGATCAATGGCGCCGTGCCCGCGGGCGCGACCGTTGTTTTCCATGGAGTACCCGATGTATCTGACGCTTCGCCATTCGCTCATGTCCGCGGTCTGCGCCGGGCTTCTGCTCGTCGGCGCGCCGGCCGCGACGCTGGCCCAGGAAGAGATCTCCGAGGAGCATCTGGCCGCCGCGCGCGACACCGTGCGGGCCGCCAACGCGATCCGCGCCTTCGACGATATCCTTCCGCTGATGGCCGATCGCACGCGCACGCTCTTCATTCAGAGCAACCCGGCCAACACCCAGCAGATCGATGCCGTGGTGAACGAGGTCGCGCTGGAGATGGCCGAGCGCCGGCCGGAGCTCAACCAGCTCGTCTACGAGGTGTGGGCGCGCCGCTTCTCGATCGAGGAACTGAAGGAGCTCGAAGCCTTCTACGAGACCGACCTCGGTCAGAAGTATTCGCGCATGGAGCCCGAGATGCGCGCGCTGTCGATCGGCGCGGCCAAGCAGTGGGGCGATACCATTTCCACCGAAATGGTCACGGTGGTGCGCGAGCGCCTCGGTCAAAGCCTTCAGGCCCCCGACGCCTCGGGCGGCGCGACGCAGAGCCAGTAAGCGGCGGTTGACAGCAGCGATTGCAGGCGCGGACGGACCCTTGACGGGGAACCGACGCGCCGCGACCGCACGGGCCGACTGTGCGCGGCGGCAGGGACGACGAGGCAGCAATGAGCGATTTCGACTATGATCTCTTCGTGATCGGCGGCGGGTCCGGGGGCGTGCGCGCGGCACGCATCGCGGCCGGGCATGGCGCGCGGGTCGGGATCGCGGAGGAGTATCGCTACGGCGGCACCTGCGTCATTCGCGGCTGCGTGCCGAAGAAGCTCTTCGTCTATGCCTCCAAGTTCTCGGAAGAGTTCGAGGACGCCGCCGGTTTCGGCTGGCAGGTCGGCGATCGTCACTTCGACTGGGAACGGCTGGTCGATGCCAAGGATCGCGAGATCGCCCGCCTGGAGGGGGTCTATCGCCGCAACCTGGAGCGCGCCGGCGTCGAGATGTTCGACAGCCGGGCGCTGCTGGAAGACGAACACACCGTGCGGCTCCTGTCCGACGAGCGCCGCGTGCGGGCGAAGACGATCCTGATCGCCGTCGGCGCGACGCCCAACGTCGACCCCGCGCTGCCGGGCGGCGAGCATGTGATCACCTCCAACGAGGCCTTCCATCTCGCCGACTTCCCCAAGCGGGTGGTGGTCGCCGGGGGCGGCTACATCGCGGTGGAATTCGCCGGGATCTTCAACGGGCTCGGTGCCGAGACGACGCTGATCTACCGCGGCGAGGAGATCCTGCGCGGCTTTGACGACGACCTGCGCTCCGCGCTGCACGAGGAGATGGAAAACAAAGGCATTCGAGTCCTTTGCGGCGATGTCTTCACGTCGATCGAGAAGGCGGGGGACGGCAGCCTGCTCGGCCGGACCCGGCAGGGTGCCGCGCTCGAGGCGGACAAGATCATGTTCGCCATCGGCCGGCGCCCGAACACCGCCGGGCTCGGGCTGGAGAGCGCGGGGGTCGAGATGTCTGCGAACGGCGCCATCGTGGTCGATGCCCAGTCGCGCACCAATATCCCGTCGATCTATGCGGTCGGCGACGTGACCGACCGGGTGAACCTGACGCCGGTGGCGATCCGCGAGGGCCATGCCTTCGCCGACACGGTGTTCGGCGGCAAGACCTGGGCGGCGGATCATTCGATGATCCCGACGGCCGTCTTCTCCCAGCCCGAGATGGGCACCGTCGGCCTGACGCAGGCCGAAGCGGCCGCCGGCCACAAATCCATCGACATCTATCGCGCCCGCTTCCGCCCGATGAAGCACACACTCTCGGGCCGCGAGGAAAAGATGCTGCTCAAGATGCTCGTCGACGCCGACACCGACAAGGTGCTGGGCGTGCATGTGCTCGGTCCCGATGCCGGAGAACTGGTCCAGGTTCTCGGCATCGCGCTGAAGATGGGCGCGACCAAGGCCGATTTCGACGCCACCATGGCCGTGCATCCGACCGCGGCGGAAGAGCTCGTCACCATGCGCGAGCCGAGCGAACGCCTGCGCGCCTGACGCTTCACGCCCGGCGCCTGAGCGCCTTACGCCCGACGGCTGACGCCTGACATCCGAGGCGCCGCCCGCCGTCTTGACCCTTTTCGACAGTCCGAAACGCATCTCGCCCGCTTCCTCGCGGGGGCGGGGCGGGGCGCTCCGTGACGGGTCCGTACCAGAGGGACTGCGGCGCGACGACGCAGCTGCGCCGTTTAAATTGACAGCATGTTGTCAATTCGTAAGCTTGTTGCATGGACAGGCCGCACAAGACCGATCCCGCGACGCACAGCCGCGAAAGCCGGGCGCTCACGGATCTCATTCTGGAGACGTTCCGGCTGAACGGCGCGCTTCTTGCCGTCGGTGACGCGCTGGTGGCCGATCTCGGGCTCACCAGCGCGCGCTGGCAGGTGCTGGGTGCCGTGGCGCTGGAGGGCCGGGCGCTGACGGTGGCGCAGATCGCGCGGCGCATGGGGCTCACCCGACAGGCGGTGCAGCGGGTCGTCAACGACATGGTGGGTGCCGGACTTCTCGCGCTTGAGGACAACCCGGACCACAAACGCGCGCGTCTCGTCGCGCTGACGCGGGCCGGACAGGCAGCCTATGCCGAGGCCGACCGCCGCCAGATCGCCTGGGCGAAGCGCCTGTGCGAGGGGTTGGAGAAGCGGGATCTCGACACGGCGCTCACGGTGATGCGCGGGATTTTCCGCCGGTTCGAAGGAGAGACCTCATGACATCCGCCACGCCCGCGCCCGCCAAGCGCATCGCCCACCGCAGCGCCGGCGCGCTTGCCTTCCTGCTGATCGCCAGCTTCTGGCTCTCCACGGTCGTTTCGGAGCTGTTCGGCTCCCATGCGACCGTCGCGGCGGTCAAGCAGACGATCCTCTATGCCATGATCGTGCTGATCCCCGCGCTCGCCGTCACCGGGGCGACGGGCTTTTCGCTCGCAGGCGGGCGCGGCGGGGGGCGGGTCGATGCCAAGCGCCGGCGCATGCCGTTCATCGCGGCGAACGGGATCCTGATCCTCGTACCCTCGGCGGTCTTCCTCGCCATGAAGGCGCAAGCCGGGTCCTTCGACACGAGCTTTTATGCCGTTCAGGCCGTGGAACTGGTCGCCGGCGCCGTCAATCTGACCCTGATCGGGCGCAACATCGCCGACGGGCTCGCCATGACCGGCCGCTTGCGGCGGCGGCGCCCCGCCTGAGTGCGGGGCGCGCGGCCTCAGCCGTCGCGCAGCGCCTTGAGCATGGTCTCGATCTCGGCTTCCGTGTTGAAGGCATGCACGGAGGCGCGCACCAGGGAATCGAGCCCGCGCAGCGGAAGGTCGATGCGCGCCGACGAGGCGGGCGACACCGAGACATTGATCGCCGCCTCGGCAAGCCGTGACTTCGTGACGGCGGGGGCCTCGCCGTCGACGCGGAAGGTGACGATGCCGCATTTGCGTTGGCCCTTGTCGTGCACCGTGACGCCGGGCAGGGCGGCAAGCCCGTCGCGCAAATGCGCGCCGAGCGTCGCGATGCGCGCCTCCAGACGCGCCGGGCCAAGCGCCAGCGTCTGCCGCACGGCCTGCCCGAGCCCGATCTGGCCCGCGACATAGCGCTCCCAGTTCTCGAAGCGGTGGGCGCCGGGCACCAGGGCATAGCTCTCGTCGTCGATCCAGTCGGCCGATTCCAGGTCGATGAAGGGCGGGTCGAGCTGGTCGAGCACGGCATCGGAGACATAGAGGAACCCGGTGCCGCGCGGGCCGCGCAGATACTTGCGCCCCGTGCCCGACAGCATGTGGCAGCCGATGCGGGACACGTCGAGATCGATCTGACCGGCGGACTGGCAGGCGTCGAGCAGATAAAGCACGCCGTGCCGGCGCGCGATGTCGCCGACCTCTTCCGCCGGATTGACCAGCCCGCCGAAGGTCGGCACATGGGTGAGGGCGATCAGCCGGGTCTTCGGGCCGATGGCGGCTTCCAGCGCCGCCGTGTCGATCTGGCCGCTCGCGTCATCCTCGATCAGGTCGATCTCGATGCCGGCGCGCCGCTTCATCTGCAACAGGGCGACGTAGTTGGAGACATATTCCGCCCGCCCGGTGATCACCCGGTCGCCCGGCCGGAAGGGAATGGCATAAAAGGCCATGTCCCAGGCACGCGTGGCGTTCTCGACATAGGCGATCTCCCCCGGGGCGACCTTGAGAAGGTCGGCCAGGGCGGTGTAGAAGTCCTCGAGCGCGCCCTTCGCCTCGGCGGCCGCCTCGTAGCCGCCGATCCGCGCCTCGAGATCGAGATGGGACTTGACCGCATCGAGGGTCGTGCCCGAGGTCAGGCCCGTGCCGGCGTTGTTGAAATGAATGCGCGTTTCGACGCCCGGCGTGTCCGCGCGCAAGCCTTGCGTCTCGGCGGCGGTCCACGCGGGCAAGGCGAGGGGCTTTGCGGTCGCGGCGGTGTCGGTCATGGGAAGGGTCCTTTAAAAACGCGACGCACGCGAACGGCACCGGATTGGAACTGGCTGAATGCGAATAACCTATTTTGGCTACGGATCGCTGGTCAATACGAACACCCTGGGGGACGATGCCCGGGCGACGGCCGGCACGCTCGCCGGCTGGCGCCGGGAGTGGCGGGCCTGGTGGCGTGCCGACGGCGACCCGACGCTGCCGAAGGTCTGCACGCTGACGGTGGCCCGCGATCCGGCGTGCGCGATCCAGGGCGTGATGGTGGACGAGCCGGCGGCGCGGCTTTTAGCACTCGACACGCGCGAGCGGCGCTATACGCGGGTGGTCGACGGCATTGCCGACGCCTTTCGCTGCGACGCGCGGGGCGCGCCTGCGCCCGAGGGCGCCTTCCTCTACGAGGCCGACACCGAGATCCGGCACTGGGGCGACGCGGACCACCCGATCCTGCAAAGCTATGTCGACTGCGTGCTGGCCGGCTTCCATGCCTTCTGGGGCGAGCAGGGCGTGCGGGAGTTCATCGCGACGACGCAAGGCTGGCACGCGCCGATGCTCGCCGATCGCGCCGCGCCGCGCTATCCGCGCGCGCAGGCGATCGACCGCGATCTGCTGGCCTTTTTCGACGAGACGCTGGCGCACGCGGGCGTGCGCTACATCCGCACGTGAGCGGGCCGGGCGCGGACCTGCGCGGCGACCGGCGCGGAAGGAGGTCGACGTGACGCGGCCTACCTGGTTCGAGGCCTTCAGCCTGGGCGATGTCGGGACGGTGCTGCGCGTCTCCGCCGGGTTCGTGCTCGTCTTCGTTCTGGCGGCCAGCCTCGCGCCCGACACCGTCCAGCGGGTCTCGCAGGATCTCCTGCATGCCACCGCGACGAATCTCGGCTGGCTGTATCTCCTTGTGACCACCGGCTTCGTCGTCTTCGTTCTCGGTCTGGCGCTGTCGCGCATGGGCGGCATCCGGCTCGGCCCCGCGGATGCGCCGCCGGAATTCTCCTTTCCGAGCTGGCTGGCGATGATCTTTTCCGGCGGCATGGGCGTCGGTCTGGTGTTCTGGGGCGTCGCCGAACCGATGATGCATTTCAACGACCCGCCGCTCGGCGACGGGCTGCCGCGCACGGCGGAAGCGGCGCAGACCGGCATGCGCTACGCCTTCTTCCATTGGGGGCTGCACCAATGGGCGAATTTCGCCCTTGTCGGGCTCGCCATCGCCTATGTCCGCTTCCGGCACGACAGTCACGGCCTGATCAGCGAGACGCTGCGACCGCTCATCGGAGATCGCGTGGACAGCGGCTGGGGCAAGGCGATCGACGTGCTGACGGTCGTCTCGACCGTCTTCGGCGTCGCGACGACGCTGGGGCTCGGCGCGCTTCAGATCAACAGCGGTATCGCCCGGCTGACCGACATCCCCTTCGGCTTTCCCGCGCAGCTGGTCATTGTCGCCGTGGTCGGCGGATTGTTCATGCTCTCGGCCATGACCCCGCTCGATCGGGGCGTCAAACTCCTGAGCAACGCCAACATGCTGCTGGCGGCCCTCCTGCTGGGCATTGTGCTGGTTTTCGGGCCGACGCCCTTCATTTTCGGCGTGATGACGCAGACGCTGGGCGAATACCTCGGCACGGCGCTGCAGATGAGCCTCGTGACCTCGCCCTATTCCTCCGGCGAATGGGTCGAGCAATGGACGCTGTTCTACTGGGCCTGGGGCTTGAGCTGGGCCCCCTTCGTCGGCAGCTTCATCGCGCGGATTTCGCGGGGGCGGACGATCCGCGAATTCGTGCTTGGCGTGATGATCGTTCCGGTCGGCCTCAGCATGCTGTGGTTCTCAACCTTCGGCGGCGCGGCCGTCCATGTCGAACTGTTCGGGCAGGGGGGCATCGCCGACGCGGTGTCCATGGAAGTGTCGGCGGGTCTCTATGCGCTGTTCGATCAATTGCCCGGCACCGATCTGCTGACCCTGGCGTCGATCCTGCTGGTCGGCATGTTCCTCGTGACCTCGGCGGATTCGGCGACCTTCGTGCTGGGCATGTTCACCTCGAAGGGCGTTCTCAATCCCACCCGGGCCGTGCGCCTGCTCTGGGGCACGCTTCAGCTTTCGATGGTGGTGGTGCTGCTGCTCACCGGCGGGCTGGATAGCCTGCAGTCGGTCTCCATCGTCGCCGCCTTTCCGTTCATGCTGCTGATGATCCTGATCGCCGTCGCGCTCTACCGCGATCTCGCGCAGGAACTGGCGATGCGCGACGAAAAGGCGCGCGTGCTCAACAAGCGCATCGAGCGCTGGCTGCTTCGCGAATCCGAGCGCGAGGCGGCCGAAAAGGCCGAAGCCGAAATTCACCCGACCGTGCCGGAAGAGGGCACGCAGACGGGGCGCTCCGCGGACGACGGCAGGCCCGCAGCCTGAGGGAGACGCGGGCGCTCTTCAAGTTCGCGACGGACAATCCGCGCGGCACACGAAAAAGCCGGCGGGGCGTGCGCCTCGCCGGCTTTTTCGTGTGTGTGCGGGGGCGCGTCGGCGCTACTCCGCCGCTTGCGGCAGGTCGTCACGGTCCTTGCCGCCGGTCCCGTCGTCCGCGGCCCGCTGCTTGCCCGAGGTCTGGCCCCGGTCCTTTTGAGCGCGCCGGTCGAGGGCCGTCACATTGGCCGGGGCGGGCGTGCCGCCATCGGAGACGGGCTCCTGCGGTCCATAGCGCGCGGTTGTCGGCGTCGGGGCGGTGCCCGGTGTGCCTGCTGTCGCAACAGCGGTCGCGGGATCGGGCGTCGGTACCGCTCCGCCGGTGGCGACCTGTCGCGCGACGGACGACCATGGGAAAGAGGCCGCGACCTTCGCGAAGGCGTTGCTCCACACCGTCGGAATGGCCAGCATGGTCGGGATCACGATCAGCGTCAGGATGGTGGAGAAGGCGAGGCCAAAGATGATCGCGGTCGACAATTGCACCCACCACACGGCGGTGATGGAGCCGAGTGCGGTGACCCGTTCGAAGAAATCGAAATTGATCTGGGTCGCCATCGGGATCAGGCCGGCGATGGTCGTCGTCGTGGTCAGCAACACCGGACGAATGCGCTGCGCGGAGGTCTTGAGGATCGCCTCGACCGGCTCGATCCCGTCCTCGCGGAAGCGATTGTAGGTGTCGATCAGCACGATGGCGTTGTTGACCACGATGCCGGCCAGCGCGACGACGCCCGTTCCCGTCATGATGATCGAGAACTTCTGGCCCGTCAGCGCCATGCCGAGCAGCACGCCGAAGACCGACATGATCACCGTCGAGAGCGTCAGCACCGTCTGGTAGAAGCTGTTGAACTGCGTCACCAGGATGATGAACATCAGGAACAGCGAGCCGATCATGGCCTTCTGCAGGAAGTCGCTGGACTCCTTCTGGTCCTCGTCCGCGCCGCGGAAGCGGAAAAACACGTTGTCGGCGAAGGTCTCTCCGTCCAGCCAGGACTGCAGCTCCTTGACCTTGTCGTCGGCGGTCGCCGGGCGCGTCAGGCCTTCGGCGGTGGTGAAGGTGGCGTCGCTCGCCACATTCGCCCGCACATCCATCGCGTAGAGCCCGTCGCGTCGGGTGATTTCCGTCACCTTCTGCTGCGGTTGCCGGTCGATGAAGTTCGACAGCGGCACCTGGCCGAGCGGCGTTTGCAGGCGCAGGCTGTCGAAGCGGTCGAGCGTGCGTTCCGCTTCCGGCAGGCGGACGCGGATGTCCACCTCGTCCTCGGAATCGTCGGGCCGGTACTTGCCGATCAGCACGCCGTTGGTGACGAGCTGCACCATCGCGCCGACCGAGCCGATGCCCGCCTGGAACCGGCCGGCCTGTTCGCGGTCGATGGAGATCTGCCACTCGATGCCGGGGAGCGGCCGGCTGTCCTCGTGGTCCTGGAGTCCCTCCATGGTGTCGAGGTGGGCGCGCACCCGCGCGACCGCTCCGACGAGGTCGTCGTAATTGGTCGAGGTGATCTGCAGGTTGACGTCCTTGCCGGTGGGCGGACCGCCTTCGATCTTGCGCACCTCCACCTTGATGCCGGGCAGCGGCGCGGTGCGCTCGCGGATCTCGGCGAAGATGTCCTCCGCCTTGCGCCGGCAGCAATAATCGGCCAGCTCGATGTTGAGTTCGCCGATCACATCGGCCGGCTTGTCCTGCACGCCGCCGAGCATGTCGCCGCCGCCTCCGCCGCCGCCGGCGGTCGCGTTCATGACGACATTGTCGATCCCCGGCACGGTCAGCACGATGGCTTCCACGTCGTCGACCAGGTCGAGAGCCTCGCGCACCGAAAAGTTGCCGCGTCCCGACACGAGAATGACGGCCGCCTCCGGCTCTTCTTCCACGAAGAACTCGACGCCCTGCGCGTTTTGCTGGAAGTAGGAGAAGATCCCACCCGCCAGAACGGCGACGGCGACCAGCGTCACGACGTTGCCGAGCGGCGTGCCGGCGGCAAAGCTCAGAAAGCGGACATAGACGCCGGTCGCGCCCTTGACCTTCCTCGGGTCGAAGTGTTCGCCGGCCGACAGGAGCTTGGCGGCGGCCTCCTGTTCGGCGGCCAACCGCGCGCCGCGCGCCCGCGACCAGCCGACGACGGGACGCAGCAGGAAGAAGGCGCCGATGCCAACAACCAGTCCGGCGGCGAGTGCAAGCGGGTAGAGCATCGCCTCCGGCAGGCCGATCGTCGCAAAGAGGGTCGCGCCCGCCATCGCCAGCGCGACGGCGACGCCCGCGCCGACCAGCGTTGCCAGAAGGCCGGACGCGTGCCGGCCCAGCCAGGCGAGGAAGCCGGACAGCACCGCGCCCGTCGCCGGCAGGAAGACCAGCGCGGTGAGCAGCGAGGCGGAGAGCACGATCACCACCATGATCGGCAGATAGCTCATGAACTCGCCCGCCACGCCCGGCCACAGCAGCATCGGCAGGAAGGCGGCCAGCGTCGTCGCGGTCGACGACACGATCGGCCAGAACATCAGCTTGGAGGCGCGGATGTAGGCCTCCTGCGCCGGCATGCCCTCGGCGATCTTGCGGTCGGCGTATTCGACCATGACGATCGCGCCGTCGACCAGCATGCCGACGGTGAGCACCAGACCGAACATGACCATCGTGTTCACGGTCATGCCGAGCGCGGAGAGAATGAGGAAGCCGACCATGAAGGAGGTCGGGATCGAGATGCCGACCAGGAGCGCCGACTTCGGCCCGAGCGCCCAGATCACCAGGATCATGACGAGGAAAACGGCGGTCATGATCGAGGATTGCAGGGAGCCGAGGATCTCGTAGATGTTCTCGGACTTGTCGAGCAGATAGTCGACGCGGATCGGATCGGGCCACTCGGCCGTCGCCTGGTCGACCACGGCGCGCACGGCCGCGTTGTTCTCGATGATGTTGGTGCCCTTGCGCTTCACCACGTCGATGGTGATCGCCGGCTGGCCGTTGACGCGGGTGAAGCTCGTCGGGTCCTTGAAGGTGCGGCGGATCTCGGCGATGTCGCCGAGCGTCACGACGCCTTCGCCCGATTGCTTGATCGGCAGCGAGAAGACGTCGTCGCGGGTCTCCACGAGACCCGGCACCTTGACGTTGAAGCGGCCCTGGCCGGTGTCGAGAAAGCCGGCGGGCACGAGCTGGTTGTTTTGGGAAAGCGAGGTCAGGAGTTCCTGCTGGGTCACCTGATAGGATTCCAGTTTCATGGAATCGATGATGACCTCGAGCATTTCCTCGCGGTGGCCGGAAAGTTCGGCCTCCAGTACGGTCGGCACCGCCTCGATCTGGTCCTTCAGGCGCCGGGCATGCTGATAGAGCGTGCGTTCGGGAACCGCGCCCGACAGCGCGACGTAGATCGTCGGCTGAAGCGCGAAGTTCATTTCCGTGATGGTGGGTTCCTCTGCCTCCTCCGGGAGTTCGGCCTTGGCCTGGTCGACCTTGTCGCGCACGTCGGCGAGTGCGGTGTCCTTGTCGAAGGAAATGTCGAACTCGAGGATCACACCGAGATGGCTCTCGGCGGACACCGTGGTGATTTCCTTCAGGCCGTCGAGCCCGCGCAGGGCGGTCTCCATCGGGCGGGCGAGCAGGCGTTCGGCGTCTTCGGAGGAGATGCCCTGCTGGGTGACGGACACGTAGAAGACCGGCACGTCGATGTCGGGATCCGCCTCCTTGGGGATCGCGACATAGGCGAGAATACCGGCGGTCACCATCACCGCCATCAGCGTGAGAACGGTGCGCGGGCGGCGCAGGACGGTTTCGAGAAGGGAAATCATCGCGGCGCCTCCGCCATCTGCATCACCGGTTCGACGGTCTGGCCCTCGATCACGTAATCCTGTCCGGCGACGATCACGCGCAGCCGGTCCGGCAGGCCGCCGACCCACAGGCCGTCGGTGTCGCCGCCAAGGATGGTGACCGGGTGAAAGGTCACTTCATTGGCGTCGTTCACCGCGCGCACGCCCACGGTGCCGTCGTCGGCAAGCGTGAGAATGCCCGAACTGATGCGGTGCGCCCTTTGTTCCCGCAGCGGCACGCGGGCGGTCGCGGTGATGCCGTCGCGGATCGCGCCGTCCGGATTGGGAACCTCGATCTCGACGCGGAAGGTGCGGGTGGCCGTATCGGCCGCCGGCGCGACGTAGCGCACCTGGCCCGCGACCGTCTCGCCGGTCACCAGCTCGACCTCGGCCTCCTGGCCGGGCGACAGATTGTTCACGTCGCGTTCCGAGACCTGGCCGATGGCGATCACCGGATCCGGGTCGATGATCGTGGCGCAGACCTGTCCCAGCGCCAGGATCGTTCCCGTCTCCACCATCGGGCTTTCGACGATGCCGGAAATCGGCGCCGCGATCACGGTCCGCGACAGTTCGAGCTCTTCTTCCTCGAGCCGCGCGGCGGCGGCGTCCATGGCCGCCTTGAGCGCGGCGACCCGCGTCTGGGCGGTGAAGCCCTTTTCATTCAGCGTCGTGGCGGCGGAATGATCCAGGCGCGCCTGGGCGAGCTGGGCGCGCGCTTCCAGCACCTTTGCCTCGCGCGCGCCCCGGTCGAGCGTGCACAGCACGTCGCCGGCGTCGACGCGCTGACCCTCGCGCACGCGGCGCTCGGCCACGCGGCCGCTGGTTTCGGCGCGCACGGCGACCTTCGCCTCGGCTTCCGTCCGTCCGCGGATCACGAGAATCGAGCGGCGCGGCTCGGCGACGATCTCGCGCACCGACACCCGGAACAGGGTGGCGTCCGCGACGCTGGCGCGTTCGGCCGGCGGCGGGGTGGCGCCTTCCGCGTCGGCGCGCCCGCCCTCGACATAGGTGCCGGTCCACATCCAGCCGGCGACGCCGGCGGCGATGCCGACCGCGAGCAGGTGGGAGAAGCGGATCTTCATGGCGTCAGGTCTCCGGAAATGGACGTCATTCGGCCGCGGCGGGGAGGTCGTCCGCGTCCGTCTGCGCGTCGCCGGCTGCGATCTGTTCCAGCCGGTTGCGATTGCGTTCGAGAAAGGCGATGTCCTGGGCGATGCAATGGCGCCCGTAGTCGAGAATGAACCCGGTGGCCGCGTGATCGCAGTCGCCGGAAATCGTGTCGAGCTTCACGCCTTCGGCGCGCAGATGCGCCAGGCGGTGATCGATCGCGCTGCGGATGGCGTCGGCGCCGACGAGGTCCGCGCACATGGCGATCAGAAGAAAGGGCGAGCGAAAGGTATCGGGTGCGGGCGGCTCGCTCAGCGCGCGCACGAATTCCGCCCGCCCGGTATCGGTGATGGAGTAGATCTTGCGCGAGGGCTTGCCGGATTGCGCTTCCTCGCGCACGGTCACCAGACCGTCCGCCTCCAGGCGGGCGAGCGCGGGGTAGATCGAGCCGAAACTGGCGTCGACGAAATAGCTGTAACGCCCCTCGGTGGAGAGCTTGCGGATCTCGTAGCCAGTCGCATCCTGGAAGTTCAGGATGGCGAGGCAAAGGGTCCTGACGCTCATCTAGGCTTTCTCCCGGCACCCGTTTCGTGGCTTGCGGTGCATTCCTGCCATCACCTCATGCCGTCCGTCTGGTCCGTCGGCGTGCCAGCGGTTGCCCGATATTTTCCACCCGGAGGAGCCGGGTGGTTTGCGCGGATTCTTCGGCGGGTTTCATATATCGGTTTGATATACAGCGGACCTATATACACCGATTTACGTCGCGCGCAAGCGAGCGGATGACATTTCCCGCGAGTTCCCCCGAGAGTCCGATGAAGCTGATAACCGGCGAATGCCGAAACGCGATGTCGAAACCGGCCTGCGCCAATCCGACGCGTGGACGGTGCGGTGATCCGCGGCCACCCTGACGACGTTAGTCTTGTATCCGCCCGCGTCGGCATGTCGAAAACTGATCGAGGGCGGGGCGGAACGCGCACGGCTTCGCGGTCCACAAGACCTCGCGGTTCACAAGACCTCGCGGTCCACGGATCCTCGCGGCAGAGGGGCCACGCGCCCGCCGGGCGAGAGAACACGGGAGATTTCCGATGACGCATGACATCGAGACCGGACCCGACGGCGGGGGGGCGGACCGCAACGGGTCCGAAACCCGGGATCGCATCGACGGTGCGGCATCGCAGGGCGGCGCGCGAGCCCTTTGGGCCTCGCCCTTTTTCCGCCTTCTCGCCATCAACTGGCTGATCGGGGCCTTCGCCTCGGTCCTGGTGCTCGCCGGCCTCCTGTGGTTCGACACGGCGAATCTGCGCAGTCTGATCTTCAATTCCTCCGATCCGGTGTTGCCGATCGTGGTGCTGCTGTTCGGTCTGATGATCACGCTGTGTTCGGCGGCCATGGGTGCGGCCGTGATGGCGCTGGGCACGGAAAGCGCGCGCGGCGACGGCGGCGGTGGCGGTCATGGCGCGCGGCGCCGCATGCCGCTGCTCGGCGAGCCGGCCCTCGTGCCGGCGCCGGTGCGCGCGAAGTCCTGACGCCAGCCCGCGCCTCGGCGGGCCTCGGCCTGGCGCGCTTGCAATGGCGCGCGATTTGAGGTTTCTCGGCTCTCGTGCACGAAACGCAACGGGACCAGCGCCATGAGCGACACCTATCCGCGCGATCTGATCGGCTACGGGCGCGAGACGCCCGATCCGCAATGGCCGAACGGGGCCAATGTGGCGGTGCAATTCGTCGTCAACTACGAGGAAGGCGGCGAGAACTGCATCCTGCATGGGGATGCGCAGTCCGAAGCCTTCCTGTCGGAGATCGTCGGCGCGCAGGCCTGGCCGCGCCAGCGCCACATGAACATGGAGTCGATCTACGAATACGGATCGCGGGCCGGCTTCTGGCGGCTGTGGCGGATGTTCACCGCGCGCGCCATTCCCGTCACGGTCTATGGCGTGGCGACCGCGCTTCAGCGCAACCCGGAAGCCGTCGCGGCGATGAACGAGGCCGGCTGGGAGATCGCCTCGCACGGGCTCAAGTGGATCGAGTACAAGGATTTTTCCCGCGACGACGAGCGCCGCCACATGGCGGAGGCGATCCGCATCCATGAGGAGGTGACGGGCGCGCGGCCGCTCGGCTGGTACACCGGGCGCGGCTCCGAGCACACGCGCGATCTCGTCATGGAAGAGGGCGGGTTCCTCTACGATTCGGACAGTTACGCCGACGATCTGCCCTATTGGGTGGAGGGACCGTCGGGGCCGCATCTGGTCATTCCCTACACGCTTGATGCCAACGACATGCGCTTCGCGACCGCGCAGGGCTTCAATTCGGGCGACCAGTTCTACGCCTATCTCAAGGACACCTTCGACGTGCTCTATGCGGAAGGCGAGGCGGGCGCGCCGAAGATGATGTCGGTCGGCCTGCATTGCCGGCTCGCCGGGCGACCCGGGCGGGCGGCGGCGCTGGCCCGGTTCCTCGATTACGTCGCCGGCCACGACAAGGTGTGGCTGCCCAGGCGCATCGACATCGCCTGGCACTGGCACGCCCACCACGCGGGGTGAGCGCGATGTCGGATGACCGTCATGCCGGGTGAAAGGGCGCCGGTGGGGGCCGACGATCTCCACCCGGACGTCGCCGCGCGCGTCGCGCGGCTGCACGCCAACCAGCCCCTGCGGGTCTGGTCGCTGATCATCACCGTCTTCGGCGACATGGTGGCGCCGCGCGGGGGCGAGATCTGGGCCGGCACGCTGTCGGAGCTGCTCGCCGGCATGCGCATTGACGCAACGGCCGTGCGCGCGGCCCTGTCGCGGCTTGCCCGCGACGGCTGGCTCGACCGGGTGAAGGTCGGACGGCTCAGCTTTTACCGCCTGTCGCAGGAGGGGCGCGCCGCCTTCGGGCCGGCGCTGGCCCGCGTCTATCGGCGTCGGCGCGAGACCGGCGATCCGGCGCTGCGGCTGCTGATCCTGCCGGAGGGCGAGGATCGCGTGACGCTGCGCGAGGAGGGGCTGAAGGCGGGCTATGGCACGCTCGGCCCCAGCGTGCTGCTGGGCACCGCCGCCAGCCCGGGGCTGGAGGGCGCGGGCGCGCACGGGGTGATCCGGCTCGGGGCCGAGGTGCTCGACGGCTCGCCGGCCGATCTGGTGGCGCGCGGCTTCGACCTCGCGCCGCTGGCGCGGCGCTATCGCGCGTTTCTCGAGGCGCATGCCGATCTCGACGCGGCGCTCGGCGTCGGCGCGATGCTCGGCGATCTCGACGCCGCGATTGCGCGCACGCTGCTGATTCATGACTATCGCCGCCTGATCCTGCGTGATCCCATGCTGCCCGCCGCGCTTCTCGACCCCGACTGGCCGGGGGCGGCGGCTGCCGATCTCACCGCGCGGCTCTATGCCCGTCTGCGGCCCGGCGCCGAGCGCTGGATCGCCGCCCATGCGCGTTGCCGCGCCGGGGACCTGCCCGACCCGGATCCGGAAGAGGGCCGCCGCTTCTCGAATTGAATCGTGCAATCAAGATCTTGCTGCGCTGCATGATAATGCGTGACGAAAAACACTTGAAGTTGGAAATATTCGTCACGTATAGTCGGGCCATGGGGACGAAGCCGGGCGGGTTCGTGCCCGAAAGGGAGGCACGGATCGGCGGGCGCCGGCCGTTGCGAAGACCGGTCCGCAGGCTGGATCGGCAGGTTCGGTTCGAGGAGGCGAGCAGATGTACACCCAGGCCCTCAATGCGCGCGATACGGAATCGGGATCGGTGGAGGACGCCGAGCGTCTCGCCGCGTTTCAGGCGCGCATCGACGCGGAAGAGAAGATCGAGCCGAACGACTGGATGCCGGAAGGCTACCGCAAAACGCTCGTGCGCCAGATTTCCCAGCACGCCCATTCCGAGATCGTCGGCATGCTGCCGGAGGGCAACTGGATTTCCCGCGCGCCGACCTTGAAGCGCAAGGCCGCGCTGCTGGCCAAGGTGCAGGACGAGGGCGGCCACGGCCTCTACCTCTATTCGGCCGCCGAGACGCTCGGCGTGTCGCGCGAGGAGCTCACCGAGCAGCTTCTGTCGGGCAAGGCCAAATATTCCTCGATCTTCAACTATCCGACCCTGACCTGGGCCGACATCGGCGCCATCGGATGGCTGGTCGACGGCGCGGCGATCATGAACCAGATCCCGCTGTGCCGCTGTTCCTTCGGGCCCTATTCGCGCGCCATGATCCGCGTCTGCAAGGAAGAGAGCTTCCACCAGCGCCAGGGCTACGAGTTGCTGCTGGAGATGGTGCGCTCGTCGCAGGAGCAGAAGGAGATGGTGCAGGACGCGCTGAACCGCTGGTGGTGGCCGTCGCTGATGATGTTCGGCCCCTCCGACACGGACTCCAAGCATTCCGCGCAGTCGATGGCCTGGAAGATCAAGCGTTTCACCAACGACGAGCTGCGCCAGAAGTTCGTCGACGCGACCGTGCCGCAGGCGCATTACCTCGGCCTGACGATCCCCGACGACAAGCTCGCCTTCAACGAGGAGACGGGCCACTGGGAGTTCGGCGAGATCGACTGGGACGAGTTCATGCGGGTGATCGCCGGCAACGGCCCCTGCAACCGCGAGCGCATGGCGGCGCGGACCAAGGCGCATGAGGATGGCGCCTGGGTGCGCGAAGCGGCGCTCGCCTATGCCGAAAAGCGCGCCGCGCGCCGCGAGGCGGCCCGTCACGCGGCCGAGTGATCGCGGCCGGGCACCGCCAACTGTTTCGGGCACAGTTCAGAATGACAGGGCGCGCGCCGGTTCGTCGGCGGCGCGTCGAGGGAGAGAGAGCATGAGCGAGAAAACCACGCCGCTTTGGGAAGTCTTCATCCGGTCGCGCACGGGGATGGCGCATCGTCACTGCGGGTCCGTCCATGCGGCGGATGCCGAGATGGCGCTGCAGGCCGCGCGCGACGTCTACACCCGGCGCGGGGAGGGGCTGTCCGTGTGGGTCGTGCCGTCGGCGGAAATCGTCGCTTCCGATCCGGCGGACAAGGAGGAACTCTTCGAGCCGACCGCCTCCAAGATCTACCGCCATCCGACCTTCTACGAGATCCCCGAAGAAGTCGGCAACATGTGAGCGGCGGGAGCAAGCGACCATGACCAGCGATCTCTTCGCCTATACGCTCCGGCTCGCCGACGATGCGGCGATCCTGGGCCAGCGCCTTGGCGAATGGTGCGGCCACGCACCGACGCTCGAGGAAGATATCGGCCTTGCCAACGTGGCGCTCGATCACATCGGGCAGGCGCGGGCGCTCTATGCCTATGCGGCCGAGGTCGAGGGTGCGGGGCGGGACGAGGACCAGCTCTGTTTCCTGCGTTCCGAACGCCAGTTCACCAATTGTCTGCTGGTGGAGCAGCCGAACGGCGATTTCGCCCAGACCATCGCCCGGCAGGTCTTCTTCGCCGCCTTCATGCTGCCGTTCTGGCGCAAGCTGATGCACTCGAAGGACGAGACGCTCGCCGCCGTCGCCGCCAAGGCGGAGAAGGAGGCGATGTATCACCTGCGCCATTCCAGCGAGTGGACGATCCGCCTCGGCGACGGCACGCCGGAAAGCCGGCGGCGCATGCAGGCCGCCATCGATTACCTGTGGCCCTACACGGGCGAACTGTTCGAGGCCGACGACCTGGTCACCCGCCTGATCGCCGAGGGGATCGCCGTCGATCCCGAAACGATCCGCGACGAGTGGCGCCAGACGCTGCGCGACGTGCTGGACGAGGCGACGCTGACCATGCCGCCGGAGGGCTGGATGCAGACCGGCGGGCGCTACGGGCGCCATTCGGAGAGCTTCGGGCATCTTCTGTCCGAAATGCAGTACATGCAGCGCGCCTATCCGGGCCTCAGGTGGTGAGCGCCATGACCGCGCCCTCCGTTTCCGATCTCGACCAGGCGGCGGCCGAGCGCCGCGCCTGGGACGCGGCCGCGCAGGTGCCGGACCCGGAGGTGCCGGTGCTGACCATCGCGGACCTTGGCGTTCTGCGCGCGGTGCGGGTGGATCGCGACGGGGCGGTGGAGGTCGATATCACGCCGACCTACACCGGCTGTCCGGCGATGGCGGTGTTCACCATGGACATCGAGACCGCGCTGCGCGAGGCGGGCTTCGAAACCGTGCGCATCAACACGGTGCTGTCGCCGGCCTGGACCACCGACTGGCTGAGCGAGGAGGCGCGCGAGAAGCTGCGCGTCTATGGCATCGCGCCGCCGGCGGGCAAGGCCTCGCGCCGCGCGCTGTTCGGCGACGACGACGTCGCCTGCCCGCGCTGCGGCTCGCACGACACGGAAAAGGTGTCGGAATTCGGCTCGACCGCCTGCAAGGCGCTGTGGCGCTGCAAGGCCTGCGCCGAGCCGTTCGATTATTTCAAATGTCACTGAGGGCCGGCCGCGTCGGATGACGGCCGTTCGAGGGAGGAAGCTCGCATGTCGCCGCGTTTTCATGCGTTGAAGGTCAAGGATGTCCGGCGCGAGACGCCGGAAGCGGTGTCGATCTCGTTCGACGTGCCGGAGGAGTTGCGCGAGGCCTATCGGTTTTCCGCCGGGCAGTATCTGACGCTGCGCGCCCGGATCGGGGGCGAGGACGTGCGCCGGTCCTATTCGATCTGCGCCGGCGAGGATGACGGCGAGCTGCGCGTCGCGGTGAAGAAGATCGACGGCGGGGCGTTTTCCTCCTTCGCCAACGAGAACGTCAAGCCGGGCGACGAGATCGACGTCATGACGCCGTCCGGCCGCTTCGTGCTGCCGCCGCACGACGGGGGGCCGCGCACGCTGATCGCGATCGCCGCCGGCTCCGGCATCACGCCCGTGCTCGCCATGATCCGCACCGTGCTGACCCGCGAGGCGGAGAGCGAGTTCTATCTCTTCTACGGCAACAAGACCGCCCAGAGCATCATCTTCAAGGAAGAGATCGAGAACCTGAAGGATCTCTTCCCGGCGCGTTTCGGCGTCTTTCACGTGCTGTCGCGCGAGACGCAGGACGTGGAGATGCTGTCGGGCCGGCTCGATGCCGACAAGCTGAAGGTGCTGCTCACCCATGTTGTGCCGGCGCGGGAGGCCGACGGCGTGTTCCTCTGCGGGCCCGGCGAGATGATCGAGACGGCGTCGGCCGCGCTTTCCGCGCTCGGGCTCGACGAGGCGCGCGTCCACCGCGAGTTCTTCACCCCCGCCGACGGCTCGGCGCCGCATGCGGCCAAGCCCGCGCACGCGGGCGCGGCCACCGATCACGCCGCGAGCGCGGAACTGATCATCGACGGCGCCCGCGTGACCGTCCCTGTCGAGAGCGGGGAGACGATCATCGACGCGGCGGTGCGCGCCGGTGTCGAGGCGCCGTTCTCCTGCAAGGGCGGCATGTGCTGCACCTGCCGCGCCAAGGTCGAGGAGGGCGAGGTGGACATGGCCGTCAACTATTCGCTCGAACCCTGGGAGGTGGAAGCCGGCTTCGTGCTGACCTGCCAGTCGCGCCCGGTGAGCGAGAAGGTCGTGCTCGACTACGACGCGATGTGAGGGGCGGGGACAAGCCAGCTCCTGGCGTCGTCCCGGACGAAGCGTCAGCGGAGATCCGGGACCGGTGAGGCACCGTTTCTCGGGGGGGGGACGGGCTCGTGGCTCTCCGATACCGGGTCGCGCTATCGCTTGCCCGGTACGACGCCGGGGCGTTCTTGCGACGGCAACGGCACCCTCAGCCGTCATGCCGCACTTGAAACGGGAGCCATTCGGTCCCGGAACGGCCGCGAGGGCGCGCCGGTGTATGCCGCTTGCCCGGGGATACTTTCCACCGATACGGGTGCCAATGAGCCCCGCTCGCGCCGGCGCTTGGCCGGGGTGTCTTCCGTGGGGCGGATTCCGAGTGCAGAAAATCGTTCGTCGGCGTTCCTCAGCACGCAGCCCCGCACGCCGCGCTCACCCCTCCCACAATTCGTCATCGATGATCCGGGCGGCCTCCAGGCCGCTCAGGTAGGCCCCGTGCGCCGTGCCGTGATGGCGAAACGTCGTGTGTTCGCCGGCAAGGAGCAGAGTCTTTTCAATGGGCTCCGCGAGCGTGTTGAAGTCGTGCGGTTGCGCACCGACCGCCGCGAAGGAATAGGCGCCGCGCGCGAAGGGATCTCGCGACCAGCGGGTGATGCGGTGTGCGACCGGATCGGGCACCTTCGGGCCGAACATGCGCCGCACCGCCGCCATGGCATCATCGACGATTGCCGAATCGTC
This sequence comes from Stappia sp., assembly GCF_040110915.1. NCBI lineage: Bacteria > Pseudomonadati > Pseudomonadota > Alphaproteobacteria > Hyphomicrobiales > Stappiaceae > Stappia > Stappia sp. The sequence goes on along the minus strand of NZ_CP157793.1, from coordinate 1,910,344 downwards.
CAGGCGTTCGATCTCGGCCGCCGCCGCGCCGACACTCACGCCGAGCAGGGCGTTCACCGGCGAAAACGTCCGGTAGTTCAGGAAATAGGGCCAGCGGCTCATCTGCGCGGACATCTGGCCGAAATACTGCACGTCCTCCGGCCAATGGGCCCGCTCGAACCGCAGTCCGATCTTGGTGACATTGCCCATGCCGAGGCGTGCGAGAGCTGCCGTCCGCTCGTGCGGCAGCGGCGGGTCGAAGCGGATTGCGCTCGCTTGCAGGACGCCGAGCGGCGCGGTGCAGACGACGAAGGCGGCGTCGAACGTCTTGCCGCCGGCGTGAACCCGCGCGCCGTCGCCGTCCTCGTATGCCACCGCTGTGACCTCGTGAGAGAGCCGAATGTCGAGGTCCCGGGCGAGCAGCGCGGGGATACGGTCGAACCCGTCGAGCAGGATCACATCGCGGCCCGGAAAGGCCGCGTCCTCGTCGAACCAGGAAGCGGAAAGCCGGTCGAGCGGCCCGCCGGTGTCGAACTCCGTATAGGCCGAGAGCATCCAGGCGAGCAGCGGATCGGCGCGTGCCTGCGGATCGAGCCGGTCGATGGCCTCGGCAAGCGAGAGGTCGGCGTCGACGGTCGCGTCGATGCGCTCCGCAAGGCGCGCGAGCCGGTCCTGTCCGGCGAACACCGCCGCGCGCGGCACCGCGCGCCCCGTGAGGTCGTGGACGGCGAAACTGTCGTCGTCGGTCACGAAGGGCCGTGTTCCGGCTTTGCGGGCCAGCGCGCTCAGCGGATTGCCGTCGGGGCCGTGGATCCAGCCCGCGCCATCCTCGAAGGGCGCGCCGAGTGAGCGGTCCGTGTGAATGCGCCCGCCGATCCGCGCGCGCGCCTCCAGCACGATCACCTCGTAGCCGAGATCGACGAGACGGCGCGCGGCGGCAAGGCCGGCGAGCCCCGCTCCGATCACCACGACATCGACATCGGCCGCCGGCGTTTGCCCCCGCGCCGACCCATATGCCGAGGGGGTGAGCAGGGGCGCTGTCAGGGCCAGCGCCGCGCTGCCGCCTACAAACGCGCGGCGGCTCGGGCGGGGCTTGCGTCTTCGCGTCATGCGGGCTGTCTCCCGAAGCGGCGGGTGTGGCGCGCGCGCGTTAACGCAACGGGAACCACGTCGCTTAGCCGATGATTCAAGTCTCGTCCCTATCGTGTTGCCGGACAACGGCTTTGCAGGGCGGACGGACGACCATCGCATGAGCAGCATCGCATGAGCAGCATCCCCGGCGCCGCCGGCCGCATCGCGGCGGGAGTGTATCTCATTTGCGCGGCGGTGCTCGTCGCCTTCGCGCTGTCGGGCGCCTATCTGCTGGCGGTGGCCGGCGGGATCGCCGATGCCGCGCGCGGCGCCGACGAACGCGACCTGGTGCGCAACGAGATCGCCCGGCAGGTGGAACTGCTCGCGCACGACCAGTCGCAGATCTCGCATTGGGACGAGACCGTGCGCGCGCTCGCCGACCGAATCGACTGGGACTTCGTGCGGCGCGAGATCGCCGACTGGCTATGGACCGACTTCGGCATTCAGACCACGCTGATCGTCGCGCCGGACGGAACGCCGCGCGTGACGATCTTCGAGGAAGAGATCCTGGCGGCCCACGAGGGCAGGGCGCTCGCCCTCGCAATGTCGGATCTCATCGGCGCGGCGCGGGCGAACTACATGCGCCACCGGCGGGCGACGGATGGCGGCTATCATCTGCCGCAGCATCCGGTGCGCTCGGAGATCCCGATTTACGAGCATGATTTCCGCATGGTCGACGGCGGGCTCGCCCTGGTCGTGGCGCAGGCGGTCGTTCCCGACGACACGGCGACCCTGCCCGACGGGCCGCCGCAGGTGCTGCTGACCGTAAAGCCGCTCGAGGCGGGGACGCTCATCGCAATCGGGGAAAAGCTCGGCCTCGGCGCCTTTCGCATCGCGCCGGCCTCGGCCGCGCTGGAGGGGGACAACCGGCTGGCCGTCGGCAGGGGGGCGACCCGCGACCGGCTGGATGCCATCTGGACGCCGACGCGTCCCTCGCAGGGCATCTGGGCGCGGTCGCTGCCGGTGCTCGTCGCCGTGCTTCTGGCGGGGGCGGCCGCACTGGCGCTCGTCGGCATCCGCTATGCGCAAAGCGTGGCCCGCGTGGAGGAAAGCGAGGCGCGCAACCGCTTTCTCGCCTATCATGATGCGCTGACGGGGCTGGCCAACCGCCTGCGCTTCGATCGGGAACTGGAGGCGATCGCCGAGGCCGGCGATCACGCCCGCTGCGCCGTGCTGTGCCTCGATCTCGACCGCTTCAAGGCGGTGAACGACACCCATGGACATCCGGCGGGCGATGCGGTCATTCGCACGGTCGCGGAGCGGATTTCCGCCTGCGTGGGGCCGCGCGGGCTGGTCGCGCGCATCGGTGGCGACGAGTTCATCCTGCTGCTGCGCAGCGATCTCGACCGCGACAGCGTGATGCTCCTGTGCGATTCAATCATCGAGAGCGTCGGCCGCGAGATCGCCTTCGAGGGCGGAACGGCGCGCGTCGGCGCGAGCATCGGCGTTGCCTGGTGGCCGGACGACGCGCGCACCGCCAAGACCATCATCCGCAGCGCCGACGAAGCGCTCTACCGCGCCAAGGAAGCGGGGAGGGGGCGGGCGTTTCTGGCGCGTGAGGCCCGCGCGGCGTGAGCGGGGACTCGCCGCGGAAATGGGAGCGGTTCGGCAAGGGTGATCGTTGGATTCGGCGACCGAGTCCCTCTATCTCCAGACTCAACGTGATTCTCGCACTGAACGCATGATTTCACCCAAATCCGATCGTATCGTCGGAAGCATGACCAAGCGTTTTGTTGCGGAAAGTCGTTGCAATTCCTCTGTTGGACGAACATCTTGACTGTCGTCTGTGGATTGCGGTGAAAGCACTGTTTGAAGACATCGCCGATGGGTGCAACAGGCGAAACTGAGGGCCGGCTCAATGACTCTGATGAAAAGTGCTTCGGCGAACGATACGTCCGTGTCCACGACCGATCCGAAGATCAGCGCTCGCGAGGCCGCCCTGCGCAAGCAGAAGGGCGGTCATCGTCGACCGTCGATGGAAGAGATCGCCGAGGATACCAGCGTTCGATTTGCCGAGACCATCAAGCGTCTCGGAGACTAGAGCATTTCTCGTGAATGCTGAATCACTCGAAATGCTCTACGTTTCTGTATTTGCGCAATTTCGCGAGCGCAAAAGTCTCCAACTTTTGCTGAAATTGCTCTAGGCATGCTGGAGCCTGAATGGCTCTCGATCGGTGACATCGAGGTTCTCTGCAAGCGGATCCAGATCGGATCGCCCGCGCACCAGATTATCCTTGTGGCCAACAAGCAGGGAACGCTGGAAAGCGCCCTCGACGCCCCGCGCAACATGTTCACCTACGGCGAGGATGACCTGACCGTTCTCGCCGCGCGCTATGCCTATGGCATCGCAAAAGGGCATGTCCTGATCGATGGCAACAAGCGTCTGGCGTTTCACGCAATGGTCGCGTTCCTGCGCATCAACGATCTGGTGCTGATAGAGCCCTATCCCGAATTCTACGCCGGGCAGATCGAAGCTTTGGTGCGCGACGACATCGATACGGTCGATCTGGCGCGGGAACTCGCCCGCTGCGTTGAACTCGCGCCGGAAGACGCCGTCTGACACATCAGCTCGGCATCATGGAACCGGAGTTCCCGGGTCACAGGATCAGTCGCGGGCAGTCTTGAACCCTACCTGCAAAGGCAAGACCCGACGTGTTGCCCTCAGGGTTCTCTCGGCCACCTGTACGCGCCGCGTGCAAATGGGAGATCCGAGACACCCGGTGAGCCCGCATCACCCCGCCAGATTGCGCGCGCCGTCGAGGATCAGGCGCGTGGCGATGTCGGCGTAGGCCTCGCGGCTGACGGGACCGCCCTCGCGGAACCACAGGTAGTGCCAGTTCACCATGCCGAAGAGGCTCATGGTGACGGGTTTCAACAAATGTGATCCGTTCGCCAACGCCGGAACGGCTTCCTGCAGGGCGCCGGCGAAGTGGCGTACCAGCACGCGTTCGCGCGCCTTCAGCTCCTCCTGCTCGGCCTCGGGCAGGCGCTTCATCTCGTTGATCTGGATCTTGTGTTCGGCGTTGGCGTCGCGATAGGCCTCGAGCAGCGCGGCCACATAGGCGCGCAGCCTGTCCTCGCCGCGCATGTCCGGGGCGCCCGCGTCCTCCACCGCCTCGATCAGCTCGTCCAGGTGATCGCGGATGATGTCGAACAGCAGCGCGTCCTTGTTGGCGTAATAATGGTAGAGCAGCGCCTTGGAGACGCCGCACCCCTGCGCGATCTGGTTCATCGAGGCGCGGTCGAAGCCGTGCTCGGCAAAGAGCCGCGCCGAGGTCTTCAGGATCGCCTTGCGCTTCTCGTCGTAATCGTCCGCGCGCGGCCGCGCCATGGTCGTCTCCATGCAGTGTGGGGCCGGGGCGCGGGCGCCGCGCCCCGGCGAGATGTCGGCAGTCCGGCGACGCCGGTCGGCGGCCCTTTTAACCGGCCGGGCGGTCGGCGAAAACCGGTTTTCCGGTTTTTTCCCGACGTCACATGCCGGCGTCGGGCGGGCGCGTCAGTCCTTCGGCCGGTTGTCGACCACGCGCTTCGCCTTGCCGGCGGAGCGTTCCAGCGTGTGCGGATCGCCGACGTGAATGCGCGCGCTGACCCCGATCACGTTCTTCAGGTGGGCGCGCAATTCGGCGGCCGCCGAGGCGCGATGCGCGTCGTCGGCGTGGGACTCCAGCGCTTCCACATGGACGGTCATCTCGTCCATGCGCCCCGAGCGGGTGAGTTCCACCTGATAGTGCGGCGACAGGCCCTCGACGCGGAAAAGCTGTTCCTCGATCTGCGTCGGGAAGACGTTGACGCCGCGCACGATCATCATGTCGTCGGAGCGGCCGGTGACCTTTTCCATGCGGCGCATGGTGCGCGCCGTGCCCGGCAGCAGGCGCGTCAGATCGCGGGTGCGGTAGCGGATGACCGGCATCGCTTCCTTGGTGAGCGAGGTGAAGACCAGTTCGCCGATTTCGCCGTCCGGCAGCACCTCGCCGGTCTGCGGGTCGATGATCTCGGGATAGAAGTGGTCCTCCCAGATGTGCAGGCCGTCCTTGGTTTCCACGCATTCGTTGGCGACACCCGGGCCCATGACCTCCGACAGGCCGTAGATGTCGACGGCGTGCATGTCGAAAGCCTCCTCGATCTCCTCGCGCATGGCGTTGGTCCAGGGCTCGGCGCCGAACACGCCGAGCTTCAGCGAGGACTTGCGCGGATCGAGGCCGCGCGCCTTGTACTCGTCGAGGATCGCCAGCATGTAGGAGGGCGTCACCATGATGACGTCCGGCCTGAAGTCCTCCATCAGCGTCACCTGGCGCTCGGTCATGCCGCCGGAGATCGGCACCACGGTCAGCCCCAGTTCCTCCGCGCCGTAATGCGCGCCGAGCCCGCCGGTGAAGAGCCCGTAGCCATAGGCGACGTGGCAGATCATGCCGGGACGCGCGCCCGACGCGCGCAGCGAGCGGGCGACGATGGTCGACCAGGTCTTGATGTCCTTCCTGGTGTAGCCGACGACGGTGGGCTTGCCGGTCGTGCCGGAGGAGGCGTGCACGCGCACCACCTGCTCACGCGGCACCGCGTACATCCCGAAGGGATAATTGTCGCGCAGCGTCTGCTTGGCCGTGAAGGGGAACTTCGCCAGATCCGCCAGCGTTTTCAGATCGTCCGGGTGCACGCCGGCCTCGTCGAAGCTCCGGCGGTAGTGCGCGACGTTGTCATAGGCGTGGCGCAGCGACCACTTCAGCCGCTCCAGCTGAAGTGCCGCGATCTCGTCGCGCGAGGCGGTCTCGATGGGGTCCAGATCGCCGGGCTTGGGGGCGAGGTCGAGCATGAGTTCCTCCCAGAACGGGCGCCTGCCGGTCTTGGCGGGGCAGGGCCATATATTGAGTGCCGTGCGGGACCGGAGCGGTCCTGCGAAGAAACGGGCGACCGGCCTCCCGGTCCGGTCGCGGGATAGAGGCGACGCGTGCGTCGCCCGGTCACTCCGCGGTTTCGGGTATCAGCGTGCCGCGAATGGTGCGCGAGTTGCCGCGAAACTCGGCGATCACCTCGCCGGCCGGGTTGGTCACGGTGACGTCGGTGATGCCGGAGCGGCCCTCGCGCCAGCGCTCCTGGGCCGTTGCCGTCAACCGCTCGCCGAGCCGGCCGGGCTTCAGGTAGGAGACCGCGCAATGGCTCGCGACGGTCGCCTGGTTGTGGCTGTTGCAGGCGAAGGCGAAGGCGCTGTCGGCGAGGGAAAAGACGAAGCCGCCATGACAGATGCCGTGGCCGTTCACCATGTCTTCGCGCACGGTCATCGCCAGCACGGCCCGCCCGGGGCCGACCTCGACGATCTCCATGCCGAGGCCCTGGCTCGCCTTGTCATCGGCCCACATGGCGTCGGCGCAGGCGCGCGCGAGCGCCTCCTTGCTCAGCCCCTCGGCCGTCACGGGCGCGCTCATGCGTTTTCTCCCGCCGCGTCCTCGCCCTCCGGCGGACGGCCCGTGAAGACGGGCGCGCGCTTGGCGAGGAAGGCCGAAACGCCTTCCCGGTAATCCGGCGAGCGGCCCGCGCGGCCCTGCAGGTCGCGTTCCAGATCGAGCTGCGCATCGAGCGTGTTGTCGGTCGCCGCCTCCATCGCCTGCTTGATCAGGCCGAGGCCGAAGGTGGGCGCTTCGGCAAGCTCGCGGGTAAGCTTCAGGGCCTCGTCCATCAGCGCGGCGTCGTCGACCGCCTTCCAGATCATGCCCCAGCTTTCCGCCTGTTCGGCCGGAACCGGGGTCGCGAGCAGGGCAAGCGCCTTGGCGCGGGCAAGGCCGACGAGCTGCGGCAGCGTCCAGGTGCCGCCCGAATCGGGCACCAGCCCGATCTTGGCGAAGGCCTGGATGAACTTGGCGCTCTTGGCGGCCAGCACGATGTCGCAGGCGAGCGCGATGTTGGCGCCGGCGCCGGCGGCAACCCCGTTCACCGCGCAGACGATGGGCTTGGGCAGCGCCTTCATCCGGCGGATCAGCGGATTGTAGTTCGCCTCGATGGTCCGGGTGAGATCGGGCGGACCCGCATCGTCGGAAAAGACCCGGTCGCCGAGATCCTGACCGGCGCAGAAGCCGCGCCCGGCGCCGGTGAGCAGGAGCGCGCGCACATCCGGATCGTTCTCGGCGATGTCGAGCGCGGCGCGCAGCTCCGCGTGCATCGCCTCGTTGAACGAATTGAGCTTGTCCGGCCGGTTCAGCGTCACGATCAGCACGCCGCCCTCGCGCGCGGTCGTCACCGGCGCTTCCGTCTTGTCCTGGGTCAACTGAACCTCCCTGCGTCTGTTGCCCGCATTTTTCGTCCGCATTGTCCGCTCGCAGTGCCGACAGGCGCCGCCCGATCCCTCGCACCACACGCGTTGGCGCTCCCGGTTGGCTGAGGGCCGGTTGCCTGAGGGAAAGTATGGGGCCGTTCCGTCGTCCAATGCGATTTTTCACTTGACTGACCAACCGGTCGGTTAATTATTATGATCGTCAATCGGGCGCTGTCAATCAGGGGCGGCGCAAAGAAACGAACCGGGGGTCGAGGGCGGCAGACCGCTTGCGATCGCCGGGAAGCCGTGGCGCAGGCGAGGCCGGAAACGGCACGAACGCCGGGCAAGAACCGCGAGGGACGCGCGCCGACGACAGGCGCACGGACCCGAACAGCGCGCCGCAAGTGCGCGCGGATACGAACAGCGCGCCAGTGACAGGCGCGGACAAGGGAGACAGGCATGGCCGGCTTTTTCGACAGGCACAAGGACACGCTCGACAAGGCGGTCGCGGCAATCCGCGCGCGCGGTTTCTGGTCGGCCTATCCGGAAATGCCGTCGGGCAAGATCTACGGCGAGACCGCCAAGGCGGACGGCGAGGCCGCGTTTCAGGCGCTGATCGGCAAGCCCTTCGACCTCGATCAGCCGACCACCGGCGGGCGCGTCGGCCACGAGGTCAGCCCCTATGGTCTCGATCTCGCCATTTCCTATCCGCAGGCAACGCCCGACATGCTGGTCGAGGCGGGCACATCCGCGATGGCGGGCTGGGGTGCCGCGACGCCGGAGGAGCGCGTCGGCGTGTGCCTGGAGATCCTGGCGCGCATCAACGCGCAGAGCTTCCTCTTCGCCAACGCCGTGATGCACACCTCCGGTCAGGCCTTCATGATGGCGTTCCAGGCCGGCGGCCCGCATGCGCAGGACCGGGGGCTGGAGGCGGTGGCCTATGCCTTTGACGAGATGCACCGCGTGCCGGCGACCGTGCGCTGGGAAAAGCCGCAGGGGCCGAAGGATCCGATCGTCCTCGACAAGCGCTTCCGCATCATCCCGCGCGGCGTTGCGCTCACCATCGGCTGCGCGACCTTCCCGACGTGGAACACCTATCCGGGTCTGTTCGCGAGCCTTGCGACGGGCAACGCGGTGATCGTCAAGCCGCATCCGGGCGCGATCCTGCCGCTGGCGCTGACTGTCCGGATCGGTCGCGAGGTGCTGGCCGAGGCGGGCTTCGATCCGAACGTGCTGCTGCTTGCCGCCGACGATGCGGACGCGCCGATCACCAAGGAGCTGGTCACGCACCCGGGCGTTGCCATCGTCGATTTCACCGGTTCGCCGGCCTTCGGCCAGTGGGTTCGGGAGAACGCCAGGGACAAGCTCGTCTACACGGAGGAAGCGGGCGTCAACTCCATCGTCGTGACCGGCACGGATTCGCTCAAGGGCATGGCCGGCAACATCGCCTTCTCGCTGTCGCTCTATTCCGGGCAGATGTGCACGGCGCCGCAGAACGTCTATGTGCCGCGCGACGGCATCGAGACCGACGAGGGGCACAAGTCCTTCGACGAGGTGGCGGAGGCCATCAAGATCGCCATGGACAAGCTGCTCGGCGATCCGCAGCGCGCCGCGGGCGTGCTGGGCGCGGTCCAGAATCCGGCGACGATGGAGCGCATCGCGACCTGTCGGACGCTCGGCAGGGTCGTGCGCGACAGCGCGGCGGTCGAGGGCATGGACGGGGCGCGCAGCGCGACGCCGCTGATGCTCGCCGTCGATGCCAAGGACGAGGCGGCCTATCTGGAGGAGCGCTTCGGTCCGATCAGCTTCGTCATCGCCACGGACGGCGTGGAGGACGCCATCGCCCGTGCGGCGACGTCGGCGAAGACGCGGGGCGCGATCACGGCGGCGCTCTATGCGACCGACGAGGCCGTGATCGACAAGGCGGCAGATGCCTTCGCCGAGGCCGGCGTCGGCCTGTCGGTCAATCTGACCGGCGGTGTGTTCGTCAATCAGAACGCCGCCTTCTCCGACTACCACGTGACCGGAGCGAACCCGGCCGGCAACGCCTGTCTGTGCGACAGCGCGTTCGTCGCCAATCGCTTCCGCGTTGCGACGGTGCGCCGGCCGGCCGCGGCGTGACGCCCCTGCGGCGGACGTGAGGCCGGAACTTTTTGAAAAACCTGGGAGGAAATCAATGACTGACTTCATGAAACGCTTTGGGAGAGCCGCGCTCATGGCGGGCGCGGCGCTCTTCGCCACCAGCGCGATGGCGGAGGACACGATCAAGATCGGCGCGTCGCTCGCGGTGACCGGTCCGGCGTCCTTCCTCGGCGATCCCGAGGCGAAGACGCTGGAACTCTACGTCGAGAGGATCAACGAGGCCGGCGGCGTCAACGGCAAGCAGCTCGAGTTGGTGCTCTATGACGACGGCGGCAACGCCAACAAGGCGCGCACCTTCGCCACCCGCCTCGTGGAGGACGACGGCATCGTGGCGATGGTGGGCGGATCGACCACCGGAACGACGATGGCGATGGTGCCGGTCTTCGAGGACGCCGGCATTCCCTTCATCTCGCTGGCCGGCGCGGTCGTCATCATCGATCCGGTCAAGGAGTATGTCTTCAAGACGCCGCACACCGACCGCATGGCGTGCCAGAAGATCTTCACCGACATGCAGGCGCGCGGCATCTCGAAGGTCGGCATGATCTCGGGCACCGGCGGCTTCGGCAAGTCGATGCGCGACCAGTGTCTCGACGTGGTTGGCGACTTCGGGATCGAGATCGTCGCCGACGAGACCTACGGCCCCAAGGATTCCGACATGACCCCGCAGCTGACCAACATCAAGGCGGCCGAGGGGCTTCAGGCGGTGATCAATCCCGGCTTCGGGCAGGGTCCGGCCATCGTCACCCGCAACTTCCAGCAGCTCGGCTTCGACGTGCCGCTCTACCAGAGCCATGGCGTGGCGTCCAAGTCGTTCATCGATCTGGCCGGCGACGCTGCCGAAGGCGTGCGCCTGCCCGCGTCCGCGCTGCTCGTCGCCGACAAGCTGCCCGACGACGATCCCCAGAAGCAGGTCGTGGTCGACTACAAGACCGCCTATGAGGAAGCCACCGGCCAGCCGGTCTCGACCTTCGGCGGGCACGCCTACGACGGGCTGATGATTCTGGTCGAGGCGATGGAGCGCGCCGGCTCGGAAGACCCGTCCGCGATCCGCGACGAGATCGAGAAGACCGCCGGCTTCATGGGCACCGCCGGTGTCGTCAACATGTCCGCCGACGATCATCTCGGCCTCGACCTGACGGCCTTCCGGATGCTCGAGATCAAGAACGGCGACTGGACGATCGTCGAATAAGTCTCCCGACGGAGCCCCCGCGGCGGTTTAGGGCCGGCGCGGGGGCGGCCCCACCGGCCGGCGGCGGACCGCCGGTCCCCGCAGGTGCGGTCGCTGCCTCGGCAGGCGATCTCCGCCACGCGGGCAGGGCCCTTGAGGACGCGTTCAATCCATCCCTTTCACGCGCGCGGGTCCGTGGGGCCCGCCCGTGGACGACGTTGCGGCGGAGCCCATGCCAGAACTCTTGCAATTCTGTGTCTCCGGACTGACCGTCGGCGCGGTCTACGCGCTGGTCGCGCTCGGTTTCACCATCATCTACAACGCCTCCGACGTGGTGAATTTCGCGCAGGGCGAATTCGTCATGATCGGCGGCATGGCCACCGTGTTCCTGACGGCGGCGGGGATCGCCCTGCCGCTGGCCGCGCTGCTCGCCATCGTCGCGGCGATGGCCATCGGGCTCGCGCTGCACCGCTTCGCCATCGAGCCGGCGCGCGGAGCCTCCGCCGTGACGCTGATCATCATCACCATCGGCGCCTCGATCTTCCTGCGCGGGCTCGCCCAGGTGGTGTTCGACAAGCAGTTCCATTCGCTGCCCGCCTTTTCCGGCGACGAGCCGGTGCGCTTCGGCGGCGCGGCGATCCTGCCGCAGAGCTTCTGGGTGCTGGCGGGCGCGGGCGTGATCGTGCTTGCCCTGTGGGCCTTCTTCAACCGCACGCTGCTCGGCAAGGCGGTGCTGGCGACCGCCGCCAACCGGCTCGCCGCGCGGCTGGTGGGCATCAACACCTCCTTCGTCGTCGGCTTTTCCTTCGTCGTCTCGGCCGGCATCGGCGCGGTGGCGGGCATCCTCGTCACGCCGATCACCCTGACCAGCTACGACATCGGCACGCTGCTCGCGCTCAAGGGCTTCGCGGCGGCCATGCTCGGCGGCATGGGCAATCCGCTCGGCGCCATCGTCGGCGGGCTGGCCGTCGGCCTTCTGGAGGCGCTGGGCGCGGGCTATATCTCGTCCACCTACAAGGATGCGATCGCCTTCATCGTCATTCTCGGCGTTCTCTTCGTCCTGCCGGGCGGTCTGTTCGGCAAGGCCAGCGTGGAGCGCGTGTGATGATGAGCCGTCTCCTGTCCCATCGTCTCGCCGTGCCCGCCGGCGTCGCGCTGCTCGTCGTGGCGCTCTCCTTCGTGCTGCCTTCGAGCTTCTACCTGCGCGTCGCGGCGCTCGTGTGGATCTCCGCGCTTGCCGTGATCGGGCTCAACCTGCTGATGGGCTTCGCCGGTCAGGTGAGCCTCGGTCACGCGGGCTTCTTCGGGCTCGGGGCCTATGCGGTCGCCGTCCTGCCGGCGCAATTCGGCCTGCATCCCCTGCTGGCGGTGGTCGCGGGCGCGGCGATCTGCGGCGGCATCGCCTTTCTGGTCGGCCGCCCGATCCTCAAGCTCAAGGGGCATTACCTCGCCGTGGCGACGCTCGGCTTCGGCATCCTGATCGCCATGGCGATCTCCAACGAGGCCTGGCTCACCGGCGGTCCCGACGGCATGCCGGTGTCGCGGCTGACGCTGTTCGGCTGGCGCGCGCGCGGCGCCGACACCTGGTACTGGATCACCGGCGGTCTGCTGGTGGTCGGCGCGTGGATCGCCGTCAACCTCGTCGCGAGCCCCACGGGCCGCGCGCTCCGGGCGCTGCACGATTCGGAAGTTGCCGCGCGCGTCGCCGGCATCGACGTCGCCCGCTACAAGGTGAAGGTCTTCGTCATCTCCGCCGTCTATGCCTCGGTCGCCGGCTCCGCGCTGGCGCTGGTCAACGGCTTCATCACGCCGGAGACGGCCGACTTCATGCACTCCATCGAGCTGGTGACCATGGTCGTGCTCGGCGGCATGGGCTCCGTGCTGGGCTCCATCGTGGGGGCCGCGATCCTCATCGTGCTGCCGCAGGTGCTGACCGCCTTCCACGAATACGAGCACCTGCTGCTCGGTCTGATGATGATGGTCATCATGATCGTGTTGCGCTCGGGCATCGTGCCGAGCCTGGCCGCACTCTTTTCCCGGAGGCGCTCATGAGCATTCTTCAGGTCGCGGAGATCGGGATCTCCTTCGGCGGCGTGCGGGCGGTGGACAATGTGTCGTTTTCCGCCGGGACCGGCGAGGTCTTCTCCATCATCGGCCCCAACGGGGCGGGCAAGACCACGCTGTTCAACCTTGTGTCGGGCGTTTACACGCCGAAGGGCGGTCGGGTGCTGCTCGACGGAGCGGAGGTCACCGCGCTCGAGCCCAACCGGCTCGCCGAGCGCGGGCTGTCGCGCACCTTCCAGAACCTTCAGGTGTTCTTCCGCATGACGGCGCGGGAGAACGTCATGGTCGGGCGTCACCTCAAGGAAAGCCGCGGGCTGTTCGCCCATCTCTTCGCGCTGCCCTCCACCCTGCGCCAGAACCGCGAGAGCGAGAGGATCGCCGACGATCTGCTCGCCCGCGTCGGGCTTGCCGATTATGCCGACACGCCGGCCGCCTCCATGCCCTATGGCGCGCTGAAGCGGCTGGAAATCGCCCGCGCGCTTGCCGCCGAGCCCAAGGTCGTGCTGCTCGACGAGCCGGCGGCCGGCTGCAACCCGGTCGAGACGGAGGAGATCGAGGTCCTCATCCGCAAGATCGCCGATGACGGCGTCGCCGTGGTGCTGGTCGAGCATGACATGAAGCTCGTCATGCGCATTTCCGACCGGGTGCTGGTGCTCGATCAGGGTCGGGTGCTCGCCGAAGGGCCGGGCGCGGAGATCCGCACCAACCCAAAGGTGATCGAAGCCTATCTTGGAACGCATGGAACGCGGGAGGCGACCCTTGCCCTCAACTGAAGCTTCCCTTCTGTCCGTGTCGGGTCTCAAGTCCGCCTATGGCCGGATCGAGGCGCTGCACGGGATCGACGTCGAGGTGGCGCCGCGCGAGATCGTCGCGCTCGTCGGCGGCAACGGCGCGGGCAAGACCACGCTGCTGCGCGCCCTGTCGGGCGTGCAGCCGGTGACGGCGGGCGCCATCTCCTTTGAAGGCGCGGACATCACGCGCGCAAGCCCGCACGCGCGGGTGCGCTCCGGGATCGCGCAGGTGCCCGAGGGGCGGCAGATTTTCGCGCCGCTCGCCATCGAGGACAATCTCCGCCTCGGCGCCTATCTGCGCAAGGACAAGGAGATCGCCGAGGATCTTGCGCGCGTCTACGAGCTCTTCCCCGTGCTCAAGGAACGCCGGCGCAATCCCGCCGGCGGGCTTTCGGGCGGCCAGCAGCAGATGCTCGCCATCGGCCGCGCGCTGATGAGCCGGCCGAAGCTGCTCCTGCTCGACGAGCCCTCCATGGGTCTGGCGCCGGTGCTGGTGGATCAGGTGTTCGAGATCGTCGCGCGGCTGCGCGATGCCGATGACGTGACGATCTTCCTGGTCGAGCAGAACGCCTTTGCCGCGCTGTCCATTGCGGATCGCGGCTATGTGATCGAGACCGGCGAGATCGCGATGAGCGGGGCGGGAAAGGACCTGCTCGCCGACGACCGCGTGCGCGAGGCCTATCTCGGCGTGTAGCACATCGGCCTCGCGCCCCTCTGGACCCGACCGGACCGCACCGTCATCATCGCGCGCAATTCCGTCCCCGCGAATCGGGTGCCGCCGAACCCGGCGGCCGATGTGCGGGACGTGTTGGTCAACGGTCCGAGGGGGAGGACACCATGCTGCAACTCGATCCGCAGGCGACCCGCGCGGCGCTCGATTGGCGCGCGCTGGTCGAGGCACTGCGCGCCATGTTCCGCGACGGCTGCGAGATGCCCGTACGCCATCATCACGACTTCGCGGTGCCGGGCGAGGCCGACGGCACGCTGCTCCTGATGCCGGCCTGGGTGCCAGGCAAATACCTCGGGGTGAAGCTCGCCACCGTCGTGCCGGGCAACGGCACGCGCGGGCTGCCCGCCGTCATGGCGAGCTACATGCTCTCCGACGCCGGAACGGGTGAACTCAAGGCGCTGGTCGACGGCGGCGAGCTGACGGCGCGGCGCACGGCCGCGGCCTCGGCGCTGGCCGCCGACTATCTGGCGCGCGCCGACGCCCGCCATCTCGTCATCGTCGGAACCGGGCGGCTTGCCGCGAACCTGGCGGCCGCTCATGCGACCGTGCGGCCGCTGTCGCGGATCACGGTCTGGGGGCGCGACGCGGAGAAGGCGCGCGCGGTCGCCGGCGAGATTTCCGACACGCTCGGGATCTTCACGCAGGCCGCCGACGATCTGGAGAGCGCGGTGCGCGAGGCGGATATCGTCTCCGCCGCAACACTCTCCGAAACGCCGCTGATCCTGGGCGAGTGGCTGCCCGAGGGCTGCCATGTCGATCTGGTCGGGGCGTTCAAGCCGAGCATGCGCGAGACCGACGATGCGGCCGTCGCCCGCGCCCGCGTCTTCGTCGACACGCGCGACGGCGCGCTGAAGGAAGGCGGCGACATCGTGCAGGCGCTCGCCTCCGGCGCGCTGTCGGCCGACGACGTGGAGGGCGATCTCTACGATCTGACGCGCGCGGCCACACCGGTGCTGCGCGAGGCCTCCGACATCACGCTGTTCAAGTCGGTGGGCGCGGCGCTGGAGGATCTCGCTGCGGCGATCCTCGCCTATGAGACCGCGGCGGCCGCCGAACGGGCACGGCCGCGCGCGCCGATGGTGTAGCGCTTCAAGGCTCAGGACACCGGCCGGGGGCGCGCGTCACAGGTAGGTGCGCTCCTCGATCGGTGTCGCCTCGATGCGCGCGAGCAGTTCCTCCAGCAGCGCGGATTCGGCCCGGTTCATCGCCGCCTTCGGGTTCCACACCACGTGCACGTCGATGGCCGGCACCTGATCGTAGGGCGGAAGCTGCCACAGCAGTCCGTCCTCGATGTCGCGGCGGACCACGTGAACGGGCAGGGGGCCGATGCCGAGCCCCGCGATGATCATCCGCCGCACTTCCTCCAGATGCGCCGAGGTGCCGACCACCCGGTCCTCCAGCCGTGCCTCGGCGCGCATCAGGGTGACCGGGCGCAGCGCGTCGCTCATCCGGTCGGTGACGAAACTCACCGACGGCAGGCCGACGAGATCGGCCTTGGTCAGCCCGGTCTTGCCGAACAGCGGATGGCCGGGGCCGCAGAACAGGCCGAAGAACTCGCGATAAAGCCGGCGGTACTCCAGCCGCGGGCTCTTGTCGTGCACCAGGCAGACGCCGAGCGACGCGCGCCGGCCCAGAACGGCCGCGAGCCCGTCCTTGCTGGCGGCCACATCCACCGACAGCGTTGCGTGCGGGTGCGCGCTGTGGAACGCGGCAAGGGCTGCGTCGAAGACCGGACACACCACATGGCTCGCCATGGCGATGCGCACATGGCCGCGCACCTCGTCCGACACGTCGCGGATCAGCGTGCCGAGACGCAGCACCGAGCCGTGGATGTCGATCGCCTCGCGCTGCAGCAGCTTGCCGGCGGCCGTCAGTTCAAAGCGGCCCGGACCGCGTTCGATCAGCCGCTTGCCGAGATGGGTTTCCAGCCGCTTGAGCGCGGCCGAAACGGTGGGCTGCTTGAGGCCGAGCCGGTCGGCGGCATCGGTGATGCTGCGCGCCTCCGCCAGCACCAGAAAGGTCCGCAGCAGGTTCCAGTCGAGGTTGCGGGCCAGCCGCTCGGGCGGTGGCGGGGCGGGACGCAGATCCATAGACGATCTCTATATTGAAGATTGCAATTATCTATTTGAACAATGACTAGCGCGGTGCGACCCTTTGCGCAATCAGAACGGGAGGGGGTTTGCCATGACGGTCGAGGCGCGCGAGGCGCGACAGCCGTTCATTCTGCTGTCGCCGGCACTCGTGTCGGTGCTGCTGCTGCTCATCGTGCCGCTGTGCTTCATCGTCGTCTATTCGTTCTGGCTGCGCACGGCGACGGGGGCCGATCAGGTCGGCTTCTACCTCGACAACTGGCGCGAGGCGCTGAGCGATGCCTTCTATCGCGACATCCTGCTCAACACGCTGAAGATCGCGGCGATCACCACCGCCGTCTGCGCCGTGATGGGCTATCCGGCGGCCTATGTGATCGCGCGCTCGCGCGGCAACAAGGCGCTGCTTCTGCTGCTGCTCATGCTGCCCTTCTGGATCAGCTACATCATCCGCACGATGTCGTGGATCAACATTCTGGGCGCCTCGGGCGCGGTCAATTCGCTCCTGATGACGCTCGGCATCACCGATGAGCCGATCCGCATGCTCTACAACGAGGCGAGCGTGATCCTCGGGCTGGTGCATTTCCTGCTGCCCTTCATGATCCTCAACATCTACGTGAGCCTGGAGGGCATCGACACCACGCTGGAGGATGCGGCCTGCTCGCTTGGCGCGACGCGCTGGCGCACCTTTCTGGAGGTGACGCTGCCGCTGTCGCTGCCGGGGCTCGCCGCCGGCGGGCTGCTCGCTTTCGTGCTCGCCGCCGGGACCTACATCACGCCGATCGTGCTCGGCGGTCCGACCGACGCCATGTTCGCCAACCTCGTCTTCGAGGCGATCATCACCCAGCTCGACTGGCCGCTCGGCTCCGCGCTGTCGCTGATGCTGCTCGCCGTGCTCGGCGCGCTGGTGCTGCTCTACAACCATTTCCTCGGCATGGGACAATTGATGAAAGGCCTGAGCTGATGGGCTGGACGCTGCTGCGCGGCTGGACCGCGCTTGTCTATCTGTTCATGTTCCTGCCGATCGCGGTGGTCGTGCTGCTGAGCTTCAACGCAAGCCAGTTCGGCAGCTTTCCGATGACGGGCGTGTCGCTGCGCTGGTTCGGGGAGCTTGCGCAGAACGAGGCGATCCTGCGGGCCTTTCGCACCTCCATCGTGCTCGGCGCGCTGACGGCGGTGATCTCGACCACCATCGGCGTGCTGGCGAGCCTGGCGCTGGTGCGCTACCGCGTGCCGGGGCGCAACGCCATCTCCACGCTGCTGATCGCGCCGATCCTGGTGCCGGAGGTGGTGCTGGCGGTCGCGCTGCTCTTGTTCCTCAACGCGCTGTCGATCAACAAGAGCTTCGGCCTGCTGCTCGCCGGCCATGTCATCTTCACGCTGCCCTTCGTCATTCTCGTGGTGCAGGCACGCCTCGTCGGCATCCGTCGCGACGTGGAGGAGGCGGCGATGAGCCTCGGCGCGAGCCCGGTGCAGACCTTCTTCCAGATCACGCTGCCGCTGCTGGCGCCGGCCGTCTTCGCCGGCATGCTCTTCGCCTTCACCATCAGCTTCGACGACATCACAGGCACGCTGTTCTGGAAGCCGGGCGGCGTGGAGACCGTGCCGACCCAGATCTTCGCCATGCTGCGCAACTCCATCTCGCCGGAGATCAACGCGCTCGGCACGGTGATGATCTTCCTGACCGCCGGCCTGCCGCTGCTCGGCATCGCGCTGGCCCGGCGGCTCGCCCTTCAGCGCGGCGGCTAGAACCGCGCCAGACTGACAAAACCAAGATCAAGACACCATCCAGAGAGGGGATTTCACCATGGACAACACCAAGCGCTACGAGCGACTGCGCGACCGCTATCGCAACGGCGATCTCGACCGGCGCACGTTTCTCGGCCTGATCGGCGCGGCCGGTCTCGCCTACGGCCTGCACACGCCCTTTGCCCGCGGCGCGCTGGCGGCGACGGAGCAGGTGCGTTTCGACGGCTGGGGCGGCGTCGTGTCGGAAGCCTTCCGCCAGCACGCCTTCGACCCCTACACCCAGAAGACCGGCATCAACGTGGTCGACGGCACCTTCGGCGGCGGCGACGAATATCTGTCGCGGGTCAAGGCGAGCCAGCCGGGCGAATACAACATCGCGCATCTCTCCGGCGTCTTCGACTACGCCCGCTACCACGGGCTCGGCCTCACCACGACGCTCAACGAGGACAACATCCCCAACCTGCAATACGTCATCCCGAAGCTGGTCGACGTGTTCCGCAAGGTGACGGACGGGACGCTGTCCTGCGTGCCCTACGATTATGGCACCACGGGCCTTGCCTACAATCGCAAGCACATCTCCGACGAGGAGGTGAAGGAAAAGGGCGCGCGCATCCTTCTCGACGAGCGCTTCAAGGGCAAGATCGGCGGCTGGGCCGATTGGCGCACGCGCATCTGGTACGCCTCGCTCCAGACGGACCAGGACCCCAACGGCGCGACCGACATGGATGCCATCTGGGAGGTGCTGCGCACCCACCGCGACGGGCTGCTGAAGTACTGGAGTTCCGGCGCGGAGCTGATGAGCCTGCTTGCGGAAGAGGAGATCTACGTCACCGAGGCCTGGTCGGGCCGCGTCTACGCGCTGCAGGAGCAGGGCCACGACATCGGCTACATGGATCCGCCCAACGGCTTCGGCTGGCAGGAATGCCTGTTCGTGATCAAGGGCTCGCCGATGGAGGCCTGCGAGGAGCTTCTCAACTTCATGCTGGCGCCGGAGACCTCCATCGCGGTGGCGGAAGGTCAGAACTACCCGCCCGCGCTCGATCCGACCAAGGTCGATCTCGGCGCCAAGATCCCGACGCTGCCGGCCTTCGATCCCACCGGCAAGCTCGACGGGCTCACCTTCGCCGACCCGGTCTACTGGAACGGCAACGAGCAGGAGTGGTCGAAGATGTTCGGCCGCATCCAGAAGGGCTACTGAGCCGGACACAGGCCGGCCGCGTGCATGCGCGCGGCCGGTCGTCCCGGACTTTTCCTGACTGAACTCCCATGTCCGATGGAGGCCGCCCGTGGGCGCCGTAACCCTCTCAAATATCGTCAAGCGCTTCGGATCGTTCACCGCGGTCCACCCGATGTCGCTGCAGATTCCGGATGGCGCCTTCGTCAGCCTGCTGGGTCCCTCGGGCTGCGGCAAGACGACCACCTTGCGCATGATCGCCGGGCTGCTCGACCCGAGTTCCGGCGACATCGAGATCGCGGGGCGGCGCATCAACGACGTGCCGATTCACAAGCGCAATCTCGGGCTGGTGTTCCAGAACTACGCGCTGTTTCCGCACAAGACGATCGCCGAGAATGTCGCCTTCGGGCTGAAATTTCGCGGCGTGAGCCCGGCGGAGCGCGAGGAGCGCGTCAGGCGCGCGCTCGACCTGGTGCAGCTGCCGGACGTTGGCGCGCGCTATCCCGGTCAGCTTTCGGGCGGGCAGCAGCAGCGCATCGCGCTCGCCCGCGCCATCGTCATCGAGCCCGATGTGCTCCTGCTCGACGAGCCCTTGTCCGCGCTCGACGCCAATCTGCGCGAGGACATGCGGGTCGAACTCAAGCGCATCCAGCATCAGATCGGCATCACGACCGTTTTCGTCACCCACGACCAGGCCGAGGCGCTGGCGCTGTCGGATCGGATCGTGGTCATGAGCAACGGCCGGGTGGAGCAGATCGGCGCGCCGGAAGAGGTCTACACCACGCCGGCGAGCGAATTCGTCGCCCGCTTTCTCGGCGCCTCCAATATCCTCGAGGCGGAATGTTTCGGCGTGGACGCGGACACGGTGGCGCTGGAAAGCCCGGCCTTCGGCAAGCTCGTCCTGCCGAAGGCGCGCGGGCCGCACGTCACGGGGCCGGGCCCGGCGAAGCTGGTGATCCGGGCCGAGAAGCTGCAGCTGCAGGACCCGACCGGACCCGAGAGCGGCGGCGCCGACACGGTGTCCGTTCCCGGCGTCGTGGAGACCGTCGATTACCAGGGGCTCGCCGCGCGCTATTTCGTGCGCATCGGCGAGCGGCAGCTTCAGGCCATCAACATGATCGACGGTCACCCGCATGCCGAGGGTGCTGCGGTTCGGGTTCAGGTGCGCCCGGGGGACTGCACCATTCTGGCGGAGAGCGCGTGATGTCGAGCGAGACGAAAAGCCATCTGTTCTACCAGAGCCGCCGGCGGCGGCCGCAGCTGGACCGGGCGCGCGGCATTTACATGTGGGACGTCGACGGCAAGCGCTATCTCGACGGATCGTCGGGGGCGATGGTCTGCAACATCGGCCATTCCAACCCGCGGGTGCTGGAGGCGATGCGCCGGCAGATGGAGAAGTCGACCTTCGGCTACCGGCTGCACTTCGAGACCGAACCGGCGGAAAACCTTGCGCGCAAGACCGCCGGGCTCGCGCCGGAGGGGCTGGAGCGGGTGTTCTTCGTCTCCGGCGGCTCGGAGGCGGTGGAAAGCGCGATCAAGCTCGCGCGCCAATATGCGCTCGCCGTCGGCGAGGCGAGTCGCACCAAGGTGATCTCGCGCCAGCCGAGCTATCACGGCGGCACGCTGGGGGCACTGGCGCTCACCGGCTATGCGCCGCTTTCCGCGCCCTTCGATCCGATGATGCGGCCGATGCCGAAGATCCCGGCGCCGCGCGCCTATCTCGACGGGCTCGATCCCGACGATCCCGAAACCGGCCGTCACTACGCGGACATGCTGGAGGCCAGGATCCTGGAGGAGGGGCCCGACACGGTGCTCGCCTTCATCGTCGAGCCGGTCGGCGGGGCCTCGACCGGGGCGCTGCCGTCGCCGGCCGGTTATCTGCCGCGCATCCGCGAGATCTGCGACCGCTACGGCGTGCTGCTGATCCATGACGAGGTGATGTGCGGCGGCGGCCGGACGGGGGCCTTCCTCGGCGGCGATCTCTATGGCGTCGCGCCGGACATCCTGGTGATCTCCAAGGGCTTTGGCGCGGGCTATGTGCCGCTTGGCGCGATGGTGGCGCATGAGCGGCTGGTGGAACCGGTGCTCGACGCAGGCGGCTTTCTGCACGGCTTCACCTATGCCGGCAATCCGCTTGCCTGCGCCGCCGGGCTCGCGGTGCTGGAGGAAATCGAGACGGAGGGGCTGATCGCCAATGCGGCACGCGTGGGCGCGGTTCTGAGGGGCCGCTTGAACGATCTCATGCAGCGCTTTCCGCTCGTTGGCGACGTGCGCGGCGAGGGGCTGCTGCTCGCCTTCGAGCTGGTCGCCGACCGCAAGACGATGACGCCGCTTCCCCGTGCGCTCAACGCCTTCGACCGGCTGGTGGAATACGCCTATGAGGAAGGGCTGATCATCTATTCGCGGCGCACGCGCGGCGGCTATGCGGGCGATCATTTCCTCGTCTGTCCGCCGATGATCACCACCGAGGCGCAGGTGGAGGAGATCATGACGCCGCTCACGCGCGCGCTGGAGCGCTTCTGCGCCGAGGCAGCCCCCCATCTCACCGACGCCGCCTGAGGAATTCACGCTCTCGCATGACCAAGACGCTCATCACCTGTGCCGTCACCGGCTCGATCCACACGCCGACCATGTCGCCGCATCTGCCCGTGACGGCGGACGAGATCGCCGATCAGGCGGTCGCGGCGGCCGAGGCGGGGGCGGCGATCCTGCACCTGCATGCCCGCGATCCCGAGACCGGACGCCCCTCCGCCCTGCCTGAGCATTTTCACGCCTTCCTGCCGAGGATCGCGGCGCGCAGCGATGCCGTTCTCAACCTGACGACGGGCGGCAGCGCGGTCATGGCGCTGGAGGAGAGGCTCGCCGCGCCGCTCAGCGTCGCGCCCGAGATGTGCTCGCTCAACATGGGCACGATGAACTTCGCGCTCTATCCGATGGCCGCGCGCTTCGACGCCTGGAAACATGACTGGGAAAAGCCGTTTCTCGACAATTCCGACGATCTCGTGTTCAAGAACACGCCGCGCGACATCGCCCATGTGTTGCGCGAGCTTGGCGAGGTGCGGGGTGCGCGCTTCGAGTTCGAGTGCTACGACGTCGGCCACCTCTACATGCTGCGCCATTTCGTCGACCGGGGGCTGATCCGGCCTCCGTTCTTCATCCAGTTCGTCTTCGGCGTGCTCGGCGGGATCGGCGCGGATCCTGAAAACCTGATGCATATGAAGCGCATGGCCGACAAGCTCTTCGGGTCCGACTATCTGTTCTCGGTGCTCGCCGCCGGGCGACAGCAGATCCCCTTCGCCAGCATGTCGGCGGCGATGGGCGGGCATGTGCGCGTCGGCCTGGAGGACAATCTGTTCATCGCGCGCGGCAAGCTGGCAACGTCGAACGCCGAGCAGGTCGCGAAGATCCGTGCGGTCGTGGAGGAACTCGGCCACGAGATCGCCACGCCGGCGGAGGCACGCGCGATGCTGGGTCTGAAGGGCGCGGACAAGGTCACTCCATGAACACTGAAGATATCGTCGTGCGCCGGGCCGTCGCGGGGGATGTGCCGGGCGTGATCGACGCGCTGGCGGCGCTCGCGCACGATCTGGGCGACCCCTTCACCGCAACCGCCGACACGCTCGAGGCAGCGGCCTTCGCCGATCCGCCGGCGGCCTTCATCTGGGTCGCGGAAGGCGCGGACGGCCGGCTGCTCGGCGTCGCGTTGGCCGCTCCGGTCATGTCGACCGTGGCCGGCTGCCTCGGGCTTTATGTGTCCGACCTCTGGGTTTCAGAGACCGCGCGCAACGCCGGGCTCGGGCGGCGGCTGCTCGACGCGGCCGTTCGCGGCGCGCCGGCGCAGTGGCGTGTCGGTTTCCTGCGTCTCGCGGTTCACGACCACAATGCCCGCGCGGCGCGCTTCTACGCCCGCCTCGGGTTTGAGCCCGTAACGGGCGAGCGGCTTTTGCGGCTCGACCGCGCCGACTTCCACCGACTGACGGATCCGACATGAAAGCGATACTCGACACGCGCCAGAGCGCGCACGACCCCAAGCACTTCATGGCGAACGGGGCGGTCTCGCCCAACCCGGAGCAGCCCGAGCGCATCGCCGTCCTCAAGCGCGGCGCCGAGGCCGCCGGTTGCAGCTTCTCCGCGCCGCAGGACCACGGCCGCGGGCCCATTGCCGCGATCCATTCGCCCGAGTACCTCGTCTTCCTGGAGACGATCCACACCCGCTGGTCGCGCATCCAGGGCGGCTCCGACGAGGTGATCCCCAACATCCATCCCGACCGGCGCACGGCGAGCTATCCGCGCTCGGCCGCGGGACAGGCCGGCTTTCACCAGGCCGACACCGCCTGTCCGATCATGGCGAAGACCTGGGAGGCCGCCTATTGGTCGGCGCAGACCGCCATCACCGGCGCCGACATGGTCGCGGGCGGGGAGCGGGCCGCCTACGCGCTGTCGCGCCCGCCGGGACATCACGCCTTCGGCGATCTCGCCGGCGGCTTCTGCTTCCTCAACAATTCGGCGATCGCGGCGGAGCGGCTGCGCGCCAGGGGACTGCGGCCCGCGATCCTCGACGTCGACGTCCATCACGGCAACGGCACGCAGGGCATCTTCTATGACCGCGCGGATGTGCTCACGGTCTCGATCCACGCCGATCCGATGCGCTTCTACCCCTTCTTCTGGGGCCATGCACAGGAACGTGGGGAGGGCGCCGGGCTCGGTGCGAACCTCAATCTGCCGCTGCCGCGCGGCACCGGCGACGGGCAGTATCTCGAGACGCTGGACACCGCCTTCGCCCATATCCGCGCCTTCGGCGCCGATGTTGTGGTGGTGGCGCTCGGGCTCGACGCCTATGAGAACGATCCGCTGAAGGGGCTTGCGATCACCACGCCGGGCTTCGCGCGGATGGGGGCGGCGATTGCCGGGCTTGGATTGCCGACCCTTCTGGTGCAGGAAGGCGGATATCTCAGCGCCGAACTCGGCGACAACCTCACAAGCTTTCTATCGGGATTCAAGGACGCGACATGACCACTTGCGACGTAATCGTGATCGGCGGCGGCATTGCCGGCATCGGCGCCGCCGCGCATCTTGGCACGGATGCGAAGGTGGTGGTGCTGGAGACAGAGGACGCGCCGGGGAAGCATTCCACCGGGCGGTCAGCCGCGATCTTCATCCGCAACTATGGCAATGCCACCCTGCGCGCGCTCAATGCCGCGTCAGAACCCGTGCTCGCCAGCGGCGGAGACTTCGGCGAGGAGGGCTTCCTGTCGCCGCGCGGCGAGCTCATGATCGCCACCGAATCCGAACTCGACGCGATCGACGCCTATCTGGCGGGCGCCGACGACATGCCGCGCATCACCCCGCGCGAGGCGGTCGAGATGGTCCCGATCCTGCGCGAGGACGCGATCGCGGCCGCCGCCATCGAGCGTCACGCCCGGGATATCGACGTCGACCGCCTGCTGCAGTCCTTCCTGCGCAGCGCGCGCCACGCCGGGACGACCTTCCACCCCAAGGCGCCGGCGCAGAGCATTGTCCGTGACGGCGCGACCTGGCGGGTGACCGCCGGCGGCGAGACCTTCGAGGCGCCCATCGTGATCAATGCCGCCGGCGCCTGGGCGGACAAGGTCGCGGAGATGGCCGGCGTCGCGCGTGTCGGCCTGCAGCCGATGCGTCGGTCTGCCGCGATCCTGCCGGCACCCGACGGCCACGACGTGTCGCGATGGCCGGCGGTTGTCAGCGCCTCGGAGAGCTGGTACGCGAAGCCGGAAGCCGGCAAGCTGATGGTGTCCCCGGCGGATGAGGATCCGGTCGATCCGCATGACGCCTGGCCCGACGACATGGTGATGGCGGAAGGACTGCACCGGTATGAAACCGCCACGACGGTCCCCGTGACCCGCGTGGAGCGTACCTGGGCGGGCCTGCGCAATTTCGTGCCCGACCGCACGCCGGTCGTCGGCTTCGCGCCGGACGCGGCCGGTTTCTTCTGGCTGGCGGGGCAGGGCGGCTACGGCATCCAGACCTCGCCGGCGCTGTCGCGGCTTGCCGCCGATCTCTGCCTTTCGCGCAAACCGGCGCTCGACGACGCAGTCGTCGCGGCGCTGGATCCCGCGCGGCTTTCCTGACCACAGTTTTCCCAATCGAAAGGATGATTTCCATGAACATCAAGCGTCTCGAGCCGGGTTCGCGCATGAGCCAGTCCGTGATCTACAACGGCACGGTGTGGCTCGCGGGACAGGTCGGCGCGCCGGGCGAGAGCGTGACGAAGCAGACCGAGGCGATCCTGGCGCGAATCGAGGAGCTTCTGAAGGCCTCCGGGTCCGACAAGTCCGCCATCCTGCAGGCGACGATCTGGCTCGCCTCGATGGACGATTTCGCCGAGATGAACGCGGTGTGGGACGCCTGGGTCGACCCGGCCAATCCGCCGGCGCGCGCCTGCGGGGAATCGAAGCTCGCCACGCCGGACTACAAGGTCGAGATCCTGATCACCGCCGCCGTGCTGACCTGACAACAATATCCCATCAGATGCGGGCCGCGACGTGGCCCGCATCGACATTTCAGCCTCGCGTGCCGGCGGCTTCTCGGCCCGGACCGGCATTTCAGTTTTGCGTGCGAGCCGCTTCTCGGCCTGCACCGGCATTTCAGCCTTGCGTGCTGGCCGCTTCTCGGCCCGGACCGGCATTTCGGTTTTGCGTGCTGGCCGCTTCGCGGCCCGGACCGGCATTTCAGTTTTGCGTGCTGGCCGCTTCGCGGCCCGCAACGCGGGCGAACGCCACCGCCGTCAGCAGCCCGTTGCCGGAGAGATAGCCCGAGACCTCCGGGCCCGAAACGCCGCAGGCCGCGCCGCCGACCGCGTGGAGGTTGGGGAAGGGCGTGCCGGAGCGTTTCACGACCCGCGCATTCGTGTCGATCAGCAGCCCGCCCTGGGTGTGAAACAGCGCACCGGTGACCTTCACCGCGTAGAAAGGGGCCTCGAGCCCCGGTTTGCCCGAATAGTCCCGGCCGAAGGGATCGGTCTCCGTGCCCGCTTGATACGCCGCGACCTCGGCAAGCGTGCGCGCAAGTGCCTCGGCCGGCAGACCGGTCGCGGTGGCGAGCGCCTCGGCGTCCGCGCCGGAGCGGATCGCGCCGGCCTCGATCGCATCGCGATAATCGGGAAATCCTTCCATCGCAAAGGCATGACGGCGCGCATCATAAATCGCCCAGGCGATGCCCCCGGCCTGCGCGAGCACCTTGACCGCCTGTTCCGAATAGCCGCCGTGCTCGTTGGAAAACCGCCGACCCGCGCGATTGACCTGAATGCCGCCTTCCATCATCAGCGCCCAGGTGATCAGCACCCCGTGGGGATGGGCGAGGGAGCCATGGCCCTGATAGGCGGTGAGGTGCCGGCTTTCGGCGCCCAGCGCCTCGCCCCAGTGAAGCGCATCCCCGGTGTTGCCCGCGTGGCCGTAGTAGAGTGCCTCCGCCATCTCCGGGATGTGGCGGGCGACGAGCGCCGGGTTTCCGCCGTAGCCGTTGCAGGCAAGGATCAGCGCCCGGCATCCGAGGATCTCCGTCGTCCCGTCGGGGCGGGCGATCTCGACGCCGGTCACGCGGTCGTCGCCATCGACGTAGAGCGTGCGCGCCAGGGCGTTCGTCACCACAGGGATATCGGCGGTCTCGACCGCCGTCAGCAGACGGGCGAGCAGGGCCGCGCCCGACTTTTCCGGCACGGCATGCATGCGGTGGCGGCTGTGGCCAGGGTAGAGAAAGTCGGTCAGAACCTGCCACTCGAGACCATGCGCCTCGGCGAGCCAGTCGAGCGCCGGACCGATTTCGGTGGCCGCCAGATGCGCCAGATGGTCGACCGCGCGGTGTCCGGCCTTGGCCTGGATGTCGGCCTCGAAGCGCGCGGGAGTGTCGTCCGCGATGCCGGCGGCGCGCTGCGCATTGGTGCCGGGCGCCGGGATGAAGCCGGAGGACATTGAGGTCGAGCCCGACGGCGAGGCATCGCGCTCGACCACGACGACCTCGGCGCCGCCGTCATGCGCGGCAAGGGCCGCCGTCAGGCCGCCGGCGCCGGCGCCGATCACCACCACGTCCGTCTCGATGTCGAGGCGCGGTGGCGGGGCTCGGCGGATCGCCGGCGCGCTCATCGCCCCACGCTTTCGATCAGCGCGCTCATCGCGCCGGACCTTCGATGAGGGCGCGCGCCTCGTCGCAGGTCACGACCCGGGCGACCGTGCCGAGATCGCCGAGCGCGCGCTCATGCGTCTCGCGGGAGAAGGCGGCGCAGCCGTCGGAGAGCACATAGGTCGACAGATCGCGCACATGTGCGTCGCGCACCGTTGAGGCGACGCCGCCGTTGGTGACGATGCCGCAGACGAAGAGCGTGTCGATGCCGGCCTTCCGCAGCACCCATTCCATGCGCGTCATGTAGAAGGCGGAGTAAGCGACCTTCTCCACCGTGAGATCGGCGGGTTGCAAGGCGTCCACCAACTGGTGTCCCCACTGGCCGGGACAGAAATCGCCCTGTCTGAGGAAGGGGCGCAGTTCCTTCAGGTGCGGCGAGATGAAGGGCGCGCCGCCCTTGCCCGGCACCAGCGTGAACTGGGTGGAGACGATCCAGCCGCCGGCCTTGCGCAGCGCGTTTGCCACGGGAAGCACGCGCTCGGGCAAGGCCGCGATGTCCGCGCTCGACTGTCCGCCGCGCGCATAAGCGCCATCAGGATGCAGGAAGTCGTTCTGCAGATCGACGATGAGCAGCCCCGTGCGGGTCGGGTCCAGCGGTTCGGCGTGCATGGTTTAGTCCTCGGCCTGGATCACGAGATTGCCGAAGCGGTCGACGGTTGCCCGCAGACCCGGATCGACGAAAATCGTCGTGTCGGGCTGTTCCAGGATCGCCGGCCCGGCGATCTTGGCGCCGACCTCCAGCGCCAGCCGCTCGTAGACGCCGGCGACATGATGCCGCCCGTCGGCATAGACCGAGCGCGTGGCGGTGCGGCACTGATCCGCCGGCTTTCCGTCTTCCGGCGCGAAGAGGCCCATGTCGAGGCGGGGACGGCGGCCGACGACGGCGATGCGGTAGTTCATCACCCGCATCGGGATGCCGCTGAGCAGCCGACCGTAGGCGGCCGTATAGGCGGCTTCGAAGGCGTCGCGGATCGCGGTCGCCGAAAGCCCCGTCTCGGGCACTTCGATCGGCACGCTCACCGTATGGGTCTGCCCGACGTAGAGCATGTCGAGCTCGATGACCCGCTCCACGGCCGAGAAGGTGACGCCCGCGCCGGCCAGCACCGCGTCCGTCTCGCGCGCGTCGCGCAGGATGTCCTGGCCGAGCGCGTGGCAGTCGAGGTCGGCGAGCATCCGGTTGACGGTCTGCACCCGGTCGTGGCGCATGTCGGCGACCACGCAGCCCAAGGCCGAGGTGACGCCGGGAAAGCGCGGCACCAAAGCGGAGGCGAGCCCGACCTCCTTTATCAGCGCGCCGGTGTGCAGCGCGCCGCCGCCGCCGAAGGGCATGGCGGCGAACCTCGCCGGGTCGTGGCCCTTCTCGATGGAGACGAGGCGGATGGCGCCGGCCATCTTGGCGTTGGCGAGTTTCAGGATCGCCTCGGCCGCGTCCTCCACGCTCAGGCCGAGCGGGTCGGCGACATGGGCGCGGATCGCCTCGCGCGCCGCGTCGATATCGAGCCGGTCGAGCTTGCCGCCGATGGGCCGGTCGGGATTGATCCGCCCGAGCACCAGATTGGCGTCGGTGACGGTCGGGCGCGTGTTGCCGAGCCCGTAGCAGACGGGGCCGGGATTGGAGCCGGCCGATTCCGGCCCGACCTGCAGGAGCCCGCCCTTGTCGACGGTGGCGATGGAGCCGCCGCCGGCGCCGATGGTGGTGATCTCGATCATCGGCGTGCGCACCACCATGCCGAAGTCGATGGAGGTCTGCGCGGCAAGGGCCGCCTCGCCCTGCGCCACCAGCGACACGTCGAAGGAGGTGCCGCCCATGTCGCAGGTGACGATGTTGGGAAAGCCGGCGGCCTCGGCGATGCGGGTTGCGGCGATCACGCCGGCCGCCGGACCCGACAGCGCGGTGCGCACCGGATAGCGCTTCGCCGTGTCGATGGACATGACGCCGCCGTTCGACTGGACGATCAGGATGTCGCCGGTCGAGCCCTGTTCGCGCAGGCCCGTCTCCAGCCGGTCGAGATAGGAGGAGACGACCGGTTGCAGATAGGCGTTGAGCGTGGCCGTGGACAGGCGTTCGAACTCGCGGATCTCGGGCAGGATCTCGGTCGCGGCGGTGACATAGGGCGTCGGCCAGACCGCGCGCACGGCCTCCACCGCGCGCCGTTCGTTGTCGTTGTTGGCATAGCCGTTGATGAAGAAGACGCAGACCGCGTCGCAGCCGGCCTCGGCGAGCGCGCGGGCCCGCGCGGTCACGTCGTCCGCGTCGACGGTCTGGAGCACCGTGCCGTCGGCGAGGACGCGCTCGCGCACCTCCACGCGGTCGGCGCGCTCCACCACCGGCGTGAAGGCGCCCTTCAGGCCCCAGGTGGTCGGCCGGTCGCGGCGGCGCATCTCCAGCACGTCGCGGAAGCCCTCGGTGGTGATGATCCCGGTGCGCGCGCCCTTGCGCTCCAGCAGCGCGTTGGTGCCGACGGTCGTGCCATGCACCACGGTGCGGATGTCGCCGAAGTCCGCGACCCGCGAGGCGATGCCCTCGATGAAGCCGCGCGACTGGTCGTCCAGGGTGGAGGGCACCTTGGCGGTGACGATGCGCCCGGCGGCCTCGTCCAGAATGAACACGTCGGTGAAGGTGCCGCCGACGTCGACGCCGATGACATAGGCTGATCCGCTCATTCGGCGGCCTCCCGGGAACGCAGGGTTTCGGTCTGTTCGGTATCGGGGGCGCCGGCGGCATCGAGCACGACGCCATAGTCGCGCGCGGCACTCTCGCGGCTCACGTAGCCGCGGGCGACATCGCCGGCGACCGCCTGCGGATCGCGGGCAAAGGCCGCGCCATAGCCGCCGCCGCCCGGCGTTTCAAGGCGCAGGCGTTGGCCCTTCGCGATCTGGATGCCGACCATCTTCGAGGCCATCGGCGGTTCGTGCCAGCCGTCGGCCTGCTGATAGGCGAAGCGGTTGAGCGCGGCCGCTCCGCCGCCGACCACGCCCGGCGGCGCATGACGCCCGCGTTCGCCGAAGAGGAAGACGTCGGCGTTTTCCTCCAGCAGTTCGATCTCGTAGATCGCGCCGAGGCCGCCGCGTTTTTCGCCTGGCCCGCCGGAATCGGGGCGAAGCGCCCATTGGGTGAAGCGCACCGGATAAGCGGCCTCCAGGATTTCGAGGGGCGGGATCGTCGCCGTCGAGATCGGCGCGTTGCCGTGGTTGAGCCCGTCGCCGCCGGCATGTGCTCCGTGCCCGCCGCCGAAGAAGGAGAACATCACCCAGCGCTTGCCGTCGGCGCGATGGCCGGCGAGCGACAGCGCGTTGATCGTGCCATAGGCGCAGGCCATGGCTGGCTCCGGCGCGATTCTGGCGACCGCCTGAAACACCACGTCGATCAGCCGCATGATCGTCTCGGTGTAGCCGCCGACGGGCTTGGGCGCGGTGACGGAGAGAAGCGAGTCCTCGGCGATCCGGAACTCGACCGGTTCCAGCACGCCGGCATTGGCCGGGACGTCGCCGAAGATGTGCTTGAGCGCCACGTAGCAGGCGGCGATCGTCGTGGCGCGGGCGATGTTCACCGGGCCGGCGCAGGCGGGCGAGGAGCGGGAGAAGTCCATCACCATGCGGTCGCCGTCGATGGTGAGATCGAGCGCGATCCTGAGCGGCTCATCGACGATCCCGTCATTGTCGAGCCAGTCCTCGGCCGACACGGTGCCCTGCGGAAGCTCCGCGATCTGGGCGCGCATCATCTGCGCGGCGCGGGCCTTCAGCTCGCCGAGACAGGCGGCGACGGTGGCGTCGCCATATTCGTCGAGCAGGTCGGCCATGCGCCGGCTGCCGAGATCGAGCGCGTTGATCTGGCCGTTGAGGTCGCCATAGAGCGAGTTCGGCAGCCGCGAGTTCGCCGAGAGGATGTCCACCACGTCCTGACGGAATTCGCCGGCGTCATAGAGCTTCACCGGCGGGATCAGCATGCCTTCCTGAAAACACTCGGTCGCGGCCGGATTGTAGTTGCCCGGCACATTGCCGCCGACGTCGTGCCAATGACCGACGGAGGCGAGGAAGCAGAAGAGCTTGCCGTCGCGAAACACCGGTTTCACCAGCCGGAAGTCGGAAAGATGCGTGCCGCCGTCGTAGGGGTCGTTGAAAATCCACACGTCGCCCTCGCGGACGCCGCCCGATTTCGCCGCCTTGTCGATCACCGCCTTCACGGCGAAGGCCATGACGCCGACGAAGATCGGCAGGCCGGATTTGCCCTGGACCAGCGTTTCGCCGGTCACCGCGTCGTAGATGCCGTGCGAGGCGTCGTGGGCTTCCGCGATGATCGGGTTGAAGGCGGAGCGGAAGAGTGTCGCGTCCATCTCGTCGGCGATCTGCTCCAGCCGCCCCTTGAGGATCGCGAGCGTGACGCTGTCGATGGCCATCAGGCGGCTCCCTTGTCGTAGGTCTTGCCGGTCTCCAGCATCTCGGGCGTGCCGATCACGCCGTTGAGGCCGGCGAAATCGAACATGCGCGGGCGAAAGGCCTCGTTGGACCCGGTGGCGATCAGATTGGCGTAATAGTCCTGCGCGGTTTTCGCGATGGCGCGCACGACGCCGCCGGGAAAGATCACGAAGCTGAAGCCGAGATCCTGCAGTCCGCGCGCACCGACAATCGGCGTCTTCCCGCCTTCCACCATGTTGGCCATCAGCGGCACGCGGCCCCTGAAGCGCGCGACGATCCGCTCGATCTCCTCCATCGATTGCGGCGCCTCGACAAAGAGCATGTCGGCACCGGCCTGAACGTAGGATTCGGCGCGCTCGAGCGCGGCCTCGAAGCCCTCCACGGCGATGGCGTCCGTGCGGGCGATGATCAGCGTGTCGTCATGCTTGCGCGCGTCGCAGGCGGCGCGGATCTTGCCGGCCATTTCAGCCATGGAGATCAGCGCCTTGCCGTCGAGATGACCGCAGCGTTTGGGGCTGGTCTGGTCCTCCAGTTGCAGAGCGTTGGCGCCCATGCGCTCGAACACGCGCACCGTACGCTGGACGTTGAGTGCATTGCCGAAGCCGGTGTCGGCGTCGACCACGATGGGCAGCGCGATGCGGTCGCGGATCGCGGCGATGGTGTCGGCCACCTCCGCCATCGACACGAGGCCGATGTCCGGGCGGCCGAAGCGGGTGTAGGCGATGGACGCGCCGGAGAGATAGACGGCTTCCGCGCCCGCCTGTTCGGCCAGAAGCGCCGTGAGCGCGTCATAGACGCCGGGGGCGAGCAGAATGTCGTCCTGCGCCAGGCGGGACTTGAGGGACGGGGTTCGCCGCATCAGCTTTTCTCCTTTTCGCGCTTTCGGGCGAAGCGCTTCTTGAGATGCGGCACCAGCCCGCCGTCGGCGAGCAGGGCCTTGAGATTGTCGGGCAGGGGGGCGAGCGCCACGCGCCCACCCGTGTCGGGCAGCTCCAGCGTCGCGGCCTCCACGTCGAGGCGGACGCGCGCGCCGTCCGTGACGGCGCCGAGATCCGCGCCCGTCAGCACGGGAAGCCCGAGATTGATGGCGTTGCGGTAGAAAATGCCGGCGAAGGAGGTCGCCACCACGCCGGCGACGCCGAGGTGCTTCAGCGCTTCGGCTGCCTGCTCGCGCGACGAGCCCATGCCGAAGTTCTTGCCCGCGACGATCACGTCGCCGGGGCTTACGGTCGCGGCGAAATCGGGCCGCACGCCCTCCAGACAATGGGCGGCGAGCATCTCGATCCCGCCCTTCATGTATTGGCCCGGCGCGAGCTGGTCGGTGTCGATGTCGTCGCCGAGGAGAAAGACGCGGCCGGTCATGCCAGGACTCCCTTCGTGGGAAGAAAGTCGCGCGGATCGGTGATCCGCCCGGCAACGGCGGAGGCTGCGACGGTGAGCGGCGAGCCGAGCCACACCTTCGAGGAAGCCGCCCCCATGCGGCCCTTGAAGTTGCGCGCGGTGGAGGAAATGCAGGTCACGTCTTCGCCCAGCCGGTCGGCGCCATAGCCGGCGCAGATGCCGCAGGCATTGGCGAGAATGCGCGCGCCGGCGTCCTCGAAGACGGCCATGATCCCCTCGGCGGCGGCACGGTCCTGATCGCGGCGCGAGGCGGGCGCGACCAGAAGCTCCACGCCGGGCGCCAGCGCCCGCCCGCGCAGGATCGCGGCGGCGTTCTTGAGGTCTTCGTATTTCGCGCCGGTGCAGGCGCCGATATAGGCGACGTCGACGGGTGTCTCCGGCGCCTCCGTCACCGGCGCGCTGTTCGCCGGGGAATGGGGGGCTGCGACCTGCGGCGCGAGCGTCGTCGCGTCGAAGACGTGATGCGCCATCAAGGGCGCGCCCGGGTCGGTCCCGAGGGTGCGCCAGTCGCACACCCGCGCCGGGTCGCCGCCGACGCCCTCCAGGAAGGCGGCGGTTGTCGCGTCGGGAGCGATGAGTCCGGCCTGACCGCCGAGTTCGGCAGCCATGTTGGAGAGCGTCATGCGCTCCTGCATGGAAAGGGCCGCAATCGCGGGGCCGGTGTATTCGACCGCCTGATACTGGCCACCGTCCATGCCGAGCCGGCCGCAGAGCGCCAGCATGATGTCCTTGGCGGTGACGCCGGGCGACAGGCTGCCCTGCCAGTCGATCAGGATGGTTTCGGGCACCTTGAGCCAGATCTCGCCGGTGGCGAGCACGCCGGCCATTTCGGTCGCGCCGATGCCGAACATATAGGCGCCGAAGGCCCCGCCGGTCGGCGAATGGCTGTCGCCGCCCACGACCAGCATGCCGGGCGCGAGATGGCCGCGCTCGGGCAGCACCACGTGGCAGATGCCTTCGCCGTCGTGGAAGGCGACCTTGCGTGCCTTCGCCCACTGGCGGGTGAGTTCGAGAATGCGCGCGCCCTCGTCGGTGTCGCCCGGCACGAAATGGTCGGAGATCAGCACCACCTTGTCCGGGTCGAACAGGCCGACGCCGAGATCCTGCAGGATCGGCTCGACGCGGCGGGGGCCGCCGCTGTCGTGGATCATGGCGAGGTCCACTTGTGCGGTGACTACTTCGCCGGGCGTCACGGTGTCGCGGCCGCAGGCGCGGGCGACGATCTTCTGGGCAAGCGTCGTGGGGGTCGCGGTCGTCATCAGCCAAGCCCCAGGTAGGAGCGTTTCAGCTCCGAATTGTCCATCAGCTCGGATGTCGGTCCCGACAGGCGGATCTCGCCGTTTTCCATCACGAAGGCGCGGGCCGCGATTTCCATCGATTGCAGCACGTTCTGCTCGACCAGCAGGATCGGCAGGCCCTCGGCGTTGAGTTTGCCGATCAGCGTAAACATCTCCTCCACCAGCAGCGGCGACAGGCCGATGGAGGGCTCGTCGAGCAGGAGAAGCTCCGGCTCGGCCATCATGCCGCGGCCGATGGCGAGCATCTGCTGTTCGCCGCCCGACAGGGTGCCCGCCTTTTGCCCTGCGCGTTCGCGCAGGCGCGGGAAGGTGTCCATCACATGCTCGAGATTGCGCGCCCGGTTGGGCTTGCCGCGCCGATAGGCGCCGAGTTCCAGGTTTTCGCGCACGGTGAGATTGGGGAAGATGTGGCGGCCCTCCGGCACGTGAATGACGCCGAGATCGACGATGGCCTCGGCCGAGAGCCCCTGGATCGGGGTGCCCCGGAAGCGGACCTCGCCGCCCCAGGCCGGCACGAGGCCGGAAATCACGGAGGAAATCGTCGTCTTGCCGACGCCGTTCGACCCCAGAAGGGCGACGATCTCGCCCTCGCGCATGTCGAAGGAGACGCCGCGCAGCACCTCCACGGCGCCATAGCCCGCGCGCAGGTCGCGGATTTCCAGGATAGGCGCGTCAGCCATGCGCGCCTCCCGTCGCCGGCGCGTCCAGCGCGGCCATGCGTTCCGCCATGCCCTTGCCGAGATAGGCCTCGATCACATGCGGATCGCGCACCACTTCGCCCGGCGGGCCCTCGGCGATCAGTTCGCCCTGGTTGAGCACCCAGGTGTGCTCCGACAGGCTCATCACCGCCTGCATGACGTGTTCGATCAGCAGGATGGTGATGCCCTCGTCGCGGATGGCGCGGATCACCGGGATGACATCGCGAATCTCGGACGGGTTGAGCCCGGCCAGCACCTCGTCGAAGAGGATCAGCTTCGGGTCGGTGGCAAGCGCGCGGGCGACCTCCAGCCGCTTGCGGCCGGCGACCGTCAGCGCGGCGGCGTCCATGTCGAGCCGGTCTGCGAGGCCGACCTTTTCGGCGACCGCCTCGGCCTTGGCGAGTGCCGCGCCGCGTGCGCGGATGTGCAGATGCGCGCCGACCGCGATGTTCTCGCGCACCGTCTGGCCGGCGAAGGGCTGGACGATCTGGAAGGTGCGGATCATGCCGCGCGTCGCGATGTCCTGCGGCGCCATGTTGGTGATGTCCTCGCCCAGGAACCGCACCCGGCCAGCGTCCGGCGTGTGAAAGCCGGTGATCAGTGCGAAGAGCGTGGTCTTGCCGGCGCCGTTCGGGCCGATCAGCGAGGTGATCTTGCCTTGCGGCACGGCGAGGGTGACGTTTCTGGAGGCCTGCAGGCCGCCGAAGCTCTTGGAGATGCCGTCGACCTCGAGCATGGGAGCCTGCGCCTCAGGCATGACGCGCCTCCCTGGTCGCGGTGCTCCGCCGCGACGTCAGCCGGGCCACGAGGCCGGCCAGCCCGCGCGGGGCGAAGAGCACCATGACGATCAGGATGATGCCGTAGATCACGAGGCTCACGCCCGGAAGGTCGCCGATCACCTCGCGGGTGACCTCCGAGACCGTGTGCAGCGCCACGGCCCCGAGCAGCGGGCCGAACAGCGTGCCCATGCCGCCGATGATCGGCACCAGCAGGCTTTCCACCGACACGGCTGGCCCGTAGGCGATGCCCGGATCGAGATAGAGGAAGAATTGCGCGTAGAAGACGCCGGCGAGCGCGGAGAAGAAGCCCGACAGCATGATCGCCTGCATCTTCACCCGGAAGGGATCGACGCCAAGCGCGCGCGCCGCGTCCTCGTTGTCGCGCACCGCCATCAGCCGCGCGCCGAAGCGCGAGTGCCCGATCCACCACACGGTGAGAAAGGCGGCCAGCGTGATCAGCCACAGCAGCCAGTAGTAGCCGGCCTTGCTGGCGAACTGCATGTTCGTGGCACTTTGCTCCAGCGGGATCAGGATGCCGACGCCCGCGCCGGTGAAGTCCACCGTGTTGGACAGGATGCGCAGCACCTCGGCGAAGGCGAGGGTCACCAGCGCGAAGTAGGACCCGCGCAGACCGTAGCGGAATGTCGTGAATCCGATGAAGGCGGCGACCGCGACGCCAAGCGCCGCGCCCGCGATGAGCCCCAGCCAGGGGTTGAGGCCGAATTGCACCTGCAGCACGGCGACCGTATAGGCGCCGGTGCCGAAGAAGGCGGCGTGGCCGAAGGAGAACTGACCGCCGTAGCCGCCGAGAATGTTCCACGCCTGACCGAGCAGGGCGGCGTAGAGCGTCAGGATGATCGTGGTCCGCCAGGCTTCCGAGGTCACCGCGAAGGGAACCAGGAAGAGCGCCGCGAAGATGCCGAGTAGGATGACGAGCTGGCGCATCGGTCAGACCCTGTGTCCGAGAAGCCCGGTCGGGCGGAAGATCAGCACGAGGATGAAGATCAGGAAGATGCCGATCTGCCCGAGGCTCTCGCCGAGGAAGAGACCGCCGAGCGCCTCGACCACGCCGATGATCAGCCCGCCGATGAGCGCGCCGACGAAGGAGCCCATGCCGCCCAGCACGACGATGGTGAAGGCGATCAGCACGAAGCCATGGCCCACCTGGGGGCTGACGTAATAGCTCGGCAGCAGCAGGCAGGCGGCGACCCCGAGGCAGGCGATGCCCAGGCCGAAGCTCATGGCGAAGACATGCTCGACGTTGATGCCGACCAGTTTCGCGCCCTTGCGTTCCTTGGCGAGCGCGCGGATCGCGCGGCCGAGATCGGTCTTGGCCATCAGCAGCCACAGCAGGACGGCGGTGACGAGGGCGCCGAAGAAGGCGATGACCTTGGGCAGCGGCAGGAAGGCGCCGAAGATCTCCACCACCTCGAAGGCATAGGGCACGTCGATGATGCGGGTGTCGGACTTGAAGAGGAACAGCGAAGCGTTCTCGATGACGATCGCAAGGCCCAGCGTGACGAGCAGGATGTTCTCGTCGCGCCCGTGGCTTGCCCGGCCGATGATGCCGCGTTGCAGGGCGTAGCCGATGGCGAACATCGCCGGCGGCACGATCAGCAGCGCGACATAGGGGTCGATGCCGAAGCGGGTGTTCAGGTAGAACACCCCGTAGAGGCCGAGCATCAGCAGCGCGCCATGCGCGAAGTTGATGATGTGCAGCACCCCGTAGATCAGCGTGAGGCCGAGGGCGACGAGCGCATAGAGCGCGCCCGTCGTCAGCCCGTTGAGCACGGAGGGAACGATGATTGCCAGATCCGGCATGACCACTCGACTGTCGTGACAAGGGAAGGGGAGGCGGACGGAGCGCAAGCGCCCCGCCCGCCCACGGAGGAGACCGCCTGTCGGGGTCAGCCGCCCATCGGGAAAACGGGAGCGGCCGAGGCGAACGCCTCCGGATAGATGACCTGGATGTCGCCGTTCTGGACCTGGGTGTTGACCGGCTGGCCGCCCTGGTTCTGGCCGTCGACCATCTTGGTCGGACCGTAGGGCATGTAGGACATGTCCATCTCGGAGGCGGCGAGCGCGGCGTTGACCGCCTCCTTGTCCGTGGTTCCGGCACGCTCGATGGCGTCGACCAGGCCGAGCACCGCGTTGTAGGCGAGGAACACCTCGTAGGTGTAGATGAGGCCCTTGGCCTCGGCCGCGGCCTTGCGCTGGAGCGCGACCTCGGACTTCGGGTTGAACCAGTGATTGCAGTCCATGATGAGGTCGGCGGCCTCGGGGAACTCGTTGACGAACTTGTAGTTCGACGCCGCCCCGCCGAGCACCGAATAGATGCCCATCGCCTCGACCCGCTGCTGGCGCATGGTGCGCGCGAGCAGCACGTATTCATTGTAGTAGTTGGCCGGGATGATCAGGTCGGGCTTCTTCGACTTGATCTGCAGCACGATGTTGGTGAAGTCGCGGGTCGGATTGGCGTGCTTGATGACGTCGACGACCTCGATGCCCTTTTGCGGCAGACGCTCCTGCAGGAGCCCGGCGGTGCCGGTGCCGAACAGCGATTCCTCGTGGATGATCATCGCCGTCTTGGCGGGCGAGCCGGCGGACTGGTTGATCGTGTCCAGATTGTCGACCGCGAACTCCGCGATCTTTCCGTAGCCGGGCCCGAAGCGGAAGGTGTTGGTGAGACCGCGCTGCACGATCTGGTCCGACACGCCGACGTCGACGACATGCGGCGTGTTGGTCTTGGCCGCTTCCTGCGAGGTCGCGAGCGAGATCGACGAGGCATAGCCGGCGACGATGCCGTGGATGCCGGCTTCCGCCATCTTGGTCACTTCCGAGGCGCCGATTTCCGGCTTGCCCTGGCTGTCGGCCAGCACCGCCTCGATCTGGGCGCCGCCGAGCGCCTTCACGCCGCCGGCGGCGTTCAGGTCGGCGATGGCCATCATCGCGCCTTCGCGGCACTGGGTGCCGGAAAACGCCACGAAGCCCGAAACCGGATGGATCAGCCCGATCTTCACCGGCGCGGCCTGGGCGCGCAGCACCGCGGGAAACCCGGTCACGCCGAGGCCGAGCGCGGCGGCCCCGGTGGCCAGAAACGTGCGGCGGCCGATCCCGCCCTGGCCCGTCGTCTTGCGTGTCGTCGTATCGGTCTTCGTTCTGTCCGTCATGTCACACCTCCCAAAGCGCGGCCGCCCCTGCGGCCCGTTGACTGTCCCGGCTGTTCCCACTCGTGCTGTTATCCGCCGCCGGCCGGGACCGGCGACGAGCTTGTCGTCGTCCAGCGCGGGCCGCTTTCGGCGGTGACCCGGCGCATGGACATTTCGAAGCGATAGAGATCCGGCCTGTAGAGGACGCGGATGTATTCCACCGGCCGTTCGGCCCGGTCGCGCACCACGCGGCGCACCTCGATCAGCGGCGAGCCGACGGGGATCGACAGCGCCGAGGCGACCTCGGCGTCGGCGAGCGTGGCGGAAATGGTCTGGCGGGCGGAGGCGACGTCGACGCCCGCGCGTTCCAGCAGATGCAGCAGCGGCTGGCTGTTGAGTTCCTCGCTCTCGTACTGCCGTCCGATGTCCGCCGGCACATAGGTGACGAGGTAGGACATCGGCTCGCCGTCGAGCGAGCGCACGCGCACCGCATGCTGGACGGCGTCCCCGGCCTCGATCTCCAGCGCCAGAGCGATGTCCTCGCTCGCCTCGAGATAGGCGAAGGTGAGCACCTGGGCCGTCGTCGACTGGCCCATCAGCGAGACGTTCTCCAGCCAGCCCTCGATCGACGAGGTGACCGCGGGCGCCGGCGGCCGGTTGACCACCCGCGTGCCGCGGCCGCGCTCGCGGAT
This sequence comes from Stappia sp., assembly GCF_040110915.1. Taxonomy (NCBI): domain Bacteria; kingdom Pseudomonadati; phylum Pseudomonadota; class Alphaproteobacteria; order Hyphomicrobiales; family Stappiaceae; genus Stappia; species Stappia sp. The sequence goes on along the minus strand of NZ_CP157793.1, from coordinate 1,870,501 downwards.
GACGAGACCGGCGTCGGCCAGCTCGTTGAGCGCGCGTTTCGCGGTGATGCGCGAGACGCCGAATTCGGTCGTCAGATCCTGCTCGCTCGGCACCCGTTCGCCCGGAGCGAGATTGCCGCCGTAAATCCGGTTCCGGAGGATGAGGAAGATCTGGTGGTAGAGCGGGACGGGTCCGGCCGGATCCAGCGCGCCGCCGAGGCGCGCGGAGGTCGCATCGCTGCGGCCGCTGCGGGCCGCGCCGTCGGCCGGATCGGCCTGCACCTGGGACTTGGAGGACGGCGGGACCACGGCGGAAACTCTCGCTTTCGGGTGCTTTGCAAGCATCGGGGACGCCAGGAGCCGCTGCGTAAGGCGGGTGCGGACGCAAGCGTCCGACGACCTTCCGGATGCGATCCCGGTTTGCGTTTGATGCATCTAATGGTATGTCATTATATCATTATGTCAACAGGCTCTCGCGCGTTCTGAGAATCGGCGCGAAAGCCTTTCGAAATCAGGGGGATAAGGTCCATGCCGGTGGTGCGCGTGACATTGATCGAAGGCTATTGCGACGACACCCGTCAGGCTCTGGCGCGGCGGATCACGGATGCGGTGCGCGGCACCATGGCGGCCCCGGCGGAAGGGGTGACGGTGGTCATCGAGGAGGTGAAGCCGACGAGCTACATGCGCGGCGGCACGACCCGCGTGCCCGGCGCGCCGTCGCCGGACCCGGAAGCGCTGGTGCGCGACTATCTCGCCGCGATGGAGCGGCGCGATCTCGAGACGGCCGCGTCGTTTCTCGCGCCGGAGTTCGAGATGACCTTTCCCGGCGGTGCGGTCTTTACCCGGGTGGAGGATCTGCCGGCCTGGGCGGCGACGCGCTACCGCTTCGTGACGAAGACCTTCGAGGGGACGGATGTCGCGTTTCAGGGGGCGACGACGGTGGTGATCTGCCGCGGGTGGCTTGCCGGGGAATGGACGGACGGGACGCCGTTTTCGAACGTCCGCTTCGTCGACCGCTTCGAGATCGTCGACGGCCGGATCGCGCGCCAGACGGTGTGGAACGATCTGGCGGAAACCCGGCCGGCGGCAACCTCTCCAGGCTAACGCATTTGATTCAGTCGATCTTTAGAATTCAACCGTAGGGTGGGCGGAACGTGCGGGGGTGCGGTGCAACGCGGTCCCGCTGTCCTGCTGCGAGGTCGACGTCCTGCCATGTCCGAGTCCCTCCTGTCGTCCGGAGCGAAGCCCCACGAGATCGGAGCGTCCCTTGCGCGTGACACGGCCGCGCCGGCTGTCGCGCCGCAGGGCGCGGATATCTGGCCGACGAATGCCATCCGGGTGGTCTCCGTCGTGCTGCCGAGCCTGTTTCTGGCCGCGATCCTGATGCAGCCGGTGGCCGATCCCAAGCTGATGTTTCTGGATGCGCTGGCGGCGGCGGAATACGCCGACTATTGCTGCCGTCCCTATTATGGCTTTGTCTCCACGGTGGGCATCATGCTGTGGGTCGCCACGGCGGCGGTGTGCCTGTTCTCCGCGATCGCCTTTGCCCTGGCGCGGCGCGCCCGCCCGGTCGTTCTGTTCGCGGGGGCCGCCGGGCTGCTGTCGGGCTGGCTTGCCCTGGACGACGCCTTTCTTCTGCATGAGGTCGTGCTGCCGCATTTCGGTGTGGCGCAGAACCTGGTGCTCGCCGCCAACGCGCTTTTCGCGATCGCCTATGTGGGCGCGAGCCTGCGGCTCATCTGGACCGTCGACAAATGGCTGCTGCTGCTCGCCTGCGGGGCACTCGCGACGAGCATGGGCGTCGATGTCGTGTTCCACAGCCTCGATCCCGTCCTGGTCTATGTCGAGGACAGTGCGAAGTTTTTCGGCATCTTCTGCTGGGCGAGCTTCCATGTCACCACGATGGCGCGGCTGTTTCTGGCGCCGTCCGCGCTCGAAACGGCCGCGACCTCTGCCCCGGCAGGTGCGCCCGCTCGCCGGTAGCGCCCGTCAGCGGGACGACGCGGTCATCACGCACAGCAGTTCGAACAAGAGCGACACGCCGAGGAAGGCGGTCGCGCCGCTCGGGTCGAAGGGCGGAGACACTTCCACCAGATCCGCCCCGACGATACTGAGCCCGTCCAGCTCGCGCACGACCTGAAGCGCCTGGAAGGAGGTCGGCCCGCCCACCTCCGGCGTGCCGGTGCCCGGCGCGAAGGCCGGGTCCACGAAGTCGATGTCGTAGGAGACATAGGTGGGGCCGCTGCCCGCGATCTCGCGTGCCTCCGCCATCACGTCCGCGATCCCGCGCGCGAAAAACTCCTCGATGGCGATCACCCGGATGCCGACCGCTTGCGCGAAATCCCGGTCCTCGCTGTCGTAGGCAGTGCCGCGAATGCCGATCTGCACGGTGCGTTTCGGGTCGATGAGGCCTTCCTCCACGGCACGTCGGAACGGCGTTCCATGGGTATAGAGCGTGCCGCCGAAATAGCTCTTGAAGAGATCGGTGTGGCTGTCGAAATGCACCAGGGCGAGCGGCGCATCGGCGCCGAGCGCGCGCAGGATCGGCAGCGAGCACAGATGATCGCCGCCCGCCGTCAGAGGGCGGATGCCGGCCTCTTTCACGCGGGCATAGAAATCCGTGAAGCGGGTCAGGCTGTCGACGACGTCGGCCGGATTGGGCCCCACATCGCCGAGATCGGCGCAATTCGCCCGCTCGAAGGGGCGGATGCCGGTCGCGCCGTTCTGGGCGCGGATCATGGTCGAGAGATCGCGCAGCTGACGCGGCCCGTGGCGCGGTCCGGGCCGGTTGGTCGTGCCGCCGTCCCAGGGCGCGCCGATCAGGCCGATGTCCACGTCGGCGATGCGCGGATCGTCGAGCGGCACATGCGGCAGACGCATGAAGGTCGGCACCCCGGCAAAGCGGGGAAGGTCGAAGCCCGAGACCGGCTGGAAGAAGGGATCTGCCATCAATGGCTCCTTGCATGCACGAAAAGGGGACGGACGAAAAAGACGCTCGCGGCGGGGTGCGCCGTGGACATTTGTCCATCGTCCGTGATCGCGGACGGTCAGGCAAGGCGTGGCGGCGTCGGCAAGGCCGCGGCTGGCGGGTTAGTGTTGCGATAAGTCAAGGCGAGGCCAGCTCTTGAAAGAAAAGTATATAATTTATTGAGAACGATTTCTTTAAGATAAAATACGAAAAATATTTTGTTGTTTGAATTCTGTATTCGAGATTTTATTTTTTGAAGTCGATGCCGTTTATTGCGCGGGCGCTCGGAAAAATTCTCTTATCATCGCTCCGGCTTGAATTTGAAATTGATTCCTTTACGTTCACTCGCAAGGCGGCTGGTGTTCATCGCGTTTGATCCAGAGCGTTTGAAGGCCGGTTTCGCGATCATGTCGCGCATTCGGCGCGGGAATGCAGGAGGACTTGTCCAATTTTACAGAGCAGGAGATACGCATGAGCATTGATCCCGACAAAGGTTACGTCGCGCTTCTGGGCTGGAGCCTGAACGCCATCGATTCGATCGACCGGTTCGACCGGAAATACATCGTGGTGGCGCCGCCCTGGGCGGAGGAGTACTGCCAGCAGAACGACATTCCCTACATGTCGTGGGACTTCGACCGGCTGAACGAGCGCTCGCACGAACTGGCCCACCGGTTGAAGGACGAGGGCGTCGACGTCGCCATTCCGCTGTTCGAGGAAACCGTGGAGTGGGCCGGGGCGATCAACGCTGTGCTCATGGACAATCCGCGTCTGCTTGGCCAGTCGATGCTGTTTCGCGACAAGTCGCTGATGAAGCGACGCGCGCAGCTCGGCGGCATCCGGGTCGGGGTGTTCGAGGAAGCGCATGATCGGGGCGACGTCATCCGCTTTCTCAAGCGCGTCAACCAGACGCTCCTGAAGCTCGAAGGCGATCCGAACGACCCGATCCACTTCAAGGCCTTCGACAAGTCCGGCACCGCCGGTCACCGGGTCATCCGCACGCCGGAGGATGTCGACAACATTCCCGACGAGGAATTTCCCGCGCTTTTGGAAAGCCATCTCGACGGCTGGGAGTTCGCGGTCGAGGCCTGGATCAAGGATCGCAAGATCCAGTTCCTGAACATCTCCGAGTATGTAACGCTCGGCTATTCCGTCTTCGTGCCGGCGACCCCGGAGCTTGAATCCTGGCGGGCCCGGATCACCGAGGAGATCGAGAAGCTGATCGAGGCCTTCGACATCGATTTCGGCTTCATCCATCCGGAGTATTTCCTGACCAAGGACGGAAAGCTCTACTTCGGCGAGGTCGCCTATCGTCCGCCGGGCTTCAATGCGCTGGAACTGATCGAGCGGGCCTATGGGTTTAATGGCTACCAGGGCATCGCGCTGATGTTCGATCCCAAGGCCACCCAGGAGGAGATCGACGCCTTCTTCCCCGAGGCGGTCAAGGACGCCAGGGGCTATGCGGGGTGTTTCGGCGTCTATCCGCGCCGACGCGTCATCAGCCGGCTGGAAATCCCCGAAGAGACCCAGAACCACCCCTATTTCGAGTTCCACGAGCTCGCCTCGCCGGCGGAGCAGAAGGTGACCAAGCGCACGGCGTTCGGCACCCATTGGGGGCTGGCCTATTTCTTCGGAGAGAATCCGCACACACTGCGCGATCTCCTGAAGGCCCAGGAGGAGCTGGATTTCTACATCTAGGCGGGTCGCGCGCGGCCGCTTCTACAAGGACGAATTGACCATGATGGAACCGAGGTCCGAGGCGAACCGGTTGGCCGAGACGCTCGATGTGGCCATCGAACGACTGGCGGGCGCGCGTCCCTTCGCCAAGCACCGTCATCAACGTCCCGTGCTCGATGTGGCGGCGCGTCTCGCCGCCGTTCCCGGCGGTCTGGATGCGCTGTTCGCCCGCGGGCTGACGATGGAGGCCGCCGGCCTCTTTCGCGGCTCCGACTGGGACGACCCGTCGCGGTTGCTGCCGCAACTGGTCGGGCAGACGCTCCAGAGTCCCGACCGGCTGACGGTGGCGCTGGAGGTGACGAGCCTCCTGCGGCTGCTGGCGATCGCCTGCGGCGGTGGCGCACATCTCAATGTCCACGCCGAGCACGCGCGCCATTTCCTGACGCAGGTTCTGGCCCTCAACCTGCGCCATTTCTTCGACCAGACCAGCGAGGCCGACCGGCGGGACAGCGCCGGTGTGGCCCTGCGCGGCGACGTGTTCCGCTTCATCGCCGATCACATCGGCTTTCAGGATGTGCTTGGCATTCTCGTTGCCGAGATCTGGCGCATCCTGGAGCAGCGGCCGATCCAGGTCGGGCCGGTGAAGGAGATGATCACCCAGATCGCCATTGCGCTGACGCGTGAGGATGGCGGCATCGGGCGCGAGCGGCTGGGCGCCGACCGGCTGGTCAGCGCGCTTTTCGGGCCCACCAACGAGTGTCTGGACGACCCGGGCATCGACGCCTATCTGGCGCGTCTGGAGCGGCTCGACGAGACCGCCTTGCGCCGCGAGGCCTCCGGCTTCGCCCGCGCCATGCACGACACGGGTCTCGTCTCGGACTATCACGCCGCGTTTCTGCGCTGGGTTTCGGAGAACCGCGAGGCCTCGCTTCTGGCCGACACGCTCGGGCTCGGCGGAACGGGGCTCGACAGCTTCCGCAAGTTCACGCCGCTGGTCGACAGGCTGATCGCGGCCGCCGTGCATCCGCAGACCCCGCAAGCGGTTTTCGGTCTGGCGATGCTGCTGGAGCGCGGGGTGCTGCACAGCGCCCCGATCGCGCCGGCGCTGGAGCGGCAGCTGTCGATGACGCTGCAGCCGGCCGTCGCGGCGCGTGTCGACCTTGCGTTCGGCGATGCGGTCCCGGCGCATGCCCGCGTGCTGGCCGGCACGCTGGAGGTTCTCGGCCAGCCGCTCGGCGTGGGGCAGGGTGCCAATCCGACCTGCCAGTCCGCCCGGGCGATCGCCATGTGGGCGTTGAACGATCCCGATTTCCTGCTGCATCTGATCTGCCAGGTTGGCGAGTTCGATTCGCTGCTGATGCATTTCGAGGGCACGGCCATCGCCTCCGGCGACCTGCCGGCGGGGCTTGCCGCCGGCGCGCCCATCGACGCCGATCCGGTCTCCGTGCTGCTGGTCCCGCATCTCGACCGGGTCTATGCCGAGATGGGACGCATCTGCGCGCCGCGCGGCGGCGATCCGCACCGCTGGATCAATCCGGAATTCCACGGCTGGTGGGTGGCGCGCGACTGCGTCGTCGCCGTCGACGTGGCAAGCGGGCAGCTTCAGGACTATGACGGCTTCGTCACCCGCTTCTGTCAGGGCTATCATCCCGCCTACAACGGCGGCCGGCCGGTGATCCATCCCCAGCCGGCGGGCATTGCCGTGACCGATGCGAGCGCGCGCTTCGTCGGATGGCATGCGATCGCAATCCTCAGGGTGGCCGAGGACACCGAAGGGCGCACGCGCATCTATTTCTACAATCCCAACAACGACAGCGGTCAGGACTGGGGCGGCGGGGTGACGGTCTCCACCCACGGCAATGGCGAACGCCACGGCGAGGCGTCGCTCGTGTTCGAGCAGTTCGTCTCGCGGCTCTATCTGTTCCACGACGACCTGATCCGCCCCGCCGGGGCCGGAGCGCCGGTGCCTGCGGACCTGATCGCGCAGGTGCGCGCCATGGCGGTCGAGAGTTGGGCCGCTGACCGCATCCCGCGCGATCTCGCCCTGGCCGGCGCGCAATAGGGCGCGGCGCGCCCACACCTTCGCGCCCAGACCGACGTCGGGACCCGCCCGCGCTTATCAGGGCGCTTCCGTGCCATGGTTCACGAGGATGTGTGCTGCGCGGCGCAAAGCCAAACGATGAATCGCTGCCAGAGCCAGGCTAGAAGCGCCGAAAGCGTGCGGAGCTCCGCGCGGTCGATCCGATCCCGAACGACATATTCGGTCGCCATGGCGACGTGGTCAGTTTTTGATTTTCCGGGAGAAGAGTTGGCTGGGGAACCTGGATTCGAACCAGGACTAACGGAGTCAGAGTCCGCGGGTCTACCGTTAACCTATTCCCCAATGCCGATGTCGTCCGCGAGCGGCTTGTGAAGCGGCGGTGACGACGTGCCCCGTGTTCTATGAATCTCGGCGCGTCGTGTCAAGGGGCGCTCCGCCGGGGTTTTGCCGCCCGGCGCCGTCTGTCCACAGCCGGGGACGGGATCGGCGACGCGTAAACGGGCCGGCAACGGATTGCGGGGGCGGGAGATGCTGCTAGACTATCGGCAACATGACATCGACCGGCGACGGGCCTTCAGGCCATGTGCCGGCGAACCGAGGCGCGTTTGGCGCGCCGGCGGGGATGAACAGTGAGCGATTCGGGAAAGATCGGACCGGAGGATTTCCGGCCGAACCCCGACGCGGAAGCGGACGGCCGCGGGCGCGACGACCATACGCGCAGGCGGCGTCGAAAGGGCAAACGGCAGCGCCCGGAAACCAAGGCCGCTGCGCCCGCATCCGCTTCGGGACCGGCTTCACACGGCCCGGCTCTGGATGAGCCGGTTGCCCGCACCGAGGTGCGCCATCCGGCGGCTTCGGCCGAGGACACCGCCGCGGGGAAACGGACCGCCGGCGGACCGAACGGCGCGCGTCACGGCGTGCGCCCGGGCAAGGGCGAGCGGGAGCAGGCACATCAGGGTCCGGGCGGCGGAGACCGGGAGCGCGCCCGGCAGAGCGCCGGCGACGGAGAAGATGCGCGGCGGAGCGCTCGCGAGCAGCGGCACGCCGCCACGACGTGGTCGCCGGAAGATCGCACCCAAGATTATCGCAACCAGGCAGATCGCACGCAGGAAGACCGCTCTTCCAAGGCAGGCCCGGGCGACGACGTGTCCCGCGAAACCCAGTCCGGGCGAATCTCCTTCGAACGGCGCTCCGCCGACAGATGGGCCTCCGGCGACGAACCGGCCGCCGAAAGGTCTCGGGACCACCATGGCGCGCGTGCAAAAGATGCCGGCGCAGCGGGAGACGCGCCACGCGACCCGGAAGCCGGACCGGTCGAGGCTGCGAAACGTCGCCGTGGCAAGAAGCGCCGGCGGCCCAATCGTGCCGAGCGGCGGGCGGCGGGCCGTCAGTCGCCCCGCGAAACCCCGGTCGGAGCGCAGGCTGTTCCGGATCCCGGCATGCGCCAGCGCGGAGCCGGCGGGCACGGGCCGCGCCCCGATGCGCGGGCGCCGTCTCGCGGCGGCGTTGGCGGAGCGCCGGGAGCCACCGACGGCGCGCGGGCGGAGGGCGGGCGACCGCTCCGGACGCCGGCGCGGGAGACACCGGTGCGCGAGGCGGGCGAACGGGCCCCGGCCGGCCGACGCGGGGGCATGCAAGGGGCGCCGGTCGCGCGTCCCCGGGGGCCGTCGTTTCCTCTCTATGCCGCGCTCGATCTGGGGACCAACAATTGCCGCCTGCTGGTCGCGCGGCCGGAGCCGCGCGGCTTTCGCGTCATCGATGCCTACTCCAAGATCGTGCGTCTGGGCGAGGGGCTGGGCCATGGCAACCGTCTGGGCGAGGCGGCGATGGAGCGGGCGATCGCGGCCCTTGTCTGCTGCCGTGACAAGATGCGCGACCGGGGCGTCGCGCGCGCCCGGCTGATCGCCACCGAAGCCTGCCGGACGGCCGAGAACGGTCCGGAGTTTCTGGCCCGCGTCCATGCCGAAACCGGCCTGTCGCTGGAGATCGCCTCGCGCGAGACGGAGGCCCGGCTGGCGGTGGCCGGATGCGCCTCGCTGGTCGATCCGCAGGCCAAGGGCGTCGTGTTGTTCGACATCGGCGGCGGATCGTCGGAAATCGTGTGGCTCGACCTGCGCAATCGCTGCGGCGCGCGCGGCGTGGCGCTGACGCGGTTCATTCGCGCGTGGATTTCGCTGCCCGTCGGCGTCGTCAATCTTGCGGAGCGCCACGGCGGACGCCATGTTTGCGCCAACGCCTTCGAGGCGATGGTGCAGGATGCGCGTCAGCATCTGGAGGCCTTCGCGCTGGGGCGCGAGCTGAGCGAGGCGATCTGCGACGGGGAGGTGCATATGCTGGGCACCTCCGGCACCGTGACGACGCTCGCCGGCGTGCATTTCGGTCTGAAGCGCTACGACCGCCGGCGTGTCGACGGGGCCTGGATGGACACCGAGGACGTCAGCGCGATGATCGGCCGGCTGCGGGCGATGAGCTACGAGGAACGCGTGGTCAATCCGTGCATCGGCGCGGATCGCGCCGACCTGGTGCTGGCCGGCTGCGCTATCCTCGAGGCGATCCGGCGGCGCTGGCCGTGTCAGCGACTGCGGGTCGCGGACCGGGGTCTGCGCGAAGGCATCTTGATGGAACTCATGTCCGCCGACAACGTGTGGCGGCGCAAGGACCCGCCGCGCCATCGCGGCCGGGGAAGGAACGGGAAATGACGACATCGGGCCGCGGGCGCGGCGATCGGGGCATGTTCGAGCGCGTCAAGACCGCCAAGCGGCGCAAGACGTCCTCCACCCGCTGGCTGCAGCGGCAGTTGAACGACCCCTATGTGCGCCGCTCCAAGATCGACGGCTACCGCTCGCGCGCGGCCTACAAGCTGATCGAGATCGACGACAAGCACGGCCTGCTCAAGGTCGGTCAGCGCATCGTCGATCTCGGCGCGGCGCCTGGCGGCTGGTGTCAGGTGGCGGCCGCGCGCACCGGCTCCGATGACGGCGATCCGCGCATCGTCGGCATCGACTATCTGGAAATGGAGCCGCTGCCGGGCGTGACGCTGCTGCTCAAGGATTTTCTGGATGACGATGCGCCCGACGCGCTGATGGCGGCGCTCGGTGGAAACGCGCCCGATGTGGTCATGTCCGACATGGCCGCGCCGACGACGGGCCACCGCCAGACCGACCATCTGCGCACCGCGCATCTCTTCGAGGTGGCTGCGGAGTTCGCCCGCGAGACCCTCGCCCCCGGCGGGGCATTCCTGTCCAAGGTGTTTCGCGGCGGGGCGGAGAGCGAGGCGCTCGCCCAGCTCAAGCGCGAGTACACGTCCGTGCATCACGTCAAGCCGCCGGCCAGCCGCAAGGAGAGCCCGGAGCTCTATGTGCTCGCCAAGGGGTTTCGCGGCCGCTGATCCGCGCGCGGCAGTGAGGGACTCTCGAACAAGGCGGCTTCGGGGGAAGGCCGGCGGGCGCGGCGGCGGGGCCATGTGCCGCGCTCAAGCCGCTTCCCTTCCTGTCACGCCCGTGTTAATCACCCGCGCCAACTTCTCCCATCCGCGACGGGTCGCCCGCGATGTGCCTTTGCATCGCCGGTCCGGCGTTCCTTTACGAAAAGGGGATTGGCAATGCCCGCATTCTTCGAGCCGCACCATGGCGCGGACGCCCTGACTTTCGACGACGTTCTGCTGCTGCCCGGACACTCGGAGGTGCTGCCGGCGGAAACGGATCTCAAGACGCGCGTCACGCGCACCCTCGATCTCAACCTGCCGATTCTCTCCAGCGCCATGGACACGGTGACGGAAGGGCGGCTCGCCATCGCCATGGCGCAGGCCGGCGGCATCGGCGTCATTCACCGCAATCTGTCGATCGAGCAGCAGGCGGAAGAGGTTCGCCGGGTCAAGAAGTTCGAATCGGGCATGGTGGTGAACCCGGTGGTGATCGGGCCCGACGCGACCTTGCAGAACGCGCTGGACCTGATGCAGCGGTTTCGCATTTCCGGCGTGCCGGTGGTCGAGAACGGCGGCGAGGGCGGCCAGCATGTCGGGCGCCTGGTCGGCATCCTGACGAATCGCGACGTGCGCTTCGCCTCCGATCCGAGCCAGCGTGTCTATGAACTGATGACGCGCGAAGGCCTGGTGACCGTCGATGAGAGCGTCAGCCAGGACGAGGCCAAGCGCCTGCTTCACCACCACCGGATCGAGAAGCTCCTGGTGGTGGACGACAGGCATCAGTGCATCGGGCTGATCACCGTCAAGGACATGGAGAAGGCCCAGCTCAACCCGAATGCCTCCAAGGACGAGCAGGGCCGGCTGCGGGTCGCCGCGGCCACCAGTGTCGGTCCGGAAGGCTTCGAGCGCGCCGAGCGGCTGGTCGACGCGGGCGTCGATCTCGTGGTGGTCGACACCGCGCACGGGCATTCCGAACGCGTGCTGGAGATGGTGCGCCGGGTGAAGGCCTTGTCCAACTCCGTTCAGGTGCTGGCCGGCAACGTTGCGACCGGCGACGGCACCCGCGCGCTGATCGACGCGGGCGCGGATGCGGTGAAGGTCGGCATCGGGCCGGGGTCGATCTGCACGACGCGGATCGTGGCCGGCGTCGGCGTGCCGCAGCTCACCGCCATCATGGAGGCCTGCCGGGTCGCCGACGACGAGGGCGTGCCGGTGATCGCGGACGGCGGCATCAAGTATTCCGGCGATCTCGCCAAGGCGCTGGCCGGCGGTGCGGCGGGCGCAATGATCGGCTCGCTCTTCGCCGGCACGGACGAAAGCCCGGGCGAGGTCTATCTGCACCAGGGACGGTCCTATAAGGCGTATCGCGGCATGGGGTCGGTCGGCGCCATGGCGCGCGGCTCGGCCGACCGCTACTTCCAGGCGGAGGTGCGCGACGCGCTGAAGCTTGTGCCGGAAGGCATCGAGGGGCAGGTGCCCTACAAGGGGCCGCTGGAGAGCGTGCTGCATCAGCTCGCCGGCGGTTTACGCGCGGCCATGGGCTATGTCGGCGCGACCACGCTGGCCGACTTCCAGGAAAAGGCGCGCTTCGTGAAGATCTCGGGCGCCGGCCTGCGCGAAAGCCATGCCCACGACGTCACGATCACGCGGGAGAGCCCGAATTATCCCTCCAGCGTCTGAGGCTGTCTGAGCGCGCGTGTCCCGCGGATGGGGCCGCGCGTGACGACACGACGCACGCACCGAAAAACCCCGGAGCCTTGCGGCCTCCGGGGTTTTTGGTTTCAGCCTTGCTCGAGACCTGTCGGGCGACCCCCGGTCGTCTCCTGAATCTCGTCCATTCGGCCGCATCTGCCCCCGCTGCAACCGGGCTCGGCGACGGCCGCAAAGGGGTTGTCGCGCGGGGTGGGGCGTCGCGGGTCAGCGCGGGTCGCCACCGGATCGCGGGCCGGGAAAGCAGGGTCGTGCGGCCGCCGGTCAGGAAGCGGTCCGCGTCGCCCGCTTCGACGTGCCGCCGCGCCGGTCCCGCGTTTCCTGCGCCATCTCGAGCAGGCGATGGGCGCAGGCCACGAGGAGTTCCGGAGACTCGCCCCTGAGATCCTCGGCCGCATACTTGAAATAGGCCTTCCAGGCTTCGATCTCCTTGGCCGGGTCGCTCGGGCCCGGCGTGATCCCGCCGGCCTCGAGAGCGCCGGCCTCGAGGGCGTCGGTGTGAAGAGGGTTGGTGTCGATCTTGGCCACGTCGTCAGCTCCGTGATTGTTGTGCATCGCTTCCACCTCAAATTTGCATCATGAGACCCGATCCAACGTTATCGAAGCGTTATTCTTTGGTTTTCGATGATGTGTCTCCCGGTTGTATAGAAGTTGTGAGCTGTTAGACTTTACGAGTTCTTTCTATCTGGGGTTGATCTGTTTCTCTCGCCACTCGTTCCCGGATTGCGCTCGTGCGGGCGCCGGGGCCGGGAAATCGGCGTTGGCAAGCGGGGTTCGATCGTCTAAAGCAGCAGGCATGGGGTTTGCCGCGCCGGTGCGGGCGGAAAACCGCTCTTGCGCTTCTGGCGCGCACCGAACCGGGCGCGTCCATTCGGCAGCGTGCTCCGGGGGCAGGCCTTGCGGGCCGGCCGGCAGCCGATGCCTTTTGGGCTGTACGGCAGCCGATGACTTTTGGGCTGTACGGCAGCCGATGACTTTTGGGCTGTACGGCAGCCGATGCCGTGTCGCAGGCGGGCGGTTTGCGCTCGACGGTTCCGGGGCAGGGCTGCCAGGTTTTGTCGGTGCCTCGCGATCTCTGGCGGGCCGTGCAGGCAGGTCGACCGGCGTTTCACGCCCGGCACGAATATCTATCGAGGAAGAGCCATGAAGGACGGCGGGCGCCTCTCTGCGGCGATCGAGATTCTCAATGACCTGGAGGCTCACCGGCAGCCGGTGCAGGAGGCGCTGAAGGAGTGGGGCCGTCGGCATCGGTTCGCCGGCAGCGGCGACCGTGTCGTCATCGCCAACCTGGTGTTCGATGCGCTGCGCCGCCGTCTGTCGCTGGCGCATGTCATGGGCGAGACCTCGGCCCGGGCGCTGATCCTGGCGACCTTCGCGCTCAGCTGGGAGCAGGGGATCGAGGGGCTGGAGGCGGCGTTTGCCTCCGACCGCTTCGCGCCGGAGCCGCTGACGGGCGATGAGCGCGCCCGGCTCGAGGCGGCGCTCGACGGCGGGGACGCCGCCACGGACGTGCTTGCCGATGCGCCCGCGCATGTGCGCGCCGACGTACCTCACTGGCTGTGGCCGCATTTCGAGGAGGGCTTCGGCGACGAGGCTGTGGCGGAGGGCGTGGCGCTTGCCGCGCGCGCGCCCATCGACCTGCGGGTCAACCTCCTCAAGGGCGACCGCGAGCGGCTGCTGCGCCGCTTGTCGCATCTGGAGTTTCAGCCGACCCCGATTTCGCCCGTGGGTCTGCGGCTGTCGCCGCCGAGAGGACGGGAGCGCGCGCCGCATGTGCAGGCGGAGGAGGGCTTCCGCAAGGGCTGGTTCGAGCTTCAGGACGAGGCGAGCCAGATCGCCGCGCTGCTCGGCGCCTCGGTGGAGCCGTCCCAGGTGCTCGACTTCTGCGCCGGCGGCGGCGGCAAGACGCTCGCGCTCGCGGGCGCGCTCGACAATCGCGGACAGATCTATGCCCATGACGCCAACCGGCTGCGGCTGGCGCCCATCTTCGAGCGGCTGCAGCGGGCCGGGGCGCGCAACGTCCAGACGCGCGATCCGCAAAGCGCCTCGCTCGACGATCTCGAGGGGCGCATGGATCTGGTGTTTCTCGACGTGCCGTGTTCGGGCACCGGCGTGTGGCGGCGGCGGCCCGATTCCAAGTGGCGGGTGACGGCCAATGCGCTGGCCGGGCGGATGCGCGAGCAGCAGGGCGTCCTGGCCGAGGCGAGCCGCTACGTGCGGCCGGGCGGCCATCTGCTCTATGCCACCTGTTCGCTGCTGCCGTGCGAGAACCAGACCCAGGTGCGCACGTTCCTCGCCGAGCGTGGCGAGGACTTCGAGGTCGATGCGCTTCAGCCGCGCTGGGAGGCCGTGTTCGGCGCGGACGCGGCAACGCCGCGCTTCACGGCGGAAGGGTTTGCGACCCTCAGCCCCGCGCGCACCGGCACCGACGGGTTCTTCGTCGCGCTGCTGCGCCGGCGTGCCTGAAATTCATGGGGCCGACCGTTTCGCGCCTGATGATCCGGGGGACGCCGGACCTCAGTTGGCGGCCGGCCAGTTGCGGTCGCCCTCGGGCAGCATGAAGACCTGGCCGGGGTAGATCAGGTCCGGATCGCGGATCTGGTCCCGGTTCGCCTGATAGATCGTGGTGTAGCGCACCCCGTCGCCATAGCGGCGCTGCGAGATGGTCCACAGATTGTCGCCGCGCCGGATGATCACATTCGGGATCTGACGCTCGCCGGTCGTGCCGTCGGCGCCGGGCGTGCCGCCGGCCTCGCCGCTCACCGCCACCGGACGCAGGATCACCGCGTCCTCGGCGCGGGCAAAGGTCACTTGCGCGCGGGCCACGACCTCGCCGGTGTCGCCGGTCACCTGATCGGCCCGCACATCGACCTCGCCCGGCTCCACGGAACGGTCCGCTTCCAGCAGCCAGCGTCCCGTCTCGTCCGTCCTCGTCTCGCCGACCAGCGTATTGTCGAGGTAGACGCGCACATCCGCGTTCGGCGCGCCGGCCCCGGCCACGAACACCTTGTCCTCTTCCGTCTCGACCGCCTCGACGGAGACGGGCGCCTCGGCGGCGGTCTCCGGCCCGGATGTGCCCGAAGCCGCGGCGGTTTGCGCGTCGGAGGCTGCGTCGGCTGTCTGTGCGTCGGGCGGCGTCGCAGCCGGATCCGCCGCAGCGACGTCGGTTTGCGGGTCCGTGACGCGTTCTTGCGCGGGCGTCGTCTCCGCGGTCTGCGTGCCGGTGTCCGGGGAGGCCGCAGGTGCGGCCACGTCGTTCCGCTCGGCCGTGTCGCCGACCGGTGCCGCGCCGGCCTCGGCGGTGGCCCCGGTTTCCGTCTCGCGGTTGGCCGCCGTCTCCGCGTCCGGCGCCGCATCCCGCGCCATGGCCACGGCGGTGTCGGCCGCCGCGTCGCCGGACGCGGGCGCTGTCTCCGGTGTCGCGCTGGCAATGGTGTCGGGCTTTTGCAGGATCGTCGAGGGCGCGCCGGGCTCGTTGAGCATCACAAGGACTTCGCCGCTCTCCGGCGTGTCGGGCACCGACACGGTCAGCGACTGCGCGGACCGGGCGGTGACCGCGCCGTCCGCATCGCGGGTCTCGAGCGTCACGGCATGGGCGCCGGTCTCCAGCGGCTCGTCCAGCACGATGGCGAATTCTCCGGCCGCATTGGCAACGCCCTTGCCGACGACCTTGCCGTTGGACAGAAGCGCCACGATCGCGCCGGCCTCGGTCCGCCCGGCGACGACGGCCGAGCCGTCCGGTTCCACCCGCATCAGGTCGAAGCTCGGGCCGTCGCCGGCATTGGTCGCGCCGGCGTCCGCCGTGGTGGTGTCCGCCCTGTCCGCAGTGTCCCCCATGTCTGTCTGTGCGGCGTCGGTCCCCGGCGCGTCGCCGGACGCGGGGGCTTGCGCGGCGTCGGTTTCCGGCGCGGGCGCGGTGGCGGTGAGCCCCTCGTCGCCGCTGCCGCTCGGGGTCCCGTCCTCGGCCGTGCTGCCGGTGTCGGGCGCCCGGGCCGTGGCCGGCGCGTCGGGATCGCCCGCGCCCCCGCCGCCGGTCTGCGCCTGCCAAAGGCCGAAGCCGAGGGCGCCGGCGCCGACGATGCCGGCAAGCACGAGCAGCTGAATGACCGTAGTGCGGGACATGAGCGATCCGTTCCTGTCTCTCATCCATGTGTCCGGCGCCTGCCGCGCCGGAGATTCGTCTGGCGCTGGCCGCGCGAAACAAACCGTTCGATGGATATATGTTCCTTCATGAGGCGGCAAGCAACGGTGACGGCCCGTCACCCGGGTGTCGGCCTCCGGGGTATCTGCGCTCTTGACCGGGGTCATCGGCGGTGCAACACACGTCGCATGAGCGAGTTGAAGACGATCTGCGTGTATTGCGGCACGGGCGAGGGCGCGAATCCCGCGTATCTGGCCGCCGCGAACGACCTCGGTGCGCGTGTCGCCGCCGAGGGGCTTGGCCTCATCTACGGCGGGGGCTCCATCGGCCTCATGGGGGCGGTTTCGCGCGCGACGCTCGCCGGCGGCGGGCATGTCACCGGCATCATTCCCCGCTTCCTGGAGGAGCGCGAGGTGATGATGGAGACGGTCAGCGAGCTGATCGTCACGGACGACATGCACCAGCGCAAGCGCGCCATGTTCGAACGCGCCGACGGATTCGTGGCACTGCCCGGCGGCATCGGCACCCTGGAAGAGGTCGTCGAGATCCTGACCTGGGGCCAGCTCGGGCGACACCGCAAGCCGGTCGTGCTCGCCGACATCGACGGCTTCTGGCGACCGCTCGTCGATCTGCTCGCCCACATGCGCGGGGAGGGCTTCATCCGCCCCGGTTTCGAGATCGACTATCACGTATGCACGGACGTCGCGTCGATTCTCCCGACCCTGCGCGAGGCCTGCCGCGCGCCGGCGGCGGCGGGCGCGGAGCTTGCCGACCTCGACCGCCTGTGAGCGGCGGCCCCTTCGGCCGAGGCCGGGCGCGACACGCTCCGTGAAACATCGTCAAAAGTCAGGATCGAGCCCCGCGCGTGAGTGAACGCGCGCGGTCGTCATGTCTTAAGAAGATACCTGAAAGAAACTCCGCAACTCCTTCGACGGAAAGTCGAAAAGGAGCCCGTTGTCCTTGTTCTCCGGGGCCGCGAGGTCGAGAATATGCGGTGCCAGCTCGCTCGGATGCGGCAGGCTTTCGGGATCCTCGCCGGGCATCGCCTGCGACCGCATGGCGGTGCGCATCGGGCCCGGATTGACCAGCATGCCGGTGATCGGCGTTTGCCGGGTTTCGGCCACATAGGTGCGCACGAGCGCCTCCAGCGCGGCCTTGGAGACCGAATAGGGGCCCCAATAGGCCTTGCACTTGTGCGCCGCGCCCGACGTCAGGAACACCGCGCGCCCGGCGTCCGACTGGCGCAGCAGCGGGTCGAGCGAGCGGATCAGCCGCCAGTTCGCCGTCACGTTGATCGCCATCACCTGGTCCCAGGTCTTCGGCTTCACGTGACCGAGCGGCGACAGCCCGCCGAGAATCCCGGCGTTGCCGATGAGCACGTCGAGCTTCTGCCAGCGCTCGTAGATCGCCGCCCCCAGCCGGTCGATCGCCTCGAAGTCGGTCAGATCGACGGGCACCAGCGTGGCCTGTCCGCCGGCGGCGCGGATTTCGTCGTCGAGTTCCTCCAGCGCGCCGACGGTGCGGGCGACCGCAATCACATGCGCGCCTTCCGCGGCCAGCGCCTTGGCGGTGAAATAGCCGATGCCGCGCGATGCGCCGGTGACGACGGCGACGCGTCCCTCGAAACGTTTGCTCATGTCCTGTTATCCCACTTCCACCAGGCGCGGCATGTGCGAGACGTCGTCCTCTCCGGCCAGATCGGTCAGGGGCGTCGGATAGTCGCCCGTGAAGCAATGGTCGGTGAACTGCGGCTGCTCGTGGTCGCGGCCCTCATAGCCGATCGCCTTGTAGATCCCGTCGACCGACAGGAAGGCGAGCGAATCGGCGCCGATGTAATTGCGCATTTCCTCGAGGCTGTATTTCGCCGCCAGCAGCTTCTCGCGCACCGGCGTGTCGATGCCGTAATAGTCGGAAAAGCGGATCGGCGGCGAGGCGAGCCGGAAGTGCACCTCGCGCGCGCCGGCGTCGCGGATCATCTGCACGATCTTCACCGAGGTCGTGCCGCGCACCAGACTGTCGTCGACGAGCACCACCCGCTTGCCCTCGATCTGGGCGCGGTTGGCGGAATGCTTGAGTTTCACGCCGAGGGTGCGGATCTGCTGCGTCGGCTCGATGAAGGTGCGTCCGACGTAGTGGTTGCGAATGATGCCGAGCTCGAAGGGCACGCCGGAGGCATCGGCATAGCCGAGCGCGGCCGGGACGCCGGAATCGGGCACGGGCACCACGACGTCGGCCTCGACCCCGCTCTCGAGGGCGAGCTGGCGGCCGAACTCCTTGCGCACGTCATAGACGCTGCGCCCGCCGAGCACCGAATCGGGCCGCGAGAAGTAGATGTATTCGAAGATGCAGGGCCGCGCCGGGCGCTTGCCGAAGGGGAAGTAGCTCTCGATGCCGCCGGGCGTGCAGACCACCACTTCGCCGTTCTCGATCTCGCGGATGAATTTCGCGCCGATGATGTCGAGGGCGCAGGTTTCCGAGGCGAGGATCGGGGCGCCGTTCAGGTCGCCCAGCACCAGCGGGCGGATGCCCAGCGGATCGCGGGCGCCGATCAGCTTCTTGCGGGTCAGGGCGACCAGCGAATAGGCGCCCTCCATCTGCTGGATCGCGTCGATGAAGCGGTCGACGATCTTGCCCTTGCGCGAACGCGCCACGAGCTGAAGCACGACCTCGGAATCGGAGGTCGACTGGCAGATGGCGCCGTCCTTGATGAGCTCCTTGCGCAGCGTCATCGCATTGGTGAAATGCCCGTTGTGGCACACCGCGATGCCGCCGCCGTCGAGTTCGGCGAAGAGCGGTTGGACGTTGCGCAGGATCGTCTCGCCCGAGGTCGAGTAGCGCACGTGGCCGATGGAATAGGCGCCGCTCAGGCGGCGGATCACGTCGGCGTCGGAGAAATGGTCGCCAACGAGGCCGAGATGGCGCTCGGAGCGGAACTGGCCGCCGTCGTAGGTGACGATGCCGGCCGCTTCCTGTCCGCGGTGCTGAAGCGCGTGCAGGCCGAGCGCGGTCACGGCGGCCGCGTCCTCGTGTCCGAAAATGCCGAACACGCCGCATTCCTCGCGCAGCGTGTCGCCGTCCAGATCGTCGCGTGTCAGATCAACGGTTGGAGTCCCGGCCATTGTCTCGCTCCTGATTGCCGCGCGCAGGCCCGCGCGGTCGCGAAAAGATAGTGCATGGCGGCGGCTTGGCGCCGGGGCCGCGGTGCGGCGGCGCGCCGGACGCTTTGGTCAGTTGCCGTCGGAGCCCGATGTCGTCAGCTGGTCCAGTCCCCGGCGCTCGGTCTCGGTGTAGCCGGTTTCCTCGTCGCTCGTCTGCGGCGCGGCGGCTCCGTTCGGCGCGGCGTCGCGCTCGCGGATGCGCTTGAGGATCGACTGCTCCGGATCCTCCGGCAGGGCGGCGACCAGTCGGTTGCCGATGCTGTCGAGCATCGCCTTGGACTTGGCGGTGGCGATCCAGCGCGGCTGTTCCTGGGCCGGAACGAACCAGTTGAAGAACATCATCGCGACCACCACCAGCAGAAGCCCGCGCAGCGCGCCGAAGACGAAGCCGAGCGAGCGGTCGAGCGCACCGATCCGGCTGTCCAGCACGAAGTCGGAAATCCGCATGGTGATGTAGCTCACCACGATCAGCGTGATCAGGAAGACCGAGGCGACGGCCACGCCGAGCGCCACATATTCCTGATTGATGTATTGCTGCACCAGCGGCAGCACCTGCCCATAGAGAAGATAGGCGGCGATCGCGGCGATGACCCAGGAGGCGATCGACAGGACCTCGCGCACGAAGCCGCGGATCATCGCCAGCACGGCGGACAAGAGCATGATGACGAGAAGAATTCCGTCAAGAGGGGTGATCGGCATTGCTCGACACGGTCCCTGATCGCAGCCTCACGGCATCGTCGGCCCATTCGTCCGCGTGGGCCGTGCGCGGATGGTGTCCTTGCTCCGCCTCTCCGGAGCGCGAGGGTATCCGTCGGGCCGACGGTCGCGCGGGAGCAGCATCGTCAGTCTTGTGCTCCGTCGCCGCTGCCGGCGGCGATCCGCGCGACCAGATCCGACAGTTCGCTGACACCCGTGAGATCCCCGTCCGCCTTCTTGCCCCGGGCGATATCCGCCTCCGGCACGAAGGCGCGGGTGAAACCGAGTTTCTGCGCTTCCTTCAGCCGGCTTTGCGCCTGTGACACGGCGCGCACCGCCCCGGACAGGCTGACCTCGCCGAAATAGACGCAATCGGCGGGAAGGGCAACCCCGCTGAGCGACGAGATGAGGGCGGCGGCCACCGCGAGATCGGCGCCGGGCTCGCTCACCCGGAGACCGCCGGCGACATTGAGATAGACGTCGTTCTGGGCGAAACGCACGCCGCAGCGCGCCTCCAGCACGGCGAGGATCATCGACAGGCGCGCGGTATCCCAGCCGATCACCGCGCGGCGCGGCGTGCCGAGCGGCGAGGGGGCGACGAGCGCCTGGATCTCGATCAGCAGCGGGCGGGTGCCCTCTAGCCCGGCGAAGACGGCCGAGCCGGGCGTGCGGCCGTTGCGCTCGCCGAGGAACAGCGCGGAGGGGTTTCCGACCTCCGCGAGCCCCTTGTCGGTCATCTCGAAGACGCCGATCTCGTCGGTGGCGCCGAAGCGGTTCTTGACCGAGCGCAGGATGCGATACTGGTGCGCCCCGTCGCCCTCGAAGTAGAGAACCGCGTCGACCATGTGCTCCACCACGCGCGGGCCGGCGATCTGCCCGTCCTTGGTCACATGGCCGACCAGGATGACCGTCGCGCCGCTCGACTTGGCGTAGCGCACCAGCGCCTGCGCGGCGGCGCGCACCTGGGTGACCGTGCCCGGCGGCGAATCGACCGTCTCCGTCCACAGGGTCTGGATGGAATCGATGATGACGATGGCCGGCGGGGCCTCGCTGGTCAGCGTGGCGAGAATGTCCTCCACGCTGGTCTCGGCGGCCAATCCCACGGGCGCATCCGTGAGGCCGAGGCGGGCGGCGCGCAGGCGCACCTGATCGATCGCCTCCTCGCCGGAGATATAGATGGCGCGATGGCCGAGACGCGCGATGCGCGCCGTCGCCTGGATCAGCAGCGTCGACTTGCCGATGCCCGGATCGCCGCCGACGAGCAAGGCCGAGCCCGGCACGAAGCCGCCGCCCGTTACCCGGTCCAGTTCTCCGACGCGGGTTTCGATGCGCGGCGGGGTCTCGCTGTCGCCGCTGAGACCGACCAGCGGCACGACCCGGCCCTTGCGCCGGCTGACGGGCGAGGGCGAGCCGCCGACGCCCGAGCCCTGACGCTCCTCGACAAGGCTGTTCCATTCGCCGCAGCTGTCGCAGCGCCCGGCCCATTTGGCCGCGACCGCGCCGCAGGACTGGCAGACGAAGGCGGTGGAGCGCTTGGCCATCAGCCCGTTTCCCCCGTCGGGTCCGCCTCATGGTCCGCCGGCAGGTAGCGGCGCGCGAAGCGCCGCCCGAGGCCGGTCAGCAACTCGTAGCCGATGGTGCCGGCGGCCGTGGCCACCTCGTCGACGGGAATGTTGGGGCCGAAGAGTTCCACGAAGGCGCCGCGCCGGGCGACGTCGGGGGGAACGGCGCTCACGTCAAAGGCGGCCATGTCCATGGAAATGCGCCCGAGGATCGGCAGCCGGTAGCCGGCGAGCCAGGCATCCGCGCCGCGCTTCTCGTCGCTCGATCCGCTCGCCCGCAGGTAGCCGTCGGCATAGCCGGCCGCCACCATGGCCACCGTCATGTCGGCGGGGGCGGTGAAGGTGCCGCCGTAGCCGATGGTCTCGCCGCGCTTGAGATGGTGAATCTGCAGGATGCGGCTTTCCAGGGTGACGACGGGCGAAAGCCGGCTTTCGGGCAGGGCGGAGGCCTGCGCGCCATAGAGCGAGATGCCGGGCCGGGCCACGTCGAAGTGAAAGTCGGGCCCGAGGAAGATCCCGGCGGAATTGGTGAGCGAGCCCCTGGCGCCCGGGAACAGTGCCATGGCGTCCCGGAAGCGGTCGCGCTGGCGCGCGTTCATCGGATGGTCGGGACTGTCGGCGCAGGCCAGATGCGACAGGATCATGTCGGGCGCGAAGTCCTCGACCTTGGCGAGGGAGCGGGCCTCCTCCAACGACACGCCCAACCGGCTGATGCCGGTGTCGACATGCAGCGCGGCCGGTGCCGGTCGGGTGCCGGCGAAGGCGCGCCACTCGTCGACCTCCTCCATCGACCCGAGCACCGGGCGCAGGCCGTGCGTCGCGTAGTAGCCGGCCGCCCCCGGATAGAGGCCGTTGAGAATGTAGATCGTCGCCTCGGGCAGGATCCGGCGCGTGCCGGCGCCTTCCTGGGGCGTGGCGACGAAGAAGGTGCGGCAGCCGGCCGCCCACAGGGTTTCGAGGCCACGCTCGGAGCCAAGGCCGTAGCATTCTGCCTTGACGGCGGCGCCGCACTCGGCGTTCGCGCTCAGCCGGTCGCGCAGGGCGCGCCAGTTGGCCGCCAGCGCGCCAAGGTCGATGGTGATGCGCCCGCCGTCGCCCGGCTGCGCCTCGTCGCAGACGTCTCGGCCGGGCGCGGGCGGGGCAGTGCGGGAGGTGCCGTCAGTCACGTTTGCATCGTCCGTCTGGAACCGGGCGCGGAAAACATGCCCGTCTGGAACCGGGCGTGGTCCTCATGGAACGCGGACCTTCATCAGGATAGAGCCTGCTTCGATTCGCATGGCCGCATTTGGGCGTCCGCATGCGGCAGGGTCAAGGCGCACCCCCGTTCGGGCGGGCCTGTCAGCCGTGCGGGTCGGGGAAGCGATCCGGATCGGCCAGATCGGAGAAGCGGGTGAACTCGCCCTGGAAGTGCAGGTGAGCGGTGCCGGTGGGGCCGTGACGCTGCTTGGCGATGATCACCTCGGCGCGGTTCCTGGCCCGCTCCAGCTTCTCCTCCCACTTCACGTAGTCCTCGGAGCCTTCCTCCGGCATCGTCTTGCCGAGATAATATTCCTCGCGATAGACGAAGAGCACCACGTCGGCGTCCTGCTCGATGGAGCCCGATTCACGCAGGTCGGAGAGAATGGGGCGCTTGTCGTCGCGCGATTCCACCTGACGCGAGAGCTGCGACAGCGCGATGATGGGAACGTTGAGCTCCTTGGCGAGCGCCTTCAGGCCGGTGGTGATCTCGGTGATTTCCTGCACGCGGTTGCCCTGGTTCTTGGACGAGCCGGAGAGCAGCTGGATGTAGTCGACGATCAGCAGGTCGAGCCCGCGCTGGCGCTTCAGCCGACGGGCGCGGGCGACGAGCTGGGCGATGGAGATGCCGCCGGTCTGGTCGACATGCAGCGGCACGCTCTGCATGGTCTGGGCCGCGGCCGCGAGTTTCTCGAAATCGTGTTCGGAAATGTCGCCGCGCCGGATCTTGGACGACGAGATTTCCGTCTGCTCGGAGATGATACGCGTGGCGAGCTGCTCGGCCGACATTTCCAGCGAGAAGAAGCCGACGACACCGCCGTTGACGGTCTTCATCGTGCCGTCGGGCTGTTCCTCGGCGCGATAGGCCTCGGCGACATTATAGGCGATGTTGGTGGCGAGCGAGGTCTTGCCCATGGCCGGCCGGCCGGCGAGCACGATCAGGTCGGAGTGCTGCAGCCCGCCCATCAGCGCGTCGAGATCGCGCAGGCCCGAGGCGATGCCCGACAGCGCGCCCTCGCGCTGATAGGCGGCCGCCGCCATCTCGATGGTTGCCGAGAGCGCGTCGCCGAAACTCAGGAAGCCGGTGTCCGTGCGGCCCTTTTCCGCCAGTTCGAAGAGACGCCGCTCGGCGTCGTCGATCTGGGTCGCCGGCGGCATGTCGATCGGCGCGTCATAGGCGATGTTGACCATGTCCTCGCCGATGCGGATGAGGTTCCGCCGGATGGCGAGGTCATAGATCGCGTGGCCGTAGTCCTCGGCGTTGATAATGGAGGCGGCGTCGGCGGCAAGGCGCAGGATGTACTGCGCGGCCGACATGTCGGCGATGCGTGCGTCTTGCGCGAAGAAGGTCTTGAGCGTGATCGGCGAGGCGACCTTGCCCGCGCGGATCAACTGGCCGGCCTTCTCGTAGATCTCGCGGTGCGGCTCGATGAAGAAATGCGCGGCCTCGAGGAAATCCGAGACCCGGTAATAGGTCTCGTTGTTGACGATGATCGCGCCGAGCAGCTGCCGTTCGGCCTCCGCGTTGTGCGGCGCGACGCGCATCGTCGCGGCCGTCTGATCGTTCGCCGCTGCCGTTCCCTTCATATCCCGTCCCCTCGTGAGCCCCCTGTGTTAGCGGAAGCGGGGCGCAACATACAAGGGAAAGGGAGAGGCGATTTCGCGGCCGTGAATCCTCGGGATAATCCGTGAATCGACTTGACGCTGACACCACTGGGGAAATGTGCCGGCAAATGAAAAACCCCCGCCGGCGAAGCGGCGGGGGCGTGATTTCGCGGGGGTCTTTCGCCGGCGTCAGACGCCGATCTTGCCGCCGTCGGTGCGCGTCACCACGACCACGGAGGGGCGCGGCGGCATGCCGTCGGTGAAGTCCGGCCAGCGGGTCGCCGGATCCTCGAAGGTGGACTCGCGCTCGAAGCCCTTGAAGTTCTTCGTCCCGTCCGTGCCCGGATGCTGGACCGCCAGGAACAGCGTCGTCTGGTCCTGGGTGAAATACGGGCCGCAGAGCTCGCCGCCGACAGGGCAGCGGAAGAAGAGCTTGGACGAGCCGCGCAGCTCGCCTTCGGTCTCGACCGCGTAGAGGCCGTCCGACTTGCCGGTCTTCGCCCAGTTCGAGCCCTGGTCGGTGGAGACCCACAGCCGGCCGTCGGCGTCGATCGCGCAATTGTCGGGGGAGGCGAACCAGCCGTGCTCGGAGGTTTCCGGACCCCACTGGGCGCCCACGTCCGCGACCGCCGGATCGCCGCATTTCACCAGGATGTTCCAGGCGAAGGTGGTGGCGCCATGGTCGCCGTCCGGCGCGATCATTTCCACGATGTGACCGAAGGCATTGTCGGCGCGCGGATTGGCGGCGTCCTCCTGGCCCGGCTTGCGGCGGGTGTTGTTGGTCAGCATCATGTAGACCTTGCCGTCGGGACCCGGCTGGACGTCCTCGGGCCGGTCCATCGGCGTCGCGCCGAGCGCGTCGGCGGCGAGGCGCGTGTCGATCAGCACGTCGGCCTGGCTGGCGAAGCCGTTTTCCGCCGTCAGCGGACCCTCGCCATGCACCAGCGGCAGCCACTCGAGCCGGCCGTCCTCGTGGAACTTGCCGACGTAGAGCGTGCCCTCCGACAGGAGCTTCATGTTCGCCGCGCGGTCGTCGGAGACGGTGCCGGCGGAGACGAACTTGTAGACATAGTCGAAGCGGGCGTCGTCGCCGGAGTAGAGCACCACGCGTCCGTCGGAATTGACGATCGATTCCGCGCCCTCGTGGCGGAAGCGCCCGAGCGCGGTATGCTTGACAGGCGTGGAGGCCGGATCCATCGGATCGACCTCGACGATCCAGCCGAAGCGGTTCACCTCGTTCGGCTCCGTGTCGAGGTTGAAGCGGTCGTGGTGCTGGCCCCAATTGTACCAGCGGCCCGGCGCGCCATAGCGCTTGAGGCTCGCCGCATCCGCCCCCTCGAGGACCGGGTTGCCGTCGGCATCCAGCTTGTCGGTCCAGAAGTAGCCGTGGAAGTTCTCCTCGGCCATCAGATAGGTGCCCCAGGGCGTGATGCCGCCGGCGCAATTGTTGATGGTGCCGATCACCGTCATGCCGTCCGGATCGGCCGAGGTCTTCAGCCGGTCGTGGCCGGCGGCGGGGCCGGAGAAGGTCATCTCGGTGTCGAGCGCGCTGATGCGGCGGTTGTACCGGCTGTCGCGAACCACGGCCCACTTGCCGTCGGCGCCGCGCGCGATCTCGAAGATCGAACCGCCGTGGGCGGCCATCTCGATGTCGACGAGCGCCCTGGTCATGTCGGCGAAGCCCTTGTTGTCCTGCCGGCCGATGCCGGGGAACATGACTTCCTCGTTGGTGTACTCGTGGTTCACGCAGAGCAGGCCGCGCGAGCCGTCCTCGGCGAGCGGCACGAAGCCGACATAGTCGTTGTTGTAGCCGAAGCGCTTGAGCTGGTCCTCGGCGCTCTGGTTCCGCGGGTCGAAGTCGGCCACATCGGCGAAGATCGGGTCGCCCCAGCGGATCAGCACGTCGGCATTGTAGCCCTCGGCGATGTGGTGGGTCTCGTCGTTGCCGCTTTCCAGCTCGGTGAAGGAAAACGACGGCATGGCCGCGCGCGCCTGGGTCGCGGCGGTGAGCGCCGTGGTGCCAAACAGCGCGGTGACCGCGGTCACGCCGAGCGCGCCGCGCAGGACGTCGCGGCGGCCGTAGCGGCGATTGACAATATCGCCGAAGGTATCGGCCTCTTTCGGGCTCAGGACCTTGTTGTCGGCTTCCTCGAACGCCTCGGCCTTGTTGCCGAACCCATCATCCTTGAAAATCTTGTCCATGGCGGAAGTCTCCCTCGAACGCCCCTTAACGGGCGTGTTTTGATTTGGGGGCGCGGGGGACGCATTCAATATCCGCGATGGCGATTTTCTCAAAAAATATTCTGAAAAATCATGAACTTAATCGGCATTTCAGTAGCCGAATACATGATCATACAGGGGTTCCGTCATAGAATTGTGACGGTTGTGGGCCCGGTGTCTGCCCGCGAGGGTTCCCGCTGCCGAAGAGGCGAAGCCCCCCATTGCCGGGGGCGGCAGGCGCACGCCTTGCGCCTTTTCGCGCGGCCTTGGAACGCCGCGCCCGGACGGGGACACGGGCACGCCGCGCAAGGGGTTGCGATCGTCACCGAAGTGTCGCTTAATGTTCATGTGAGCGACACAGATCGTTCATATGAAAAAATTACGAAATGCGGGGTAACGCGTAAGCTGCGGTCCTCTCCGGGCCGCGTGCACACGGATCTCAACCGCATGTCGAGCCTGCGTTCGACCTAGGGAGCAAGCAGACGATGTCCTATCGCAAGACACTCACGGGCGTTCTCGCCGCCACCATGCTGGCCGGCAGCGCCTCGGTTTCCTTCGCCGCCACCGAGATCCAGTGGTGGCATGCCTTCACCGGCCGTCTGGGCGAGTTGCTCAACGAGCAGGTGGAGAAGTTCAACGCCTCGCAGGACCAGTACGTGGTCGTGGCCTCGCACAAGGGCAACTACTCCGAGACGCTGAACGCCGGCATCGCCGCCTTCCGCGCCGGCGAGCAGCCGCACATCCTTCAGGTCTTCGAGGTCGGCACCGCGACGATGATGGCCGCCGAAGGCGCGATCAAGCCGGTCTACCAGCTGATGGAAGAGACGGGTAAGCCGTTCGATCCCAGCGCCTATCTGGCGGCGGTCGCGGGCTATTACACCACGACCGAGGGCGAGATGCTGTCGCTGCCCTACAATTCCTCCACGCCGGTTCTCTACGTGAACCGCGACGCGCTGGAAGGGGCCGGCCTCGACCCGGACATGGACCTGTCCACCTGGGAGCAGGTCGGCGAGGCGCTGACGGCGCTCAAGGAGGCCGGCTCCACCTGTCCGCTGACCACCGCCTGGCAGAGCTGGGTGCATCTGGAGAACCTCTCCGCCTACCACAATGTGCCCTTCGCCACGCAGGAGAACGGCTTCGGCGGCGTGAACACCGAGCTGTCGCTGAACGGTCCGGTGCAGGTCGCGCATATCTCGGCCATGGGCGAGTGGGCGCAGGACGGCAAGTTCATCTACTCCGGCCGTCGCAACGAGGGCGGGGCGCGGTTCCGCTCCGGCGAATGCGCGCTGTTCACCGAATCCTCCGCCGGCTACGCCGGCGTGAAGGCGGAAGCCGAGTTCGACTTCCAGATCCGTCCGCTTCCCTATTGGGCATCGGTCGAGGGCGCGCCGCAGAACACCATCATCGGCGGCGCCTCGCTGTGGGTCATGACCGGTCATGAGGACGAGGAATATGCCGGCGTGGCGGAATTCCTGAACTTCCTGTCGTCCTCCGACATCCAGGCCAAGTGGCACCAGGACACCGGCTATCTGCCGATCACCATGGCCGCCTACGAGCAGACCAAGGCCTCGGGCTTCTACGACGAGAACCCCGGCACCGACATCGCCATCCTCCAGATGACCGGCAAGGCGCCGACGGCCAACTCCAAGGGCCTGCGTCTGGGCAGCTTCGACCAGATCCGCGGCATCATCGACGAGGAACTGGAAGGCGTCTGGGCGGGCGACAAGTCGGCCCAGGACGCGCTCGACAGCGCCAAGGCGCGTGGCGACCAGCTGCTGCGCCGCTTCGAGCAGGCCAACCGCTGATCGCGGCAAGCGCGGACGGGGCCAGCCCCGTCCGCAGGCCCCGCGCGGACGCGCGGTCCGGAACTCCCTGTCCGGGCCGTTCGTCTGCGTGAGGCCTTCCGTTTCCTTCGACCCCGGCCTTCCGCGACATGCAAAAACGCGTCGTTTTCAACAATCGCCTGCTGCCCTATCTGCTGCTCGCGCCGCAGATCCTGGTGACCCTGGTGTTCTTCTTCTGGCCGGCGGGTCAGGCGATCTATCAATCCGCCTATATTCCCGATCCTTTCGGGTTGAAGTCGCAATTCGTCGGCTGGGGCAATTTCGAGTTCCTGCTGAGCGATCCCTTCTATCTCGCCTCCTTCAAGACCACGGTGATCTTTTCCAGCCTCGTGACGGCCGCCTCCATGGGCATGGCGCTGTGGCTCGCGGTGATGGCCGACCGGGTGATCAAGGGATCGACGGCCTACAAGACGCTGCTGGTGTGGCCCTATGCGGTGGCGCCGGCCGTTGCCGGCGTGCTGTGGCTGTTCATGTTCAACCCCAATGTCGGGCTCGTCGCCTGGTACCTGAGCGCGCTGGGCTATGACTGGAACCACGTGCTCAACGACGGCGAGGCGATGGGGCTCGTCGTCGCCGCGTCGGCCTGGCGGCAGATCAGCTACAATTTCCTGTTCTTCCTGGCCGGGCTGCAGGCGATCCCCAAGAGCGTGATCGAGGCGGCGGCCATCGACGGGGCGAGCTTCATGCGCCGCTTCTGGACCATCGTGTTTCCGCTCCTATCGCCGACCACCTTCTTCCTGCTGGTGGTCAACATCGTCTACGCCTTCTTCGAGACCTTCGGCGTCATTCACACGATCACCGCCGGCGGGCCGCAGCAGGCGACGACCATTCTCGTCTACAAGGTCTATTCGGACGGCTTCGTGGGGCAGGATCTCGGTTCCTCGGCGGCGCAGTCGGTGATCCTTCTCTTCCTCGTGGGGCTGCTGACGGTGATCCAGTTCCGCTACATCGAACGCAGGGTGCACTACTGATGAGCGGCATGGTCGAAAAGCGCGGCCTCGGGATGTGGCTCACCCACGCCGGGCTGATCTTCGGGATCGCGCTCATCTGTTTCCCGATCTACATGGCCTTCGTCGCCTCCACGGTGACCCAGCCGGAGATCGCCCGCCCGCCGATGCCGCTGATCCCCGGCGGCCATTTCATCGAGAACTACACGGCCGCGCTCACCGAGGGCATCAATGCGCCCGTGTGGCTGATGCTGCTCAACTCCTCGATCATGGCCTTCGGCATCGCCATCGGAAAGATCGTCATCTCGATCGTCTCGGCCTATGCCATCGTCTATTTCCGGTTTCCCTTCCGGATGATGTTCTTCTGGCTGATCTTCCTGACGCTGATGCTGCCGGTCGAGGTGCGCATCGTGCCGACCTACGAGGTGATCGCCGGTTTCGGCATGCTGAACTCCTACACAGGCCTGATCCTGCCACTGATCGCCTCGGCGACCGCGACCTTCCTGTTTCGCCAGTTCTTCCTCACCGTGCCGGATGAGCTGGTGGAGGCGGCGCGCGTCGACGGGGCGGGGCCGGTGCGCTTCTTCCTCGATATCCTGCTGCCCATGTCGCGCACCAACATCGCGGCGCTCTTCGTGATCCTCTTCATCTACGGCTGGAACCAGTATCTCTGGCCGCTCCTGATCACGACCGACCCGGACATGAACACCATCGTCATGGGCATCAAGCAGATGTTCCCCTCCGGCGACGACATCGCCGAGTGGCCGGTCATCATGGCGACCACGCTGATGGCCATGCTGCCGCCGGTCGCCGTCGTCGTCTTCATGCAACGGCTCTTCGTCAAGGGCCTGGTGGAAAGTGAGAAATAACGCGCCATGGCGGAAATCGCGCTCTCGAAGGTCCGCAAGTCCTACGGACCGACCGAAGTCATCCACGGCGTCGACATGGAGGTCGCCGATGGCGAGCTGATCGTCATCGTCGGGCCGTCCGGTTGCGGCAAGTCGACCCTCTTGCGCATGGTGGCGGGGCTGGAGACCATCACCGCCGGCGAGATCCGCATCGGCGGGCGCGTGGTCAACGATCTGGAGCCGCGCGAGCGCGACATCGCCATGGTGTTCCAGAACTACGCGCTCTATCCGCACATGAGCGTCTACGACAACATGGCCTACGGGCTGAAGATCGCCGGCGTGCCCAAGTCGGAGATCGAGACGCGGGTGCGCGAGGCGGCCCGGATCCTGGAGATCGGCGACTATCTGGAGCGCAAGCCGCGTCAATTGTCGGGCGGTCAGCGCCAGCGCGTCGCCATGGGCCGCGCCATCGTGCGCGAGCCCTCCGCCTTCCTCTTCGACGAGCCGCTGTCGAACCTCGACGCCAAGCTGCGCGTGCAGATGCGGGTGGAGATCAAGACGCTGCAACGCCGGCTCGGCGTCACCTCGCTCTATGTGACGCACGATCAGGTCGAGGCGATGACGCTCGCCGACCGGATCATCGTCATGAACGGCGGCGTGGCGGAACAGATCGGCGCGCCGCTGGAGGTCTACGAGACCCCGGCCTCGACCTTCGTCGGCGGCTTCATCGGCTCGCCGCCGATGAACTTCCTGTCGGTCGAACGGCTGCGCGACAGCGGGCTCTTCGCCGCCGTCAGCGAGATGCATGCGCCGGCGAACGGCGCCGCCACCGTCGGCGTGCGGCCCGAGCATCTGACGTTTTGCGGGGAGGAAGCGGCCGTCTTGTCCGGCGAGGTGGTGATCGCCGAGGCGTTGGGCGCGGAAACGCTCGCCCACATGCGCCTCGACGACGGCGAGACGATGATCGTGCGCGTGGAGGGCGGCCGCGACGTGCCGGCGCCGGGATCGCGCGCGCATCTCGCCTGCCGGGCGGAGCATCTGCATTTCTTCGGCAAAGACGGCAAAAGGATCGCCGACGCCGGGTGAGGGTGCCGCGCGCCCCGCGCCCCGCTCAAGCCAGCGTTTCGATCAGCCGTTGCATCAGGCGCATGCGGGGGACGAGCGACGAGATGAAGATGTGCTCGTTGAGGGTATGCACATCGTCGCCGTCGGGGCCGAGACCGTCGAGGAGTGCGACCCGGTCGGCGATGAAGTTGCCGTCCGAGCCGCCGCCGGTGGTCTCGCCGACAAGCTCGAAGCCGATCTCCTGCGCCAGCCCGGCCGCGTGATCGAACAGCGCCTTGCTCGCCGCGCTCTGCTCGAAGGGCGGGCGATTCATCCCGCCACTGACCGTGACGGTCACATCCGGGGTCTGCGGCGTCAGGCCGAGGATCCTCGCCACCATCTCGTCGGCCGCCGCCATGGTCGGCACGCGCAGGTCGATCTCGGCGCGGGCGAACTGCGGCACGACGTTGGTGCCCGACCCGCCGGTGATCTCGCCGACGTTGACGGTGATGTCCCGGTCGTAATCGGTCATCGCCTCGAGCGCGAGGATCTGGTGGGCCAGTTCGGTCACCGCGCTGCGCCCCTGCCAGTGGCGGGCGCCAGCGTGGGCAGGCCGGCCCTCGATCTCCAGGGTGAAGCGCCCGACGCCCTTGCGCGCGGTCACGATATGACCGCCGTTGCGGGCCGGCTCGGTGACGAGGGCGTATTTCGCCCATGTCCCCTGGTCTTCGATCAGGGCGCGCGACGTCGGGCTGCCGACTTCCTCGTCGGAGGTGAAGAGAATACGCACGGGCAGGGGCGGCGTCACGCCGCTCTCGGCCACCGCGCGCATCGCCGCCAGCGCGTTGAAGGCGCCGCCCTTCATGTCGCAGATGCCGGGCCCGAAGGCCCGGTCGCCCTCGATGCGGATCGGCAGGGCGCTTTCGAGGGTGCCCTTGGGGTGCACGGTGTCGAGATGGCTCAGGAAGAGGAGGCCCGGCGCGTCCGGATCGCCCCAGGGCGAGCGGACGAGCAGGTGATCGCCATGGCCGTCGCGCCCGGCGAAGCGCTCGCTCGTCGCGCCGAAGGCCGCCGCTTGGCGCGCGACCAGATCCATCAGGGCGTTCAGTCCCTCGACGTCGGGCGTGTGCGTCTCGATGCGCACCCACGCCAGAAGCCCCTCCAGCAACGTCTCCGTCGTCGGTTCCATCGCGCGCCTCCCGTTCCGCTCGACCCAGGAATCATACAAATGATTCAAGGCTCAGGCTTAACGCCAATCGGCGGACCCTGCGAGCGGTTTCGTCGCGCGGGCGCGCGGGCATCGCCTGGCGGTCAGGCGGCCATGCCGACGCCGCTGTCGCGCTGGAAGTAGATCAGGTCGAGCGCCTGCGGCGTCTGGCCCAGCATCGTCAGGAAGGCATGGACCTGTCCGCGATGGTGGGTCTGATGGTTGAAGACATGCATCAGCGCGGCGCCGAGCGGCTGCTCCGTCACCAGAGGCCGGCGGATGGTGCGGTAGAGGATGTTGCGCAGGAAATCGGCCTCGCTCGATGTCTCCACGAAGGAGCGCAGCCGCGCGTCCAGCTTCTCGCGGCGCTTGGCCAGTTCGCCGAGATCCTCGGTCAGTGCCTCGTCGAGGCTGTCGAGCGGATCGCCTTCGCCGGTGAAGCGCTGCATCCACACCAGATCGGCGACCAGCAGATGGTCGAGCGTGCCGTGGACGGAGCGGAAGAAGGCTCCGAGATCGCGGTGATACTCCTCGTCGGTCAGTTTGCGCGCATCGGCGATCAGGCGGGCATTGGCCCATTCGTTGTACTGGGCAAGCATGCGGAAGGTGGCTTTCATGGCGACCTCCTTGAGCGCTGCGGCCGGGCGAGCGGCCTCGGGTTGCGTTCGTCCGCCAAAGCGTCGCCCATTGTCCGCAGGGGTGCATTGAGAAGGATCAAGCCCGCGTCTGCAAGTGAACGGGATTGGCCGGGCTCCGCGGGTCGGCTACGGTCCGTGGCGAGGCCGGACCGCAGCAGGAGGGGACCATGGATCGGATCTTGTATGAAT
This sequence comes from Stappia sp., assembly GCF_040110915.1. Taxonomy (NCBI): domain Bacteria; kingdom Pseudomonadati; phylum Pseudomonadota; class Alphaproteobacteria; order Hyphomicrobiales; family Stappiaceae; genus Stappia; species Stappia sp. The sequence continues at coordinate 1,837,370 of NZ_CP157793.1, read as the reverse complement.
TGTGCGGCGCGCGGCGCGAGCAGGTGTTCAGCCCGTTCAGCTGGCGGGCGAAAATGGCCCTGAAGCACAAGGGGCTCGATTTCGAGGCGCGCCCGCATTCCTTTCTCGAGATCCCCGGAATCGCGCCGGAGGCCGGTCGCACCGTTCCGATCCTGTCCGACGGCGAAAGGATCGTCTGCGACAGCTGGGCGATCGCGACGTATCTCGAGGACACCTATCCCGACCGGCCGAGCCTCTTCGGCGGCGATGGCGGGCGGGCGGCCTGCAAGCTGATCGAGGGCTGGGCCAATGCCGCCGTCAGCGCCCGCGTGGCACAGCTGATCGTCAAGGACATTCACGACATTCTGGGGCCGGAGGATCAGGCCTATTTCCGCGAAAGCCGCGAAAAGCGTTTCGGACGCCCGCTGGAGGAGGTGCAGGCGGGCCGCGAGGAGCGGCTGGCGGATCTGACCACGGCGCTGCTGCCCCTGCATCTGATGCTGAAGAGCCAGCCCTTCATCGGCGGGGAGGCGCCGCTTTTCGGCGACTACATCCTGTTCGGCACCTTCCAGTGGGCGCGGGTGGCGAGCCCGTTCCGCCTCATCGATCCCGAGACGCCGGTGGGGATGTGGTTCGAGCGCTGTCTCGATCTCTTCGACGGCTACGCCCGCGCGACGCCGGCGGCCTGATCCGGGCGCGGGGCGGCACCGAAAAACTGTGCCCGCGCGGCCTTGCCGGGCCGGTTTTCCCTCGCTATACGCTTGGCGCATCCGCGAGCGCGGAGCCGAATTCTCATGAGGCCGACGCCCGGTCCCGGGCGGGGCGGCCGAAAACCCACAGGACAGATCTGACATGGCAATCGAGCGCACCTTTTCGATGATCAAGCCGGACGCAACCCGCCGCAATCTGACCGGTGCGATCACCGCGATGCTTGAGGACGCGGGCCTGCGCGTCGTCGCCTCCAAGCGCGTGTGGATGTCGCGCCGCGAGGCGGAAGGCTTCTACGCGGTGCACAAGGACCGCCCGTTCTTCGGCGAGCTGGTCGAGTTCATGTCCTCGGCCCCGACCGTGGTGCAGGTGCTCGAGGGCGAGGACGCCATCGCCAAGAACCGTGAAGTGATGGGCGCCACCAACCCGGCCGATGCCGCCGAGGGCACCATCCGCAAGAAGTACGCGCTGTCGATCGGCGAGAACTCGGTGCATGGCTCCGACGCGCCCGAGACGGCCGCCCAGGAGATCGCCTACTGGTTCTCCGAGACCGAAATCGTCGGCTGACGCCTTCGGGTGTCGAGACGACCGATGACGTGATGCAAGACCGGCCCTCGCGGCCGGTCTTGTCGTTTGAGGCCGGAGTTCCTCTCAAGCCGGACGTCGGCGGCGTGGACCGCCGGTTTTTGAAGCACTGGCGCTTGACGCAGGGGCCTTGGCTCACGACCCTGCGCGTTCACGTGTCGATGTCACCGCCGCAGGAATCCCATGACCGCACCCGTTCTCAAGGCCTCCGCCTGTCCGCACGATTGTCCCTCGACCTGCGCGCTGGAGGTCGAGCTGTTCGAGGATGGCCTGATCGGCCGCGTGCGCGGGGCGCGCGACAACGCCTATACCGCCGGCGTTATCTGCGCCAAGGTCGCGCGCTACGCCGACCGGCTCTATCACCCCGACCGGCTGATGCGGCCCTTGAGGCGCGTCGGCGCCAAGGGCGAGGGACGTTTCGAGGAAATCACCTGGGACGAGGCGCTGGACACGGTCGCGACCGCCTTCCTCAAGGCGGAGGCCGACCACGGCGCGCAGGCGGTCTGGCCCTATCACTACGCCGGCACGATGGGGCTGGTGCAGCGCGATTCCATTCATCGCCTGCGCCATGCGAAGGGCTATTCGCTGCAGTTCGATACGATCTGCACCAACATGGCCTGGACGGGCTTCAATGCCGGAACGGGCCGGCTCGCCGGTCCGGATCCGCGCGAGATGGCGCTTTCCGACTGCGTCGTGATCTGGGGCACCAACCCGGTCTCCACGCAGGTCAACGTGATGACCCACGCGGTCACGGCCCGCAAGACGCGGGGCGCGAAGATCGTCGCCGTCGACGTCTATCCGACGCAGACCGTGAAGCAGGCCGATCTGGGGCTGGTGCTGAAGCCCGGAACGGATGCCGCGCTTGCCTGCGCGGTCATGCATGTGCTGTTTCGCGACGGCCATGCGGATCGCGACTACCTGGCGCGCTACACCGATTGCCCGGACGATCTGGAAGCCCATGTCGCGACCCGCTCTCCTCAGTGGGCGGCGGCGATCACCGGGCTTACGGTGGAGGAGATCGAGGCCTTCGCGCGGCTGGTGGGCGAGACGAAGCGCAGCTATTTCCGCCTCGGCTATGGCTTCACCCGCTCGCGCAACGGCGCGGTGTCGATGCATGCCGCCTCCTGCATTCCCGCCGTCACCGGCGCCTGGCAGTATGAGGGCGGCGGGGCGTTCCACAACAACGGCGCGATCTACACGCTCGACAAGACCCTGATCGAGGCGACCGATCTGCGCGACGAGGGCGTGCGCAAGCTCGACCAGAGCCAGATCGGACGGGTTCTCACCGGCGACGCGGCCGCGCTGCAGGGCGGACCGCCGGTGAAGGCGATGCTGATCCAGAACACCAATCCGGTCTCCGTCGCGCCGGAGCAGGAGCTAGTGAAACAGGGCTTCGCGCGCGACGACCTCTTCGTCTGCGTGCACGAGCAGTTCATGACCGAGACCGCGCGGATGGCCGACATCGTTCTGCCGGCGACGCAGTTCCTGGAGCATGACGACATCTACAAGGGCGGCGGCCACCAGTATCTGATGCTGGGGCCGAAGCTCGTCGACGGTCCCGGCGAAACGCGGGAAAACCTGTGGGTCATCAATGAGCTGGCGAAGCGGGTCGGGGCGACCGAGCACCCGGGCTTTGCGATGAGCGCGCGCGAGCAGATCGACGGGATGCTGCGGGCCTCGGGCTTCGGCACGCTGGAGACGCTGGAGCGCGAGCGCTGGATCGATTGTCAGCCGGACTTCGAGACCGCGCATTACATCAAGGGCTTCGCCTGGGAGGACGGCAGGTTCCGCTTTCGCCCCGACTGGCCGCGCGTTCCGGCGCCCAACGACGGGCCGATGGGGCCCTGGGCCGACATGCCGGCGCTGCCCGACTACTGGCCGGTGGTGGAGGCGGCGGACGACACGCATCCCTTCCGTCTGGTGACGGCGCCGGCGCGCTCCTTCCTCAATTCGACCTTCAACGAGACGGCCGCCTCGCGCGACCGAGAGCGCCAGCCGGAACTGATGATCCGCGCCGACGAGGCGGCAGCGCTCGGGATCGCCGACGGGGACCGCATCCGCATCGGCAACGCGCGCGGCGCGGTGACACTGCACGCCCGGTTCACGCAAGATCTGAAGCCCGGCGTGGTGATCGCGGAGGGCATCTGGCCGAACGAGGTCTATCCCGACGGGCGCGGCATCAACACGCTGATCGGCGGCGATGCGGTCGCGCCCTATGGCGGCGCGGCGTTCCACGACACCGCGATCTGGGTGAGGAAGGCCTGAGACGCGACGCGCGGTCCGGCGTGTGGCGTCACGCCACTGCGTCGGGACGCGTCGCGAGATGCGCCGGAAGCTCGGGCCGGTCGGTGAAGACCGTGCGCTCGAAGCGCACCACATAGGCCGGCAGGGCCGGGATCGCGTTGATATGGCGCGTCAGCGGCGTGTCGACGTCGAGGGCCAGGAACCCGTAGAGCAGCCCGGCGAGGCTCGCGTCGACGCTCGTCGGGACGTCGCCCATGAAAAAGGGCTTGTCGTCGAGCCAGGTTGCGATGGCGTCGAGGTCATCCATGGCGAAGCGGTAGATGTCGTCGCGCGTGTGACGGCCGATCCCTTGCGTGTGCAGCAGGTCCTTCACCTGATCTGCGACCGCGCGATAGGCGTCCCGGCGCGCATCGCCCTCAAGATGGGCGAAGGCGAGGGCGCTGATGGGTGCCTCGCAGGCGGGGTCGATCCAGCGCATGTAGGGCAGACCCCAGCGCAGATGCTCCTCGGCCATCTGGCGAAAGGCCTGCGCGACGGCGCGGTCGCGCGCCGTGAGATCCCGGTCCACCGTCAGCAGACCGATGGCCTCCAGATGGCGCTGGATCAGCGCGCTGTCGGGGATCAGTGTCTCGCCGTCGCGCAGCACCGGCACCTTGCCGTGCGGCAGGATCGCCGGATCCGGCGGGATCTTGGTGTAGGCCGCCCCGCTCATGGCGAGCAGGGCCTCGCCCTTGTAGCCGAAGGGCGACAGGCTGCGCAGGCCGGAGGGCGTGGGGAAGTCGACAAGCTGAAACATGGCGGGGATGATCCGATAAGGCCTGGAGGATGTGCTCAGCCTGCCGGCACGAGCAGCGGGTCGGGGGACGTCGATGCTCCGTCCCGGATGCGCACCCGCATGCCGTCGATCTGCGCGGCCCCCGAGGCGACGAGCGCCAGCGCCCGGGGATAGATCGCGTGCTCCACGGCGAGCACGCGCGCGGCGAGCGTGTCCTCGGTGTCCCCGTCGAGCACGGCGACCGCGCCTTGCGCCACGATCGGGCCCGCGTCCATCTCCGCGCGCACCACATGCACCGTCGCGCCGTGGATCTTGCAGCCCTCGGCCAGCGCGCGGGCATGCGTGTCGAGCCCCTTGAAGGCGGGCAGCAGGGCGGGGTGGATGTTGAGCAGCCGGTCGTGCCAGCGCTCGACGAACCAGGGCGTCAGAAGGCGCATGAAGCCGGCGAGGCAGACGAGCTCGACTCCCTTGTCGCGCAAGACCGTGTCGAGGGCCTCCTCGAAGGCCCGGCGCCCCGCATGAGCCCGGTGGTCGACGGTGGCCGTCGCGATGCCGGCGGCGGCCGCCTTGTCGAGGGCGGGCGCGCCCGGCACATTCGAGACCACCAGCGCGATCTCGGCCGGATAGGCCGGATCGGCGGCGGCCGACAGAAGCGCGGTCATGTTGCTGCCGCGCCCCGACACGAGAATGGCGGTGCGCTTGCGGGGTATCGTCATATCGGCGCTCACAGCGCGAGCGTGCCGTCGAAGACGACCTGCGGCGCGTCGCTCTCGCGCGGCGCCAGAACGCCGAGGCGCGCGACCGTCTCGCCTTCCGCTTCCAGCCGTGCGGCGACGGCATCGGCCTCCTCGGCGGCCGCGACGACGACCATGCCGACCCCGCAGTTGAAGGTGCGCAGCATTTCGGCCTGGGCGACGCCGCCGGTCTCCGCCAGCCAGCCGAACACCGGCGGCACGGTAATCGCGGAAAGATCGATGCGCGCGGCGAGCCCCTCGGGCAGCACGCGCGGCAGGTTTTCCGGCAGGCCGCCGCCGGTGATATGGGCGAGCGCCTTGAGCCCCGGGCCGCCGCGAAGCGCGGCGAGCAGGGGCTTCACATAGATGCGCGTCGGCGTCATCAGCGCCTCGCCGAGCGTTTGCCCGTCCGCGAAGGGCGCGGGCGCGGTCCAGTCGAGTGCCGCGCGTTCGAGGATCTTGCGCACCAGCGAATAGCCGTTGGAGTGGACGCCCGAGGAGGCGAGGCCGAGGAGCACGTCGCCGGCCGCGATGTCGGACGCCGGCAGCAGCGCGCCGCGTTCGGCCGCGCCCACCGCGAAGCCGGCGAGATCATAGTCGCCCTCGCGGTACATGCCGGGCATTTCCGCCGTCTCGCCGCCGATCAGCGCGCAGCCGGCGCGCTTGCAGCCTTCCGCGATGCCCTTGACCACATCGGCCGCCGCGTCGACGTCGAGCGCGCCGCAGGCGTAATAATCAAGGAAGAACAGCGGTTCCGCGCCCTGCACGACGAGATCGTTGACGCACATGGCCACCAGGTCGATGCCCACCGTGTCGTGCCGGCCGGTGTCGATGGCGATCTTGAGCTTGGTGCCGACGCCATCGTTGGCCGCGACCAGGACCGGATCCTGCAATCCCGCCGCCTTGAGGTCGAACAGGCCGCCGAAGCCTCCGATCTCGCCGTCGGCGCCGGGACGTGCGGTCGATTGCACATACGGCTTGATACGCTTGACGAGGGCGTTGCCGGCATCGATATCCACACCAGCATCGGCGTAGCTCAATCCGTTGCCTTTGGCAGGGCCGGTGTGCGCGGGAGGGGTGGCCTCGCTCATTCTGTCGTCTCCGAAACCCGATCAGGGCGCGCATACAAACACAGAAAGTCGCGAATGCAAGCAAAACCCGGGACCGTGTTCACAGCGTTCGGCCGCGCGCCATGGTGACGCTGCCGAACCTCATTTCCATCGCGCGGTTGCTCTTCGTGCCGGTCGTCATCTGGGCGATCCTGGACGGGCGCTTCGCCACCGCCTTCTGGATCTTCATCCTGTCCGGGATCTCAGACGGCATCGACGGCTATATCGCCCGGCGCTTCGACATGAAGAGCGAGCTGGGCGCCTATCTCGATCCGATCGCCGACAAGGCGTTGCTGGTCGCCGTCTTCCTGTCGCTCAATGTGGTCGGACTGCTGCCGCTGTGGCTGGTGATCGCGGTGACGGCGCGTGATCTGCTGATCGTCGGGGCGGTCAATCTCGCCTGGATGGTGGGGCGGCCGATGGAGATCAGACCGCTGATGGTGAGCAAGGCGACCACGGCGATCCAGATCATCACCGCCGCGACCTTTCTGGGCAAGGCGGCCTTCGACCTGAGGGTCGCGGAACTGGAAAACGCGCTGATCCTGGGGACAGCCGCCTTGACGCTGCTTTCCGCGGCTGCCTATCTGCTTGCGTGGCTTCGACACATGGCGGCGGATCAGCCGCCGTCGTAAGGGCCGGTCCGGAGCCACGCTCCGGGGCCCCGCGACGGTCGGTTCGCGCGCTCCAGCACGGGATGACGAGCGTGACGTTGCAGCGGCAAATCTATTTCTGGCTCGGCTCCTTCGCCCTGTTCGTCGGCTTTCTCTATCTGTTCGCGCCGATCCTGCTGCCCTTCGTGGCCGGGATGGCGCTCGCCTATCTGCTCGATCCGGTCGCCGACTGGCTGGAGCGGCGCGGCCTTCACCGGCTCGTCGCGACGATCACGATCCTCATCGTTTTCGTGATCGCCTTCGTGCTGCTGCTGCTGTTGCTGCTGCCGGCGCTCGGCAACCAGCTGTCGGGCTTCCTCGAGGCCTTGCCGCGTCTGGTCGGCGCGCTGCAGACGCTGGTGACGGAAAACCTGAGCGCCCGCGTCTTCGAGCTGTTCGGCGCGAGCGGAGAAGATCTCAAGTCCAATGTCGGCGGTCTGCTGGGGCAGGGCGCGAGCTGGCTCGGCGGTCTGCTGACCTCGCTGTGGAGCGGCGGACAGGCGCTGCTGTCGGTGATCTCGCTCTTCGTGGTGACGCCCGTCGTCGCCTTCTATCTGCTGCTCGACTGGGACCACATGGTGGAGCGGATCGACAGCCTGCTGCCGCGTCAACACCGCGACACGGTGCGCCAGCTCGCCCGCGAGATGGACCGGGCGGTCGCCGGCTTCGTGCGCGGCCAGGTGACCGTCTGCCTTCTACTCGGTACCTTTTATGCGGTCGGGCTTGCGCTCGTCGGGCTCAACTTCGGGCTGCTCATCGGCATCGGCGCCGGGCTCGTCAGCTTCATTCCCTATGTCGGGGCGACGCTGGGGCTGATCGTCTCGATCGGCGTTGCGCTGGTGCAGTTCTGGCCCGACTGGGTGATGATCGCCGCCGTCTTCGCCGTCTTCGCGGCGGGGCAGTTTCTGGAGGGCAACGTGCTGCAGCCCAAGCTCGTCGGCAGCAACGTCGGGCTGCATCCGGTGTGGCTGATGTTCGCGCTCTTTGCCTTCGGCTATCTGTTCGGCTTCGTCGGCATGCTGATCGCGGTGCCGGCGGCGGCAATGGTCGGGGTGCTGATCCGCTTCGCCATCGGCCAGTATACGGCCAGCAGCCTCTACACCGGCGGCGCTCCCCGCAAGGGCGGCGGGCACGCGGCGGAAGGAGGGGACGATGCCTGACGGCGCCCGGTCCGGGGCGGGGCAGCTTCCCCTGGTCATTCCGCATGAGGCGGCGCAGGAGCGCGACGATTTCCTGGTCGGCCCGTCCAACGAGGCGGCGTTCCGGCTGATCGATTCCTGGCCGGACTGGTCCGCGCCGGTCACGCTGCTGGCCGGCCCCGTGGGGGCGGGAAAGAGCCATCTGACCCATGTCTGGCAATCGCGCAGCAATGCCCGGCGCATCGCCGCGAGCACGCTCGGCCGGATCGATCCGACCGAACTGGTCGCGACCGGCGCGGTCGCCGTGGAGGACGCCGGGCGCGGGATCGACCAGACGGCGCTGTTCCATCTGCTCAACGCCGCCCGCGCCGGCTCCGCGCATGTGCTGATCACCGCGCGCAGCTGGCCGCAGGCGTGGGGGCTGACCCTGCCGGACCTCGCCTCGCGGCTGCGCGCCGCGACCCCGGTGGAAATCCTCGAGCCCGACGACGGGCTGCTCGGCCGGGTGCTCGTGAAGCTGTTCTCGGACCGGCAGATCGACATCGATCCGGCGGTGGTCGACTATCTGGTGGTGCGCATGGAACGCTCGCTCGCGGCGGCCGAACGGCTGGTCGACGCGCTCGACCGTACGTCGCTGGCGAGGGGACGGCGCATCACGCGTCCGCTCGCGGCGGAGGTCATGGCCGGGATGGGCTGATGCCTCGCAGCCGCCTGGTAAAAAAGGCGCCGATGCAATTTCGTCATCGCCGGCCTATAGAGTGCCCCGCGCGCTCATGACGCGCGCGCCCTTCAGCGGGCGGATCACGGACAGGAGGCAGGCATGAACGACAGCAGCGCATCGACCCCGGCAAGCGAGCCGGAGAAGGCCGACGCCGAAACGGCACAAGGGTCGGTTCCGTCCTCGGACGCGGCGGAGGCGCTCGCCGGTCATCCCAGCCGCTTCATCAATCGCGAGCTGTCCTGGTTGCAGTTCAACCGGCGGGTTCTGGAGGAGGCGGAAAACACCTCGCATCCGCTTCTGGAGCGGCTGAGGTTCCTGTCGATTTCGGCCAACAATCTGGACGAGTTCTTCATGGTGCGCGTGGCGGGCCTGCGCGCGCAGCAGCGCGCCGGCGTCACCACCCGCTCCGTCGACGGCATGACGCCGACCGAACAGCTCGAGCGCATTTCCTCCGCCGTGCTCGATCTGCAGAGCGAGCAGCAGGGCGTGTGGCGGGAGATGCGCAAGCTGCTCGCGGCCAAGGGCATTTCCATCGTCGAACGCGCCGATCTGCTGCCCGAGGATCTGGCGTGGCTGCAGAATCACTTTCTCGCCCACATCTTTCCGGTGCTCACGCCACTGGCGATCGACCCGGCGCATCCCTTTCCCTTCATCCCCAATCTCGGATTCTCGCTGGTGCTGGAACTGGCGCCGGAAGCGGGCGGGCGGGGCATGACGGCACTGTTGCGCATCCCCGCGCAGCTCGACCGCTTCGTGCGTCTGCCGTCCGCCGACGACAGCGCGACGGCGCGCTTCATCACCATCGAGAATGCCATCGGCCTGTTCATCACCCGGCTCTTCCCGGGCTACGAGATTCGGGGCAAGGGCGCGTTCCGGGTGGTGCGCGATTCCGATCTGGAGATCGAGGAAGAGGCGGAGGATCTGGTCCGCCTGTTCGAAAGCGCGCTGAAGCGGCGGCGACGCGGGTCGGTCATCCGGCTGGAGATCGAGCACAGCACGCCGGCCTCGCTCAGCGAGTTCGTCGCCGACGCGCTCGATGTCGATGAGGGCGAGATCTTCCACGTCAACGGGCTGCTGGCGCTCAACAACCTGTCGCAGCTTGTGTCGATCGACCGGGACGAGCTGAAGTTCGAGCCCTTCACGCCGCGCTTTCCCGAGCGTATCCGCGAGCACGGCGGGGATTGCTTCGCCGCGATCCAGCAGAAGGACATCATCGTCCACCACCCCTATGAATCCTTCGACGTGGTGGTGCAGTACCTGCGCCAGGCGGCGCAGGACCCGGATGTGGTGGCCATCAAGCAGACGCTCTACCGCACGTCCAACAACTCCCCCATCGTCAAGGCGCTGGCCGAGGCGGCGGAGGCGGGCAAGTCCGTCACCGCGCTGGTCGAGCTCAAGGCGCGCTTCGACGAGGAGGCGAACATCCGCTGGGCGCGGGATCTGGAACGCGCCGGCGTGCAGGTGGTGTTCGGCTTCCTGGAGCTGAAGACGCACGCCAAGCTGTCGATGGTGGTGCGGCGCGAGCATGGCGAGTTGCGCACCTACTGCCATATCGGGACGGGCAACTATCACCCGATCACGGCGCGCATCTACACCGATCTGTCCTATTTCACCGCCGACCCTCAGCTCGGCCGGGAGGCAGCGAAGATCTTCAACTACATTACCGGGTATGCGGAGCCGGTGGAACTCCAGCACATGAAGGTCTCGCCCGTGACCCTGCGCAGCGGGATCATGGAGATGATCGCCGCCGAGGCGGAGCACGCCAGGGCCGGCCGACCCGGCCAGATCTGGATGAAGATGAACTCGCTGGTCGATCCGCAGATCATCGACGCGCTCTATGCGGCGAGCCAGGCGGGGGTGGAGATCGATCTGGTGATCCGCGGCATCTGCTGCCTGCGCCCCGGCATTCCCGGTCTGTCGGAGAACATCCGGGCGAAGTCCATCGTCGGGCGCTTCCTGGAGCACAGCCGGATTTTCTGCTTCGGCAACGGTCACGGGCTTCCCTCGCCGAAGGCGGTCGTTTATATCGGCTCCGCGGATCTGATGCCGCGCAACATCGACCGGCGCGTGGAAACCCTGGCGCCGCTCCTGACACCGACCGTGCACCAGCAGGTTCTCGATCAGATCATGGTTGCCAACATGAAGGACAACCAGCAGAGCTGGCGGCTCCTGGCCGATGGCGGACACGAGCGCATCACGCCGGGACGCGGCGAGAAGAAGTTCAACGCCCATCAGTATTTCATGACGAATCCCTCCCTCTCCGGGCGCGGCAAGTCGCTGCGCAGCCATAGCCCCAAGCCGTTTGCGGAGCAGAGGAAGCGTGGCTGATTGCGGTCATAGCGCCATCGTCCGCGGTCGGCTCAACGGAAACGGGCCGATCGCGGTGATCGATATCGGATCGAACTCGATCCGGCTCGTCGTCTACGAACGCCACGCCCGCACGCCGACGGTGCTCTTCAACGAAAAGGTGCTCGCCGGGCTCGGGCGCGGGCTGGCCGCCACGGGAAGACTGGCGGAAAAGTCGGTCGAGGCGGCACAGAAGGCGCTCAGCCGGTTTCGCCGCCTGTGCGACCAGATCGGCGTGCCGGACCTGCACATCCTCGCGACGGCCGCGACGCGCGACGCGGAGAACGGACAGGAGTTCATCGCGGCGGTTGAAACCATCTGTCGCACGCCGGTGCGCCTGCTGTCGGGGCGCGACGAGGCCCGGCTCGCCGCGCTCGGCATCGTCTCCGGCATGTGGCGTCCGGACGGGATCGTCGGCGATCTGGGCGGCGGCAGCCTCGAACTGGTGGAAATCCACGACGAGGACATCGGGCGCGGGCAGACGCTGCCGCTTGGCGGCATCCGCCTGCAGGAAGAGGCGGACGGCAAGCCGGCGCGGGCGCAGAAGATCGCCGATCAGGCGCTCGCCGCCGTCGACTGGCTGCCCATCGGCAAGGGCAAGCCGTTCTACGCGGTGGGCGGCACCTGGCGGTCGCTGGCGCGGCTGCATCTGCACCAGAACGGCTATCCGCTCAACGTGATGCACGACTACACGATCCCCGCCGAGGAGGCGATCGAGTTCTGCCAGCTCGTCGCGCGGCGCGATCCGGAAAGCCTGTCGATGATCGAGGTGGTCTCGCGCGCCCGCCGCCCGCTGCTGCCCTACGGCGCGGCGGTGATGGAGAAGGTGCTTCGGCGGACCAAGGCCTCCTGCGTGACCATGTCGGCGCTCGGCCTGCGCGAGGGGCTCCTGTTCGACCTGCTGCCGAGGGAGGTGAAGCGCGAGGACCCGCTGATCGCGGCGGCGCGCGAACTCTCCATCCTGCGCGCCCGCGCGCCGGCCTACGGCGAGGAACTGGTCGCCTGGACGGACAAGGTGTTCCCGGCTGTCGGCGTCGACGAAACCGAATACGAGCGCCGGTTGCGCGCGGCCGGCTGTCTTCTGTCGGACATCGGCTGGCGCGCGCATCCCGACTACCGCGGCGAGCAGAGCCTCAACATCATTTCCAATGCCGGCTTCGTCGGCATCGACCACCCGGGACGCGCCTATCTGGCGCTGTCGGTGTTCTACCGCCACCAGGGCCTGATCGAGGATTCGCTCGGGCCCCGGATCCGGGAACTGGCGCACACGCGGTTGAAGGACCGCGCGCGGCTTCTGGGCGGGGCGCTGCGGCTCGCGTCGGTGCTGAGCGCCTCCGTGCCGGGCATCCTGCCGCAGATCGAGGTCAGGGTTCAGGACGGCGAGATGAGCGTGATCCTGCCGGCGGCGCTGGCCGATCTCGACGGTGAGCGCCTGCGCAAGCGCGCCACGCAATTCGCCCGGCTGCTCGGGCTCAAGGCGCAGGTCGAGATCTCCATCTGACACTGTGATGTTTGACGTCGGCGGCGCGCGTCCCGGTGGCGCGCGGCCGTCACCGCGCGCGCCGATCCTGCGGCCCTTCAACAGTACAGGGGGAAGGGAGAGAGCAGGGAAGAGAAACGGCGGGGCGAGCGAGCAGGGGACCGGGAACGCGAGGGACGGCGAGGGGCGGGCTGACCCGCGGCAAAAGACCTCGCGAAGACGCCGGGCCGCGCTATTGCGCGGCCGCGATCTTTTCCGTCTGGTTCTTCTGATCCTTCTGGCGGTTGCCGCGCCGTTTGCGCGAGGCCGCGGCCTGCGGCGCCTGGACCGGTTCGTCCTGATCGACGGCGACGATGCGCTTGCCGTTGAAGGCGAGCGCCACTTCCCCGCGCTTGAGCTTCAGCGCCGCCTCGCCGAACAACTCGCGACGCCAGCCCTTGAGCGCGGCCACGTCGGCCTCGTCGCTGGCGGCGATCTTCTCCAGATCCTCGACCGTGGCGATCACCTTGGCGGCGACGCCCTGCGCCTCGCTCACCAGCTTCAGCAGCACCTTCAGGAGATCGACGGCGGCGGCCGATCCGTCGGGCGCGGTGCGGCCCTTGGGCACCTGGGGGAGCTGCTCCTTGGGCAGGTCGAGGGCGCGCTTGACGGCGGTGAGAATGTCCTCCGCCGTGCGCGAGCGCTCGAAGCCGCGCGGGATCGTGCGCAGGGCGGCGAGCGCCTGCGTGCTCGTCGGCTGCTGGGCGGCGATCTCGTAGATCGCATCGTCCTTGAGGATGCGATTGCGCGGCACGTCGCGATTGTGCGCCTCGCGTTCGCGCCAGGCGGCGAGTTCCTGCAGCACCGCGAACTCGATCGGCTTGCGCACCCGAAGCTTCAGGCGCTTCCAGGCGTCCTGCGGCTCGTTGCGATAGGTGCCGACGGAGGTCAGGATCTCCATCTCGTCGGCGACCCAGTGGCTGCGGTTCTGCTCGGCGAGATTGGCCTTCAGGAAGCGGTAGACGTCCCGCAGATGGGTGACGTCGGCCAGCGCATAGGTCAGCTGCTTGTCGCTCAAGGGGCGGCGCGACCAGTCGGTGAAGCGCGAGGACTTGTCGATCCGCACGGCGGTGACGCGATGCACCAGCTGATCGTAGGAAATCGAATCGCCGAAGCCGCAGACCATCGCCGCGACCTGCGTGTCGAAGACCGGGTGGGGGATGAAGCCGCCCAGATGGTAGACGATCTCGATGTCCTGCCGCGCGGCATGAAACACCTTGACCACCGCCTCGTTGCGCATGAGCTCGAAGAAGGGGGCAAGGTCGAGACCGTCGGCCAGCGCGTCGACGAGGACGGCCTCGTCGGGGCTCGCCATCTGGATCACGCAGAGTTTCGGCCAGAAGGTCGTCTCGCGCAGAAACTCGGTGTCGACGGTGACGAAGTCGTGCCCGGCAAGGCGCTGACAGGCTTCGGCGAGTTCGGGGGTCGTCGTTATCATATGCATGGTGATCGGCAGGTATATCGCAATGCTGTCGGCTTGTCGCCACGAAACCGCCGTGAAAACGGGGCCGTCGGGCAGATCGTTTTCCGGCAAGAACGCGCCCTTCGCAAGCGCATTTTCCGTGTTTCGCGGGACGATACGGGATTGCCGGTACGCCGGGCCCGCCTTGACTTTGTCGCCGTGGCGTGGCTTGTGCACGGCGCATCAATCGCGCACCGGTCGGCCCCCGGCCATGCCCCGCGCGACCCCATTTCCAAAGCCCGGTCAATCGAGGACGAAATGCATCGCTATCGCAGCCACACGTGCGGAGAACTGCGCGAAACCCATGTCGGCGACGTCGCGCGGCTGTCGGGCTGGGTGCATCGGGTCCGGGATCACGGCGGCCTGCTGTTCATCGACCTGCGCGACCATTACGGCATCACGCAATGCGTGGTCGACCCGGACTCGCAGGCCTTCGCGCTCGCCGAGAGCGTGCGGGCGGAGTGGTGCATCCGCATCGACGGCGAGGTCAAGCGCCGCTCGGACGAGACCACCAACGAGAACCTGCCGACGGGCCACGTCGAGGTGTTCATCCGCGAGCTTGAGATTCTCGGCTCCGCCAAGGAGCTGCCGCTGCCGGTCTTCGCCGAGCCGGAGTATCCGGAAGACATCCGGCTGACCTACCGCTTCCTCGACCTGCGCCGCGAGACGCTGCACGCCAACATCGTCACGCGGTCGAAGATCATCGCCTCGATCCGCCGGCGCATGGAGCAGACCGGCTTCACCGAATTCCAGACGCCGATCCTGACCGCCTCCTCGCCGGAGGGCGCGCGCGACTTCCTGGTGCCCTCGCGCATCCATCCGGGCAAGTTCTACGCGCTGCCGCAGGCGCCGCAGCAGTTCAAGCAGCTGCTGATGGTCTCGGGCTTCGACCGCTACTTCCAGATCGCGCCGTGCTTCCGCGACGAGGATCCGCGCGCCGACCGGCTGCCGGGCGAATTCTACCAGCTCGACATGGAGATGAGCTTCGTCGAGCAGGAGGACGTGTTCCAGGCCATGGAGCCGGTCATTCGCGGCGTGTTCGAGGAGTTCGCCGGCGGCAAGCCGGTGACCGAGATCTTCCCGCGCATTCCCTATGACGAGGCGATCCTCAAGTACGGCACCGACAAGCCGGACCTGCGCAACCCCATCGTCATGGAAGACGTGTCGGAACATTTCCGCGGCTCGGGCTTCAAGGTCTTCGCGCGCCTTCTGGAAGACGCCAAGAACGCGGTCTGGGCGATCCCGGCCAGGACCGGCGGCAGCCGGGCCTTCTGCGACCGGATGAACTCCTGGGCGCAGGGCGAGGGGCAGCCGGGGCTCGGCTACATCTTCTGGCGCGAGGAAAACGGCCAGGTCGAGGGCGCGGGACCGATCGCCAAGAACATCGGCGCGGAGCGCACCGAGGCGATCCGCCTGCAACTCGGCCTCAAGCCGGGCGACGCCTGTTTCTTCGCCGCCGGCGATCCGAAGAAATTCGCCGACTTCGCCGGCAAGGCGCGCGACAAGGCCGGCGCCGATCTCGATCTCATCGATCGCGACCGCTTCGCGCTGGCCTGGATCGTGGACTTTCCCTTCTACGAATGGGACGAGGAAGAGCAGCGCGTCGACTTCGGCCACAACCCCTTCACCATGCCGCGCGGCGGTCTGGGGGCGCTGGAGACGGAAGACCCGCTCAACATCAAGGCGTGGCAGTACGATCTCGTCTGCAACGGCTATGAAATCGCCTCGGGCGGCATCCGCAACCATCTGCCGGAAGTGATGGTCAAGGCCTTCGGGATCGTCGGGCTCGACGCCAAGGTGGTCGAGGAGCGCTTTGGCGGGCTCTATCGCGCCTTCCATTACGGCGCGCCGCCGCACGGCGGCATGGCGGCCGGTATCGACCGTATCGTGATGCTGCTCGTCGGGGCGATCAACCTGCGCGAGGTGACGCTGTTCCCGATGAACCAGCAGGCCAACGACCTGTTGATGGGCGCGCCCAGCGAGGCGACGGCGAAGCAGTTGCGCGAGCTTCATCTGCGCCTCAACCTGCCGGACAACGGATAGGGCGGGCCACGGCGCCGCCACTTTAGAACCGGGCCAGCGGACCGGATGCCATGGACGTGCTGAAGCGGCTCGATGCCCTCCTGTTCTCCGACACCGACGGCGCGCTCTTCGTGCTCCGCCGTCTGGTGATGGAGAATGCGCGCGCCTATGCGCCGCGCTATGCGATCGCCTTCGTCATGATGGGCATCGTCGCCGCCTGCACGGCGGCGAGCGCCTGGATCATGCGCGATGTGATCAATCAGGTGTTTCTGGAGCGCAACCTTCAGATGGTGTGGCTGATCGCCGGCTTCGTGCTGGCGATCTTCACGCTCAAGGGCGCGGCCACCTATGGGCAATTCGTCATTCTCGGGCAGATCGGCAACGCCATCGTCGCGCGCACGCAATCGCGCCTGTTCGAGGCGATCACCCGGCAGAACGTCGCCTTCTTCGAGACCAACGGGCTCGGCGATCTGGCGACGCGGCTGCAGCACAATGCGATTGCCGCGCGCGCGGCGCTCGAACTGATCGTCACCGCGCTCGGGCGCGATCTGCTGACGGTGATCGCGCTGGTCGGCGTGATGATCGCGCAGGACCCCCTGATGAGCCTGATTGCGCTGGTGATCATGCCGCCGGCGATCATCCTGATCGCGGGGCTGGTGCGCCGCGTGCGGCGGGTCGCCAAGTCGCAGTTCGTGTCGATGACACGCATCCTGTCGATTGCCCAGCAGGCCGTCTCGGGCATCCGGATCGTCAAGGCCTTCTCCGTCGAAGACCGCCTGCGCGGCGAGATGGATGTGGCCGTCGCGGATGTCGAGCTTCAGGCCAACAAGATCACCCGGCTCACCGCGCGCACCTCGCCGATCATGGAAACGCTCGGCGGCATCGCGATCGCCTGCGTGATCCTCTACGGCGGCTTCGCGGTGATCGAACGCGGCAACGATCCGGGCGCCTTCTTCGCCTTCATTACCGCGCTGCTGCTCGCCTACGATCCGGCGCGCCGGCTGGCGCGGCTCAACGTGAACCTTTCGGCCCATGTGGTCGGCGTGCGGCTGATGTACGAGATCCTCGACCGCGAAAGCGGGGAGCCGGAGACGCCAGGCGCCACGCCGCTGCCCATCCGCGAGGGGCGCGTGCGCTTCGAGGACGTGCATTTCCGCTATGGCGAGGTGCCGGCGCTGGACGGGCTCGACTTCGAGGCGCGTCCCGGCGAGGTGACGGCGCTCGTCGGCCCCTCGGGGGCCGGAAAATCCACCGTGTTCGGATTGCTGGAGCGCTTCTACGACCCCAACGAGGGGCGGGTGACCATCGACGGCACGGATATTCGCGGCGCGGATCTCACCGATCTGCGGGGACGCATCGCGCTGGTGTCGCAGGACACCTTCCTGTTCGATCTCAGCGTGCGCGACAACATCGCCATCGGGCGTCCGGGCGCCAGCGAGGACGACATTCGCCGGGCCGCGCGCGAGGCCAATGCCGAGGAGTTCATCCTCGCGCTCGACGACGGTTACGACACGCGGGTGGGCGAGGGCGGCAGCCGCCTGTCCGGCGGTCAGCGTCAGCGCGTCGCCATCGCCCGGGCGCTTCTGCGCGACGCGCCGATCCTGCTGCTCGACGAAGCGACGTCGGCGCTCGATTCGGAATCGGAAGCCAAGATCCAGGCCGCGCTTGCCCGGCTCATGCGGGGGCGCACGACACTGGTGATCGCCCATCGCCTCGCCACCGTGCGCGAGGCGCAGCAGATCGTGGTGATGGACAAGGGGCGCGTTCTGGAGCGCGGCACCCATGCCGAGCTCTATGCCCATGGCGGGCTCTACAAGCGCCTGTGCGACCTGCAATTCGCCGAGACGGCAACGGCAGACTAGCCGCGCGCCCGAAGCTTTCACCCACCTGAACGTTCTCCCGGCCTGCGCGACGGGACGCGCCGCCCGTTGCGGGCGGCGCGTGTGCGTCAGGGATTGGCGGCGATCGCCACGTTCAGCAATTCGGGAAGCATCGTCGGCGTGGTCGCGAAGAGCCCGAGGATCTGGGTCGCGGGCACGGGCGCCTGCGGCTCGACCGTGATCACCAGGTGATCGGGCGAGACCAGGAAGGCCTTGAGCGCGGCGTGCAGGCTGCGGCCGAAGGGCGTGTCGCGCATCGGACCGAGGTCGCTCATGGCCTGATCGGCCAGCCCGAGCGCCAGCGTTTCGGGCGACAGGCCGGCGGCCTCCGCCTGTTCGGCGATAAAGGCCTCGATCAGGCGCGCGTCGCGGATTTCCAGCCGGCCCTTGTTCACCGTGGCGGTCGCGAGCGCGGCCTGGGCCTGCATCGGCCGCTCGAAGACGAAGCGCGGGACGCCGCCGATTTCGAGCTCCAGATCCATGCTTCCGCCGCCCTCGATTTCCACCGTCATCGGTGCGAGCGACAGCGTCTGGTCGGTTTCGTCCCAGCGCAGGCGCATCTCGTCGGCGTAGCGCAGGGCAGACAGGCCGAGCCGGGTGAACAGGGCTTCCGCATCCGCGTCGTCGAGGGCCGACACCGGGAACTGCGCATCCTGGGTCCGGCTTTCGATCTCCGTGGGGATCGGACCGATGTGATCGCGCATGCTCAGCAGATAGCGGCCGATGGCGACGGGCGCGGGAAGGGCATCGGAGGTGACGTCGAGCGCGTCCAGCTCGAGCGTCCCGAGCTTCGGCAGGCCTGCGAGGACCGCGTCCATGGGCGGCTCGCCGATGTCGCTCTCGGCGATAAGGCCGACATACTCGGCCAGTGGGGGGATCACCAGATCGCCGAGGCGGAAGCGGTCGAGGGAGACCGACGTGTTGTCCTCGGCTGTGGAGAGCGACAGCCCCGTGAGCGAAAAGTCGGACACGCCGCGGTAGGACGCCTCGCGCAGCCGCAGCGCGTCGAGCGTCCCCGTCACCTCGGGCGCGGAGACCGCAAGGGCGGTCGCGTCGAACCTGTCGATGGAGATCGCCTCCAGCGTGGTGAGCAGGTCGCGCAGAAGGGCCAGCGTCTCGGCCTCGTCGGGATCGAAGGTGCCGAGCGTAATGCGGTCGAGCAGCGGCGCGAGATCGAAGGGCACGGCGTCCCCCGCGACCCGGGCGCCGGCGGAGACGATGCGTTTCACGCCGCCGGATATCTCTCCGGCCGTGACCTCGAGATCGGCCAGATCGCTCGCCTCGAGAATCGTTTCGCCAACGTCCGTATCTGCCGGCAGAAGGCCGAACAGACGCATCAGCGGCCTCACGTCGAGCCCGGTCAGCTCCTGCGGGCCGATCTCCTGGCGCAGGCTGAAGGCGCCGTCCGCCTGGTCGGGAATGCGGGTCTGCGAAACGGTGCGCTCGACGCGATAGGATTCGGCGCGGCCCTGCGCCACGCCGGTTACCGTGACGCCTTCGTAGCGCTCTGTCGTCTCGCCCTCGTCCGGCAGGCGCGTCACCGTATCGATGGCGCGGATCGTCGTGCTGTCGGCGCGGGTGTCGAGGCTGGCGACGAGGGCCGGAAGGAACCGCGAGATCGGGCGCTCCGGGTCCGACGCAATCTCCAAGACCGGCTGGTAGTAGTTCTCTGAGACGAGATCGTACTGCCGGATCGTGACTTCGAACGGCTCCGTGTCGCCGTCCTCCGTCACCGTGCCGCTGACGCGGATCTCGTGTGCCCCCGGTTGCTCGAAGCGGGTGAAGGCCACGCCGCGATCGTCGGCCGCCGCACCGAAGAGCCGGGTTTCCGGCGCATCGAGGGTGAGGTCGAGGTCGAACGTCGTTTCGCCCAGCGAAAAGGAGAAGGCCCATTCCAGCTGCGCATCGCGCAGGATGGCGTCCGCCGGGCCGGTCTCCTCCAGGGTTCCGTAGTCGGCGACGGTCGCGCCGGTGGCGCGGGCCCAGTCGAAGAAGGCGTCGACGGCATCGGCCGCCGGGTTGGCCTGCGCCGCGACGGGCGCAAGAAGGGTTGCGGCGAGCAAGGCTGCGCCGAGACGGGTACGGGAAGCGGGCAAGGGCATGACAAGACGATCCATGGTGCCAGAGCGGAAACGAAAGGGGAGGGCCGTGGCCCTCCCGCAAGACAAACTCAGTTCTCGTTGGCCAGGATCGTGACCCCGAGGATATCGGGCAAGGCCTGCGGCGCCATCATGGCGGTGCCGAGGATCTGGGCGAAGGCCACGGGTGCGGCGGGCTTCGCGGTCGCCGAGAGCGATTGCGGATCGCGCAGGAAGGTGCCGGCGGCATCCGCGACCCGGGTCTGGAACTCCGCGTTGTCGAGGATCGACAGCATCATCGGCAGGGCCCCGGCGAGCTGCTCCACGAAGGCCTCGCGCGTCGTCCCCGCTTCCTCCGCCTGCCTGTCGAGCACCCGCTCGATCAGCGAGGCGTTGTCGATGCGCAGGGTGATTTCCTCCAGCAGGAGGCCCTGCATCAGGCCCATGGCCTGTTCCGGATTGTCCTGCGCCGCGTCGAGCTGTTCGACGACCTCGCGCGTCAGGCCCGCGAGCCGCAGCGAGGCGGTCAGCGTTCCGGCGTTCTCGCCGGAGATCGTCAATGTGTCGACGACCAGGGCACCGGTGTCGGGCTCCCAGTCGGCGCGGGCTTCCAGCGTCAGCGTCAGGCTGTCGTAGCCGAGCTCCGCCAGCGCCTCGCGTTCGTCCTCGTCGAGGGCGTCCGCCTCGATCTGGATGCCTTCCACCAGGATCGAGCCGGCGGTCGGCAGATCGCCGTCCATGCGGTCGATCATGGCGACGGCGCGGGCGATGGGAATGGTCCCCTCGTCCTCGGTCTCGATGACGAGCCCCGTCAGCTCCGCGCGCGAATAGGACGGCGCCAGCCCGTCGCCGTCGGGCGAGGTGCGCACCGTGTCCGGCGCCGGCAGGACGGGGTCGCTGATGGCGATGGCCTCGACCGTGACACGCACGTCGTCGTCGCCGTCGGCAGCCTCGATCACGACGGTGCGCATTTCCAGAAAGGCGGCGGTCAGCCCGCCGTCCGTCGCAAGCGCGCCATTCTCGATCTCGGTCGTCGCGACGCTCAGCCGGGAGGTGTCGTCATCGTCCTGGATGGTCGCGGTGAGGCCGGTGATGATCACCACGCCGTCGCTTTCGGACACCGCGTCGTAGCCGGTGACGGAGGCGTTGCCGGCGTCGACGGTTTCCAGGAACCGGTCGGCGATCGCGTTGCCGGTGGCGTCGAAGGCCGCGGCCGGCAGGGGCAGCAGCAGCGGTCCGGCAAGCGCGAGAATCACGGCCGGACGATGGGGCGAATGCTTCATAGAGAAATCTCCGGAGTTCGGGGTGCGAAGGCGCCGCTCCCTGCCGGCGGCAGCGGTACGATGTCGCAAGATCGGGGCGAGAACAAGCCTCGGTCCCCGAACGTCCAGAGCGGAATGTCAGGCGACCGGCAGCCTCTGCTTCTCGGGCCAGCGCGTCATCGCCGTCTGCACGTCTTCCAGCCGGGGCAGGCTCGCCTCGTTGCCGAGATGCTGGATCGCATGGGCGGAGGCCGCGCGGGCAAAGCGGAAATGCTCCGCCCAGCCGCGGTCCGGCGCCTCGAGATAGGAATAGAGATAGGCGCCGTGGAACACGTCGCCGGCGCCATTGGTGTCGACCACCAGCTCCGACGGCACGTCGAGCGCCGGCATATGGGCGATGGCGCCCGTGCCCTCGTACCAGAACAGGCCCTCGTCGCCGAGCGTCACGCCGCCGACGCGACAGCCGCAGCCGCGCAGATACTCCAGCGTTTCGGGGACGCCGAGGCCGAGCTGCTCGCAGAAGCGGGCCGAGACGACGGCGACATCGATGAAGGGCAGCAGCTCGCGCGTGTTGTCGCGCACCGCCCCGCCGTCGAGCGAGGTGAGGATGCCGGCGGCGCGGCAGGCGCGGGCGTAATGCAGCGCGGCGTCGGGCATATGCCCGTCGAGATGCAGCGCCCGGCAGCCGGCGAGGTTCAGATCCTGAAACGGATGCAGGAAGGCATTGTCGCGGCAGCGGACGATGGCCCGCTTGCCGTCGTTGGGCATGATGAAGGAGAGCGAGGATTCCCGCACCTTGCGCCCGTGGACGGAGATCCCGTATTTCGCGGCCATGTCGAGGAACATGCGCGCCAGCCAGTCGTCCGCTTGCGAGCACATGATGTCGGGCCGGATCCCGAGACTTGCGCAGGTGAAGCCCGCGGTGACGGCATTGCCGCCGAAGCTGACGGCGTAGTCGCGCGCGATCGCCTTTTCATCGCCGGTGGGCAGCGCGTCGGTCAGGAAGGTCACGTCGATATAGGCCTGGCCGATGAACAGTGCCTGCATGTGGTGCTCGCTCTCCGGGTGCGGACGGGGGGGCGGGACCCCTGATTGGTACCGCCTCCCGACTTTTTGTCAAAGCGTCCGGGCCTCTTCAGGGGTCATTTACGAAGGGTGGGCATGATGGGCGCGCCCTTCAATGCCGGAATCCGCCGTGTCGCATCGCTATACCCTCTTTTTCAGGACGCTTCTGATCGCGCTCGGGCTCGCGATCGCGCCGCTGGTTGCGGCGAATTACATCCTGAACAGCTATGCGGTGACCCAGGCGCGCACCGAGATGACGGCCGTGGCGGAGCGCTACGTGCTGCGCGCGGAAAAGGCCATCGGCGATGCGGTGCAGGCGCTTCAGAAACTGCACCAGGGCGGCTTCGTCACCTGCGCCGGCATGGACCGGGCGGCCTATCGCGAGGCGGTGATCGCCGCGCCCTTCGTGCAGATGATCGGCGTCGTCAACGCCGCCGGCGTGCAGATGTGCACGGTGCCCGAGCAGGCGAACTCCGGCGAGCCGGTGCTGCCGGTGCTCCGCGCGGATGCCCCGCTGGTCGGCATCGGCATGCGCGAGCGCTCCTTCGAGGGCAGCCATGTGGCGCTGATCAGCTGGCGAATCGGCAACGGCAACCGCCTGCTCGCGGAAATCGCGCCGGTGGCGATCGCCATCGATCCCGGGCCCGAATACCTGCGCGCCCACCGGCGGGTGGAACTGACGCTCGGCGAGGGCGTCGTGTGGCTGCGCTCCGGCGAAACCGGCGCGGGCGCCGGGCCCCACCCCGACCACGATCTCGTCGTGGAGGTCGCTTCCGAGAAATACCCGATGACCGCCGTCGTCACCGCACCGGCCTCGGCCGGCGCCAATCTGGTGCGCGATCTCAAGGTCGTCGCCGCCATCGCCTGCGTCGGCTTCGCGATCCTCTTCGTCGGCGTCGGCGTGTGGGTGTCCTGGCGGCCCGACAGCGAGGCGGAGGACGATTTCGTCCAGGCGATCCGCAAGGGCGAATTCGTGCCCTATTATCAGCCCGTCATGGACATCGAGACCGGGCGGCTGCGCGGCTGCGAGGTGCTGATGCGCTGGGTCCGTCCGGACGGGTCCGTGGTGTCGCCCGGCGCCTTCATGACCTTCGCCGAGACCTCGGGCCACATCTTCGAGATGACGCGCCAGGTGATGCGCAAGACCTGCGACGAGGTCGGCGATCTTTATTACAAGAACCCGGATTTCAAGCTGTCCATCAACCTCTTCGCCGGTCATTTCGAGGACCGGCAGGTGGTGGAGGACATCAAGCAGATCTACGGCGGCTCGAAGATCGCCTTCCAGCAGGTGGTGATGGAAGTGACCGAGCGCCAGCCGCTGTCGGACATGGACACGGCCCGCAAGATCATCGCCGAGATGCAGGCCATGGGCGTGCGCGTCGCCCTCGACGACGTGGGCACCGGCCATGGCGGCTTCGCCTACCTGCAGAAGCTCGGCATCGACATCATCAAGATCGACAAGATGTTCGTCGACAGCCTGGGGACCGACGACAACTCCACCACCATCGTCGACACCATGGTGGAACTGGCGGACAACCTCGGCATGGGCATCATCGCGGAGGGCGTGGAGACCATGGAGCAGATCGAGCGCCTGCGCGAACTCGGCGTCTCGGCCGCGCAAGGCTACATCTTCGCCCCGCCGCTGCCGGCCAATCTGTTCATCGACCTGGCCAATGCGCTGTCGGCGAGCGGCGACGATGCGGGCGAGGAGGGCGAGGGGGCCGGGACGCAGGTCGCCTGACGCGGCCTGAGAGCCGTCCGCCGCATCCGGCGCACCCGCCGTCGCTGCCGCCGATCCGCCCCGGGCGTTCCCCGACTGCGCGGTCTCCCGCGCTTCCACCGCGGGCCGCCGTCCGATATGGTGCGCGGGCTTCGAGGCTTCCAGCGCGCGCGGCCTCGACACCCGTGTCCGTCACCCCGCAACCCGCCGGCCCGCGATGACCGTTTCGACCAAGCCCTTCTCCCTGTTCCGCCGCGCGCGTGCGGCGGCGATCCTTTTCACCGGTCTCGCGCTGGCGCTCGCCGGTTGCCAGACCGCGCCGCCGCAGGGCTCGGCGCGTGCGGCGGAGACCGTCGCCCCGCCCCCGCAGGCCGCGCTGGTCCAGACCGCGCCGCGCGTGGAGATGCCGGGCCAGGTCTCCGAGCTCGGGCTTGCCGCGACGGACCGCGCCACGGCGCGCGCCCATGCGGCCATCGTGGTGGACGCGGCCTCGGGCGCGGTGCTGCACGAAGAAGACGCCGACGCGCTGCGCTATCCCGCCTCGCTCACCAAGATGATGACGCTGTATCTTCTGTTCGATGCCGTCTCGACCGGGCGCGTCACGCTCGACACGCCGCTTGATGTCTCGGCCGAAGCGGCCGCCCGCCCGCCGGCCAGGATCGGCGTCAAGGCGGGGCAGCCGATCACCGTGCGCCAGGCGATCTCGGCGCTTGCGGTCAAGTCGGCCAATGACGTGGCGGTCGTCGTCGCGGAAAATCTCTCAGGATCGGAACGTGCCTTCGCCCAACAGATGACGGCCAAGGCGCGCAGCCTGGGCATGCGGCGCACCCGCTTCGTCAACGCCTCCGGCCTTCCCGATCCGCGCCAGGTGACGACGGCGCGCGACATGGCGATCCTCGCGCGGGCCCTCAAGAGCCGCCACGCGGGGTTCGCGCGGGCCTTCACCGCGCGCAGCTTCACCTACAACGGGCGCACCTTCGAGACGACGAACAACCTGCTGGGGCAGGTTGCCGGGGTGGACGGGATCAAGACCGGCTACATTCGCCTCGCGGGCTACAATCTCGCGGCCTCCGCCCGGCGCGGCGGCAAGCGCGTGATCGCCGTGGTCTTCGGCGGCGAGAGCGAGCGTGCCCG
The DNA here is from genome assembly GCF_040110915.1 of Stappia sp. Lineage (NCBI taxonomy): Bacteria > Pseudomonadati > Pseudomonadota > Alphaproteobacteria > Hyphomicrobiales > Stappiaceae > Stappia > Stappia sp. The sequence continues at coordinate 1,812,238 of NZ_CP157793.1, read as the reverse complement.
CGACCGCGAGGTGACCGCGCTGCTGGAGCGGTATCTGTGACGCGGCGGAGGGCGGCATGAACGCGCGCACGCCGGACGGCGATCCGCGTTTCTGGGACGGGATCGCCGAGAGATACGCCGCCCGCCCGATCCAGGATGTGGCGTCCTACGAGCACACGCTGGAACGTACCCGCGCGCATATCGCCGGACGGGAGCGGGCGCTGGAGCTGGGGTGCGGCACCGGCGCGACCGCGCTGCGGCTTGCCGATTGCGTCGGCGCCTATACCGCGAGCGACGCGTCGCCCGCCATGCTCGAGATCGCCCGCGGCAGGGCGCGCGCCGAGGGCCGCGACGATCTGCGCTTCGTGCAATCCGCGCTTGCGGAGTTCGCGCCCGCCGACGGGCTCTACGACGCGGTGCTGGCGTTTTCCTTCTTTCATCTTCTGGACGACCTGGAGGCGGCCGTCGCCCGGGCGGCCGCGCTGCTGGCGCCGGGCGGGGTAATGGTGTCCAAGACGATCTGTCTCGCAGAGATGAACCCGGTCTTTCGCGTGATCGTTCCGGCGATGCGGCTTATCGGCAAGGCGCCGCGCGTGCGCTTCGTGACGGGCCGGCAGGTCGAGGCGGCGATGCGGGCGGCGGGTCTGGAGATCCTGGAGACGGGGACGTTCCCCAAGAGCCCGCCGGCGCATTTCATCGCGGCGCGCAAGCCGGCTTGAGGGATTCGCGAGTCTTTTCGCGCGCTTGGCCGGAAAACTTCATCAGGTGATTCACTTTTTCGGCGGCGACTTCAGGTGTCGATTCAAGCGCGGCGCGCCCCGCGCGCGGCGCGCCTGCGCTGTCGCCGGTTCGCGAGTCGTTTCAGGCGGTTGGCGGCAGGTCTTCGGAAGATGATTCGGCCGATTGCGCGTTAGCGTTCAAGCATCGATTCAACCCTTGGCGGTCAAATCGCCTTGGGAGCGCGCCGAATCCACGGTTTACATCGCGGGTCAGACTTGTCAGCCTGAGTGTCGAGCCACCGAGCACCCGGCGCGCAGGCGCGGCCTCGGCAAATTCACCTCTCCCTTCAAGAATAAGGAACGTGCCCATGACCCAGGCAAAGCCGGGCGACACGCTGCATCTTCATTACACCGGCAAGCTGGACGACGGCACCGTCTTCGACAGTTCGGAAGGGCGGGATCCGCTGTCCTTCGAACTCGGATCGGGGCAGATCATTCCCGGTCTCGACGCCGGCGTTACCGGCATGGAAGTCGGCGAGAAGCGCAGCGTGCGCATCGAGGCGGCGGATGCCTATGGCGAGCATGTGCCCGACCGCGTCCATGCCGTCGATCGCGCGACCGTGCCGGAAAACGTGCCGACCGACCCCGGCACCCAGCTCCAGGTGCAGACACAGGACGGCCAGACCATGACCGTGGTCGTCGCCGGCGTCACCGAGGACAAGGTGCTGCTCGACGCCAACCATCCGCTCGCCGGCAAGGCGCTGACCTTCGACGTGGAACTCGTCAAGATCGCCTGACGGGCGATGCAAGACAGGGGAGGCCCGCGCGTCGGGGCTTCGAGCGCGGCCCTCCGTTTGCGCGTTCCTCCTCCATGGCCGCGTGTGCCGTGAAGCGGGGCCTGCACCGCGACGGTGGGGGCTCTCCGCCCCCGGCGCGCGCTGATGCCTCGCCGGGGTGACGCGCGCGGGACGCGTTGGACACGCCGCCGGCGTCATCCCGGCTGCAGCGCAGCGAAAAGCCGGGATCGGGGAGGCAGGGACGGGGCGGGCACGCTCCGTCCGTCAGTTTCCGACGCGCAGCACGCCGGTATCGGGATCGTAGGTCCATGCGGAGAGGATCACGTTGCCGAGCGTCAGCAGCGCCGTGTCCCGGTCGAGCGGGGCGGGCAGGGCGGCGAGGCGCGCCACGGTCTCGTCGGTCAGCCGAAAACCGATGGGGTCGGCTTCGTCCGGGTCCTCGATCACGCCTGCGATGGTGACCGGCAGCCGCGCCATCGTGTCGTAGAACAGAAGTCCCGTGAGCGCGGGCGCCGAATCCACCTCCATCACATGCCGCAGCACGGCGATGTCCTCCTCGGATAGCCCCTCCACCGCCAGCGCGGTCCCCGAGTGGGCGGCGACGACCGTCGCCCACTCGACGACGATGGTCTCGAGCACCGCAAGGCTGATGCTCTGCCCCGTCAGTGCGGCGGTATGGGCCTCCAGCACGCGCGAGGCCGCCGGCTTGAGATGCACGACCGGCGCATCGGGGTGGGCGCCCCGGCCCGGCGGCGGATCGACCCGCGCGATGTCCTCCACACCGAAGGCCAGCCGATCCCGCGTCAAATGCAGCGTGAAATCCGCCCGCGCCACCGCCGGCGCCGCGACGAGGAGCGCTGTGAGGAGGAGGGGGAGAAGAGGGCGAAGGGCGCGGGGCATCAGGTGGCTTGTGTGTCTCTTCTGTGGATCGGGTCTGATCTCACTGAAAGACACTCCTGCAAATTCTGCAACCATAAGTCTCAATTCGGGTGCAATCGCGTGTCCTGACCCGGGTCACGCCGGGCAAGGCACAGCCGGGAGCCTGCACCCAATCGCTACCAGAGCGGCGGTGTGGGTCGCAGTGCTCGGATCCTTTCTCAGGCGCGCAGGGGGGCAATGGGCCCCGGATCTCCGCTGTCGCTCCGTCCGGGGAGGCGGTCGTGTATGTGGCGAGGCCGTGGCGGCCACGCCGGCGACGGTGGCTCCCCGACCCCGGCTCGCGCTGTCGCTTGGCCGGGGTGACGCGTGTGGGACGCGTTGGACACTCCGCCGGCGTCATCCCGGCTGCAGCGCAGCGGAAAGCCGGAATCTGGGAGGCAGGGAAGGGGCGGGCATGCTCCGTCCCTCAGTGCCCGACGCGCAGCACGCCGGTATCGGGATCGTAGTCCCAAACGTATGCAACCACATCCTTGTCGTAAATCAGGATGGCTGTCTCAGGCGTTAGGTCAATGGGAAGGGCTGCGATCCGCTCTCTTGTCGCCGTCGTGAGCCTGTGAGGCATGCCTGGATTTACGGGGTCGCTCTGTAGGGTCTGCTCTACGGTTAACGGAATTTTTTCCTGCGCTTGGAACGCCATCAGGATCGTTATGTCGGGACGCGGATCTGCAGCCATTGTCTCAAGCAGAATGGAGATCTCAGGCTCCGACAGGCCGTGCAGGCTCAACCGCGTCCCATCGAGAGGATCAGCGATCAGTGTATCATCCGACACGCACCGGTCGTAGACGACCACGCTCATGCGCTGGCCGATGCGTGCTTCTGTAAAGGCCTTCAAAGCCGCCGAGGCGTGTGGCTTCAGGCGGACCATGGGGGAGTGCTTGTTGACGCCGCCTTGGGTTGGTGACCGGATTTCTGCGATGTCCGTGGCCTTGATGACGTGCAGAGAACTGACGACATGCAGCGTCATGTCATCTTTCGCTTGCGCGGACACGGCGGTGAAGAGGGTGACGGCAAGAACGATCCAAAGCTCTGAAATATACCTCATGTTCGTCGTACCCCTTCCTCCGTTTGTATTCCGAACGAGGTCAGATAACCGAAACCCGGATCCGCTGTGTTAGCACTCCATCGCTCAGCGCACGCATTCTAACGTGCGTTGCCATGTTTTCTCGCAACTCTATGGTTGCAGATCCAGGCCCCAGTTTTTCGAACCGTTGACCGCCGCCGCCCGAAATCTCCACGCGGAATGTTGATGGCGTCTCTGTGGTTGACCAAAACTCCAGCCGCAGGCTGCGAGGTCCACCCGCAATCTGCTCGTAAACGGTTTGCCAAGGCCCCCAACGTCCCGGTAATGCGTAGAGCGTCCCGCCGCGCGTTTTCATCTCGCGAGGTATTCTCAGTTCACCGAGTTTCGGTTGTCGAGGGTATTTTTTCTCAATACAGGCACGCAGGGTGGATCTAACCGTCGCTCCATGAAATTCGTCCATTTTTATCTCCTTCAGAAATGGATATGTGATTTTAGAACCATTTTCTGCGCAGGGGATTACTTTTCGTTAGCGTCGGAGATTGGTGCGAGAGCAGACGATGAGATCGTAGCCAGATGCAAAACGGGCGCCCGTGGGCGCCCGCTGAACCTTCCGATCATCTCAAGCCACTGACGCCCCGCCTTAGCTGCACCCGCTCGTGCTTCCACACGTGTCGCACTTCAGGCAGGTGCCGTTGCGGACCATGGTGAAGTTGCCGCATTCGGCGCAGGATTCGCCTTCGTAGCCCTTCATGCGGGCCTGGGCGATCTGCTCGGCCTGGGTGGCCTGGGCGGGCTGGGCCGCGCCGACGTCGGCCTGCGGGGCCTCTTCGAGCGCCACGTCCCGGTTGAAGGCGGTGGCGACGGCCGCCGCGCGGGCGTGCACCGAGGTCGCCGACGAGAGCGTCGCGCTTCCCGCCTTGCCGCCCGTGTGACCGCCCGACTGGCCACCTGACCCGCCGTCCAGCTTTCCGGCGGGGGCGTCCGGGCCGCTCACCAGACGGAAGCGCTCCGTCTGGCCGCGCACCAGCCCCTTGGAGACCACGCCGCCGGCCGGGGAGGCCTCGTCCGCCGCGCGGCCCTCGTTCGGGCCCGAGGACATCGCCGTGTTGCCGATCGCCTCCGGCGGCACATGCGCCAGATCGTTGCGGGCGAGGTAGGAGACGGCGAGTTCGCGGAAGATGTAGTCGAGGATCGAGGTCGCGTTCTTGATCGCCTCGTTGCCCTGCACCATGCCCGCCGGCTCGAAGCGGGTGAAGGTGAAGGCGTCGACATATTCCTCCAGCGGCACGCCGTACTGCAGGCCAAGCGAGATGGCGATGGCGAAATTGTTCATCAGCGAGCGGAAGGCGGCACCTTCCTTGTGCATGTCGATGAAGATCTCGCCGAGACGGCCGTCCTGATACTCGCCGGTGGTGAGATAGACCTTGTGGCCGCCCACACGCGCCTTCTGGGTGTAGCCCTTGCGCCGGTCCGGCATCTTCTCGCGCTCGCGCACCGGGCGTTCGACCACCCGCTCCACGATGCGCTCGACGATCTTCTCCGCGACCTTCTCGGCCCGCGCCGCCGCCGGCTGGGCGACGAGCGCCTCGGCGGCCTCTTCCGCGTCCTCCTCGTCCTCATCGGCAAGAAGCTGGGCGTTGAGCGGCTGCGAGAGCTTCGAGCCGTCGCGGTAGAGCGCATTGGCCTTCAGCGCCAGACGCCAGGACAGCATGTAGGCTTGCGCGCAATCCTCCACCGTCGCGTCGTTCGGCATGTTGATCGTCTTGGAGATCGCGCCGGAGATGAACGGCTGGGCCGCCGCCATCATGCGGATGTGGCTGTCCACCGACAGGAAGCGCTTGCCGAGCCGGCCGCAGGGGTTGGCGCAGTCGAACACCGGATAGTGCTCTTCCTTGAGGTGGGGGGCGCCCTCCAGCGTCATCGCGCCGCAGACATGGGTGTTCGCCGCCTCGATCTCCGCCTTGGTGAAGCCAAGGTGCGTCAGGAGGTCGAAGGCCGGGTCGGCGAGCTTTTCCTCCGGCACCTCGAGCGCGGCCATCTGCTCGTCGCCCACCGTCCAGCGGTTGAAGACGAACTTGATGTCGAAGGCCGACTTGAGCGAGCCCTTGATCTTCTCGATGGAGGCGTCGGAAAAGCCCTTGGCCTTCAGCGTCGTCGGGTTGATGCCCGGCGCCTGGTCGATCGAGCCGTGGCCGACCGCATAGGCCTCGATCTCCGCGATCTGGCTTTCGCTGTAGCCGAGCTTGCGCAGGGCCGCCGGCACGGCGCGGTTGATGATCTTGAAGTAGCCGCCGCCGGCGAGCTTCTTGAACTTCACCAGCGCGAAGTCGGGCTCGATGCCGGTGGTGTCGCAATCCATGACCAGGCCGATGGTGCCGGTCGGCGCGATCACCGTGGCCTGCGCGTTGCGGTAGCCATGCTTCTCGCCCAGTTCCAGCGCCTTGTCCCAGGCCGCCTTGGCGCGCTCCACCAGATCCGCCTGCGGGCAGGAGGCATGGTCGAGCGGCACCGGGTTGGTGTTGAGCTTCTCGTAGCCCTCCGTCTCGCCATGGGCGGCGCGGCGGTGGTTGCGGATGACGCGCAGCATGTGCTCGGCGTTTTCCGCGTAGCCCGGGAAGGCGCCGAGTTCGCCGGCCATTTCCGCCGAGGTCGCATAGGCGACGCCTGTCATGATCGCGGTGAGCGCGCCGCACAGCGCGCGGCCCTCGTCGCTGTCATAGGGGATGCCGTCGGTCATCAGCAGGCCGCCGATGTTGGCGTAGCCGAGGCCGAGCGTGCGGAAGCGGTACGAAAGTTCCGCGATCTCCCTGGAGGGGAACTGCGCCATCAGCACCGAGATTTCCAGCACCATGGTCCACAGCCGCACACCGTGCTCGTAGCTGTCGACGTCGAAGGTGCCGTCGTCCTTGCGGAACTGCAGCAGGTTCAGCGAGGCGAGGTTGCAGGCCGTGTCGTCCAGGAACATGTATTCCGAGCACGGGTTCGAGGCGCGGATCTCGCCAGACGCCGGGCAGGTGTGCCAGTCGTTGATGGTGGTGTGATACTGGATGCCCGGATCGGCCGACGCCCAGGCGGCATAGCCGATCTGCTCCCACAGCTCGCGCGCCTTCACGGTCTTGGCGACCTTGCCGTCCTTGCGGGCGGTCAGGTCCCAGTCGCCGTCCTCCAGAACGGCGGTGAGGAAGCCGTCGGTGACGCGCACGGAGTTGTTGGAGTTCTGGCCCGAAACGGTCAGATAGGCTTCCGAATCCCAGTCCGTGTCGTAGGTCGGAAACTCGATCCTGGTGAAGCCCTGGCGCGCGAACTGGATGACGCGCTGGATGTAGTTCTCCGGCACCATCATCTTCTTGGCGGCGCGGATCTCGCGCTTCAGCGCCGGGTTCTTCGCCGGCTCGAAGCAGTCGCCGTCCGGCCCCTCGCAGTTGACGCAGGCCCGCATGATGGCGGTCAGGTGCTTCTGGCAGATCTTGGAGCCGGTGACGAGGGCGGCCACCTTCTGCTCTTCCTTGACCTTCCAGGTGATGTAATCCTCGATATCCGGGTGGTCGACGTCGACCACGACCATCTTGGCCGCGCGGCGCGTGGTGCCGCCGGACTTGATGGCGCCGGCCGCCCGGTCGCCGATCTTGAGGAAGCTCATCAGGCCCGAGGACTTGCCGCCGCCCGACAGCTTCTCGCCCTCGCTGCGCACGCGGGAGAAGTTGGAGCCGGTGCCGGAACCGTATTTGAACAGGCGCGCCTCACGCACCCACAGGTCCATGATGCCGCCGTCGTTGACGAGATCGTCCTGCACCGACTGGATGAAGCAGGCATGCGGCTGGGGATGCTCGTAGGCGGTCGCCGAGCGGGTCAGCTCGCCGGTCTGGAAATCGACGTAGAAGTGGCCCTGGCTCGGACCGTCGATGCCATAGGCCCAGTGCAGGCCGGTGTTGAACCACTGCGGGCTGTTGGGGGCGACCTTCTGGGTGGCGAGCATGTAGCGCAGCTCGTCGAAGAAGGCGCGCGCATCCGCTTCCGTGTCGAAGTAGCCGCCCTTCCAGCCCCAATAGGTCCAGGTGCCGGCGAGGCGATCGAAGACCTGCCGCGCGTCGACCTCGGAGCCGTAACGCTCGTCCTCGGGCAGGGCCTCGAGCGCGTCGAGGTCGGCTTCCTTGCGCCACAGCCAGGAGGGGACGGTGTTCTCCTCGACCGGCTTCAGCTTGGCCGGCACGCCGGCCTTGCGGAAATACTTCTGCGCCAGGATGTCGGAGGCGACCTGCGAGAACTGCTCCGGCACGTCGATGTTCTCCAGCCGGAACACGATCGAGCCGTCCGGATTGCGGATCTCGCTGGTGGCGACCCGGAACGGGATCTCCGCATAGGGAGACTGTCCGTCCTTGGTGTAGCGCCGCTCGATTTTCATCCCAAAGCCCCTTCCGTGTATCGGGCCCGGCGATCCTTGCGCGGGCCGAAAATTTGGCGATCGCGGCCGTGCCGCATCGATACCGATACAAGTCACGCCGCCCGGGCCTGCGCGGCTGCGCAAGGCATCGGACACCGCCCTGTCAATTGGCGTCCCGCCCGGAGGCGGAAGCCTGTTCTGGTTGGGTGCATACCAAATATAGTATGAGCCGCATCTCGAGTCACGAAATAACCGGAGCCCGACCCGCGCAAAAGGGACCGCCACGAGCCGCCGCGCTCATGCCGGTGTTGGGTGCGATGCCGTCGATGTCGAGGACGCGGAGCCTGTCGCTCCAACCTGCTCACGATGTTTGTGACAGGTCGAACGGTAGGGTGAATCGTCGGTAAGCGTCAAGCCGCGAAATCCATCTGTTGTGGAGGGCGGCCGGGTATCCCCAAAATGTAGTGTGTATGTGTGGAAAGCCGGGAGAAGGCGGTGCGCTGCGATTTTCGGCGGCGGCGGGCCTCGGCCCGGGCGGAGGCCGCGTGAGCCGATATCCCCGTCAGGGACGCCCTTTATCCCCGTCAGGAACGCCCTTTGCCGGGGCGCCGGCCGCGTCGCGACGCGGGCCGTGGCCGCTCCAGGAGCCGCCTCGGGCAGAATCACGGACAACGCGCAGAGGATACCATCGCGATCGTTCGAGTTTTAGCCAAACTCGTCTCGAATGCGCGGGTCCGGCGAAATCGCGGGGCAAGCGGGCTGTGCTTCACTCGGCGGATCGAGAGGCAACGCCGAGGAACCGCCGTGGCGCGCATGACGCGACATTATGCCTACGGGCTCGACATCTCCGACCTGGATGTGGTCGTCGTCGACGATTCGAAGCCGATGCAGGCCATCCTGCGCTCCACGCTTCTGGGGTTCCGGGTGCGGCGCGTGCGCACCTACGACACGGCGGACGAGGCGGTCGAGGTGATGCGTCTCGATCCGCCGAATTTCGTGATCACCGACTGGCGCATGCGGCCGACCAGCGGCATCGCCCTGTTGCGCAACCTGCGTCAGCGGCGGATGGCGCCGCTGTGCTTCCTGCCGGTGATCTTCGTGACCGCCCATGGCACCCGCACGGTGATCGACCGGATCCTGCGCGACGGGGCGCAGAACGTGCTGATCAAGCCGGTCTCGCCCTCCGCGCTGCACGAGCGCATCGCCTGGACGCTGCGCGACGACCGTCCGCTGGTGATGGGGGAGCAGGGGCGCTACGTGATCGACGGCGTGGCCGACATGCTCGACGCCAAGGCGCGCAAGTGGCAGCAACTCGGCGCTCAGCGGGCGCTGACCGGCGAGCGGCCGGCCCGTTCGCCGGCGCGGGCGCCGGCCGCACCCGCCGCGGTCCCGGACATCATTCTGCCCGACAGCGCCCTGCGTCCGCGTGCGCCGGAAACGCAGGCCCCGAAAGCGCTTGCCCCGAAAACGCTTTCCAAGGAGCCGCGCGCGCCGGTCGCGACGGCCCCGGCCGACGCCGCGCCGACGCCGGCAGGTCCTTTGCAGGCGGATGCGCGGCCCGGCAGCTTCGCCAAGGTGAAGCGCGTGCGCCATCGCCGGGGGATCCTCTGAGCGGGGCGGGGCCGCGCATTCACCCCCGCCGGCGCGCCTGAGCGGCTGGACAAGACCGGCGCGGGCGGGCATAGTCCGCGCGCCCGGATCGGGGCGGTGAACGCCCGTCGGCCGGGCCGTGTCCGGCTGCCGCCCGGCGACCCCGTGTCGTGGGCCGGGGGGCGTGACCGTCTTCTTTCGAACATGTGCGCATGGCGGGCGGATGCCGCGATGCGCCGATGCTGTCTCGAACAATGGCCGACAGTCGATGAAAAGCCTGCTTCTTCAGTTCTTCACCTGGTGGAACAGTGCCACCTGGGGCACCCGCTTCTTTACGTGGCGCAAGGGCGAGTTCGTCGGCACCGACGAATTCGGCAACAGCTATTACAAGGAGCGCGGCGGCAAGAAGCGCTGGGTGATCTACAAGGATCTCGCGGAAGCCTCGATGATCCCGCCGGGCTGGCATGGCTGGATGCATCACCGCGTCGAAACGCCGCCGAGCGAGACGGAGTACGCGCCGCGCGCCTGGCAGAAGCCGCATGAGGCGAATCCGACCGGAACGCCCGGCGCCTATCGCCCGAAGGGCTCGATCCTGACGCCGGAAAGCCGGCCCGAGGTCACCGGCGACTATCAGGCCTGGACGCCCGGGAACTGATCCGCTCCCGTTTCCGGATCTGCCGACCCGAACGAAAAACGCCGGCCCCCGCATTCGGTGCGAGGGCCGGCGTTTTCGTTTGAGCGGTTGGCGCGGGCGGGCCGGTCAGGCGACTTCCGTCTCGATGCCGAGCCGGCGGTCGAGGTAGCTGCCGCATTCGCCCATCAGCTCTTCCATGTGCGACTCGAAGAAGTGGTTGGCGCCGGGGATGATCTTGTGATCGATCACGATGCCCTTTTGCGTCTTCAGCTTGTCGACCAGATTCTGCACGTCCTTGGCCGGAACGACCTTGTCCGCGTCGCCGTTGATGATCAGCCCGGAGGACGGGCAGGGGGCGAGGAAGGAGAAGTCATGCAGGTTCGCCGGCGGGGCGGCGGAGATGAAGCCCTCGACCTCGGGCCGGCGCATCAGGAGCTGCATGCCGATCCAGGCGCCAAAGGAGAAGCCGGCGATCCAGCAGGCCCGCCCGTCCGGATGCACGCTCTGCACCCAGTCGAGCGCGGCGGCCGCGTCGGACAGTTCGCCCTGTCCGTGGTCGAACGAACCCTGGCTGCGGCCCACGCCGCGGAAGTTGAAGCGCAGCACCGCGAAGCCGCGCTTCGCGAACATGTAATAGAGCTGATACACGATCTGGTTGTTCATCGTGCCGCCGAACTGCGGATGCAGATGCAGAACCAGGGCAATGGGCGCCGTGCGGGACTTGGCCGGGTGGAAGCGGCCTTCGATCCGGCCGGAGGGACCATTGAAAATGACTTCAGGCATGGACGACCTCGTGCATGGGGCTCGTGTTCCTTTATGGGTCCGTCGTATCTGTCACGCGGGGCCGTGGACGCCGCAGGAATGCGGCAAAACTACGGGGTTCTGCGTAAGCCCGTCTTGACTCGGATGCCCCCGGTTCCTACAACTTCTTTAGAATCGTTCGAAACTTCGCGGTGACGCGCGCCAGGCGCGCGGGGCGTCGTGTGCCAGCGTGGCATTCAGCGTCGTCTTATTTCAGATATCCGCGCGGAATTGCAAGGATTCCATGGTGTCCGGCGGCGCGCGTCCGCGCATTGTCGTAAACGCGCAACCCGTGCGACCCGTAAAGGCGCGACAAGCGCGACCCAATGTGCCCCGCGTCGCGACGCCCCACGCCGCGACATCCGCAGCGACACGGACTGTCGCGATGCATGTGACGACACGGAGACGGAACGTCGGCATGACGACGGGAACCGGCATCTATCTCGACCACAACGCCGGCGCGCCCCTGCGCGCCGCGGTGGCTGACGCAATGCGCGACATGCTGGGCACGGGCGGCAACGCCTCCTCGGTGCATGCGCCGGGGCGCGCCGCGCGGGCGCGGATCGAGGCGGCGCGGGCATCGGTCGCGCGGCTTGCGGGCGTGGCCGGCGAGGCCGTCACCTTTACCTCCGGCGCGACGGAGGCGAATGTCACGGCGCTTGTGCCGGTGTGGAAGGCGGGGCGCGGCGAGCGCCGGTTCTCGCGGCTTCTGGTGTCGGCCGTGGAACACCCGTCGGTGGTGTCGGGCGGGCGCTTCGAGGCGGCGCGGGTCGAACAATTTGCCGTCGATCGACACGGGCGCGTCGATGTCGCCGGCCTCGCGCGGCGGCTGCAAGCGTTGAACGCGGCCGGGGAGACGGTCCTTGTCAGCGTGATGGCGGCCAACAACGAGACCGGCGTCGTGCAGCCGCTGGCCGAGATCGGCGCCGTGGTGGCGCAAGCCGGGTGCGTCCTGCATGTCGATGCGGTTCAGGCGGCCGGGCGGCTTGAGATCGATCTCGACGCCTGGGGCGCGGCGAGTGCCGCGCTTTCGGCGCATAAGATCGGCGGTCCGCAAGGGGCGGGCGCGCTTGTGGTGCGCGACACGGGCCTGCGCCCGGTGCCGCTGCTGACCGGCGGCGGGCAGGAGCGCTGGCAGCGGGCCGGCACGGAAAACGGCTTGGCGATTGCCGGGTTCGGCGTCGCGGCGGATCTGGCGGCGGACGAATTTGCCGTCTGGCAGCAGATAGCGGCGCTGCGAGATGGTTTCGAACGCGATTTGCGCGCTATATGGCCGGACACGGTGATCTTCGGCGACGGGGCCGAGCGGCTTGCGAACACCTGCTGCTTCGCCGTGCCGGGGGTTTCGGCGGAAACCGCGTTGATCGCGCTCGATCTGGAAGGCATCGCCGTTTCGTCGGGCTCGGCCTGTTCGAGCGGCAAGGTGGCGGTGTCGCATGTGCTGACCGCCATGGGCGTCGACCGCGATCTCGCGCGCTGCGCCCTGCGTATCAGTCTGGGGGTCGATACGACGGCCGCCGAACTGGAGGTTTTTCTCGCCGCCTGGCGGCGATTGTCGGAGCGGATCCGCTCGTCGGGCGCCGGGCGCGCGGCCTGAGGTTCGTTTCGTTTGGGAATGCCGGACCCGGCCGCAGACCGGCTCCGGTTCTGGTGTGACAACCCGCGGTCCTTGACACCGCAGTGGATGGAGACACGAATGCCTGCAGTCCAAGAGACGATCGACCAGGTCCGGTCGATCGACGTTGACCAATACAAGTACGGCTTCGTCACCGACATCGAGTCGGAGAAGGCGCCAAAGGGCCTCAACGAAGACATCATCCGCTTCATTTCGGCCAAGAAGAACGAGCCGGAGTGGATGCTGGAGTGGCGGCTCGACGCCTATCGGCGCTGGCTGACCATGACCGAGCCCACCTGGGCGCGGGTCGAGTACCCGAAGATCGACTTCAACGACATCTACTATTACGCCGCGCCGAAGACGGCCGAGGCGCCGAAGAGCCTCGACGAGGTCGATCCGGAGCTTCTGGAGACCTACGAGAAGCTCGGCATCCCGTTGCGCGAGCAGGAGATCCTGGCCGGCGTCGCGCCGGAAAACCGGGTCGCCGTCGATGCCGTCTTCGACAGCGTGTCCGTGGTCACCACCTTCAAGGAAGAGCTCAAGAAGGCCGGCGTCATCTTCTGCTCGATCTCCGAGGCGCTGCAGGAGTACCCGGAGCTGGTGAAGAAGTACATCGGCTCGGTCGTGCCGGTGACCGACAACTATTATGCGACGCTCAATTCCGCGGTCTTCACCGACGGGTCCTTCGTCTATGTGCCGGAGGGCGTGCGCTGCCCGATGGAGCTGTCGACCTATTTCCGCATCAACGAGCAGAACACGGGCCAGTTCGAGCGCACGCTGATCATCGCCGAGAAGGGCGCCTACGTCAGCTATCTGGAAGGCTGCACCGCGCCGCAGCGCGACGAGAACCAGCTGCACGCCGCCGTGGTCGAACTGATCGCCATGGACGACGCGGAGATCAAGTACTCCACGGTGCAGAACTGGTACCCGGGCGACAGCGAGGGCAAGGGCGGCATCTACAACTTCGTCACCAAGCGGGGCGACTGCCGGGGCGACAATTCCAAGATCTCCTGGACCCAGGTCGAGACCGGGTCGGCGATCACCTGGAAGTACCCGTCCTGCATCCTGCGCGGCGACAATTCGCGCGGCGAGTTCTATTCGATCGCGGTGTCGAACGGCCGTCAGCAGATCGACAGCGGCACCAAGATGCTGCACCTGGGCAAGAACACGTCCAGCCGCATCATCTCCAAGGGCATTGCCGCCGGCAAGTCGGAGAACACCTATCGCGGGCTGGTGTCGGCGCACCGCAAGGCGTCGAACGCGCGCAACTTCACGCAGTGCGACAGCCTGCTGATCGGCGACCAGTGCGGCGCCCATACGGTGCCCTACATCGACAGCAAGAACGCTTCGGCGGTGTTCGAGCACGAGGCGACGACCTCGAAGATCTCGGACGACCAGATGTTCTACTGCCAGCAGCGCGGCCTGTCGGACGAGGAGGCCGTGGCGCTGATCGTCAACGGCTTCGTCAAGGACGTCATCCAGCAACTGCCGATGGAGTTCGCCGTCGAGGCGCAGAAGCTGATTTCCATTTCGCTGGAAGGCTCGGTCGGCTGACGACAGCCCCCCTTCGCGACACACACGATATCGACGGAACGAGACACATGCTTGAGATCAAGAACCTTCATGCCCGCATCGCCGAGGACGGCACCGAGATCCTGCGCGGCGTCGATCTGACCATCAACAAGGGCGAGGTGCATGCCATCATGGGGCCGAACGGCTCCGGCAAGTCGACGCTCTCCTACATTCTCGCGGGCAAGGAAGACTACGAGGTCACCGAGGGCGACATTCTCTACAACGGCGAGAGCATTCTGGAGATGGCGCCGGACGAGCGCGCCGCCGCCGGCGTGTTCCTCGCCTTCCAGTACCCGATCGAGATCCCGGGCGTGGCGACCATGACCTTCCTCAAGGCCGCGCTCAACGCGCAGCGCAAGGCGCGCGGCGAGGCGGAGCTTGCGACGCCCGACTTCATGAAGCGGGTCAAGGAAAAGGCGGCCGAGCTCAATGTCACCATGGACATGCTCAAGCGCCCGCTCAACGTCGGCTTCTCGGGCGGCGAAAAGAAGCGTGCCGAGATCCTGCAGATGTCGCTGCTGGAGCCGGCGCTCTGCGTGCTCGACGAGACCGATTCCGGCCTCGACATCGACGCGCTGCGCGTGGTCGCCGATGGTGTGAACCGCCTGCGCGCGCCGGATCGCTCCTTCCTGGTGATCACCCACTACCAGCGCCTGCTCGATCACATCGTGCCGGATGTGGTGCATGTCCTGTCGCGTGGCCGCATCGTCAAGACCGGCGACAAGGATCTCGCGCTGGAGCTGGAGAGGAATGGCTACGCCGATTACGTCGACGCGGCCGCGTGAACGCAAGCGAGGGGACTGTCATGAACATGGAACCACGCAAGATGGAAACGCGCGCCGAGAGCGAACTGGCCGAGGCCTTCGCCGAGGTGCGTGACGCGCTCCCCGGCGGCGCCGAGGTGGCGGCGCGCCGCGCGGCCGCCTTCGAGGCGTTCAAGGGCGCCGGCCTGCCGCATCGCCGGGTCGAGGAGTGGAAATACACCGACCTGCGGGCGCGGCTGAAGAGCGTGCCGGCGTTCTCGCCCAAGCTGGACGACGCGGCGGCGAAGGCGCTGCTGGCCCGGCTCGGCGAGGATTACGCCGAGGTCGCGCGACACCGGCTGGTGATCGTCGACGGGCATTTCCATACCGATCTCTCCGATGTCGCGGCGTTGGCCAAGGAGGGCGTCACCGTGCGCCCGCTCGCCGAAGCGCTGGAGGCGGAGGGCGTCGCCCTGTTCGACCTGCCGGAAGTGGCGCGCAATGACGCCGCGACGGGCCTCAACGCGATCTTCTGCGCCGACGGGCTCGATCTGGTGATCGCGGCGGGCGCAAACGTGTCGCAGCCGATCGAGATCGTGCATGTGTCGGAGACGGAAACGGCGACGAGTTCCGCCGAACGCGTCATCATCCGCGCCGGCGAGGGCGCCGAGGCGGTGATCCTGGAGACCTTCATCGGCGGCGCCGAGGGGACCTTCTCCAACACGCTCACCGACATCCGTGCCGCCAAGTCGGCCGGCCTCACGGTGGCGCGGTTGCAGGCGGAAGCCTCCGGCACGACCCATGTCGGCTCCGCCGTCGTGACGCTCGCCGAGGAAAGCGCGGTGAAGCTGATCGGGGCTGGCATCGGCTCCGGCTTCGCGCGGCATCAGGCGTTCGTCGCCTTCACCGGCGAGAACGCGCGCGCCGACCTGCTCGGCATCACCATGGTGCGCGAGGGCCAGCACGTCGACCAGACGCTGGTGGTCGATCACGCCGTGCCGCATTGCGACAGCCGCGAGCTGTTCAAGACGGTGGTCGACGACAACGCCAAGGGCGTCTTCCAGGGCAAGATCATCGTGCGTCCGCATGCGCAGAAGACCGACGGTCAGATGATGACCCAGTCGCTTCTTCTGTCCGAGACGGCGGAAATGTCGCTGAAGCCGGAGCTGGAAATCTTCGCCGATGACGTGCAGTGTGCGCATGGCGCAACCAGCGGCCAGATCGACGAGGATCTGCTGTTTTACCTGCGCGCCCGCGGCATTCCCGAGAAAGAGGCGCGGACGCTGCTCGTTCTGGCGTTCCTGTCCGAGGCGGTCGAGGAGATCGGCGACGAGACCGTGATCGCGGCCTTCGAAAGCCGGATCCGGAGCTGGCTCCACACCGAGGAGTGAGACCATGTCCATGAGCGCGACGGCCGCCGACACGGCGGCCCCCTATGACGTCGACGCCGTGCGCCGGGATTTTCCGATTCTGGCGCGCGAGGTCCACGGCAAGCCGCTCGTCTATCTCGACAATGGCGCGTCGGCGCAAAAGCCGCAGGCCATGATCGACGCGGTCACGAAGGCCTATTCGCACGAATATGCCAATGTGCACCGGGGATTGCACTATCTGTCGAACACGGCGACGGAGAACTTCGAGGCGGCGCGCGAGACCGTGCGCCGGTTCCTCAACGCGCCGTCGGTGGACGAGGTGATCTTCACCCGCTCCACGACGGAGGCGATCAACCTCGTCGCGCACAGCTACGCGATGGACCGGGTCGGAGAGGGCGACGAGATCGTGCTCTCGATCATGGAGCACCATTCCAACATCGTGCCCTGGCATTTCCTGCGGGAACGCAAGGGCGCGGCGCTGAAATGGGTCTATATCCGCGAGGACGGGTCCTTCGACCTCGAGGCCTTCGAGCGGGCCCTGTCGCCGCGCACGAAGCTCGTGGCCATCACCCATATGTCGAACGTGCTGGGCACGGTGGTGCCGATCAAGCAGGTCTGCGAGATCGCCCATGCCCGCGGCATTCCGGTGCTGGTCGACGGCAGCCAGTCGGCGGTGCACATGCCCGTCGACGTGCAGGACCTTGGCTGCGACTTCTACTGCTTCACCGGACACAAGGTCTATGGCCCGTCCGGCATCGGGGTCCTGTGGGGCAAGGCGGAACTGCTGGAGCAGATGACGCCGTTCAACGGCGGCGGCGAGATGATCCTCGACGTGACCGAGGACGGGGTGACCTACAATCATCCGCCGCATCGCTTCGAGGCGGGCACGCCGCCGATCGTCCAGGCGATCGGGCTCGCGGCATCGCTCGACTACATGGACGCCATCGGGCGCGACCGGATCGCCGCGCATGAAGCGACCCTGCGCGACTATGCCCACCGCCAGCTCAAGCAGCTCAACTCGGTGCGGATCATCGGCGAGGCCGAGGGCAAGGGCGCCATCATATCCTTCGAGATGGCCGGCATTCATGCGCATGACGTGTCGATGGTGATCGACCGCGAGGGCGTTGCCGTGCGGGCCGGAACCCATTGCGCGCAGCCTCTGCTCGCCCGCTATGGTGTCACCTCCACCTGTCGGGCAAGCTTCGGGCTTTACAACACCACGGACGAGATCGACCGTCTCGTCGCGGCCTTGCAAAAGGCGCAGGACTTTTTCGCGTGAGGGCGTCATGAGTGAACAGATCGCAACGCCGGAAACCCAGGCCGAAATCGCCACCGCAAACGCCAGTGCGATTCCGGCCGACGAGTTGCAGCGGCTCGCCGACGACATCATCGGGGCGCTGAAGACCGTGTACGATCCGGAAATCCCCTGCGATATCTATGAGCTGGGCCTGATCTACAAGGTCGATATCGAGGACGACCGCTCGGTCGCCATCGACATGACGCTGACCGCGCCGGGCTGCCCGGTGGCGGGCGAAATGCCGGGGTGGGTCGAGGATGCGGTGAGCGCCGTGGCGGGCGTGGGGCCGGTCAATGTGACCATGGTCTTCGATCCGCCGTGGACGCCGGACCGCATGTCGGAAGAGGCGAAGGTCGCGCTTAACTGGTATTGAGCGCTCATCTTTCCTATATTACGGGGGAGAAGGCCGGTGACTTGGGCTTTTCCTGCCCGCTTCCGGCCACCGCGAACGGTTCCGAGAGTCCGGGTGAGGCGGTCCCAAGGGGCCGCCTGAACCGGCGAAAGGATTGGACGGTAGAATGGCTTCCAGATTTCAGGTGCTGACACTGACGGACGCCGCGGCCGCGCGCGTGCGCGAAATCGTCGAGAATGCCGACAAGCCGGCCCTCGGCCTTCGGGTCGGGATCAAGAAGGGCGGTTGTGCCGGCATGGAATACGACATGAGCCTCGTGGAAGAGGCGTCGCCCGGCGACGACGTCATCGAGGACAAGGGCGTGCGCATCTATGTCGATCCCTCGGCCGCGCTGTTCCTGCTCGGGACGGAGATGGATCACGAGGTGACCAAGTTCCGCTCGGGCTTCCTGTTCAAGAACCCGAACGAAGTGTCGGCCTGCGGCTGCGGCGAATCGGTTTCGCTCAAGCCGGCGGCGGCGCAAGAGAGCGGGGCACCCGGAGCGGTCTGACCTTCGACCGCGCCGTACAGCCTGTCGACACACGTTACAACGGCCGTGCCCCCCTGGGCGCGGCTGTTTTCGTGTGAGCAGGTCTCATGTCTGCAAGCACGCGAAACCGGCGCGCAGACGGCGGATCGAGAAAGGCAGGAGAGAGGGCGGCGGTCGCTCAGGCGACGCGGGAATCGTTCTGGACGTCGGGGTCGGTCTCGCAGCGCACCAGATTGCGGCCGGCCGCCTTGGCGGCATAGAGCGCGGCGTCGGCGCGCGCGATCATCGACTGGGTCGTGTCGTCCTTGGTGAAGGAGGACACGCCGATGGAGATCGTGATGCGCCCGAGGTTCTCGCCCGTGGAGCGCTTCACCAGTTCCTTCGACAGAACGGCGCGGCGGATGTGTTCGGCGACCGTCACCGCCTGGCGCAGCGAGGTATGGGGCAGGAGCACCGCGAACTCCTCGCCGCCGTAGCGGCAGGCGATGTCGTGGCCCTTCACGTTCTGCTTCACGGCAAGCGCGACGAGGCGCAGCACCTGATCGCCGGTCTGGTGGCCGTAGGTGTCGTTGAACTTCTTGAAATGGTCGATGTCGGTCAGCAGCAGCGACAGGGGTTCGCCGGTCTCGGACGCATCGCCCACCATCCGGTCGATCGTGTGGTCGAAGTGCTTGCGATTGCTGAGCGTGGTCAGCTCGTCGGTGAGCGATTCGTAGCGGATCGCCTCCAGGCTCTCCTGCAGTTCCTCGATCTGGCGGCGTGAGTCCATCAGTTGGGTCTGCAGCGCCTTGTTTGAGGCGGAGGTGTTCTTCGTGGCCTTGAGCATATGCCCGACGAGCTTCTTCAGCTTCACCGGGTCGTCGAGATCCTCGAGCTGCTCCTGCGCGCCTTCGAGCGAGGCGCCATACTCCGAAACGCTGTCGACGCTCTGGCCCAGAATGTCGACCATGTCGGCGATCTCGTCCGAGATGCGTTCGCCAACCTCGTCGATCCGGTCGCCCAGCTTCGTCGGCGAGAGGAAGCTGTTGTAGATCTGCTGGAGCTGTTCGGTGGTGATGTGACCGGCCTTGCCGGCGATATCGTTGATCGCGCGATTCAGCGAGTGATTGAATCCAGCCGCGTAAGTGTACCAAAGTTCATAGAAGCGCGGATAAGCCGGCAAAACGTTCTTGCGAATATACTTGAGTGCGGTTTCGCCGTAGACGATGGTCCGCTTGTGATCGTCTTCCTGAGCCATTCAAGGTCCCACACGCCGTCGCAGCCGTCGAAACTTCACCGCGCTCGCAGCCTCCCTAATAGTCCGTCATTTTGTCATTGAAGGCTTAAGGGTCGGTTAAGGCTGCTTGCTACGTGAAACCACTTATACACCACGGTGCGGCGGGCTCATAGGCGCCCCGGCAAAAAACCGGGCGCGCCTGGACCGCGCCTGGTACGCGAAGGTGAGCGTGGGCCTCAGCTTGCCTTTTTGGGCCGCGTGTCTCGCAGGAGAAAGGCGGGCACATGATCCCCGAGGCCGATCACAGGCTCGTCGTCCCTGTCCTGACCGCGACGCCGCTTGGAGCCCGAGGGGCGCGAGCGGCCCTCGTCGTCCTTGCGCTTGGGCATGTTGCGGCGCGCCTCCCTCGGCGGGGTCTTTTCCGCAGCAGGGGTTTCGCTGGCACTGGCGCCTTGCGGCTCTTCCGAGGGCGCCTTGTCGCCGCCGCCAGACCGGCCGGAGGACTTCGACCGCGTGCGGGAGGGCTTGTCGGAGGAGGCTTCCGAGGCCGCCTTGCCCCGGCCGCCGCCGCGCCGGTTGGCCTTGCGTTCCGCTGCCGCCGCCTCGAAGTCGATCGGCTCGCCGATCCAGGGGAGGTCGCGTTCGATCAGTTTCTCGATGCCTTGCAGATACTTCTGATCCTCGGCCGTGACGATGGAGATCGCCGTGCCGCTGCGTCCGGCGCGACCCGTGCGGCCGATCCGGTGGACGTAATCCTCCGAATGAGTGGGCAGGTCGTAGTTGAACACATGGCTCACCGCGGGAATGTCGAGACCGCGGGCCGCCACGTCACTTGCGACGAGGAGGCTGAGTTCGCCCTTGCGGAACTGGTCGAGCGTCGCCATGCGCGAGCGCTGGTCCATGTCGCCATGCAGTGCGCCGACGGAATACTCGTGGCGCTGCAGGGAGCGGAACACGGTCTGCACGTCGCGCTTGCGGTTGCAGAAGATGATCGCGTTCGTCAGGTCGACGGCGTCGTCGACGAGCCCGCGCAGCACCGCACGCTTGTCGAAGTCCTTGCTTCCCGACCCGATCACGCTCTGCGTCACCGTATCGGCGGTGGAAGACGTGCGTGCCACCTCGACGCGTGCCGGATTGTGCAGGAAGGTGTCGACGAGACGCTGGATCTCCGGCGGCATGGTGGCCGAGAAGAACAACGTCTGGCGCGTGAAGGGGATCAGCTTGCAGATGCGCTCGATGTCGGGGATGAACCCCATGTCGAGCATGCGGTCGGCCTCGTCGATGACGAGGATCTCGACGCCCTGCAGCAGCAGCTTGCCGCGCTCGGTGTGATCCAGCAGGCGGCCGGGCGTTGCGATCAGCACGTCGACGCCGCGGTCGAGCTTGCGATCCTGGTCGCCGAAGGAGGTGCCGCCGATCAGCAGCGCCACGTTCAGCTTGTGATTGACGCCGTACTTGTTGAAGTTCTCCTCGACCTGCGCCGCGAGTTCGCGCGTCGGCTCGAGGATGAGGGTGCGCGGCATGCGCGCCCGCGCGCGGCCCTTTTCGAGCAGCGTCAGCATCGGCAGCGTGAAGGAGGCCGTCTTGCCGGTGCCGGTCTGGGCGAGGCCGAGAACGTCTCGCCGCTCGAGCACATGCGGGATGGCGGCGGCCTGAATGGCTGTCGGGTCGGTGTAGCCGGCCGCCTCGACGGCGGCGAGGACTTTCTCGCTCAGTCCAAGTGAGGAAAAGGACATATGACCTTTGGTGCGTACGGAGAAACGATGCCGGCGCCCGACATTTGCGGACCACGGCTGGTTTGACGCGCACACTACAGACACAAGGTCAATTGTCAATGTCTCAAAGTCGCCCGCTGTACTGGCGAACTATTGCGCCGGGTCATCGCGGCCCGGCGCCGCGCTCAGTTACTTGCCGGCTGGAAGACGTAGGAGGCGGCGTCCTCGCCCTCCCAGAAGAGCTCGTAGGTGGTGTCGGTGCCGTCGCCGCCGCGCAGGTCCACGAAGACCGCGATGCCGAGGGTATCGCGTTCGCTGCGCAGGTCGGTGACGCGGCCGGGGAGCGGTGCGCCGAGATCGGTGACCTCGACCGGCGGCGTTCCGGCGCCGCCGGTCTGCACGAACAGGCGATCGCCGGCGTCCTCGCGCACGACGACGAAGCTGGTGTCCTCGCCCTGCGGGCCGGGGATGCGGGTGAGGGCGCGGACCTCGCCCGGCAGTGCGGCGACGATGTCGGTGATGGCATCGGCAAGCGCCGCCGGGTGCGGCGCAGCGGCGCTGAAAGTGCCGGCGAGAAGAAGGATCGGCAAGATTGGAGATACGCGCATCGTTACCCCTCGCGACGTCGGCCCATGTGTCCGGGTTTCCAAGGTTTCGGGTTTCTCCGGTGCAGCCTAAGCGCGGGAACCGGCCGGGTCCACCCGGCGCGCGTCCGCGCGGAGCGGGTTACACCGCTCCGGGTTGCGCAAGAAACGCAATCGCGGCGTAGCGCGCGGTCTTGCCGGTGGCGACGAGCAGCAGGAACGGCCAGAAGGGCACGCGCAGCAGGCCGGCGACCAGCGTCAGCGGGTCTCCGATCACCGGCAGGAACGCGAAGAGCAGCGACCAGCGTCCGTAGGCGTTGAAGCGGCGCGCGGCGGCCTCGATCTGCGCGGCGCGAAAGGGAAACCAGCGCCGCTCGCGCCAGTGGTAGAGATATCGGCCGAGCACCCAGTTCACGAGCGAGCCCAGCGTGTTGCCGACGGCCGCCGTGGCGACGAGAACGCCGGCCGGGACCTCGCCCGCGGCAAGGGCCGCCAGAAGCATCACTTCCGAGGAAAAGGGCAGAAGCGTCGCGGCGAAAAACGCCCCGAAGAACAACGCTGGCAGGGTCACGTGATCGGCATGCCACCGTAGAACAGCGCGAAATCCCGACGATAGCGGTGACGCAGCGCACCGACCAGCGCCGGGTCGAGCGTCGCGACCACCTCCGCGATCTCCCGCTCCTCCGCGTCCCGGGGTGGGGCGAGCGGCCCGATATCGACGCCGCAACACCGCTCCACGCGCGTGCGCAGTCGGGCCCAGTCCTCGATCCGGTTTTCGTGGCGCACCACGTGATCCGGCAGCATCCGCCCCTTGTGGGTCAGGATGCTTGCCTGGCTGCGATAGGCGTTGGAACTGCGCTCGTCGGGAATGCTGCACACGCGGGCGGCGAAGGCGGTGAAGCTCATGCCTGGCTGAAAACCGAGATAGACGCCCGAGGGCGGGATGGCCTGGCCCCGGTCGAGATCGTGGATGTAGCACGCGGCGAGACGGGCCACGGGATCGCGCACCGCGGCGAACACGATGGCGTCGGGATGTCGGCGGGTCAGCTGGCGGGCGGACAGGAGCACGAGCCCGTCGGCCCAGGTGGTCAGCGTTCCGGTTGCGTATCGCGGCTCCGGCGCGGTGGCGTGGTCCGGGGTGTCGAGGCCGGCCGGATACTGCCGGGTGAGGTTCAGCAGAGCCCGGCGGATCCCTTCGTTGGCGGCGTTCGGGCAGCGGCCATAGGCCAGGCCGACTTCCGGGATCACCAGAAAATGGTGATCGTGCATGGGCCGCAAGCGCCGTTCATATGCTTTTCGGATCGCCCTGAGCACCGTCGCCTGCTTTCTTCCTAAGCGTTTGCCTGCCTCAACCCGTGCCCGCGTTTCATGTCATGCGTGCATCTGCGTATCGTTCCCGCCTGATTGGCAGGTGCCGTCTCAAATGTCCAGTTCCTCGGCGAACTCCGCGTTTTCCTGAATGAACAGGAAGCGGGCCTCCGGCTTGTTGCCCATCAGCCGCTCGACGGTCGACCGCGTCGCATCCGTCTCGCTCTCCTCGATGCGGACCTGCAACAGCGTGCGCTTCGACGGATCCATCGTGGTCTCCTTCAACTGCGCCGGCAGCATTTCGCCGAGGCCCTTGAAGCGACCGATGTCGACCTTGGCGTTCTTCTTGAACGCGGTGGCCAGAAGCTGGTCCTTGTGCGCGTCGTCGCGCGCATAGAGCGTCTTGCCGCCCTGGGTCAGCCGGTAGAGCGGCGGGGCGGCGAGGAAGAGGTGGCCCTGGCGGATGAGGTCGGGCATCTCGCGGTAGAAGAAGGTGATCAGCAGCGAGGCGATATGAGCGCCGTCGACGTCGGCGTCGGTCATGATCACGATCTTCTCGTAGCGCAGGTCGCTCTCGCGATACGCCGATCCGGTGCCGCAGCCGAGTGCCTGGATCAGGTCCGCGAGCTGTTGGTTGGACACCAGCTTGTCGCGCCCCGCGCTGGCCACGTTGAGGATCTTGCCGCGCAGCGGCAGCACCGCCTGGGTCTTGCGGTTGCGCGCCTGCTTGGCGGAGCCGCCGGCCGAATCGCCCTCGACGATGAAGATCTCCGAGCCCTCCGCCTGGCCGGAGGCACAGTCGGCGAGTTTGCCCGGCAGGCGCAGCTTGCGCACCGCCGTCTTGCGGGCGACGTCTTTCTCCTGGCGCCGGCGCAGGCGTTCCTCGGCCCGGTCGATCACCCACTCCAGCAGCTTGTTGGCCTGGTTGGGCGCCGCCGTCAGCCAGTGATCGAAGGCGTCGCGCACGGCGTTCTCGACGATGCGGGTCGCTTCCGAGGTGGCGAGCTTGTCCTTCGTCTGGCCGACGAACTCCGGCTCGCGGATGAACACCGACAGCATGGCGCCGGCGGAGGTGAGAATGTCGTCGCCGGTGATCAGCGAGACCTTCTTGTTGCCGATCAACTCGCCATAGGCCTTGAGCCCGCGCAGCAGCGCATAGCGCAGGCCGGTCTCATGGGCGCCGCCTTCGGGCGTCGGGACCGTGTTGCAGTAGGACTGCACGAAGCCGTCGCCGGCGAACCATGTCACCGCCCATTCGACGGAGCCGTGGCGCCCGGTGTCCTTGGTGCTGCCGGCGAAGATGTCGTCGAGAACGCGGCGTTCCTTGCCAAGCGCGTCACCGAGATAGTCCTTCAGCCCGCCGGGGAAGTGGAACGTCGCCTCGGCGGTGACGTCGTCGCGCCCGGTGACCAGTTCCGGCGCACAGCGCCAGCGGATCTCGACGCCGGAAAAGAGATAGGCCTTGGAGCGGGCCATCTTGAACAGGCGCGCCGCCTTGAAGGTCGCGCCCTTGCCGAAGATCTCCGGGTCGGGGCGAAAGCGCACCAGCGTGCCGCGCCGGTTCTGTACGTCGCCGACGCACTCCAGCGGGCCTTGCGGAATGCCGCGCTGGAAGCGCTGGCGGTAGAGCTTGCGGGCGCGTGCGACCTCGACCGTCAGATCGTCGGACAGCGCGTTGACCACCGAGACGCCCACGCCGTGCAGGCCGCCGGAGGTCTCGTAGACCTTGCTGTCGAACTTCCCGCCCGCATGAAGCGTGGTCATGATGACCTCGAGCGCCGACTTGTCCCGGTGCTTGGGGTGCGGGTCGACGGGGATGCCGCGTCCGTTGTCGGTGACCGTCAGATAGCCGTCCGCGCCGAGGCTGACCTCGATCCAGCTCGCGTGGCCGGCGACGGCCTCGTCCATGGAGTTGTCGATCACCTCGGCGAAGAGATGATGCAGGGCGCGCTCGTCGGTGCCGCCGATGTACATGCCGGGGCGGCGGCGCACCGGCTCGAGCCCTTCCAGGACCTCGATGTGTTCCGCCGTGTAGTCGCCGTCCGACGCAGGCGCGGACACGGAGGCGACGGCACGCGCGGGGGCGGCCTTCGCCGCGGCGCCGGCTGCGGCAGGCGTCCGCTTCGGCCGTGGGGCTGGCGCGGCGTCTGAAAACAGGTCGTCGTCTGTGCTCATAGAGTGCCCAATCGAAGGGCGAAGATGCCCGTTACGGACGGTCGCCCCGCCCGAATCGGTCCCGATTCTGCCAAGCGTGGGGGCTGCGGCAAAGCGTTTCGCCATGCGACGTCGCGCAAACCGTTCTTCAACGCGTTGGCGCTATCATCTTTGCGATGTCGAGACAAGCGCCGCGCGGCGGCGGCACGAAGGGAGGAGGAGCCGATGAAATCCACCGGCAAATTGAAGATCGGAGTGCGGAACCGCTTCGCGGGAGGGCGGCTCGATCTGGTCGCGGCGGCACTGCTTGCGATCAATGCCGTCGTGATCGCGGTGGCCGGCTAGATCGGCCCGCCGAAGGTCCGGGGCCGCCCGGGCGCGTTCCCCTCGAAGGCGCCGTTTTCCCACCGTGGGGCGCTGCCGTCCGCCATTGTGGCGAGGGTGCAACACCTGCGGCGATTTGGACTCAGTCACGGGAATATGCCCCGTTTCGGCCATGTTTGGCAGGCGAATGATAGCGCTCGGTTCCGGGCCCGGCCCGCGGCGCTCCGACGCTCGGCGGCGCCTCTCCGAGGAGCCGTGTCGCAGGGCCATTTCGTGGCCGGCTTCGCGACAAAATGCGGCCACCGTAATGCTGTAGCGGTAATGCCGTGGCGAGGGGGCCTGGATCGGCAGACGGTCGGCGTGGCGACGGCGACCGTCTTGGCAAAACCTGCGAGGGCCTCGCAAGCGCGGCAATGCGCCGCGATCCGGCGGGGCCGGACGGACGAAAAGACTTCGCGGGCGCACCCGGCTCACGGTCGGGTTGGGGCGCATGAGGCGTTAGATGATGCGGATCACTGTTTCGCGCTGTATCGGCGCGCTGCTGCTGGGCCTTTGTGCAACCGCACCTGCGGTGGCGCAGGACAGCGCGGCGGATGCCGCGGCCCGAATGTCGGGCGCGCTTCCCGATGCGAGCGATCTTTCCCCGGGCGAGGCCCTGCGGGCCGGAACCCGGTTTTACTACGCGGGCGAGAAGGAACTCGCCCTCGACAGCCTGCGTTTCGCGGCGGAGAAGGGGCACCCCCTCGCGGCGTGGAAGCTCGGGCGGATGTACGCCCATGGCGATGGCGTCCAGGAGGACGACATCAAGGCGTTCGAGTATTTCCGCCAGATCGCGACCGCCTATGCCGACGACAGCCCGACGTCGCCGCGCGCGCCCTTCGTGGCCAGCGCCTTCGTGGAACTGGGCTCCTATTATCTCACCGGCATCACCGACAGCGCGATCCAGCCGAATGTGGCCCGGGCGCGCGAGATCTTCACCTATGCCGCCTCCTATTTCGGCGATGCCAACGCGCAGTACCGGCTGGGGATCCTGTTCCTCGACGAGAGCGACCGCGATCCGCGAATGGCGGCGCGCTGGCTGAAGCTCGCGGCGAAGAAGGGGCATGTGCCCGCGCAGGCCCGGCTCGGGGCGTTGCTGTTCGACGGCGACTTCCACGGCACCGACAACCGGATCACCGGGCTGATGTGGCTGACCATCGCGCAGCGGCGCAGCGGCGGCGCCGATGCGGGCTGGATCTCGGAGCTGCACGAGCGCCGGTTCGGCCTCGCCGACGAGACGGTGCGCCGCAACGCGACCGCGCTCGCGGACCGCTGGATGGACCGCAACACGGCGGTGGTGGCCGACGCCCATCGGTGATCGCCGGCCGGCGTCCGCTCGCCGGCGTCCGCTGGCCGGGCAACCTTCCGGCGACCTGGCGAAATGGCAATTTCGGAGATGTGGGGCGTCTGACAGCGGACAACCGCGCCCTTGCGTCAGGCAGGTGCGACCTTCAATTGAAAGAGACCCTCACTCGAAAGAGGGGTGTCGAGCGGGCTGTCGAAAGAGGTCACACGCGCAGGCGCCGGCCGCCATGGCCGCGCGATCCAGTCTGGTCGGGTGCCTCACATCGTGGGACAGCCGACGTCCAGGAATATCCAGCTGGTGTTGTTGAGGGTCATGTCGCAGCGCGCGAGGCGCGGGCCCTGCGGTCCCTTGAGACAGGCGATTTCGCCGATCTGGTAATCCTCGCCACGGAAACGGCAGGTGCAGGGCACATTCGGCTTCGGCAAGGCGCTTGATGCGACGGTCGCGGTCGTGCCCGTATCCGTGACGGTGGCCGTCGATCCGGACGCGGCCGGGGCGTCGGCGGCGTGTGATCCGCCCGACGGTATCGAAAGGCCGGCCAGAAGGGCAAAGAGCGCAACCATAGTCACGTCGCGTCGTGTCGTCCCGATGGTCGGTCGTATGATCGAATGCCGGATGCCCATACGTCATCCTAGCACGAATCGCGGTGGTTTCACGGCAAGGATGGCGGCGTGTTCGCCCGCCCGGTGCGCGCGTGCGCGTCAGGCGGCGAGCGTCACCCAGACCGGCACGTGATCGGAGGGCTTCTCCCAGCCGCGCACATGGGCGTCGATGCCCACGCCGTCGAGCCGGTCGGTCGCCTCCGGCGACATCAGAACATGATCGATGCGGATGCCGTTGTTCTTCTGCCAGGCGCCGGCCTGATAGTCCCAGAAGGTGAAGACGGCCTCGTCCTGGTTCGCCAGTCGCACGGCGTCGGCCAGGCCGAGGTTGGTCAGCGCGCGAAAGGCACTGCGGCTTTCGGGCTGGAACAGGGCGTCGTCGGTCCAGTTCTGCGGATTGCGGGCGTCGCGCGGCTCGGGGATGACGTTGTAGTCGCCGAGCAGAAGAAACGCTTCTTCCCGCTCCAGGCAGGCCCGGGCGTGGCGTTCGAGCCGCGCCATCCAGTCGAGCTTGTAATCGAACTTCTCGGTGCCGAGGGGGTTGCCGTTCGGCAGATAGAGGCAGCCGACGCGCAGCGGGCGTCCCTCGTGGGCGAGCGTGGCTTCGATGTAGCGGGCCTGGGTGTCGGTCTCGTCGCCGGGCAGGCCGCGCGAGACGTCGTCCAGCGGCACCTTGCTGAGGATGGCGACGCCGTTGAACCCTTTCTGGCCGTGGGTCTCGACGCGGTAGCCGAGCTCTTCGAACGCCGTGCCCGGAAAGGCGTCGTCCACCGACTTGATTTCCTGAAGGCAGGCGATATCGGGCGCGGCTTCCTCGAGCCAGGCCAGAAGGACGTCGTGGCGCGCCTTCACGCCGTTGATGTTCCAGGTCGCGATTTTCAAGCGGTCCATCCGGCGTGCGGGAGGGGAGGTCAGATCGAGAAGCTGGTGCCGCAGCCGCAGCCGGCGGTGGCCAGCGGATTCCGGATCTGGAAGGACTGGCCCATGATGTCGTCGACGAAGTCGATGACGGAGCCGCCCATGTACTCCAGCGAGACCGGGTCGATCAGCACGGTCGCGCCATCGCGCGCGAGCACGATATCGTCGTCCTCACGGCTTTGCGTCAGATCGTATTTGTACTGGAAGCCCGAGCAGCCGCCGCCCTCGACGCTGACGCGCAGCATCGTGCCGGCCGGCTCGTCGGACAGGATCCGGGCGATGCGGCGCACGGCCGAATCGCTTAGGGACACGCCGGTGGCTTGCTCCGCGACGCGGTCCCCGCTTGTGCTCGTGGTGGTCATGCTATCCATGGTCATGGTCGTGACCTCATGTCCTCTCCCCGTGCGCGGTGCGCAGCGGGAGGCCGCGCGCCGGCGGCCGGAGTTGCGTGTGTCTCGACGGGACCGCTCGGCGGAGGCGATTGCAAACACCGGTTCCGCCAGCGTCATCCCTGTGCAAGACGTTACCAGATAGGTATGAACACGGCGAGCCTGCGTCAACCGCGCCGGGGCGTGCCGCAAGGGCCGCACCCGGGATCCGGCGGGGGCGGGCGACGGCGGACCGGGACAACGGGGAGAGCAGATGATCGCACCGCTTGGATATGGCGCTCAGCCGCGCGCGCCCTATGCCACCGATCCCGGCGCGAGCGCCGGGCGGCTGCACCGCGAGCCCGAGAGCCCGACGCGCACGCCCTATCAGCGCGACCGCGACCGCATCATCCACTCCACCGCCTTTCGCCGGCTGAAGCACAAGACGCAGGTCTTCGTCTATCACGAGGGCGATCATTTCCGCACTCGGCTGACGCATACGATCGAGGTGTCGCAGATCGCGCGCTCGCTCGCCCGCGCCCTGCGGCTCGACGAGGATCTGGCCGAATGCCTCGCGCTCGCGCACGACCTGGGGCACACACCCTTCGGACATGAGGGCGAGGACGTGATGGACGCCTGCATGGCGCCCTACGGCGGCTTCGACCACAATGCGCAGTCGCTGCGCATCGTCACCAGTCTGGAGCTCCGCTATGCCGAGTTCGACGGCCTCAACCTGAGCTGGGAAACGCTGGAGGGGCTGGTCAAGCACAACGGTCCGCTGGTCGACGGCACCGGGGCGCCGCTCGGCAAGTTCGCGGGCTCCGAGCTGCCCTTCGCCATTCGCGCCCATGCCCGCCGCCAGGACCTGCGGCTCGACACCTGGCCGAGCGCGGAGGCGCAGGCGGCGGCCATCGCCGACGACATCGCCTATGACGCGCACGATCTCGACGACGGGTTGCGCGCCGGGCTCCTGACCATCGAGCAGATCCGCGACGTGCCCTTCCTCGCCGACATTCTGGCCGAGGTGGATGCGCGATATCCGGATCTGGAGACGCCGCGCCGCATCCACGAGATCGTCCGCCGCTCGATCACGCGGATGGTGGAGGACGTGATCGCCGAATCCGTGCGCCGCATCGCCGAACTGACCCCGTCGAGCGTGGAGGACATCCGTCAGGCCGGCCGGCCGATCGTTACCTTTTCCGAGGGGATGCGCAGCGCGGAAAAGGGCGTGAAGGCGTTTCTCTTCGCCAATCTCTACCGCAACGAGGCGGTGCTGGCGGTCCGCCGCCAGGTGTCGGCGGTGGTGCGGGAGCTGTTCGACGCCTATGTGGCGCGCCCGCAGGACATGCCCGAGGAATGGCGGCGCGGCGTGGGCCCGGACGAGCCGGAACGGCTGGCGCGTCGGGTCTGCGATTTCGTCGCCGGAATGACCGACCGTTTCGCCATCGACGAGCACCGGCGCCTGTTTGACCACACCCCGGAATTGGGGTAGGTCGCGCGCCAATCGTCCCGTTTGTCCGCACGCCGACGTGTCAGGCCGCCGTTTCGGGTGTCATGCCCCGCGACGACCGTGCCGGAGCGTTCGTGCCGGAGCCCGTGGGCCCGCCTGAGAGAGCAGCGATGAACATCTTCACCCATTATGCCGACCTCGTCCGTTCCGCCGTCCAGCGGCTGCATCCGGAGGCGGATCTGACGCCCGAGATGCTGGCCCGCTGCGTGGTGGAGCCGCCGCGCGACAGCGCGCATGGCGATCTGGCGACCAATGCCGCCATGGTGCTGGCCAAGCCGCTGAAGGCGAAGCCGCGCGACATCGCCGAGGCGCTGGCGGGCGAGCTCAAGGGGCGCGACGGCATCGAGACGGCGGAGGTCGCGGGGCCGGGCTTCCTGAACTTCCGCCTGTCGGGCGAGGTGTGGACGCAGGTGCTGCGCGCGGTGCTGGGCGCGGGGGGCGATTTCGGTCGCTCCACCATGGGCGGCGGGCTGAAGGTCAACGTCGAATATGTTTCCGCCAATCCGACCGGACCGATGCATGTCGGCCATTGCCGGGGCGCGGTGGTGGGCGATGCGCTGGCGCAGCTTCTCGCCTTCGCCGGCTACGACGTGACGAAGGAATATTACATCAACGACGCGGGCGCGCAGATCGACGTGCTCGCGCGCTCCGCCTTCCTGCGCTACCGCGAGGCGCTGGGCGAGGAAATCGGCGCGATCCCCGACGGGCTCTATCCGGGCGACTATCTGGTGCCGGTCGGCCGGGCGCTGGCCGAGGCGCACGGCCGCGCGCTGCTGGACATGGACGAGGCGGACAGCCTCGCCCTCGTCAAGGAGTTCACCGTCGCCGCGATGATGGATCTGATCCGCGCCGATCTGGCGCTGCTCAACGTCCACCACGACCTGTTCTTCTCCGAGCGCACGCTGCACGCCCGCGACGACTCCAACGGCTCGGAGATCGACAAGATGCTCGATGTCCTGCGGGCGCGCGATCTCGTCTACGAGGGTACGCTGCCGCCGCCCAAGGGGCAGGTGCCGGAGGACTGGGAAGACCGCGAGCAGACGCTTTTCCGCGCGACCGAATATGGCGACGACATCGACCGGCCGCTGAAGAAGTCCGACGGCAGCTACACGTATTTCGCCGCCGACGTCGCCTATATGCTCTCCAAGTACGAGCGCGGCTTCCGGGAGATGATCTTCATCCTGGGCGCCGACCACGGCGGCTACGTGAAGCGGCTCGAGGCGGTCGGCCGGGCGATCTCTGACGGCGACGCGCGCGTCGTGGTGCGGCTGTGCCAGCTGGTGAAGCTCTTCCGCGCCGGCGAGCCGGTGCGCATGTCGAAGCGGGCGGGCGATTTCGTCACGCTGCGCGACGTTGTGGAGGAGGTTGGCCGCGACCCGGTGCGCTTCATGATGCTCTTCCGCAAGAATGACGCGCCGCTCGATTTCGACTTCCAGAAGGTCACCGAGCAGTCGAAGGACAACCCCGTCTTCTACGTTCAGTACGGCCATGCCCGCTGCCGCTCGGTGCTGCGGCAGGCGCGCGAGGAGATGCCGGATATCGACACCGCGCCGGCCGCCCTTGCGACAAGCGATTTCTCGCTGCTGAGCGACGAGGGGGAGCGCGACATCGCCGCGCGCCTCGCCGCCTGGCCGCGGCTTGTGGAAAGCGCCGCGGAAGCACACGAGCCGCACAGGGTCGCGTTCTACCTGCACGACCTTGCCAGTGCCCTGCATTCGCACTGGAACAGAGGCAAGGATTTGCCGCAATTACGTTTTATTAACCCTGAAGATCGACAACTAACATTGGCCCGCCTAGGTCTCGTACATGCGGTCTCTTCGGTTCTTGCCTCGGGTCTCTGCCTGTTGGGCGTGGCGGCGCCGGAAGAGATGCGGTGAAGGCGGAGGGGTAATGCGGCGGCAGGCGATGTGCTGCCGCCGATGAAGCGGGAAAGTTCAGTACATCATGACCAATCGTTCGAACCATCCGCAGAGCGACCCGAGCGATCGTGACGCGGAGCGGTCCCTCGGAAATGGTCACGGCGGCGTCGAGGAAGATCCGCTGGTCGAACTGGCCCGCATCGTCAGCGAGGGGAACGATCAGTTTCGCCCGGTGGCGCGCGCGGAGCCGCAGTTCGAGCCGCCGCAGCCGGCGGAGAGGCCGGCCGAGGCGCAGCCGGATTATTCCGTGGCCGATCCCTATGCCGCCGATCCTTATTCGGTTGATCCCTACGCGTCCGACGCTCATGCCGCCGGATCGCGCGCGGTGCCCGCCGGCGCGGGTGAGGCCGGCGGATACGAGGTTCGCGGTCCCGATTTTCACGACACGTCGCAGCCGGGTTCCGACTGGGATGTGCAAAGCCCCGTCGCGGCGCCGCAGGATCCGTATGCGCGCGACGCCTATGCCTCCGAGTTCGACGCCCTGGAACCGCATGCGGCCGACCCGCAGGCCGCTGATCCCTACGCCGACGCGCGGGGCGGTGACGCTTACGGCGATGATGGCGCATCCGGTTATGCACAGCCCGAGTACGGTGAAAACTGGTCCGGCGATGCGTGGTCCGCCCCGGGGGCGGGGCCTGCCGAGGCCTACCAGCCCGCCGTCGAGGATCCGGCCTCAGGGGAGTGGGGCTATGATGCGCCCGCCGGCGACGCGCCTGCCGATGACGTGCATGGGGACGACGACCCGCTGGCGCCCGGCGCGCTGGAGGCGAGCCTGGCGGGTGTCTGGCAGGAGCCGGCACGCGGTCCGCAGGTGGGCGAGCACGCGCCGGTCGAGCCGTCCTTCGCGGACGATGCCGCGAGCGTGGCGGCCCCTGGCCGCCGGGGGCTCACGGACGATCTGACCGCGTCGCTCGAGGATGAACTGCTTCAGGCGCTGAACGCGCCGCGCGCGCCGGAGCCGGTTGCCGCGCCCGCCGACGACTGGGATCTGCGTCCGGCCGAGGACGACGGCGGTTTCGACGATCTGCTGATGGCGCCGGAGGAAAACGCGCCGGCTGCGCGCCACGACCGGGCCGCGCCGGCCTATGCTGCCGTCGACGCGCGCCATGACGCGCGGCAGTTCGAGGATCCGCGCTTCGACGAGGCGCTCCATGAGGATCCCCGCTACGACGATCCCCGCTACGAGGATCCGCAGGAAGCGCCGCCCCCGCCGGGTGGCTATGATCTCGATGCGGTGGCCCAGGCGATGCGCGAGGGCGATCCGAAGCTCGGCGGGCATGGGGTGCTGCCGCCGCACTCCGAGGAGGAGATCGCCGCCGCTCCCGAGGAGAAGTCGCGCAAGGGGCTTTACGCGGCCGCTGCCGTGCTCGGGGTCGTCGTGATCGGCGGCGGCGCCTTTGCGCTGCTCGACTTCGGTGGCGACGCGCCGATCGGTCCGCCGCCCGTCATCACGGCCGAAACCGCGCCGATGAAGGAATTTCCGGACGGCGAGGCGCGCTCCGACAGCGGTCAGAGCAAGCTGATCTACGACCGCGTCGGCGGCGTGGAGACCGAGCGCGAGGAGCGCCTGGTGCTGCCCGACGACACGCCGGTCGCCTCCCTTCCGCCGGCTCCGGTCAACGGGGCGGGAACGGGTGCCGACGGCAGTGCCGCGCCCGGCGGTCCGCGCCGGGTGCGCACGGTGGTCGTGCGCCCGGACGGCACGATCATCGCCGGCGACGAGCCGGTGGCAAGCCCGTCCCAGTCCGCGCCGACCCAGCCCGCCGCTCCCGCGTCATCCGCACCGTCTGCAACGCCCGAGGGGCCGCGCACGGTGCGCACGACGCCGATCACGCCCGACGCGGGCGCGGAGACCGACCCGGCCCGCGTGCCGACGGCCGCACAGCCCGCACCGCAACCGGTCGCGGACGCGCCGACGCCGGCGGGCGATGCACCGGGCAACGTGCCGCGCACCAAGCCTGAGAACATCGCGGCGATCGCCGAGGCCGCGAGCCCGCCGCCGACCATCGACCGGCCGGCGGCCGCCGCGCCGCGCGCCGGGACGGCGCCGCTCGATCTGACGGCCCAGGCCGGGCAGCCCGCTGCCGCGCCGAGCGCGCCGCGCACGGGGACGATTCCCTCCGGAACCTATGTCGTGCAGGTGTCCTCCCAGCGCAGCGAATCCCAGGCGCAGGCCGCCTTCGCCAATCTCCAGTCGCGCTTTTCCGGCGTTCTGGGCGGCGTGACGCCGGTCATCCAGCGCGCCGATCTGGGCGATCGCGGCACCTTCTACCGGGTCCGTATTCCGGCCGGGTCGCGGGGCGAGGCGAACGATCTGTGCGAGCGCCTGAAGGCCGCCGGCGGCGATTGCTTCGTGCGTCAGAACTGACAAGGCCGGGCCGCGAACTTTCGGGCGCGACCGGCAAGCGAGGCAACTCCGGATCATGACAAGGGCGTTCATCACAGGCTGCGCGGGGACCGAGCTGTCCCCGGACGAACGCGCCTTCTTTGCCGAGATGCGGCCCTGGGGGCTGATTCTGTTTTCGCGCAACTGCGAGAGCGGCGCGCAGATCCGCGATCTCGTGGCGAGCTTCCGCGAGTGCGTGGGGCACGCGGACGCGCCGGTCCTGATCGATCAGGAGGGCGGCCGGGTCCGCCGGTTGCGTCCTCCTCTCGTCCCCGATTATCCGCCCGGCTCCGTGTATGGCCGTCTGCATGCCCACGATCCGCAAGCGGGCGCCCGTGCCGCCTGGCTCGGCGGGCGGTTGATCGGCGCCGATCTGGCCGCGCTCGGGATCACCGTCGATTGCCTGCCCATCGTCGACGTGCCCGCGCCCGGCAGCAGCGACGTGATCGGTGATCGCGCCTATGGCGCGGACGTGGACACCATCGTTGCCATCGGACGGGCGCTGACCGAGGGGCTGGCAGCCGCTGGCGTGCTGCCCGTTCTCAAGCACATCCCGGGCCATGGGCGCGCGCTGGTCGACAGCCATCTGGAACTCCCGGTGGTAGAGGCCGCGCCGGAGATCCTGCGCGAGATCGATTTCGCTCCGTTTCGCGCCTTGCGCGATCTGCCACTCGCCATGACGGCGCATGTCGTCTATGCGGCGCTCGATCCGCGCGCCTGCGCGACACACTCCGCCACGGTGATCGAGCGCGTCATTCGCGGCGAAATCGGCTACACTGGCTGCCTGATGAGCGACGACGTGTCGATGAAGGCGCTCGGCGGCGAGATGGGCGCGCGGGTGCGGGCGCTCTTCGCCGCCGGCTGCGATCTGGCGCTGCATTGCAACGGCGATTTCGCCGAGATGCGGGCGGTGGCGGAGGCCTCGCCCGAGCTCGCCGGCGGTCCGCAGGCCCGCGCGCAGGCGGCGCTGGCGGCGCGGGGGCAGCCGGTGCCCGGCGATCTCGCGGCGATGCGGGCGGAGTTTGACGCCCTGATCTCGAAGGTGGCGCTCACGGGCGACACCGCCGGCTGACATCTTCGGTTCTGTCAGGGAAGACCGCTCAAGTGGCGGGCGAACCTGCGGCGGGCGCGACGGCGACGGGCGCGACAAAGACGGGCGATGCGGCGTCGCGGATCGGCGGAAGGCGAGGGGCGCGGTGCAGGATAGCTTTTTCGACAAGGCGCAAGAGGCTGCGGGAGAGGCGCCGGACAGCGACCGCGCGCTGAGCGATCCCGCGCTCGTGGTCGATGTCGACGGATTCGAGGGGCCGCTCGATCTGCTTCTGACGCTCTCGCGCAAGCAGAAGGTCGATCTGACCAAGATCTCCATTCTGGCGCTGGTCGAGCAATATCTCGCCTTCGTGGCGGAGGCGCGCCGGCTGCGCCTCGAACTCGCGGCGGACTATCTGGTGATGGCCGCCTGGCTCGCCTACCTCAAGTCGCGGCTGCTGATCCCCGAGCAGAAGGACGAGGCGGAGCTTTCGGGCGAGGAAATGGCGGCCGCGCTCGCCTTTCGCCTGCGGCGGCTGGAGGCCATGCGCGACGCGGCGGCCAGATTGATGGACCGGCCGAGGCTCGGGCGCGACATCTTCGCGCGCGGCCGCCCCGAGGTTCTGGGTGTCACGCGGACCAGCCGGTATCACGCCACGCTCTACGACCTGCTGATCGCCTATGCGGCGCAGCGCCAGCGCACCTCCGTGACTTCGGTGCATGTGCGCCGGCGCACGGTCTGGTCGCTCCAGGAAGCGCGCGATCTGCTGGCCCGCCTGATCGGCCGGGATCTGGACTGGGCGCCGCTGGACGCCTATCTGTTGCGCTACATGGACGATCGGGATCAGGCCGCGACGGTTCTGGCGAGCAGCTTTTCCGCAAGTCTGGAGATGGTGCGCGAGGGCACGCTGGAATTGCGCCAGTCGGGCCCCTTCGCACCGCTCTATCTGCGTCGCCGGGCCCCGGATGCGGAGACGGGCGAGGATGCCGGTCAGGAAGCCGGCGGGCACGAGGCGGGCGAAGGTCCGCAAAGCGGGGACGCGTGAGCGACACGGTGAACGACAGCGACGGCACGGACAGCGGAGCGTCCGGCCTCGCGAATGTGGCGGAGGCGCATGTCTCGGCCGACCGGCGCGGCGCGCTGCGCAAGCTCGAGGCGCTGCTGTTCGCCTCCCGCGAGTTGCTGAGCGCGCAGGAAATCGCCGCGCGGCTGCCCGGCGAGGACGACATCCCGGGCCTGGTCGAGGATTTGCGGCGCGCTTATGCGACACGGGGCGTGAATGTCGTCGAGATCGACGGCAAATGGGGCTTTCGCACCGCCGAGGATCTGGCATATCTGCTGAGCCGCGAACAGGTGGAGGAGCGGCGCCTGTCGCGCGCGGCACTGGAAACGCTGGCGATCATCGCGTACCACCAGCCGGTGACGCGCGCCGAGATCGAGGAGATCCGCGGCGTGTCCACGTCGAAGGGCACGCTCGACGTGCTGCTCGAGACGGGATGGATCCGGATGCGCGGGCGTCGTCGCACGCCCGGCCGACCGGTCACCTACGGCACGACGGAGGCGTTCCTGGAGCATTTCATGCTCGCCTCCGTCTCCGATCTTCCGGGGCTGGAGGAACTGAAGGGGACGGGGCTGCTCGACAGTGCGGTGCCGGCCGGGTTCCACGTGCCCGTTCCCGACGATTCGCAAGACTTGCGGGATGAGGAAGACCCGATCGACGAGGGCGAACTTTTGGACCTGATGAGGCAAGGCGACGATCCGAGCGATGACCGCGACCGCTGACATTTCCACCGAATCGCGACCGCGCACCCGCTGGGGCGTGCGCGGCACGGCCGGGGCGACCATCGCCGCGCGCCTGTCGTTCGAGGCGGTGAGCCACGATTACGACGGGCTGGAGGCCGTACGCGGCGTGTCGCTGAGCGTCGAGCCGGGCGAGGTCATGTGCCTGCTCGGCCATTCGGGCTGTGGCAAGACCACCTTGCTGCGGGTCGCGGCGGGCGTCGAACGCCAGAGTGCGGGCCGGGTCCTGATCAACGAACGCGAGGTGGCCGGGCCGGCGGTCTTCATGCCGCCGGAGCGGCGCGGCGTCGGGCTGATGTTTCAGGACTACGCCCTGTTTCCGCATCTGACCATCGTCGACAATGTCGCCTTCGGGCTGACCAACATGGCGCGGGCGGATGCGCGCGCCACGGCACTGGCCGCGCTTGGGCGGGTCGGACTGGCGGACCACGCCGACGATTATCCGCACGCCCTGTCGGGCGGCGAGCAGCAGCGGGTGGCGCTGGCGCGCGCCATCGCGCCGCGCCCCGGCGTGCTCCTGATGGACGAACCCTTCTCCGGTCTCGACCGGCGGCTGCGCGACACGGTGCGCGAGGAAACCCTGTCGGTGCTGCGCGAGACGCGGGCCACCTGCATGCTGGTGACCCACGATCCGGAAGAGGCGATGCGCATGGGCGACCGGATCGCCCTGATGCGCAAGGGGCGGCTGGTGCAGCTCGGCACCGCCGACGAACTCTACAATCATCCGCACAGTCTCTTCGTCGCGCGATTCTTCTCCGAGCTGCATGAACTCGCGGCCGTGGCCCGCGACGGCGAGGTGGAAACGCTGTTCGGCCGGCATCCCGCGCCGGGCATTCGCCCGGGCACGGAGGTCGACGTCTGCGTGCGGCCGCAGGGGATCGTTCTCGGCGAGCCGGGCGAGGGGCGGGCGGGCCGTGTGATGCGTCGCCGCTTCATCGGCGAGGTCGATCTGGTGGACATCGACGTCGACGGGCTCGATATACCCTTGCAGGCCCGTATCCGCGACGGCGGGCGCTTCGCCGTGGGGATGGACGTCGGCGTGCGGCTGGACGAGCGCGACGTGCTTGCCTTCGAGCGCCGCGACGACGCGGACTGACGTAGCGGGCCGATAAGACGGATTGAGTTGCCGGCGCCCGTCGAGGGGCGAAAACGGTTGGTTGCGATTGCTTGCGCTTTGTTGCAATAGTCGCGGACCGGGGCGCGGGCGCCGGAATGAGCAGGGAGTTGGCGTATGGGTATCAGTATTTGGCAGATCCTGATCATTGCGGTGATCGTCGTTCTGCTGTTTGGCCGCGGTAAGATCTCCGAGCTGATGGGAGACGTCGCCAAGGGAATCAAGAGCTTCAAGAAGGGGCTCAACGAAGACGACGAAACGCCGGCCGACAGCGCGAAGACGATCGACCACAAGGCGGACGACACCGTCTCCATGGAGAAGTCCGAGGACAAGACGAAGGCCGGCTGACCCCGGCGGCGCGCCGCGCCCGCGTGGGCGGTCTCTTTCGACCGCGCCGACGCTGCCCGCGCGTGCGCTTATCCGATCTCCAATTCGCGGAAAACGGACGCAGATGTTCGATATCGGCTGGACGGAACTCATCGTTGTCGCCGTCGTCATGATCCTTGTCGTCGGACCGAAGGACCTGCCGCGCATGCTGCGCACCTTCGGCCAGACCGTCGGCAAGGTGCGGCGGATGGCGGGCGAGTTCCAGTCGACCTTCAACGACGCCCTGCGCGAGGCGGAAAAGCAGGCCGACATCGCCGACATGAAGGCGCAGGTCGAAAAGGCCGCGAACTTCGATCCGCTCGGCGACATCAAGAAGTCCATCGAGGACGACGCCTCGGGAAAGAAGAAACCGTCGTCGGGGACCTCGACGAAGGCCGCGCCGGCGCCGAAACCGGCCGCGTCCGAAACGACGCCGCAGGACGATTCGGCGAAGGACGAGATCGAGGCGCCGGCGCTGTCCTCGGCCGGCGAGACGGGCGCGGGTGGCAGTGGCGCCGGGGACGACAAGGCCGCGGCCTCCGGCACAATTTCGCGGGAGACCGGGGCGCGGGAGGCCGGTGACACGGCGCGCAAGGCAGCGGGCGACGGCACGGCATGACCCACGACGATATCGAGGCCTCCAAGGCGCCGCTGATCGAACACCTCATCGAACTGCGCCAGCGCCTCCTGAAGACGGTGATCGCGATCCTGATCGCCTTCGTCGTGTGCTTCTACTTCGCGCAGGACATCTACAACATCCTCGTGATCCCTTACGAGCGCGCGGCCGGCCATCAGGTCGAGATGATCTACACCGCGCCGCAGGAGCTGTTCTTCACGCAGCTCAAGCTCGCCTTCTTCGGCGCGCTGTTCATCGCCTTTCCGGTGATCGCCTCGCAGCTCTACATGTTCGTGGCGCCGGGGCTCTACAAGCACGAGCGCGGTGCCTTCCTGCCGTTCCTGGTGGCGACGCCGATCCTGTTCCTGATCGGCGCGAGCCTCGTGTTCTTCCTCGTGATGCCGCTGGCCATGGGCTTCTTCCTGTCGATGGAACAGGACGGGGCCGACGGCCAGGCGAAGATCGAGCTCGTCGCGCGGGTGAGCGAATACCTCGGCCTCATCATGACGCTGATCTTCGCCTTCGGGCTGGTGTTTCAGTTGCCCGTCCTGCTGACGCTGCTCGGGCGCGTCGGCATGGTGTCGGCGGAGGGGCTGAAGGCGAAACGCAAGTATGCGATCGTCATCGGCTTCGTGATGGCGGCCATCCTGACGCCGCCCGATCCGATCAGCCAGATCGGCCTTGCGCTGCCAACACTGCTTCTCTACGAAGTGTCCATCATCTGCGTCAGGCTGGTGGAAAAGAAGCGGGCCGAACGGGAAGCCGCCGAGGCGGACGCCTGAGCAGCGCGGCACCGTCGGTTTTCTCCGCGCAAGCCTGACGCCGGCAGACATTCCCGGGGTTGGTGCATGTTCGATATCAAGTGGATCCGCGACAATGCCGCGGCCTTCGACGCCGGCATGGCGCGTCGTGGCCTGGAGCCGCAGGCGGCCGGGCTGATTGCCCTCGACGACGAGCGCCGGGCCTGTGTGTCGTCGCTGCAGCAGGCCCAGGAGCGGCGCAACGCCGCCTCCAAGGAAATCGGCAAGGCCAAGGCGTCC
Organism: Stappia sp.; assembly: GCF_040110915.1. Lineage (NCBI taxonomy): Bacteria > Pseudomonadati > Pseudomonadota > Alphaproteobacteria > Hyphomicrobiales > Stappiaceae > Stappia > Stappia sp. The sequence goes on along the minus strand of NZ_CP157793.1, from coordinate 1,771,584 downwards.
GGCGACGAGGCGGCCGCGCAGGCGCTGATCGACGAGGTCGCCAAGCTCAAGGCCTCGCTGCAGGCAGGCGAGGAGCAGGAGCGTGAAGTGTCGGCGCGCCTCACCGATGCGCTCAGCCGCCTGCCGAATCTTCCCCATGACGACGTGCCGGACGGCGCGGACGAGAGCGCCAATGTCGAGATCCGGCGTGTCGGCACGCCGCCCGCCTTCGCCTTCGAGGCGAAGGAGCATTTCGAGATCGCCGGCATCGCACCGGGGCTCGATTTCGAGCGGGCCGCGCGGATGTCGGGCGCGCGCTTTGTCCTGTTGAAGGGCGAGATCGCCCGGCTGGAGCGGGCCCTCGGCCAGTTCATGATCGACCTGCAGACGCGCGAGCACGGCTATATGGAAGTGTCGCCGCCGCTGCTGGTGCGCGACGAGGCGCTCTATGGCACCGCGCAGCTTCCGAAGTTCGCCGAGGATCAGTTCAAGACCACGGACGGGCGCTGGCTGATCCCCACGGCGGAAGTGCCCCTCACCAACATGGTGGCCGAGGAGATCCTCGACGAGGCGGCGCTGCCGATGCGCGTGACCGCGCTCACGCCGTGCTTCCGCTCCGAGGCCGGCTCGGCGGGGCGCGACGTGCGCGGCATGTTGCGCCAGCATCAGTTCTGGAAGTGCGAGATGGTGTCGGTGACGACGCCGGAAGCCTCGCTCGACGAGCTGGAGCGCATGACGGCGTGCGCCGAGGAGGTCCTGAAGCGGCTCGGGCTCGCCTATCGGGTGATGGTGCTGTCGGCCGGCGACATGGGCTTCGGCGCGCGCAAGACCCATGACATCGAGGTCTGGCTGCCCGGTCAGAATGCCTATCGCGAGATCTCGAGCTGTTCGGTGTGCGGCGACTTCCAGGCGCGGCGGATGAACGCCCGGTATCGTCCGGAGGGCGAGAAGGGCCTGCGCTTCGTCCACACGCTCAACGGCTCCGGCATCGCGGTCGGGCGGGCGCTGATCGCCGTTCTGGAAAACTACCAGAACGGCAATGGAACCGTGACCGTGCCCGAGGCGCTGCGCCCCTACATGGGCGGGATCGAAACGCTCGGGGCTCGCTGATGCGCATTCTCATCACCAATGACGACGGCATCCAGGCGGACGGGCTTGCCGTGCTGGAAGAGGTGGCGCGCGAGCTGAGCGACGACGTCTGGGTCGTCGCGCCGGAGACCGACCAGAGCGGCGTGGCGCATTCGCTGACGCTGCACGATCCGCTGCGGGTCCGCCAACTCGATGAGCGCCGGTTTTCCGTGCGCGGCACGCCGACCGACTGCGTCATCATGGGCGTGCGGGAGGTTCTGCCCGGCCGGCCGGATCTGGTGCTGTCGGGCATCAACCGGGGTCAGAACGCGGCCGACGACGTGACCTATTCGGGCACGGTTGCGGGCGCCATGGAAGGGACCTTGATGGGCATCCGCTCCATGGCCCTGTCGCAGGCCTACAGCTGGGGCCACGGCGCCAAGGTCGACTACGCGGCGACGCGGGCCTATGCGCCGAAGCTGATCGAGAAGCTGCTGTCGTTCTCCTTTCCCGCCGATGTGTTGCTGAACCTGAACTTTCCCGCCTGCACGGCGGAAGAGGTCAGGGGCGTGCGCATCACGCGCCAGGGCAAGCGCAAGGTCAGCGAACTGGCGGTGGATGCGCGCACCGACGGGCGCGGCGTGCCCTATTACTGGCTGGCCTTTCGCGGCGGGCGGGAAACGCCGCCGGCGGACACCGATCTCGCGGCGCTGAGCGATGCGCATGTCTCGGTCACGCCGCTGAAGCTCGACTTGACGGCGCACGATCTGTTGGGCGAACTCAAGGATGCGCTCGGCTGAGACCGTGCATCGGGCGCCGACCGTGAGTGCAAGCGATGAGTGCGGGCGACACTGACAGTACCGGCGGCGGAGCCTCCGATCCCACGGGCGGGCTTCCGGCCGTCACATCGGCGGACCGGGAAGCCGCGGCGGCGCTTATCCTGAAGCTCCGCCGGCAGGGGATCGGCGACCAGCGCGTCCTGTCGGCGCTGGAGCGGGTCCCGCGCGCGCTGTTCCTCTCCGCGCCGCTGCAGCGCCATGCGGCCGAGGACACCGCCCTTCCCATCGAATGCGGTCAGACGATCTCCCAGCCCTCGCTCGTCGCGATGATAACGGCCGCGCTCGACCTGCGCGACACCCATCGCGTCTTGGAAATCGGCACCGGGTCCGGCTATCAGGCGGCGATCCTGGGGCTGCTGGCCGGCGAGGTGCACACGATCGAGCGCTATCGCACGCTGGCGGACCTCGCCCGCACGCGGCTGAGGACGCTGAAGATCACCACCGTCGAGGTGCATCACGGCGACGGAATGGAGGGCCTGCCCGACCAGGCGCCCTTCGATCGCATCGTGGTGACGGCCGCGGCCCCCGAGATCCCCCCGGCGTTGCTGGCGCAGCTTGCCGACGGGGGACGCCTGATCATGCCGCGCGGGCCGAAGGGCAGCGTTCAGGATCTGGTGGTGGTGGAAAAGACCGGCGGGGTGCTCCAGGAGCGCGTGCTGACGCCGGTGCGCTTCGTGCCGCTGGTGGAGGGGGTCGCCGACCGCCTGTGACGGGGCGCGCACCTTGCGAATTGGCTGCGAACTGGGTGCGAATTGGGCGCGGGCAGGGCGGGTGGCGGGTATCTTCGGCTCGCTGACGCAAATTCCGTCTGACATGCTTAAAGCTTTGTCAACGTTACCGGCGTTTAATTGCGGACAACGACATCCGGTGTTTGAGTCCGAGTAGCGCCATGCCCAATTCGCTTCACAATTTGCACGCCCGCCCGCTGACGCAAACCGCGATGGTGGTGTTGGTGAGCGCGCTTCTGGGCGCGTGCAGCGGTGGTGTCGAACGGTTCGAAGATCCGATCTTCACCGGAAACACCGGGAACCAGCGCGCCATCCTGAACGGACAGCCGGTCTCGCAGCCGGAATTCGAGCAGATCATGGCCGGCCCGGCGCAAACCGCTCCCGTTGCCTCCGCGACCCTGCCGCCGCCGACCGTCACGCGGGCGCCGGTCACGACCGGATCGATCCCGACGCGTCCGGCGACGCCGCCGCGGGCGTCGGCGAGCGTTCCGGTCCCGATGGCCGCGCCGCGTCCCCCGGCGGCCGTGGCGTCCGCGCCGCGACCGGCGCCGGCTCAGTCCGTTCGCACCGCGCGCGGCGAGGCGGAAACGATCATGCGCGATGCCGCGCCGCGCGGCGTCGAGCCGCGCACGGTGCGCGGCTGGACGACCGCAGGGGCCACCCAGGTGAGTGCGCGCAGCGGCGACAGCATCGACTCGCTCGCGCGGCGCTACGGGGTTCCGAAATTCGTGCTGGGCGAGGTCAACGGCCTGTCGCCGGATGCCGGGCTTCGGGACGGCCAGCGGATCGTCATCCCCACCTATGTGCATAATGCGCCGAATGTGGCCTCGGCCGCGCGGCCGTCGGGGGCGCCCATGCGGCTTCCGTCCGCGGGCCCCGCGCCGACGACCACCGGGTCGATCCCGACCGCCGCCATCTCCGGCCTCGGGACGGCCGTCGCGCCGCGTCCGCCGGCCAAGCCGGCCGCCTTCCGGGTTGCGTCTGCCGCACCCGCCGCCGCGCCCACCGCGCCGGTCTCCGGCGGTGCGCTCGATGCCGGTCTGCCCAAGGCGAAGCCCGTGTCGTTCACGCAGTCCGCGTCGACCCCCGCCCAGAATTCCAGCACTCCGCGCACGGCGGCCGTGCCCAGGCAAGCTCCGGACGCGCCGCGCATCGAGAGCCGCGAGGAGCCGCCGGCCGAGCCGATCGCGGTCGCGCGCACGGATGCCGGGGAGGATGTGGGCGAGCGGCGGTTCCGCTGGCCGGCGCGCGGGCGAATCATCTCCGAGTTCGGAACGAAGCCGGGCGGCACGCGCAACGAGGGCATCAATCTGGCACTGCCCGAGGGCGCGGACATCAAGTCGGCGGAGGACGGCACCGTCATCTATTCGGGCAACGAGCTGAAGGGCTACGGCAATCTGGTGCTGGTGCGCCACGCCGACGGATGGGTCTCGGCCTATGCGCACAACAGCGAATTGCTGGTCAAGCGCGGCGATGCGGTGCAGCGTGGCCAGGTGATCGCCAAGGCGGGGTCGACCGGGTCGGTCACCCAGCCGCAGCTGCATTTCGAGCTGCGTCGCGGCAACAAGCCGGTCGACCCGATGCGCTACCTGGCGCGCCTCTAGGTCCAATCGGCGGTTCGGGAATCTTCTGCGGGCGTGCCCGGTCCCGGGCGCGCCCGTTCGCTTTTGCGTTATCCACAATTGAGGCTTGCCCGAGTTTGCACAAACGTCACAAACGCAGGCGCGGGGCGCTTGACTTGTCGCGCGGCGCAACGTACATCACCGCCACTCCCGGCGGTCACGCACCGCCAGAGGCCAAGCGGGTGTAGCTCAGTTGGTTAGAGTGCCGGCCTGTCACGCCGGAGGTCGCGGGTTCGAGCCCCGTCACTCGCGCCACTTGCCTCTATCGGGAAGTCTTGAGCGCCGGACCGCCGGCGTCTCACGAAGCGAGCGAGCGGGTGTAGCTCAGTTGGTTAGAGTGCCGGCCTGTCACGCCGGAGGTCGCGGGTTCGAGCCCCGTCACTCGCGCCACTCGCCGCTTCGTCCGTCCCGGGGTTCGCCGGGATCCGTGTTTTCTTCTCCTTGCCTCGGCTCTCCAGCGCGACACATCCCCGCCTGACGCAAGTCATGCTTCGGTCGTACGCCTTCGTCTTCGCGGCGGAGGGGCTGTGTGCCGGCACAAACGACTCGCCGTGCTCGGGGCTGTCGTTCTCGGGGCTTCTGGGCTTCCGGGCCACGGGGAGAGGCGGGCGCAAGTTGCCGCATCGGTTTTGCACGGACCCGGAATTCGCGCATTTTCGAGCCGGAGGCCGCAAGGGCGTGTCACGGCCGGTGTGCCGGCGCAGCCGGGGCAGGGCGGGTCGGGACGGTCGGACGTCGCGCGATCCTGCAACGGTCCCGGCGGACGGCGTCCGTCTCGCCGGTCCGCAAGCGGGGCCGCGTGCCGTCGCGTCGCCGCCGATACGGGTGTATCCCGAGGTTTCGCACCTGCGAAAATCCCTGTTCGATTACACCCTTGTTGGGCTTGCGTTGCCGGGGTGCGTGGGCTAAGCGTGCGCACACAGGCAGGGGCTGCGTGGCCGGGCCATGACCCGCCGCCCACCTGCCGCAGGGCTCTGCTGCAGTGCGACGTCGACGGATGTCTGCCGTGATGCCGGAGCCGGGCGCAAGGACATGTTGGACCATGGAAGACCTGCTCAGAGACTACGTTCCGATCCTCGTGTTCATCGGGGTGGCGCTGGCGATCGGTCTCGCCCTTCTCGTTTCGCCCTTCCTGCTCGCCTACAAGAACCCCGACTCGGAAAAGCTGTCCGCCTATGAATGCGGCTTCAACGCGTTCGACGACGCGCGCATGAAGTTCGACATCCGCTTCTATCTGGTGGCGCTGCTGTTCATCATCTTCGATCTGGAGGTGGCGTTCCTGTTTCCCTGGGCGGTATCCTTCGGCGATCTCGGCTGGTTCGGCTTCTGGTCGATGATGACGTTCCTAGGCGTGCTCACCATCGGCTTCATCTACGAATGGAAGAAGGGAGCGCTGGAATGGGATTGACCTCGGATACACCGCTCGTCGCGCAGACTCCCAAGGGCGTTCTCGACCCGAGGACCGGCCAGCCGGTGGGGTCGGACGATCCGTTCTTCCTGCAGGTGAATGACGAGCTCGCCGACAAGGGCTTCGTCGTCACGGCGACGGACAATCTCATCCAGTGGGCCCGCACCGGCTCGCTGATGTGGATGACCTTCGGCCTGGCGTGTTGCGCCGTCGAGATGATGCAGATGTCGATGCCGCGCTACGACGCCGAGCGCTTCGGCTTCGCGCCGCGCGCCTCTCCGCGCCAGTCGGACGTGATGATCGTCGCCGGCACGCTGACCAACAAGATGGCGCCGGCCCTGCGCAAGGTCTACGACCAGATGCCGGAGCCGCGCTACGTGATCTCGATGGGCTCCTGCGCGAACGGCGGCGGTTATTATCACTATTCCTATTCGGTCGTGCGCGGATGCGATCGCGTGGTGCCGGTGGACATCTATGTGCCGGGCTGCCCGCCGACCGCGGAGGCGCTGCTTTACGGCGTGCTGCTTCTGCAGAAGAAAATCCGGCGCACGGGGACAATCGAGCGTTGAGGCGCGGCTGACCGGCGAGCGCCGGGGCGCGACGGAACCGGCGGCACATGAGCAAATTGCGGGAAACGGATCACGGCAATGGATGAAACGCTCGCTGAACTCGGCGAACACATTCAGGCGGCGCTCGGCGATGCGCTCGACCGCGTCACCATCGCCTTCGGCGAGCTGACGCTTGAGGTGCGTGCCTCGGACATCCTGTCGGTGGTGCGGTTCCTGCGCGACGACTCAAGCTGCCAGTTCGTCAATCTCACCGACATCTGCGGTGTCGACTATCCGTCCCGCGACCGTCGCTTCGACGTGGTCTATCACTTCCTCTCGCCGAAGCAGAACCTGCGCATTCGCGTCAAGCTGCAGGCCGACGACGAGACGCCGGTGCCCTCCATCGTGGAGGAGTTTCCGGGCGCGGAGTGGTTCGAGCGCGAAGTCTACGACATGTACGGCGTGCTGTTCTCCGGTCACCCGGATTTCCGCCGCATCCTGACCGACTACGGCTTCGACGGCTATCCGCTGCGCAAGGACTTTCCGCTCACCGGCTATGTCGAGGTGCGCTACGACGACGAGAAGAAGCGCGTCGTCTATGAGCCCGTGCGGCTCAATCAGGAATTCCGCGACTTCGACTTCATGTCTCCGTGGGAGGGGGCCGAGTACATCCTTCCCGGCGACGAGAAGGCGAGCTGAGGGGGCTGGGATGGCTGACACGAAGCTTCCAGGTGGGTGTCTGTGCGGAGCCCTCCGGTTTTCGGCGGTTCCCATGAGCCCCGAGATGGCTGTGTGCCATTGTTCGATGTGCCGGCGCTGGAGCGGCGGTGTCTTCATGGGGTTCGAGTGCAGCGAGATCGACTTCGTGGATCAGGCCTCGCTCGGCACCTATGCGTCGTCCGAGTACGGCGAGCGGGTGTTCTGCACGTCGTGCGGCACGTCGCTGATGTGGCGCATGCGCGACGGGTCTCATACGAACGTCGCGGCGTCGGCGCTGGATGATCCCTCCGGCTTCGAGTTCACGACCGAGATCTTCATCGACGAAAAGCCGGACGCTTACGCGTTTGCAAATCCGACCCAGAAACTGACCGGCGCAGAGGTTTTCGCTCTCTTCGCGTCCAACCAGGATCCTCAACATGGCTGAGGCTCAGGTCCGCAACTTCAACATCAACTTCGGCCCGCAGCATCCGGCGGCGCACGGCGTGTTGCGCCTCGTGCTGGAACTGGACGGCGAGGTGGTGACGCGTGTCGATCCGCATATCGGGCTGCTGCATCGCGGCACCGAGAAGCTGATCGAGCACAAGACCTATCTTCAGGCGGTGCCGTATTTCGACCGGCTCGATTACGTCGCGCCGATGAATCAGGAGCACGCCTTCGCGCTGGCCGTGGAGCGGTTGCTGGAGATCGAGGTGCCCAAGCGCGGTCAGCTGATCCGCGTTCTCTACTCCGAGATCGGCCGCATCCTGTCGCATCTGCTCAATGTGACGACGCAGGCGCTCGACGTCGGCGCGCTGACCCCGCCGCTGTGGGGTTTCGAGCCGCGCGAGGAGCTGATGGTCTTCTACGAGCGGGCCTGCGGCGCGCGCATGCACGCGGCCTATGTGCGCCCCGGCGGCGTGCATCAGGACCTGCCGAACAAGCTGCTCGACGACATTTGGGACTTCTGCGATCCGTTCCTGCAGACCATCGACGACATCGAGGGTCTGCTCACCGACAACCGCATCTTCAAGCAGCGCAATGTCGATATCGCGACGGTGTCGCTCGACGATGCCTGGGCGCGCGGCTTCTCCGGCGTCATGGTGCGCGGGTCGGGCGCGGCCTGGGATCTGCGCAAGTCGCAGCCCTACGAGTGCTACGACGAGCTGGAGTTCGACATTCCCGTCGGCAAGAACGGTGACTGCTACGACCGCTATCTCATCCGCATGGAGGAGATGCGCCAGTCGGTACGGCTGATGAAACAGTGCCTGGAAAAGCTGACGGTGGAAAAGGGACCGGTGTCGTCGATGGACGGCAAGGTGGTGCCGCCCAAGCGCGGCGAGATGAAGAAGTCGATGGAAGCGCTGATCCATCACTTCAAGCTCTACACCGAAGGTTACCGCGTGCCGGAAGGCGAGGTTTATGCCGCCGTCGAGGCGCCCAAGGGCGAATTCGGCGTCTATCTCGTCTCCGACGGCACCAACAAGCCCTATCGCTGCAAGATCAAAGCGCCCGGTTTCGCGCATTTGCAGGCGATGGATTTCCTGTGCCAGGGACACATGCTGGCCGACGTGTCGGCGATCCTCGGCTCCCTTGATATCGTGTTCGGAGAGGTGGACCGGTAATGGCCGTACGTCGCCTGCACCCTGAGCAGCCCGAGAGCTTCGCGTTCACCCCGGCCAACCGGGCCTGGGCGGAAAAGGTCATCGCGCGCTATCCCGAAGGCCGTCAGGCCTCCGCCGTGATCCCGCTTTTGTGGCGGGCGCAGGAACAGCACGAGGGCTGGTTGCCGGAGCCGGCGATCCGTCACGTGGCCGACATGCTCTCCATGCCGCACATCCGCGTGCTGGAGGTCGCGACCTTCTACACGATGTTCCAGCTCGCCCCGCTGGGCAAGAAGGCGCATGTGCAGGTGTGCGGCACCACGCCGTGCCAGCTGCGCGGGGCGGAAGACCTCGTCAGGGTCTGCAAGGCGAAGATCGCCGCCCATGCGCATGAGCTGTCCGAAGACGGCGACTTCTCCTGGGAAGAGGTCGAGTGTCTCGGCGCCTGCGTCAACGCGCCGATGGTGCAGATCTTCAAGGACACCTACGAGGATCTGACGCCGGAAAGTCTCGAGGCGCTTCTGGACGACATCGCCGCGGGGCGCGAGGTCACGCCCGGACCGCAGACCGACCGGCGCTTCGCCATGCCCGAGGGCGGCGCGACCTCGCTGACGGAGATCGCGGACACGACGACCGGTGGCGATCCCGTGCCGCATGTGGTGGACGGGGCGGAAGCCGCGTCCCATGTATTCGCGGGCGAGGCGATCAACGCCGGCGGGCAGGATTTCGACGGCGTTCCGGCGCCGCAGACGACCGCCAAGGCCGCGCCGAAGCCGGTCGAGAAGGCCAAGGACGTGAAGCCCGAGGCGGTGGAAGCGGCGGCGGCGGGCGCGCCCGGCTCCGTGCAGTCCAGTCTCGATCTGGAGGGCGAGGGCGCTCCGGAAAGCGAGCCGGACCTGCTGAAGGGCCCGCGCGGCGGCAAGCCGGACGACCTGAAGCAGCTCAAGGGCGTCGGGCCGAAGCTCGAGGGCGTGCTGAACGATCTCGGCATCTACCACTTCGACCAGGTCGCCGCGTGGGGACCGGAAGAAGTGGCCTGGGTCGATGCCCGCCTCAAGTTCAAGGGGCGGATCGAGCGGGACGGCTGGATCGAGCAGGCCAGGATTCTTGCCGAAGGCGGCGAGACGGAGTTCTCGCAGCGCGTTGCCGACGGCGACGTGCCGTCGAGCAAGGCTTGAGGAAAGGCGGACAGGATGCTCAAGGACCAGGACCGCATCTTCACCAACATCTACGGCCTTCATGACTGGGGCCTGGATGGCGCGCGTCAGCGCGGGCACTGGGACAACACGAAAGCGCTTCTGGACAAGGGGCGCGACTGGATCATCGAGGAAGTGAAGACGTCGGGCCTGCGCGGGCGCGGCGGCGCGGGCTTCCCCACCGGTCTCAAGTGGTCCTTCATGCCCAAGGAAACGGACGGGCGTCCGGCCTATCTCGTCGTCAATGCCGACGAATCGGAACCCGGCACCTGCAAGGACCGCGAGATCCTGCGCCACGACCCGCACACGCTGGTCGAGGGTTGCCTCGTCGCCGGCTATGCGATGGGGGCGATCGCGGCCTACATCTACGTGCGCGGCGAGTTCATCCGCGAGCGCGAGCGGCTGCAGGCGGCCATCGACCAGGCCTATGAGGCCGGTCTGATCGGCAAGAACAACAAGAACGGCTACGACTTCGACATCTACGTCCATCACGGCGCGGGTGCCTACATCTGCGGCGAGGAAACCGCGCTGCTGGAGAGCCTCGAGGGCAAGAAGGGCCAGCCGCGCCTGAAGCCGCCGTTCCCGGCGAACGTCGGCCTCTACGGCTGTCCGACGACGGTCAACAACGTGGAGTCCATCGCGGTCGCGCCGACCATCCTGCGCCGCGGCGGCACGTGGTTCGCAAGCCTTGGCAAGCCGGGCAACACGGGCACCAAGCTTTTCTGCGTGTCGGGGCACGTCAACAAGCCCTGCACCGTGGAAGAGGAAATGGGCATTCCCTTCCGCGAGCTGATCGACAAACATTGCGGCGGCATTCGCGGCGGCTGGGACAATCTGCTGGCGGTGATCCCGGGCGGCTCGTCGGTGCCCTGCGTGACGGCGGAGAACATCATCGACTGCCCGATGGATTTCGACAGTCTCAAGGAGCAGAAGTCGGGCCTCGGCACGGCGGCGGTGATCGTGATGGATCGCTCCACCGACATCATCAAGGCGATCGCGCGACTGTCCTATTTCTACAAGCACGAGAGCTGCGGCCAGTGCACGCCGTGCCGGGAAGGCACGGGCTGGATGTGGCGCGTGATGGAGCGGATGGTCGCGGGCAACGCCTCCAAGGAAGAGATCGACATGCTCTTCGACGTCACCAAGCAGGTGGAAGGGCACACGATCTGCGCGCTCGGCGATGCGGCGGCCTGGCCGATCCAGGGTCTGATCCGCAACTTCCGCCCGGTGATCGAGGAACGCATCGACGAGTTCACCGCGAAGCGCCGCGCGCCGGCGCAGTCGATGGCGGCGGCAGAGTAACGCCGCCGCGCGCGCGGGGCGCACGAACGGGATACGGGGTTCGCGCGCGATTGCGCTGGCGAACACAAGCTGACGGGACAGCAAGGCATGAACAGGGTCATTCTGGTCGACGGCAAGGAGATCGAGGTTCCTCAGGAGTACACGCTGCTCCAGGCCTGCGAGGCCGCCGGCGCCGAGGTTCCGCGCTTCTGTTTCCATGACCGGCTGTCGATCGCCGGCAACTGCCGCATGTGCCTCGTGGAGGTGAAGGGCGGGCCGCCGAAGCCGGCCGCCTCCTGCGCCATGAACGTGCGCGACCTGCGTCCGGGCCCGAATGGCGAACCGCCGGAGGTCTTCACCAAGACGCCGATGGTCAAGAAGGCCCGCGAGGGCGTGATGGAGTTCCTGCTGATCAACCATCCGCTGGACTGCCCGATCTGCGACCAGGGCGGCGAGTGCGATCTGCAGGACCAGGCGATGGCCTATGGCGTCGACGCCTCGCGCTACGCGGAGAACAAGCGCGCGGTCGAGGACAAGTACATCGGCCCGCTGGTCAAGACGATCATGACGCGGTGCATCCATTGCACCCGCTGCGTGCGCTTCACCACCGAAGTCTGCGGCGTGTCGGATCTGGGCCTGATCGGCCGCGGCGAGGACGCGGAAATCACCTCCTACCTCGAAGGGGCGCTGTCCTCGGAGATGCAGGGCAATGTCGTCGACCTGTGCCCGGTGGGCGCGCTGACGCACAAGCCCTATGCCTTCCAGGCGCGGCCGTGGGAGCTGAAGAAGACCGAAACCATCGACGTGATGGACGCGGTCGGCTCGGCGATCCGCGTCGATACGCGCGGCCGCGAGGTCATGCGCGTGCTGCCGCGTCTCAACGAGGCGGTGAACGAGGAGTGGATCTCCGACAAGACCCGCTACATCTGGGACGGGCTCAGGACCCAGCGTCTCGACCGGCCCTTCGTCAAGCGGGACGGGCGGCTCGTGCCGGCATCGTGGAACGAGGCCTTCGCGGCGGTGGCCGACAGGGTCAAGTCGTCCTCGGGCGAGCGGATGGCGGCGATTGCCGGCGATCTGGCGAGCGTCGAGGAAATGTTCGCGCTCAAGCAGCTGATGGGCGCGCTCGGCTCGGCCAGCATCGACTGCCGGCAGGACGGGGCGGCGCTCGATCCGGCAATCGGCCGCGACTCCTATCTCTTCAATGCGACCATCGAGGGCATCGAGGACGCGGACGCGGTGCTGATCATCGGCTCCAATCCGCGCGTCGAGGCCCCGGTGCTCAATGCCCGCATCCGCAAGCGCATGCGCATGGGCGCGCTGCCGGTGGGCGTGATCGGGCAGGCGGCCGATCTGACCTATCCGACGACCTATCTGGGCGCGGGGCCGGAGACGCTTGGCGATCTGCTGGCCGGCAAGCATGCCTTTGCCGAAACGCTCAAGTCGGCCGAACGGCCGTTGATCCTCGTCGGGCAGGGCGCGCTGGCGCGTCCCGACGGGGCGGCGGTGCTGTCAGCGGCCGCGCAGCTTGCTAGAAGCGTCGGCGCGGTCTCGGACGAGTGGAACGGTTTCAGCGTGCTGCATACGGCCGCCGCGCGCGTCGGCGGTCTGGACATCGGCTTCGTGCCGGGCGAGGGCGGCCGGGATGTCGCGGCGATCCAGCAGGCCGCGCAGGCGGGCGAGCTGGATGTGGTGGTCCTGCTCGGGGCCGACGAGCTCGACATGTCGGCCTTCGGCGATGCCTTCGTCGTCTATCTCGGCACGCATGGCGATCGCGGCGCGCATCGCGCCGACGTGATCCTGCCGGGCGCGACCTACACCGAGAAGTCGGGCACCTGGGTCAACACCGAGGGGCGTGTGCAGATGGGCGAGCGGGCGGGCTTCCCGCCGGGCGAGGCGCGCGAGGACTGGGCCGTGCTGCGCGCCCTGTCGGCGCAGCTCGGCCAGACGCTGCCCTTCGATTCGCTCGCCGAGCTTCGGGCCGCGCTCTACGCGGAATATCCGCATATGGCCGCGATCGACGCGATTGCCGAAGGCGACGGATCGGGCGTCGCCAGGGCCGCGGACATCGGCGGATCGATGACGGCGGAGGCCTTCGCGCCGGCCGTCACGGATTTCTATCTCACCAATCCGATCGCGCGCGCATCGGCGACGATGGCGGAATGTTCCGCTCTCGCCAAGGCGCGCGCGGCAGAGGCCGCGGAGTAAACGGGGGCGATCATGGCGGACTTCTGGGCGGATTATCTGTTTCCGTTTCTCATCATCCTGGCGCAGAGCGTGCTGTTGCTCGTCGTGCTGCTGGTGATCGTGGCGTATATCCTCTATGCGGACCGCAAGGTCTGGGCAGCGGTGCAGATCCGTCGCGGCCCGAATGTCGTCGGGCCATGGGGACTGCTGCAGTCCTTCGCCGACCTCCTGAAGTTCGTGCTCAAGGAGCCGGTGATCCCGGCTGGCGCCAACAAGGGGCTGTTCCTGCTGGCGCCGCTGGTCACCGTGACCCTGTCGCTGGCCGCCTGGGCCGTCGTGCCGGTGGCCGAGGGATGGGTGATCGCCGACATCAACGTCGGGATCCTCTTCATCCTCGCGATCTCGTCGCTCGGGGTGTATGGCATCATCATCGGCGGATGGGCGTCGAACTCCAAGTATCCGTTCCTCTCCGCGCTGCGCTCGGCGGCGCAAATGGTCTCCTACGAGGTGTCCATCGGCTTCGTGATCGTGACGGTGCTGCTGTGCGCCGGGTCGCTGAACCTGACGGACATCGTGAAGTCGCAGGAGACGGGGCTTGCCACCATGCTCGGCGTGCCGTGGCTGACGATCCTGAACTGGTACTGGCTGCCGCTCTTCCCGATGTTCGTGATCTTCTTCATCTCGGCGCTCGCGGAGACGAACCGCCCGCCGTTCGATCTGGCGGAAGCGGAGTCGGAGCTGGTCGCGGGCTTCATGGTGGAATACGGCTCCACGCCGTACATGATGTTCATGCTGGGTGAGTATGTCGCGATCGCGCTGATGTGCGCGCTGACGACGATCCTGTTCCTCGGCGGGTGGCTGCCGCCGTTCGATTTCGCGCCGTTCACCTGGGTGCCGGGCGTCGTCTGGTTCCTGCTGAAGTCGCTGCTCGTGTTCTTCATGTTCGCGATGGTGAAGGCGATGGTGCCGCGCTACCGCTACGACCAGCTGATGCGGCTCGGCTGGAAGGTGTTCCTGCCGCTGTCGCTGGCGATGGTGTTCATCGTGGCGGCGGTGCTGATGGCCACGGGCCTGGCGCCGTAAGGCGCGGCCGGGGAGAATGACGATGCCGATCTCGATCGCCGGGCTCATCGGCGCGGCCATCGGGCTCTATATCGGGTGGATCGACTACAAGATCATGGTCGGTGTGCTCAGGGGGGCGGCGGAGCGCAACAGGCTGAAGACGGGGCGGACCGGATGGCTGTCCCGCTTCGAGGAGCCGCTTCGCATGGGCCTTCTGGCCCTGACGCTCATCGGGTTTCCGGTGATCGGGTATGTGGCCGCAAGTTCGCTTGTCGGCTGACGGGAAACGAGAGAACGAGGCTTGATGCCATGGCTTTGCAACAGGCTGCCAGGTCGCTCCTGCTGAAGGAGTTCGTGTCCGCCTTCTTCCTGGCGATGCGCTACTTCTTCAAGCCGAAGCCGACCATCAACTACCCCTTCGAGAAGGGGCCGGTGTCGCCGCGCTTCCGGGGCGAGCATGCGCTGCGCCGCTATCCCAACGGCGAGGAGCGCTGCATCGCCTGCAAGCTGTGCGAGGCGATCTGCCCGGCGCAGGCCATCACCATCGAGGCCGGCCCCCGCCGCAACGACGGCACGCGGCGCACCACGCGTTATGACATCGACATGGTGAAATGCATCTACTGCGGCTTCTGCCAGGAAGCCTGCCCGGTGGACGCCATCGTCGAGGGTCCGAATTTCGAGTTCGCGACGGAGACCCGCGAGGAACTCTACTACGACAAGGAAAAGCTGCTCGCCAACGGGGACCGCTGGGAGCGGGAGATCGCCAACAACATCGCCATGGATGCGCCTTATCGCTGAGGCGCCAGGTGTGGACGGCGGGCGACGGCTGGTCTAAGACGAGGCCGCATCGTTCGCGGGACAACGAAGCCCACGCGACGTGGGGACAGGGGCAAACCGGGACATGGTTCTTCAAGCCATCTTTTTCTACCTCTTCGCGGGGATCTTGGTCGCATCGGCGTTCATGGTGATCGCCTCGCGCAACCCCGTTCATTCGGTGCTGTTCCTGATTCTCGCCTTCTTCAACGGCGCCGGCCTGTTCATCCTGCTCGGCGCGGAGTTCCTCGCCATGCTGCTGGTCGTGGTCTACGTCGGCGCGGTGATGGTGCTCTTCCTGTTCGTGGTGATGATGCTCGACGTGGATTTCGTCGAGATGCGTCAGGGCTTCCTGCAATACATGCCGGTGGGCGGGCTGATCGGGGCCATCCTGCTGGTGGAGCTGTTGCTCGTGCTCGGCGCCTGGGTCATTTCGCCCGACATGATCGGGCAGACGGCGGCGCCGGCTCCGGTGCCGGAGGAGGCCTCCAACGTCTCGGCGCTCGGGCAGCTCATCTACACGCGCTACATCCTCTTCTTCCAGGTGGCCGGGCTGATCCTGCTGGTGGCGATGATCGGCGCCATCGTGCTGACGCTGCGCCACAAGGAGGGCGTCAAGCGCCAGGACATTTCCGCCCAGGTCGGCCGGACGCGGGACGCGTCGATCGAGGTGCGCAAGGTCGAAACCGGCAAGGGCATCTGAGCCCGCCGGCCTGCCAGTTTTACGCGGTGCGTCGCCGGCCGGCGGCGCGTCACTGAAGTCTACAACCGGGGGAGCATCACGAGGCGCCCATGGAAATCGGTCTGTCACACTACCTGGCGGTCGCCGCTATCCTGTTCACGATCGGGATCTTGGGGATCTTCCTGAACCGGAAGAACGTCATCGTCATTTTGATGTCCGTCGAGCTCATGCTGCTCTCGGTCAACCTGAACCTCGTGACCTTCTCCTCCTTCCTCGGCGATCTGGTCGGGCAGATGTTCGCGCTTCTGGTGCTGACCGTCGCCGCCGCCGAGGCGGCGATCGGTCTGGCAATCCTCGTCGTGTTCTATCGCAACCGCGGTTCGATCGCGGTCGAAGACGTCAACATGATGAAGGGGTGAGGGCGCAATGTATCAGGCTATCGTCTTTCTGCCCCTGATCGGCTTCCTGATCGCCGGCCTCTTCGGCCGGATGATCGGCGCCAAGGCAAGCGAATACATCACCAGCGGTCTGCTGATCGTGGCCGCGCTGCTGTCGTGGATCGCGTTCTTCTCCATCGGCTTCGGCGAGACGCCGGTCGTGCGCGAGACGCTGCTGCGCTGGATGACGTCGGGCACCTTCAACGTCGACTGGACGATCCGCGTCGACACGCTCACCGCCGTGATGCTGGTGGTGGTCAACACGGTGTCGGCGCTCGTGCATGTCTATTCCATCGGCTACATGCACGACGATCCGCACCGGCCGCGCTTCTTCGCCTATCTGTCGCTGTTCACCTTCGCCATGCTGATGCTGGTGACCTCCGACAACCTGCTGCAGATGTTCTTCGGCTGGGAGGGCGTCGGTCTCGCCTCCTATCTGCTGATCGGCTTCTGGTACAAGAAGCCCTCGGCGAACGCGGCGGCGATGAAGGCCTTTGTCGTGAACCGGGTGGGCGACTTCGGCTTCCTGCTCGGCATCTTCGGCCTGTTCTACCTGTTCAACTCCACCGA
Organism: Stappia sp.; assembly: GCF_040110915.1. Lineage (NCBI taxonomy): Bacteria > Pseudomonadati > Pseudomonadota > Alphaproteobacteria > Hyphomicrobiales > Stappiaceae > Stappia > Stappia sp. Next base: position 1,754,864 of record NZ_CP157793.1, on the reverse strand, counting down.
CTACGACACGATCTTCGCCAACGCACAGAGCTTCGCGGCTGCGGAGCCGGAAGTGGTGATCGACCTGTTCGGCCTGCAGCTGACGCAGACCGGCGCGCTCACCGCCGTCTGCCTGCTGCTCTTCATGGGCGCGATGGGCAAGTCGGCGCAGTTCCTGCTGCACACCTGGCTGCCGGACGCGATGGAAGGCCCGACGCCGGTCTCCGCGCTGATCCACGCCGCGACCATGGTGACGGCCGGCGTGTTCATGGTGGCGCGCCTGTCGCCGGTGTTCGAATTGTCGGCCACCGCGTTGACGGTGGTGACCTTCTTCGGCGCGACGACGGCCTTCTTCGCCGCCACCGTCGGTCTGGTGCAGAACGACATCAAGCGCGTGATCGCCTATTCGACCTGTTCGCAGCTCGGCTACATGTTCGTGGCGCTCGGGGTCGGAGCCTATTCGATCGCCGTCTTCCATCTGTTCACGCATGCCTTCTTCAAGGCGCTCCTGTTCCTCGGCGCCGGCTCGGTGATCCACGCCGTGTCGAACGAGCAGGACATGCGCAAGATGGGCGGACTGCGCAAACACATCCCGCTGACCTACTGGATGATGGTGATCGGCACGCTGGCGCTGACCGGCTTCCCGCTGACCGCCGGCTTCTATTCCAAGGATGCGGTGATCGAGGCGGCCTACGTCGGGCACAACGCCTTCGCGCTCTACGGCTTCTGGCTGACGCTCGCGGCGGCCGCGCTGACGTCCTTCTACTCGTGGCGGCTCGCGTTCATGACCTTCCACGGCAAGCCGCGCGCCTCCGTGGACGTGATGAAGCACGTGCACGAAAGCCCGCTGGTGATGACCGTGCCGCTGATGATCCTGGCCGCCGGGGCGCTGCTTGCGGGTTTCGTCTTCAAGGGCGCCTTCATGGGCGATGCCTATGACGCCTTCTGGAAGGGCACGCTCTTCACGTCCGAGGACAATCACGTCCTGCACGAGATCCACGAGGTGGCGCTGTGGGTGAAGCTCTCGCCGATCGCCATGATGCTGGGCGGCTTCGCCGTGGCGTGGCTGTTCTACATCCGCTCGCCGGAGCTGCCGCGCAAGCTCGCCGAACGCCATGACGGGCTGTACCAGTTCCTCCTGAACAAGTGGTACTTCGACGAGCTCTATGATGCGATCTTCGTGCGTCCCGGCATGTGGGTCGGCCGCCAGCTCTGGAAGAAGGGCGACGGCGTTGTCATCGACGGCTTCGGCCCGAACGGGGTCGCGGCGCGGGTCCAGACCGTCACCAACTGGGTCGTCCGGCTGCAGACCGGGTACCTCTATCACTATGCCTTCGCCATGCTGATCGGCGTCGCCGCGCTGATCACCTGGTCCATGTTCTCCGTCGGGGGCGCTCACTGATGAGCAACTGGCCGCTTCTGTCCATCACCACCTTCCTTCCGCTGGTGGGGGTGTTCTTCATCCTGCTCGTGCGCGGGGAGGATGCGGGCGCGAAAGACAACATGCGCCGGGTGGCGCTGATCACCACCGTCTTCACCTTCGGCGTGTCGCTGTTCATCTGGGGCGGCTTCGACCCGCAGAACCCGGGCTTCCAGTTCGAGGAGACCGGCGCCTGGCTCGGCGGAAGCATCAACTACCGGATGGGTGTCGACGGCATCTCCATGCTGTTCGTCATCCTGACGACCTTCCTGATGCCCTTCTGCATTCTGGCGAGCTGGAACAGCATCCAGAACCGCGTGAAGGAGTACATGATCGCCTTCCTTGTGCTGGAGACGCTGATGATCGGCGTGTTCTGCGCGCTGGATCTGGTCATGTTCTACGTCTTCTTCGAGGCCGGCCTGATCCCGATGTTCCTGATCATCGGCGTGTGGGGCGGCAAGCGGCGCGTCTATGCGAGCTACAAGTTCTTCCTCTACACGCTGCTCGGCTCGCTGCTGATGCTGATCGCGCTGATGGCGATGTACTGGGAGGCCGGCACCACCGACATCCCGACGCTGATGGCGCACGGGTTCCCGGCCGGCATGCAGACCTGGCTGTGGCTCGCCTTCTTCGCGTCCTTCGCCGTCAAGATGCCGATGTGGCCGGTGCACACCTGGCTGCCCGATGCGCACGTGGAGGCGCCGACGGCCGGGTCCGTGGTGCTGGCGGCGATCCTGCTGAAGATGGGCGGCTACGGCTTCCTGCGCTTCTCGCTGCCGATGTTCCCGCTGGCGAGCGAGATGTTCGCGCCGATGGTGTTCACGCTTTCGGTGGTGGCGATCGTCTACACCTCGCTGGTGGCGCTGGCGCAGGAGGACATCAAGAAGCTGATCGCCTATTCCTCCGTCGCGCACATGGGTTATGTGACCATGGGCATCTTCACGATGACGGAGCAGGGGGTGCAGGGCGCGCTGTTCCAGATGCTGTCGCACGGCATCGTGTCGGGCGCGCTGTTCCTCTGCGTCGGGGTGATCTACGACCGCATGCACACCCGCGACATCGCCGCCTATGGCGGACTGGTGAACCGGATGCCGTTCTATGCGGTCGCCTTCCTGATCTTCACCATGGCCAATGTCGGCCTGCCGGGCACGAGCGGCTTCGTCGGCGAGTTCCTGACGCTGATGGGCGCCTTCCAGGTGAACACCTGGGTCGCGCTGATCGCGACGACGGGCGTGATCCTGTCGGCCGCCTATGCGCTCTACCTCTACAAGCGCGTGGTGTTCGGGGCGCTCGACAAGGAAAGCCTGAAGTCGATCATGGATCTGTCGGTGCGCGAGCGCGTGATCATCGTGCCCTTGGTCGTGCTGACCATCCTGTTCGGCTTCTATCCGGCGCCGATCCTCGACGTGACCGCTGCGTCGGTCGGGGCGCTGGTCACCAATTACCAGGCCGCGATCGAGGCGGCTCAGTCGACCGCCATGCTGGCGCAGTGACGGGGCGAGGACGAGACTGACAATGACTGATTACAATCAGCTGCCCGACCTCTCGCCGGCCTTGCCGGAGCTCTTTCTCGCCGGCGGGGCGCTGGCGCTCCTGCTGCTGGGCGTCTTCGGCGGGCGCAAGGCCGTGCCTTACGTTACCGCGCTCTCGGTGGCGCTCCTGGCCGTGGCGGCCCTGCCGCTGCTGCTTCCGGCGCAATTCGGCATCGTGGAGGAGACCACCTTCCACGGCGCCTTCGTGCTGGACGGCTTCGCGCGCTACCTCAAGCTGCTGACGCTGGTCGGCTCGGGTTTCGCCATCGCCATGTCGGTGGCCTTCGCCCGCAACGAGAATTTCGAGCATTTCGAGTATCCGGTGCTGATCGTGCTGGCGACGCTCGGCATGCTGCTGATGCTCTCGGCGAACGACCTCATCACGCTCTATCTTGGGCTGGAGCTGCAGTCGCTGGCGCTCTACGTCATCGCCGCCTTCAATCGCGACAGCATCCGCTCCACGGAAGCGGGCCTGAAGTACTTCGTGCTGGGCGCGGTGTCGTCCGGCATGCTGCTTTACGGCATGTCGCTGGTCTACGGCTTCACCGGCCAGACCGGCTTCGGCCCGATCGCCGAGGCGATCACGGCGCATGGCGGCTCGTCGCTCGGGCTCGTGTTCGGCCTGGTGTTCATCCTCGCCGGCATTGCCTTCAAGATCTCGGCCGTGCCGTTCCACATGTGGACGCCGGACGTCTACGAGGGCGCGCCGACGCCGGTCACCGCCTTTTTCGCGGCGGCGCCGAAGATCGCGGCCATGGGCATGCTGACGCGCATCGTGATCGACGCCTTCGAGCCGGTGACGCACGACTGGCAGCAGATCATCGTCTTCGTGTCGATCGCCTCCATGGCGCTCGGGGCCTTCGCCGCCATCGGCCAGTCGAATATCAAGCGGCTGATGGCCTATTCCTCCATAGGCCACATGGGCTTTGCGCTGGTCGGACTTGCCGCCGGCACTCAGGCGGGCGTCGAAGGCGTCATGATCTACATGACCGCCTATCTCGCCATGACGCTCGGCGCCTTCGCCTGCATTCTCTCGATGCGGCGGAAGGAGGGCATGGTCGAGGAGATTTCCGATCTCGCCGGTCTGGCGCGGAACAACCTGCCGATGGCGGTGTTCCTCGGCATCATCCTGTTCTCACTCGCCGGCATTCCGCCCTTCGTCGGCTTCTTCGCGAAGTTCTACGTGTTCCTGGCGGCGGTCGAGGCGGGGCTCTATCCGCTGGCGATCATCGGTGTGCTGACGTCCGTCGTGGGCGCCTACTATTACCTGCGCATCGTCAAGGTGATGTTCTTCGACGATCCGGCGCGCGGCTTCCTGCCGATGCCGGTCGAGCTGAAGTTCACCCTCGGTCTGTCGACCGCCTTCGTGCTGCTCTTCGTCGTCTTCGCCGGGCCGGTGGTTGAGATGGCCGGCAGCGCCGCCGGGACGTTGTTCTGAGACCGCTCGCGTTCGACGGCCGGGTGCGGGACGCCGACGCCGCCCCCGGCTTTCGCGTCCTCGCGCTCGACGCGGTCGGCTCGACCAATGTCGAAGCCCTGGCCCGGGCCGAGGCCGGCGATCCCGGAAACCTCTGGGTCGTGGGCAAGCGGCAGACCGCCGGTCGGGGGCGGCGGGCGCGACCCTGGGTGTCCGAGCCCGGCAATCTTTACGCCTCCCTGCTCTTGATCGATCCGGCTCCGGCGGAGCGTCTGGGCCAGCTTCCGCTGGTCGCCGCGCTTGCGCTGGCCGAGGCGGTCGACCATATGTGCGGGACCTATCGGCTCGCGGGGCTCAAGTGGCCGAATGACCTGCTGGTCGACGGGGCCAAGATTTCCGGCATTCTCCTTGAGGCGACGACGCTCGGCGACGGGCGTCGCGCGGTCGTCTGCGGGTTCGGGCTCAACCTTGCGCATCACCCCGACCTTGACGACTATGCGGCGGTCTCGCTCGCGGGGCTCGGCTATGCCGTTTCGGTCGAGCGTGCGCTGGCGGACCTGAGCGCGAGCCTTGCCGACCTGCTGGACCGATGGAGCGCCGGCGCCTTCGCGGAACTCCGGTCCGCCTGGCTTGCCCGCGCGGTCGGGGTCGGGCAGCCGATCACGGTGCGTTTCGAAACCGGCGCGCGCGCCGGGCGCTTCGCCGGACTGGACGCGGACGGGCGTCTTCTCTTGCGTCGCGACGACGGGACGGTCGAGCCGATCTCGGCCGGCGACGTGTTCTTTTCCGGATCCGGTTGACGCGACCCGCGCGGCGGCGTCGCGATGCCGGACGATGCCGCTCGCGGGCGGCGTCCGAATGAAGGAGTACTCTATGGCGAGCGAATCCGAGCTCGTATTCGTCGCGCTTGGCGGTCTCGGCGAGATCGGCATGAACATGGCGCTGTACGGTTATGGTCCGGCCAAGGACCGCCGCTGGCTGATGGTCGATTGCGGCGTGACCTTCGCCGGGCCGGATCTGCCGGGCGTCGACATCGTCGTGCCGGACACGCGCTTCATCGAGGAGGAGCGCGGGCGGCTCGAGGGCATCGTCATCACCCACGCGCATGAAGACCACTACGGGGCGCTCGTGCATCTGTGGTCGCGCTTCGAGGCGCCGCTCTACATGACGCCCTTCACCGCCGGGCTTCTGGCGGCCAAGGTCGAGAGCGAGCCCGGCGTCGACAAGATCCCGGTCGAGGTGGTGGACCAGGGCGCGCGTTTCGCGCTGGGGCCCTTCGACCTGGAACTCGTCGCCATGTCGCATTCGATCCCCGAGCCCTGCGCGCTTGCAATCCGCACGCCGGCGGGCACCGTGGTGCATTCCGGCGACTGGAAGATCGACCCGACGCCCGGCATCGGGAAACCCATCGACATCGAGCGTCTGGCGGAGATCGGACGCGAGGGGGTGCGGGCGCTCATCTGCGATTCCACCAATGCGGTGCGCGACGGCGTCAGCCCCAGCGAGATGGATGTCGCGGCCGAGCTTGCGACCGTCATCAAGTCCGCAAAGCGCCGCGTCGCGGTGACGACCTTCGCGTCCAACGTGGCGCGCATCCGCTCCGTGGCGCTCGCCGCGAAGGCCGCGGATCGCGATGTCGTGGTGATGGGCCGGTCGATGTTCCGCGCCACCGAAGTGGCGAGCGAACTGGGCTACATGGACGATCTGCCGGCCTTCCTGACGGAGGAGGCCTATGGCTATCTGCCGCCGGAAAAGGTGGTTCTGCTGCTGACCGGCAGCCAGGGCGAGGAGCGGGCCGCGCTGGCGCGCATCGCCGCCGGCGATCATCGCAACGTGGCGCTGTCGAAGGGGGACATGGTCATCTTCTCCTCGCGCACCATCCCCGGCAACGAGAAGGCGGTGAACGCCATCGTCAACCGGCTGGCCGAGCAGCAGGTCGACATCGTCACCGACCGCGACGCGCTGGTGCATGTCTCCGGCCACCCGCGCCGGGGCGAGCTCACGCAGCTCTACGATCTGCTCAAGCCGCAGGCGCTGATCCCCGCCCATGGCGAGGCCCTGCACCTCAAGGCGCATCGCGACCTGGCCCGCGACCACGGCATTCGCGAGACGGTGATCGCGCGCAACGGCGATGTGGTCCGGCTTGCGCCGGGGAAGCTCGATATCGTCGACGAGGTGCCGGTCGGGATCGCGGTCAAGGACGGCTTGATCTACGGCGATCCGGAGGAAACCGGCGTTCAGGAGCGGCGCAAGCTCTCCTTTGCCGGTGCCATCGTGGTCACGGTCACGATGGATGCCAAGGGCGGTCTCATCGGCGAGCCGCAGGCGGCGCTCTTCGGGCTGCCGGAGGTGGACGAGGAGGGTGACGACATGGAAGACATCGTCATCGACGAGGTGATTGCCGCGCTGGAGAGCATTCCGAAGAACCGGCGCAAGAACGCGGATCTGGTGGCCGAGGCCGCCCGCCGGGCCGCGCGCGCCGCCGTGCGCGAGTGCTGGGGCAAGAAGCCGCTGACACAGGCGCTCGTGACGGTCGTGTGACCATTTGCGACAGGCCCGCGCGCGGTTCAGAACTGGCGCGCGGGGCGCGGATTTGGCAATTTTGCAGCGCAGCGCTTTGCAGGACACCATTTGGTGTGCTGCATGACATTGGATGTCGACGCGGGATGTCGACGCGGGATGTAGACGAGGGGAGGAGAACGACGATGATCGGACGTTTGAACCATGTGGCGATTGCCGTGCCGGATCTGGAGGCGGCGACCGCCATGTATCGCGACACGCTCGGCGCGAAGGTTTCCCAGCCGCAGCCCGAGCCCGATCACGGCGTGACCGTCGTCTTCATCGAGCTTCCCAACACCAAGGTGGAACTGCTCGAGCCGCTCGGCGAGAACTCGCCGATCACCGCCTTTCTGGAGCGCAGCCCGTCGGGCGGCATTCACCACGTATGCTATGAGGTCGAGGACATTCTGGCGGCCCGCGACCAGCTTCAGGAGAAGGGCGCGCGCGTCCTTGGCTCCGGCGAGCCGAAGATCGGCGCGCACGGCAAGCCGGTGCTGTTCCTGCATCCGAAGGACTTCAACGGCACGCTGGTGGAACTGGAGCAGGTCTGACGCGGGAGGGCCGCACGAGGGCCCCGATCCGGGCCGCGCGCTTGACAGGCGCACCTCCGCGTCCCAAATCGCGGCTGGAGCGGGGCGTTCCCACGTTCCGAATATCCCGGTCGGAAGGGTGTCCTGAACGGGATCGACCTCTCGCCGGAGCCCCTCAGAGCCGCCCAGAGCCCCCAAGACACTCCCCCAGGACCCTCAGATCACAAGGCCGCGCCCGTGTCCCTCGTTTCCGCCTTCGCCATCTTCTTCATCATGTGGTGGATCATCCTCTTCGCGATCCTGCCGATCGGCGTGGTCACGCAAGAGGAAAGCGGCACCGTGACGGAAGGCACGGAGTCGAGCGCGCCGGTGCGCCCACATCTGCTCAAGAAAGCGCTGCTGACCACGCTGATCGCGGCCGTGTGCTTCGCCGCCTTCTATTGGCTGCGCGTGCATTCCGGCATCACGCTCGACGACCTGCCGTTCAAGCCGCCGAGCGCCTGAGCGAGGTTATCCGACGAGCGCCACCGCGACCTTTTCGGCAATCAACGCACTGACGCGCACATTCGATTCGCCCGTCACGCCGGCGATATGCGGCGTCAGGATCACGTTCTCCAGCCCCTCGAACAATGCGCCGGCCTCGGCCGTCAGCGGTTCGGTCTCGAAGACATCGAGCGCCGCGCCGCCGAGGTGGCCTCGTCGGAGGGCTTCGGCAAGCGCCGCGTCGTCCACCACGCCGCCCCGCGCCGTGTTGATGAGGATCGCGCCCGCGTTCATCGTCGCAAGCCGCGCTTCATCGAACAGGTGGCGCGTCGCCTCGGTGAGCGGGATATGCAGGCTCACGACATCGGCCCGCGCGCAGAGATCGTCGAGCGCGACCGGCTCCGTCGTGCCCCAGACGGAATCGTCTTCGGGCAGATGCGGATCATGGGCGATGACGCGCATGCCGAGTGCGGTGGCGCGGGCCGCGACCTCGCGCGCGATGCCGCCATATCCGACGAGCCCGAGCGTGCGCCCGGCGATTTCGCCGCCGATCAGGCTGTTGCGCGGCCAAGCGCCCGCGATCATCGCCGCGCGCCGGTCGAAGGCGCCGCGCACCAGCAGGAGCGTTGCGGCGATCACATATTCGGCGACGGCCGCCGCATTGGCGCCGGTCGCCGGGATCACCTCGATGCCGCGGGTCGCACAAGCCTCAAGGTCGATGTTGTCGAGCCCGACGCCGAGCCGGCCCACGACCGTGAGATCGGCCGCCGCCTCCAGCAGGGCCCCGCGCACCTGAGTGCGATTGCGCACGATCAGCGCGCGCGCCCCGGCGAGCGCCTGCGCGAGGCGGGCGGGATCGTCCACCAGCGTCGGATCGTAGAGGGTGGACTGCACACGGGAGAGGCTTTCGACGGCGGCCTCGTCCATGAATTCGCAAATGACGATGTCGGGCGCGGTCATGGCTTGCCTCGCGGGTGGGAAGGGGTGGTCACAGGCCGACCTCGGCGAGGTCGACGGGGCGTTTTTCGGCCGCCGAGCGTTCCGCCGCCAGGCCGATGGCGACGGCGCGGTAGCCGTCCTCCAGCGTCACCTCCGGCGTGCCCGACCCGCGACGGATCAGCGCGGCGAAGCGCTGGTGCTGGAAAAAGGTGGAGCCGTGATGGTCGCCGGCATGGAGGATCGCCGGATCGACCTCGATGGTCTGCGTCGTCACGCCCTTGGGCGCGCGCGGCGCGTGGACGAGTTCGGACGCGCGTTCGAGGCCGCCCGGCCAGAAGCGCGCCGGGCCGGGCACCCGCGCCTCGAGCTGGCCCGCGTCGCCGGTGGCGGTGATTTCCTCCTGAAACCAGCGGCCTTCCGCGAACATGCAGAGATCGAGGCAGGCGCGCACGCCATTGGCGAACTCGACGATCACAAAGGCATTGTCGAGCATGTCCCAGGCGGTTTCCGGCATCGCGGGATCGGCCTTGCCGTTCACGTCGTGGCCGCCCGAGGCATAGACGCGCAGCGGTTCGGACTGCGCGATCAGCCGCATCAGGTCGAAGAAATGGCAGCATTTCTCCACCAGCGTGCCGCCGGAGGTCGCGGCCTGCCGGTTCCAGCCGCCGACCTTGTTGAGGAAGGGAAAGCGGTGCTCGCGAATCGACAGCATGCGCAAGCGCCCGATGCGGTCCTCGCGCAGACCTTCGATCAGGCGCGCCACCGGCGGCATGTAGCGGTATTCCATCGCGACCCAGACCGGCGCGCGGCGCGTTTCGGCGCTTGCCAGCGTGCGCCGGCAGTCCTCCAGCGTCGTGCACAGCGGCTTTTCCACCAGCAGCGGCGTGTCGGTCGTCAGCAGGTCGTCGAGCAGCGGGGCGTGCAGGTGGTTCGGGGCGGCGATGACATAGGCATCGGCCAAATCCGCGCCGATCAACTCCTTGGGGTCGGAAAACGCGCGGCAACCCGCGCCGGCAAGCGTCTGGGCCTTGGCCCGCATGCCCGGATCGGGGTCGCACACGGCCGTGACGGTCGCATCCTCCAGAAGCGCGATGTTGCGGATGTGCTCCTGGCCCATCATGCCGGAGCCGACGATGGCGTAGCGCAGGGTCATGAGGGTCGATCCGGAACGCGCAGGACGGGAAGGGCGAGGGCGTCGGCGGCGCGCTCCAACGCCTCGGCGTAATCGCCGTAGACGAGCGCCATGTGGTGCTCCAGCCCGGCGTCGAGGATCGTGCGCATGATCTCCTGCGCCGGCGCATCGAAGCGCAGCACGCCCGAGGTGCCGGTGAAGGCCTTGTCGCGCTTGAGCATTTCGCCCGTGATCACGACCATCTGGAGCCGCCCGCGCGCACGGCTGAGGCGGGCGAGGGTGACGCGGCCCGCCTTCAGCGGAAACTCGAAGAGAAGCGGCATCTTGCGGTTGGAGTGTACCGTCGCCTCGATGGCGACCTCCGGGTCGGCCATCACGCGCGGCGCCTGGCCGCAGTGCCAGACGACGCCCGTGCCGCTGTCTTTACCGTCGCCCGTGTCGATGTCGACGAGATCGACGAGGAAGGTCGGCGCGTCGGCAATCTCCTGCAGCAGCAGGCTCGTCAGTGCGCCATGGACGTCCGCCTCGCAGGCACACGGGATGCGCGCCTCGCCCATCAGCGCGACGGGACCGCAAACCGCGCCGCCATACTCGGTGAAGCACTCCGGCCAGCAGCGCACCGCGAAGGCATTGTAGCCGCCCTCCGACGTGAGCCGGTCGAGCGCGCCCTTGAGGCGCAGGGAGCGGTCGAGCTCGCTGGGATCGACCGCGTCGAGCGCCTGCGTGGTCGTCGCGAGCTCCGTCTTCAGCGCGGCGGAGGCGTCGGCCGGCGCGGCCCTGGCGGTGTCGAACAGGGCGTCGAGCTCGAGGGCCGCGACGGAGACGCCGGCGACGCGCTCGATTTCGGGCGCGTCGTAGGCGCAGGTGTCGAAGCCGTCCGGATGCGCGCCAAGGCGGGCGATGCGCTTGCCCTTGAGTTTGGCGACCGCGCGCCGCGCGGCCGCGTCGGCCGTGTCGCGCGCCGCGCGCAAGGGGACCGGCGCGGTGCGCGCCGCGCCGGCGAGAAGCGCCTCGAGACGTGCCGGAGAGCCCGTTGAGCCGGGCGCGTGAAAACTCCAGGAAAAGGCGATGTCGCGCAGGCCCAGCGCATGACCGGCGAGATTGAGCCCGCAGAAGGCGTTGAGCCGCAGGCGACCGCCGAGGCGCGGCTCGGGAAAGGCCCAGATGGCGAGCGACGCGTCGGTCGTCTCCGCGATTTCGGCAATCATGCCCGCATCGGTGAAGGTGACCTGCAGCACGAGCACGAGATCGGGCCGGGCGGCGCGCACCTCATCCAGCGCGGCGCGGGTCGCCTCGGTATCGAAGAGGAGTTCGCGCGCCCCAACAAGGTCGTGGCCGGTCGCCTCCAGATCGGCGAGCGCGCGGGTCAGGCACTCCTGCGCGAAGTCGACGTCGAAGGTCGCGCGCGCCAGCGGCAGCAGCCCGATCGTCGTCATGGCGTGCCTCCGAAATCCGGGTAGACGTGCCGCAGGCTGGCATCCGCCGGCGTGAGCCGGGCGCCGTCGGGTCCGAAGGCGGGATGGGCGAGGAAGGGTATGGCCCGCGCGTCCGTCAGCGCGTTGAGGTCGCGCATGTAGGGAACGGAGTCGGTCTTCAGCCCGGCGCGCATGGCCTCCCAGTCGGGGAAGGCGCGAAAGGCGTCGAGCCAGATCGCGCGACCCGCAAGATAACCCGACGCGCCGGCGGCATAGGCATGGGTGAGGATCTTGCGGAAGGCGTCCTTGCCCGCACCCGCCGACAGCATCACCCAGGGCCGGCCGGCGAGCCGCCCGAGGTCGTCGAAGAGGGCCTGCACCTCGCCGGCGGTCTCGGCGGTCTCGTCGTCGGTGCCGGGCACGGCGTCGGCCGGGACGGGGCTTTCGAGCTTGAAGAGGTCGACGCCATAGTCGGGTGCGGCGAAGGTCTCGACCGATTGCAGCACGTGATCGGCGCGCTTGCTCGCCATCTCCACGTAGTCGCGGGTCTGTTCCGCGTCGCTCGCCAGCGGATAGACGAGAAGCTCGAAGACGAAGGGAATGTCGAAGCGCGCGCAGGCCGCGCCGATGCGCTGGACGTAGTCCTTCTGCGCCGCGACGACGGAGGCGTCGGCATCCGGGCGATACCAGGCGAGCACCTTCACCGCGTCTCCGCCGATGCGCTTGATCTTTTCCACCGACCAGTCGTCGATATCGGACGACAGCCGCCCGCCGTGCGTTTCGGTGAAGAGCGAATCCTCCAGCGTCAGGATCAGACCCTTGGCGGGATCGAACGCAGAGACTGCATGCGGATAGGCGAAATGCGGATCGAGCAGCAGCGCGCTGCTCTCGCCCTGAAGTTCCTCCACCAGAAGCCGCTTGAAGCCGGCGACATCCGCCCAGGGCGCTTCGTCCGTGCCGTAATGCGCCTTGATCGGGGTCTTGATCGGCGGGCGCTGGTCGACGGCGGTCATCTTGAACCGGCCTGAGGCATCGGCGAGGCGGCGCAGGCCCCAGAGCTTGCCGGGCGTCAGGGACAGGGGGGCGGCTGGCATCAGGGGATCTCCTCGGCAAGCAATGTGTCGACGTCGGCGCGGGTCGGAACGCCGGCCCGGCCGCCGAAGCGGGTGCATTTGAGCGCAGCGGCGGCGTTTGCGAAGCGGATCGCGGTGGCTTCGTCGGCACCTTCGGCAAGGCGCAATGCGAAGGCGCCGTGCCAGACGTCGCCGGCGCCCAGCGTGTCGACGGCGTCCACGCGCGGGGCGGGGTGGTGGGTGGCCGGGGCGCCGGCGCGGCTTGCATGGGTGCCGTCCGCGCCATCCGTCACGCAGACGAAGCCGCCGTGGCGCGCGGCGACCCGTTGCACAAGCGAGGGAAGCGGGCCGTCGCCGGCGAAGTCGCGCAGTCCGGGGGCCGAAAAGGCAACGTGGCTCGCCGCCTCGATCGCCGCCTCGGACCCGGCGTCGAGCGGCGTCTCCGCATCCAGCACCCCCGGCAGACCGGCCGCGCGCGCGCGTGCCAGCATCTCCGCCGCGCCCGGCGCCCAGCGATTGTCCGCAAGCACCGCCCCCACGCGGAGACGCGCGGGGTCTGGCAGCCAGTCGCGCGTCTGCGGCAGATCGGGATCGCGGTAGTTGACGATCATGCGCTCTCCGGCGGCATCCACGAAGACGGACGACAGGGAGGAGCGGTGCCCGGCAAAGCGCTGCACATGGGCACAATCGACGCCCCAGGCTTCAAGATCCGCGACGATGTCCGCGCCGGTCGCGTCGTCGCCGAGACGCGCGCCCAGCATCGCCGTTCCGCCGAGCCGCGCAATGGCGACGGCGGCCGTCGCGGCGCAGCCGCCGCCGACGCGCGTGAAATCGGTGGCGCGATATTTGCGCGCGGCCGTCGGCATGTCGGGCACGGCGAACACAAGGTCCAGCACGGCCACGCCGAGACAGAAAACGGAAGACATGAAACCCCTTGAAACCGACGGGAAACCCGAAGGGTCCGGTCGAAACGGCCCGAAAACGGCCCCCGAAACCGCCCGGGCACGGGCCTGCGTTGCAAATGTCTTATGTCTTATACAAGACTGGACTGCCGCCGACAAGGGCATGCGACCGCGCCAGGGAGGGCGCGCCTCGCGGGCAATCTCTTGTGAAAACAACCGCGGCCGCCGGACGGAAACCCGGCGGCCGCGTGTGTGGACGATGGGGCGATGGCGCGTTTGGCCGGCCGGTCAGTTGAGATCCTTGGCCATGCCCTCGTCGATTTCGGCTTCCGCCTTGGCGGCTTCCGCGACGAGCAGATCGTAGAACTTCTCGCCTTCGGCGATGTTCTCCTTGAACCAGTCGAAGACGGGCGCGGCCGCCTGGCGGAAGGCTTCCTTCTCCTCGGCGGTCGGCACATAGAGATCGCCGCCCGCCTCGACGAAGGCGTCATAGGCGGCGATGGACTTGCGCTTCGGCGAGGCGAAGGTCGCCTGCTGCAACTCGCGGAACCCGTCCATCACGACGCGGCGCAGCTCTTCGGGCATGGACATGAACTTTGCATTGTTCATCCACCACAGCGCGCCCATGTAGGCGTGGCCGTCGAGCGTCACGTATTTCAGGCCGGCGTCGGGGAACTTCATGCCCATGATGTCGGTGATGCCGTTCTTGGAGCCGTCGACGACCCCGGTCTGGAAGGAGGTGAAAAGCTCCGGCCAGGGGATCGGGGTGGGACTCGCGCCAAGCGCCTTGACGAGTTCCTGCGGCAGGTCGGCGACGACGGTGCGGATCTTCAGGCCTTCCATGTCGGCGGGGGTCTGGATGCGGCGCTGGGTGTTGGCGAAGTTGCGCCAGCCGCCGGTGTTGCCGATGGTCATCAGCCGGATCGTGCCGCCGCTGTCGGCGAGCGCCTGGGCGCGCATCTCGCGCACGAAATCGCCGGAGAGCACGGCTTCCGCCACCCGGTCGTCGCGCAGGAGATAGGGCAGGTCCAGCACCTGCACGTATGGAAAGGCGCCGGCCGCGCCGCCCGAGGTCGAGATGTAGATGTCGATCTCGCCCGAGGCCACGCCCTGCAGGCATTCCGCGCCCTTGGAGCACAGCTGCGTGCCGATGAAGAGCTCCACCGCAATCGCGCCGTTGGAGCGGCTTTCCACGAAGTCCTTGAAGACGATGAGACCGTCGTAGTCCTCGTCGTTCTCGTTGGAATTGGCCGTGGCCCGCAGCGTGTAGTCGGCGGCCTGAACGGCCGTTGCCATGCCGCCGGCCATGACGACGGCGCCGAGCGCCGCCGCCGCCGTGGTCTTCACGAAGTTCGATATGCGCATGCTCTCCTCCCAGGTTTCGATTTGGCGGGGCCGGGATACGCGCCCGGGCCCGTTTCGCTCCCGCAGGCCTTCAAGCGAAGCCGAAAAACCGCGGGATCGCCAGCGAAATCGCCGGCACATAGGTGATCAGGAAGATGACGAGCACCTCCACGGCGAGAAACGGCAGGATCGCCCTGGCGATGGTCTCGACCCGCTCACCGGAGACGCTCGAGGCGACGAAGAGCACCAGCCCCATGGGCGGCGTCGCGAGCCCGACCGTCAGGTTGACGCTCATGATCATCGCGAAATGGACGGGGTCGACCCCGAGGCCGACGAAGATCGGGCCGAGGATCGGGCCCAGGATGATGATCGCCGGACCGGCGTCCAGGAACATGCCGACGACGAACAGCAGCAGGTTGATCAGCAGCAGCAGAAGCAGCGGGTCGCTGGTCAGCGACAGCATGAACTCGGCCAGTTGCTCGGCGGCATAGCTGAGGCTCACCACCGTCTTGAAGGCCATCGCCGCGCCGACCAGCAAGAGCACCACCGCCGAGGTCATCGCCGCGCGCGTGAAGACCTTCGGCAGGTCGGAGGGTTTCAGCGTCTTGAGCACGAAGAGGCCGATGAACAGCGCATAGGCCGCCGCGACGGCGGAGGCCTCGGTCGGCGTGAAGGCGCCGCCGAGAATGCCGCCGAGAATGATCACCGGCGTCATCAGTGGAAAGAAGGCGGTGACGAGCGCCCGTCCGCGTTCGCCCCAGGTCGAGCGCTGGGACGCCGGCGGCAGATTGGCGCGGTTGGCCATCAAGGCGACCACCGACATGAGGCCGACGCCGACGAGGACGCCCGGCAGGATGCCGGCGAGAAACAGCGCGGCGACGCTCTCGCCCATCACATAGGCGTAGATGATCATGATGCCGGACGGCGGGATGATCGGCCCGATGACGGAGGAGGCGGCGGTGACGGCGGCGGCGAACTTGCGGGTGTAGCCCTGTTTCTCCATCGCCGGGATGAGCATGGAGCCGAGCGCGGACGTATCGGCGACGGCGGAGCCGGAGAGCCCGGCGAACAGCATGGACGACAGGATGTTCACCTGCGCCAGCCCGCCGCGCACATGGCCGATCAGCGCCTGGGAAAAGCGCACGAGGCGCAGCGTGATCCCGCCCCGGTTCATGGCCTCGCCGGCGAGCATGAAGAAGGGGATCGCCATCAGCGGGAAGCTGTCCACGCCGTTGTAGATGTTGCGGTAGAGCAGGGCGATGTCGCGTTCCATGCCCTCCACGAAGAGCATGATGCCAGGCGCCGCGAGCATGGCGAAGAACACCGGCATGCCGATCAGCAGGAACACCAGAAAGAGCGGCAGGAAGAGAACCAGCATGACCGCCTACTCGCTCGACAGGGCCGCGTCGGTGACGGGCTGCGGGAAATCCTCCGGGCGTCCGATCAGACGCCCGACTTCGCGCAGGGACAGCTCCAGGTTGACCGACAGCATCAGTCCGAAACACACCGACATGGCCAGATAGATCCAGGCGAGCTTGATCTTCAGACCCGTCGCGGTGAACAGGAAACCACTGCGGAAATGCGCCATCGCCTGGTTCAGAAGGATCCACAAGACGGCGGCGGCGAGGAGCAGAAGGATCAGGTTCAAGAGGCTCGACAGGCGGGCGGGAAGGAGATCCTTGAGCAGATCGATGGAGACGAAGCCGCCCCAGCGGTAGGCGCTCGGCGCGATCAGCGCCATCATCCAGATCATCATCGAGCGCGCGGCCTCTTCCGGCCAGGGCAGCGCATTGTTGAAGCCGTAGCGGAAAACGACCTGCAGCAGGATGACGACGACCATCACCACGAGCAGCAGCCAGGCGGCGGTGCGCGTCAGGCGCAGGACCGTCGCATTGATGTAACCGAGACCCTCGACACTCAGGCGTAGGATGCGCACGTGGTCGCTTCTCCCGCGTTCGCGCCGAAAGGCCCGGCCGGACGCTTGCAAGGGGCCGCAGTCCGCGCCCGTACGGAGCGCGCGTGAAGACAGTCTCGCTTGCGCGCTGGCGGGACGTCGCCCCGGGCAGGCGCGCGTGACGGAGGCGCGGAGACCGGCGGGAGAAACGGGCGCAATCCCGTCACCGCCGCGTGCATCCGCTCCATCCGACCCGCCGAAGTTAACACATAATATATCTTATACAAGACTTCCTGCGCGCGTGAGATGCGCGCGACGCAGCGTCGCGCAGCACCCGGGCGCTGCGGGCCGGGCGAGGCTTCGGGCAAACGCGGACGAGAGCGGCATGGCGGGACGCGCATCGCGTGCATTGCCGGCCTCGCCGTCGAATTTGCCCGTTCGGTGCCGCTTGTCAGGCGCGCCCGACACCGGTAAGGAACCGGGGAGTTCAACACCACATTTGAAAGAGGCGCGGGATGGGCGACTTCGAACGGGCTCGCATCCACATGGTCGACAATCAGTTGCGGACCAACGACGTCACCGATCACGACCTGCTCGATGCGATGGAGCGCATGCCGCGCGAGCGCTTCGTGCCGGCCTCGCGCCGGGCCGTGGCCTACAGCGATCAGGATATCCCGGTCGCAGTCGGCGAGGCGACCCGCTATCTGATGAAGCCGCATGTGCTGGCCAAGCTGATCCAGCTCGCGGAAGTGCGCGACGACGACGTCGTTCTGTGCGTGGGCTGCGCCACCGGTTACAGCGTTGCCGTGCTGTCGCAACTTGCCGCCTCCGTCGTCGGCGTGGAGACCGATGCGGCGAGTGTCGCGACCGCCTCGGAGCTGCTGGTCGATCTGGAGATCGAGAATGCCGCCATCGTGGAAGGCGATCTCGTCACCGGAGCGGCCTCGGAAGGGCCTTACGACGTCATCCTGATCGACGGCGCCATCGAGCAACTGCCCGAGGCGCTGAGCGCCCAGCTCAAGGACGGCGGGCGAATCGTTGCCATCGAGGGCACCGGCGGGGCGGGCGCCGCCCAGGTCTATGTGCGCTCCGGCGACGTGGTTTCGGCCCGCTTCGGCTTCAATGCCGCCGCACATCTCCTGCCGGGATTCGAAAAGGCCAAGACCTTCGTTTTCTGACCGGCTTTCGCCAGACCGCATAGGCCGTCCGCCACCGCCCGCCACCGCGCGCGAAGCGCTTGCAGGCGGGCGTCGCCTGCATGACGGATGATCGAAACGGCCGTGCGGCGTTCGCCCGCGGCCGTTTTTGCGTGGTCCGGCGCGCGTGTGTTGCCGGCAGGTCGCAGGGGGGCGACAAATGCGCGGCCGGGCGACCTGGCCGGTTGTAACCTCCCGACACCGCGATAAGAGTATGGACGCGGCAGTGGGATGCAGCGCGCCGGCACGAGTGCGCGCGTCCCATGCAGACCGCGCGCAGGCCGGGGTGGTCCCTCCAGGACGGGGGCCGTCGGACGGTCCTTGCGGAGGTCTCCACGCGGCGCCCGGATATGCGGGTCAGGAGCACGCGAAAGGGGGGCACGCGAGAGGGCGCACGCAAGAGACTGTGCGCCGCGCGGGTGCGATCCGGCGATGTCGAGAGGGCACGCCGGTGGCCGTCGGGGATGCAAGGTCGGGCCGCAGCGGTCCGGCGCAAACAGAGGTGGCGTATCCGTCGGCTTGCGGCCGGGCGGCGCGCGGTCAGCAGAGGTGCTCGACGTGAACCGGATTTCCATTTGGCTCGGCGCTTTGGTCGCGGTCGGGATCGTGACGGCACCTGCCGGCATGGCCAATGCCCAGTCGATCGACGATGCGCTGGCGCAAACCTATTCGGACAATCCGACGATCAATGCCGCGCGGGCGCAGCTGCGGTCGGTGAACGAGCGCGTTCCGCAGGCGCTGTCCGGCTGGCGTCCGCAGATCTTCGGCCGCTTCGACGTCGGTTCGCAGTACAACAACTCCGATCCCGGACGCGCGCGCTACAGCAACACCGCCTCCGCCGGGCTGTCGGTCACGCAGAACATCTTTCGCGGCTTTCAGACCGTGAACTCGGTGCGCCAGGCCGAGGCGATCGTGCGCTCGGAGCGCGAGAGCCTGCGCGCTACCGAGCAGACGATCCTGCAGCAGGCGGCCACCGCCTATATGGACGTGATCCAGAACACGGCCATCGTCTCGTTGCGGCGCAGCAGCCTCGAGTTCCTGAGCGAACAGGTGCGCGCGGCCGAGGACCGCTTCGAGGTGGGCGAGGGCACCCGCACCGACGTGTCGCAGGCGCGAGCCCGCTTCTCCGAGGCGCAGTCGGACCTCAATCTTGCGCTGGCCAACGTGAACACCAGTCGGGCGGTCTACCGCCAGCTCGTCGGCACCGATCCGAAGACGCTGTCGGCACGCACCCGCGTCTACGCCCGCCTGCCCAAGGGGCTGGACGCGGCGCTGTCGGCCGGCGCCTCCGATCACCCCTCGATCCAGTCCGCGCAGCATCTCGTCGACGCCGCGGTCTTCGCCGTTAAAACGACGGAGGGCGAGTTGCTGCCCACCGTGTCGCTCGAGGGCAATCTGCAGCGTCAGTGGAGCCCGCCAAGCGCGTCGGGCGTCGACACGCTCGATTCGGCCAGCATCTTCGGACGGGTGTCGATCCCGATCTATCAGGGCGGCGCGGTGTCCTCGCGCGTGCGGCAGGCCAAGGAGGACCTCGGCCAGACGCGCATCCAGCTCGATGTCGCGCGCGACCAGGTCCGTGCGTCCATCGTCTCGGCCTGGGGCCAGTATCAGGCGGCCGTGGCCTCGATCCAGGCGGCGCAGGATGCGGTATCCGCCAACCAGCTGGCGCTGGAAGGGGTGATCGAGGAACAGCGCGTCGGCCAGCGCACCACGCTCGATGTGCTCAACGCGCAGTTCGAGCTGGTCAACAGCCGGGTCAACCTGGTGACGGCGCAGCGCAACCGGACCGTCGCCGCCTATGCGCTGCTCGCCGCAACGGGCGCGCTCACCGCCGATCGCCTCGGCCTTGCGGTCGCCGCCTACGACAAGACGGCGCACTACAAGAAGGTCCGCAACAGCTGGTTCGGGCTGAGCACGCCGGACGGGCGCTGAGGCGCCGACGTCGTTTCCGCCGTGCTCCGGGCGCCCGCACAGCCCGGATTTGCCGAAAAACGCGGATTCTTGCGCTTGACAAAAGCGCATTGCCGGATTCGCCGGCGGATGGCGCTTTTCCGGTGGCTTGAGAACGCGTTATATTCAGACACGGTGAGTCGCGCGGTGCGCGAGGACCCTTTCGACGGTGTCGTGCCGGTCGCCTGGTGCCGTGCCGGACAGCCGGAACGGTGCGGTCTGCCGGGGTGGCGCGGTCGGAGAGGCACGATCGGAACGGCTCGGCAGCCGATGCCTTCTTCGGCACCGTATCCCGCTGCGGGGCACGGCGTGACGTGTCGTCGGGTGAGGTCAGGGCGCGTTTCGCGGCGGACGGTTGTCGCGGACCGGAGGGCTTGGGCCCGGATCCAGGCCGTCCGGGTCGACGCGGTCCGGACTTGCGCCGCCTGAACCGAAGTGGCTTTGGCCGCAGTAGAAGTGACTTGGGCCGCAGTAGTTGAGTACGGGGATCGAGATGGCAAACGCCAATCAAGCGCAGGAACCGTCCATGGAAGAGATCCTGGCGTCCATTCGCCGGATCATTTCCGACGAGGAGACGCCAGCGGCCGATGCAGCGACCGAGGTCGAGGCCGAGGACGATATGGCGGCGGCGATGGACGGCGGCGAGGAGATGTCGCAGGACGATCTCGACAAGCTGTTCGATTCCGATGGCGACATGGACGTGGCGGTCGCCGAACCCGAGCCGGAGCCGACGCCGGAACCTGAGCCGGAGCCCGAAGTCGATGCGGAGGCCGAGGCAGACGATGTTCTCGAGCTGACCGAGGATCTGGCGCTCGAGGAGCCGGCCGACGACATCGAACTCGTCGACGCCGCGCCGGAGCCCGAGCCGGCGCCGGTCGAACCGCCGAAAGCCGCGCGCAAGCCGGACCCCGAGCCGATCGGCGAGACGCTCCTGTCGTCGACGACGGACGAGGCCGTGCAGTCGGCCTTCAACAATCTCGCCGGGACCATCCTGTCCAACAACGCCCGCACGCTGGAGGATCTCGTCAAGGAGATGCTCCGGCCGATGCTCAAGACCTGGCTCGACGAGAACCTGCCGCCCATGGTGGAACGTCTCGTACGTCAGGAAATCGAGCGGGTGTCGCGCGGGCGATAGGTCGGAAGGCTCTTCCGCACAGCGCTTGTCAAAGCGTCGCCCGCCGGGCGGCGCTTTTTCGTTTGAGCGATGCGGCCGCCTTGATCTCGCCCGCTTTCCGGCGACGGTTGACTTGTCGCCGTGCATCCGAGTAACCACGCGATCAGTTTCACGACCTGAGAAAAATCATGCTCGACAAGACTTACGATGCCAGCGCTGTCGAACCCCGGATTGCCGGGATCTGGGACCAGGCCGAGGCCTTCCGCGCGGGAGCCGGGGCCACGCCGGGAGCGGCATCCTATGCGATCGTGATCCCGCCGCCCAATGTGACCGGCTCGCTGCACATGGGGCACGCGCTGAACAACACGCTGCAGGACATCCTGGTGCGCTTCGAGCGCATGCGCGGGCGCGACGTGCTGTGGCAACCGGGCATGGATCACGCAGGCATCGCCACGCAGATGGTCGTCGAGCGCAAGCTGGCGGAAAACGGCGAGCCGGACCGGCGCAGCATGGGGCGCGAGGCCTTCGTCGAGCGGGTGTGGCAGTGGAAGGGCGAGTCCGGGGGCATGATCCTCAACCAGCTGAAAAGGCTGGGGGCGTCCTGCGACTGGTCGCGCGAGCGCTTCACCATGGACGAGGGCCTGTCCGAGGCGGTTCTGGAGGTCTTCGTCTCGCTCTACCGCGAGGGGCTGATCTACAAGGACAAGCGGCTGGTCAACTGGGATCCGCGCTTTCACACCGCGATTTCCGATCTCGAGGTCGAACAGCGCGAGATCCAGGGCAATCTGTGGCACTTCCGCTATCCGATCGAGGGCGGGGCGACCTTCGAGGCGCCGGTCACCTGGGACGAGGATGGCAAACCCACCGCCTTCGAGACGCGCGACTACATCACCGTCGCGACGACGCGGCCCGAAACCATGCTCGGCGACACGGCCGTCGCGGTGAACCCGGAGGATCCGCGCTACAGGGATCTGATCGGCAAACATGTCATCCTGCCGCTGGTCGGCCGGCGCATTCCCATCGTCGCCGACGACTACGCCGATCCGGACGCCGGCTCGGGCGCGGTGAAGATCACGCCCGCGCATGACTTCAACGATTTCGAGGTGGGCCGGCGCCACGACCTGCCGATGATCTCGGTGCTCGACCGCGAGGCGCGCGTCACGCTCGCCGACAATGCCGAGTTCCTGGCAGGCGTTGCCGACAGCGCGGAGCTGCGCGCCACGATCGCCGCCTTCGAGGGGCTCGACCGTTTCGACGCGCGCAAGACGCTCGTCGCGACCATGGAGGAGAAGGGGCTTCTCGACCGGATCGAGGCGCATACCCACATGGTGCCGCACGGCGACCGGGGCGGGGTGCCCATCGAGCCGCTCCTGACCGACCAGTGGTATGTCGACGCCAAGACGCTGGCCAAGCCCGCCATCGAGAGCGTTCGGGAAGGCCGCACCAGCTTCGTGCCGGGCAATTGGGACAAGACCTATTACGAGTGGATGGAAAACATCCAGCCCTGGTGCATCTCGCGCCAGCTGTGGTGGGGCCACCGCATTCCCGCCTGGTACGGGCCCGACGGGCAGCTCTTCGTCGAACGCGACGAGGCGGCGGCGGTCGAGGCGGCGCGCGCCCATTACGGCAAGCCGGTCGAGGTCCGCGATCAGGAGGCGGCGCTGGCGCAGTGGGAAGAGACCGGCGGCGCGGCGGCCGGCACAATCGCGCTCTATCGCGACGAGGACGTGCTCGACACGTGGTTTTCCTCCGCGCTGTGGCCGTTCTCCACGCTGGGGTGGCCGGACAAGACGCCGGAACTGGCGAACTATTATCCCACCAGCGTGCTGGTCACCGGTTTCGACATCATCTTCTTCTGGGTCGCCCGGATGATGATGTTCGGCCTGCACTTCATGAAGACCGAACCCTTCTCGACCGTCTACATTCATGCGCTGGTCCGCGACGAAAAGGGCCAGAAGATGTCGAAGTCGAAGGGCAACGTCATCGATCCGCTGGCGCTCATCGACGAATATGGCGCGGATGCGCTGCGCTTCACGCTCGCCGCCATGGCCGCGCAGGGGCGCGACATCAAGCTGGCGACCAGCCGGGTCGCGGGCTACCGCAACTTCGTCACCAAGCTGTGGAACGCCGCGCGCTTCGTGGAGATGAACGGCGGCACGCGGCCGGAAGGTTTCGATCCGGCCGGCTGCAAGGAGACGGTCAACCGCTGGATCGTGACCGAGACCGGCCGCTGCATCTCGGAAGTCACCGAGGCGCTGGAGGCCTATCGCTTCAACGAGGCGGCGGGCGCGGCCTATCGCTTTGTGTGGAACACCTATTGCGACTGGTATCTGGAGCTCGCCAAGCCGATCTTTGCCGACGGTGGCGACGCGGCGAAGGCGGAGACCCGGGCGACCGCCGCCTGGGCGCTCGACGAGATCCTGAAGCTGCTGCATCCGTTCATGCCGTTCATGACCGAGGAACTGTGGGCCCGCACGGTCGAGGGCGAGGCGGGGGCATCCCGCGCTTCGATCCTGGCGCACACGCGCTGGCCTGTCTCCGTCGGCGGCGACGCGGACGCGGCGGCCGAGATCAACTGGCTCGTCGATCTGATCTCGGCGATCCGCTCGGTGCGCGCGGAGATGAACGTGCCCGCCGGCGCGAAGGTGCCGCTGGTCGTCACGGGGGCGAATGACGTCACGCGTGGCCGTCTGTCCGCCCATGAGGCGGCGATCCTGCGGCTGGCGCGCGCCGAAAGCGTGACGCTGGACGACACGCCGCCCTCGGGCGCGGTGCAGATCGTCAGCGACGAGGCCACCGTCTGCCTGCCGCTCGCCGGGGTGATCGATCTGGAGGCGGAGGCCGCGCGCCTTGCCAAGGAGACGGCCAAGCTGGAAGGCGAGATCGCGCGCATCGACAAGAAACTCTCCAACGAAGGGTTCCTGGCCAAGGCGCCGGAGGAAATCGTCGTGGCGGAGCGCGAGAAGCGTGCCGAGCTTGCCGAACGGCTGGGGCGTGTCGCCGAGGCGCGCAGCCGCATCGCGGATCTTTCGGCCGCGTGATCAGCGCCGCCCGGATTGAGGACAAGGCATGAGGCGAATGAGATCGACTGCGCCGCGCTGGATGCGGCATCGGGGACGCGGGGCGCTGGTGGCGACGCTTGCCGCCTGCGCGCTGTCCCTGACGGCGCCTCAGGCGGTCGCGGAAAAGATCGAAAACCCGGTCGCGGTCTTCTCGGGGCTCGACAAGATCACCGGCCGCATCATCACCTTCGACGTCTACATCGGCGAGACGGTGCAGTTCGGCGCGCTGCAGGTGACGCCGCGCGAGTGCAACACGCGCCCGCAGACGGAAACGCCGCAGACGACGGCCTTCGTCGAGGTGGACGAGATCACGCTGGAAAACCAGGTGCAGCGCATCTTCACCGGATGGATGTTCGCGGCGAGCCCCGGCCTGCATGCGGTGGAGCACGCCGTCTATGACGTGTGGCTGACCGACTGCAAGCAGTACTCCAACGTGCCGCCGCCGGACAATTACAGCGGCCCGCCGATCTCCGAACAGGCGGCCGCGGGCGAGGATCCGCTCGCCGGCACCGCGCCGGAACAGGGGCCGCAGGGCGTGCTGCCGCGCCTCAAGCCGCCGCAGTGATGTGTCGGTGACATTCGTGGCCACGCCCCGGCTAGGCACCGGTGCGTCTGACCCGGGCGTCATACCGGGCAAGCGTCGGCGCGACCCGGTATCGGGGAGCGGAAAGCTCCGCTTTTTCTGAGGAGCTTTTCACGCGCATTCTCTGCCTCGCCGATCCCGGGTCTCCGGCGCTTGCGTCCGGGAGGAGGACCTTGCAAGGGTTTGGGGACCATCTGACGCCGGCGATTCTGTGATCCACTCCGGCGCCCCACGCGTCACTCCTTGCGCAACCCCCGGTGCTGGAAGCCGGCCTTAAGGGCGGGGCGCTTCGACGACAGGGTGCGCGAGTTCACGCCCGTCCAGCCGATCTCGCCCGACAGGCGTCCGTATTCGATCTTCGGGCAGCGGTTCATGATCACCCGCAGGCCCTTTTCCTCCGCGAGCTGCGCCGCCTCGTCGTTGCGCACGGTGAGCTGCATCCAGATCACCTTCGGCAGGGGGTCGAGGGTGAGCGCTTCACGGGTGACGGACAGCGCCGCCGCCGAGTTGCGGAAGATGTCCACCATGTCGATGGGCTCCGGCACCTCGTGCAGCGCGGCATGGACCCGCTGGCCGAGGATCTCCTTGCCCGCATGGCCCGGATTGATCGGAAACACGCGGTAGCCCTTCGCCAGCATGTATTTCAGCACGAGGTAGGACGGGCGCGCGGCGTTCGGGCTCGCGCCGACCATCGCGACGGTCTTCACCTCGTCGAGAATCGCGCGGATATGCGCATCGGAATAGCGGTCGTGGGTCACGCGGGGCTCTCTGCCAGGGAAACGTGGGAGCGGGGCAGGCGGGGGATCACTCCCCCGTCCATTCGGGCGCGCGCTTTTCCAGGAAGGCGCCGATGCCTTCCTCCGCGTCGCGGGCGAGCATGTTGTCGACCATCACCTGCGCGCAGTGGCGATAGGCGTCGGCCAGCGGCATCTCGACCTGCCGGTAGAAGGCTTCCTTGCCGGTCTTGAGCGTCAGTGGCGACTTGGAGGCGATGGTCTCGGCGTATTTCGCCGTGACCTGGGCGAGGTAGGCGCGCGGCACCACCCGGTTGACGAGGCCGAATTCGCGCGCGGTGCCGGCGTCGATCACCTCGCCGGTGAGCAGCATTTCCATCGCCTGCTTGCGCGAGACGTTGCGCGACAGCGCCACCATCGGCGTGGAACAGAAGAGCCCGATGTTGACGCCCGGCGTGCAGAAGCGGGCCTCGTCGGAAGCGATTGCCAGATCGCAGGAGGCGACGAGCTGAAGGCCCGCAGCGGTCGCCATGCCGTCGACCTCGGCGATCACCGGCTTGGGATGGGTGACGATGGTCTGCATGAGATGGGCGCAGGCGTCCATCACCTGTGTGTAATAGGCCCGCCCGCGGTCGTCATGCGCGCGGGCCGCCGTCATCTCCTTGAGGTCGTGCCCGGCGCAAAAGACGTTGCCGGTCGACTTCAGCACGATGACGCGGATGTCGCGGTCCTCGCGCGCCGCATCGAGCGCGGTCTGCAGCGCGGCCATCATCTCTTCCGACAGGGAGTTCTTTCGCTCCGGCCGGTTGAGCGTGAGCGTCAGCACGCCATCGGCGCGCGCGTCGTGAAGAGGCGGGGTTGCGGCGCTGTCCATGAGACCCTCCCGGTCGCGCGTGTCTGATCCTGCCCCAGATATAACGAACCCGAGGGCGCGCGACAAAGGCGAAGACAGCATGAGGGGCGACGCGCGGCCCTCTCCCTGCGGCATCTTGTGAAGCCGGCCCGATCCCGCTAACGACACATGCAAAGGAAAGACGGGGAGGAACCACCTTGCAGCCGATCATGACGATCCCGGAGCTTAACGCCTTCATCGACCGGGAGTTCCCGCAGGTCCATGCCGATGGGCGCATCTACCGGATCCTGGAGGTGTCGGAGGGAACCGCAGTCATGTCCGTGTCGCCGCAGGAGCGCCACCTGCGCCCGGGCGGCACGGTCTCCGGTCCGACCATGATGACGCTGGTGGATCTCGCCGCCTATGTTGTGATCCTCGCCCATATCGGCCCCGTGGCGCTCGCCGTGACCACCAATCTCAACATGAACTTTCTCAGAAAGCCCGCGCCCGGCGACCTGATCGCGACCTGCCGGCTGCTGAAGCTCGGCAAGCGGCTGGCGGTCGTCGACTGCGGGATCACCGGCCGCGACGGGGACGACCTCGTCGCCCATGCCACGGCGACCTATTCGATCCCGCCGCGCTGAGGGCGTGTTTTATGTGGTAAAATGATACCATTTTTCTAATGTATTGTAATTACTATAGTTTCACGCGGTGTCGTCACATCTTTCGAATTGACAAGGCCTGTGAAGGCGCCTAAACCCTGCATCGACGCGGGCGCACCCGGTTTCGGGGGTGCCTTGCATGGACTTCGGACCCTAGCGGGTTCGCACGAGGGGACCCGTCAGGGTCTGCACGAGAAACGGATCGCACCCATGAAGACCTACTCCGCCAAACCGGCCGAGGTCGAGAAGAAGTGGATCTTGATCGACGCCGAGGGTGTTGTGGTCGGCCGTCTGGCCGCCTTCATCGCCAACACGCTGCGCGGCAAGACCAAGTCGACCTTCACGCCGCACATCGACTGCGGTGACAATGTCATCGTCATCAATGCCGACAAGGCCGTGCTGACGGGCAAGAAGTACACCGACAAGACCTACTACTGGCACACCGGCTATCCCGGCGGCATCAAGGAGCGCAAGGCGCGCGCGATCTTCGAGGGCAAGTTCCCCGAGCGCGTGCTGGAGCAGGCCGTCAAGCGCATGATGCCGGGCGGTCCGCTCAGCCGTGCGCAGCTGAAGAACCTCCGGATCTACGCCGGGTCCAACCATCCGCATGAGGCCCAGTCGCCGGTTCCGGTCGACTTCAAGGCGATGAATGCGAAGAACGACGGGAAGAGGGCGTAATCATGGCTGAGCTTCAGTCCCTCGAAGAGCTGGGCGACGCCGTCGGCGCGGCCGAGACGCAGGCGCCGGTGCACGTGCAGAAGCTCGATGCGCAGGGCCGCGCCTATGCCACCGGCAAGCGCAAGGACGCCATCGCGCGCGTCTGGATCAAGCCGGGCACGGGCAAGATCACGATCAACAAGAAGGACTTCTCGGAGTACTTCGCGCGTCCGGTGCTGCAGATGATCCTGCGCCAGCCGATCGTCCTCACCGACCGCGACGGCCAGTATGACGTCGTCGCCACGGTGACCGGCGGCGGTCTGTCCGGTCAGGCGGGTGCGCTGCGTCACGGCATCTCCAAGGCGCTCACGCATTACGAGCCGGAGCTGCGCGGTGTGCTCAAGAAGGAAGGCTTCCTGACCCGCGACAGCCGCGTGGTGGAGCGCAAGAAGTACGGCCGCCGCAAGGCCCGCCGGAGCTTCCAGTTCTCCAAGCGCTGATCGCGCACCTCCGATTTTTGCAAGAAGGCGCTGCATGCTACCATGCAGCGCCTTTTTCGTTGGGGGAGCGATGCTCACGCACAGGCTGGCACGACCGGAGGACGCGGACGCGCTTTTGGCGATCGCGCGCGAGGCCTATGCCGGATACATCCCGGCCATCGGCCGCCGGCCCGCGCCGATGGATGCCGACTATGCCGCTCACATCCGCGACGACACGGTCTTCGTGCTGAGCGATGGCGCGGTCGGGGAACTCGCGGGCTTCGCGGTCGTGATCGACACGGGCGAGGGCTTCGTGCTCGACAATCTGGCGGTCGCCGGGGCCTGGCGCGGGCGGGGCTGCGGCGCGCGGCTCATCGCGCTGGTCGAGGCGTTCATCGCGGCCCGCGCGGATCGCTACACGCTCTACACCAATGCGGTCATGACCCGGAACGCCGCCTGGTACCGCCGTCTCGGTTTCCGCGAGACGGGGCGCGCGACGGTGGACGGCTTCGACCGGATCTTCTTCGAAAAGACGCTTTCGCGCTGAGTGGCCCGCCGACCAATGTTTAGCCCTTGCGGGCGGCGAGCAGGATGCTGGTTTCGGACCCCGCGATGCCGTCGAGACGCCGGATCTCCGACAGGAGCCGGTCGAAGGCCTCCAGCGTGTCGGTCTCCAGCTCCGCGACGATGTCCCAGCGCCCGTTGGTGGTGTGCAGCCGTCGGACCTGCGGAAAGCCGTAGAGCCGGCGCAGTACGGTCTCGCTGCGGTGGCCCTCCACTTCGATCATCATGATGGCCCGGACCCGGCCGCCGTCCTCGGCCTTGCGCAGATTGATCGTGAAGCCCTGGATGACGCCGCTGTCCACGAGCCGGTCGAGCCGTGCCTTGGCGGTCGCGCGCGACACGCCGAGGTCGGCGGCCAGCGTCGCGACAGGCGCGCGCGCGTCGTGGCGCAGAAGCGCGATGAGGCGGCGGTCGAGATCGTCCATGGGCATTTTGCTCAGTATCGCTTCTCAGATCGTCAAATGTAGCTTGCAAAACGCCATAATTCCAGCTTTTCGCCAACTTTCTCCCGACGCATCCTGACGCGTGTCGGGCCTGGCGCGCTTTGCGCGCGGGCTCGGGAAACGGACACCGCCACGGCATTGGAGGCATCGGCATGCGCGCAAGTCGCGACCAGGAGATCGCCCTGTTGGGCGTGCCCATCGAGGCCGGAACCGGGCGCCGGGGGGCGGCCATGGGGCCGGCGGCGCTCAGGATCGCCGATCTGGAAGGCCGGCTTTCCGCGCTCGGCTGGTCCGTGCGCGATCTCGGTGATCTTGCGCCGCTCGCCCCCGCTGCCGTCGCCCCCTTGACCCTTCGCGGGACCGCGCGGGAGGCCGAGGCCGTCGCCGGCTGGATCCGCCCGCTTGCGGCGCGCGCCTATGAGCTGTCGCGCAGCGGGTGCCTGCCGGTGTTCCTCGGCGGCGACCATGCGCTGTCGATGGGCTCCGTTGCCGGCGTTGCGCGCCACTGGCAGGAGCAGGGCCGTCCGCTCTTCGTGCTGTGGCTCGATGCTCACGCCGATTTCAACACGCCGGACACCTCGCCCTCGGGAAATCTGCACGGCATGGCGCTGGCGAGCCTCGCCGGCGAAGCCGAGCTGGCACCCCTGATGGGCGATCAACCGGCCGAAACGGTCGCGCCCGGGCGCATGTGCGTTTTCGGCGCGCGCTCCATCGACCCGGGCGAGCGCGCCCTGCTGCGCGCGCGCGGCGTCCAGGTCTGCGACATGCGGCGCATCGACGAGGAAGGTGTGTCGCTCCTGATGAAGCAGTTTCTCAAGCAGGTCAGAGAGGAAGGCGGCGTTCTTCATGTGTCGCTCGATGTCGACTTCCTCGATCCGGACCTCGCGCCCGGCGTCGGCACGACGGTGCCCGGCGGGGCGACCTATCGCGAGGCGCATCTGGTCATGGAGCTTCTGGAGGATGCGGGGCTGACCGTGTCGCTCGATGTCGTCGAACTCAACCCCTTCCTCGACGTGCGCGGTCAAAGCGCGCTCGTTCTGGCGGAACTGGTCGCAAGCCTGTTCGGTCAGGACGTGATGGACCGCCCGACGCAGGCCTTTGCCTGACCGAGACAAGACAGCAGACGGGAGACCGCCGATGAGCCGCTTGCCGCAAGACTATATCGCCGCCGAACACCGGCTCGGGGCCCATAACTACAAGCCGATCGACGTGGTCCTGACGCGCGGCGAGGGGATCTGGGTGTGGGATGTCGACGGGCGCCGCTACATGGATTGCCTCGCCGCCTATTCGGCCGTCAATCAGGGCCACTGCCACCCGAGAATACGAGAGGCAATGGTCGAGCAGTCGGCGAAGCTGACGCTGACCTCGCGCGCCTTTCGCAACGACCAGCTCGCGCTGCTCTACGAGGATCTCGCAAGGCTCACCGGCGCGCACAAGATCCTGCCGATGAACTCCGGCGCCGAGGCGGTCGAAAGCGCCGTCAAGGCGGTGCGCAAATGGGGCTATGAGGTGAAGGGCGTGCCGGACGGCGAAGCCGAGATCATCGTCTGCGACAACAATTTTCACGGCCGCACCCTCGGCATCGTCGGCTTCTCGACCGATCCGGTGGCACGCAGTGGCTTCGGCCCCTTCGCGCCCGGCTTCAAGGTGGTGCCCTTCGGCGATTTCGAGGCCTTCGCGGCGGCCGTCACGGACAATACGGTCGCCTTTCTGGTCGAGCCGATCCAGGGCGAGGCCGGCATCCTGCTGCCGCCCGAGGGCTACTTTCGCAAGGTGCGCGAACTCTGCAGCGCCCGCGACGTGACGCTGATCCTGGACGAGATCCAGACCGGGTTGGGGCGCACCGGCAGGTTTCTCGCGGAGGAGCACGAGGGCATCGAGGCCGATGTGACGCTGGTCGGCAAGGCGCTGTCGGGCGGCTTCTATCCGGTCTCCGCCGTGCTCTCCAACTCGGAAGTCCTGGGCGTGCTGCAGCAGGGCGAACACGGTTCGACCTTCGGCGGCAATCCGCTCGCCTGCGCGGTCGCCCGCGCCGCGCTCGCGGTCCTCGTCGAGGAAGGCATGATCGAGAACGCGGACGAGCAGGGCGCACGCTTCAAGGCGGGGCTTGCCGCCATCCGCTCCAACGCCGTGCGCGAGGTGCGCGGGCGCGGGCTGATGCTCGCCGTCGAACTGCATCCGGAGGCCGGCGGCGCGCGCGCCTATTGCGAGGCGCTGCGCGAGGAGGGAATTCTCGCCAAGGACACGCACGACCACACGATCCGCATCGCCCCGCCGCTGGTGCTGGGCGCGGAGGACGTCGACTGGGCGGTGGAGCGTTTCGACAGGGTGCTCACGCGCACGGGCTGAGCGGAGAGGCCGGCGTCGCGCGGGTGCGCCTCACGAGCCCGTGCGGCCGTGGGCGCGGGCGTCGGCGGTGTTGTCGTTGACCGGCACGATGGTCCAGGAGCGGTAGACGGGATGCGCGTCGCGCATCTTGTCGTAGAGGCGGACCATGCCCTGCAGGAAGGCGATCTTGCCGGCATAGGTCAGCAGCGTGCCGAGGATCACGGCCGCGACGCCGGTCGTCACCGCGCCCCACAGGCCGAGCACGAAGCCGAAGCTCGTCACCAGCGACAGCGCCACGGCGCGGCGATTGTCGGCGGCGGGGATCGGGACGCGGGCGCGGTTGAGCCAGACGCGCTCGCCGAAGGTCGCCCGCGCGCGCCAGGTGTCGAAGGTGCGCGGGGCGGGAAAGATCCGGGGATTGAGCCACAGCCAGATGCACACCACGGCGACGGCCAGACCCGCCAGCGGCCAGCCGATCCAGACGTGCGACCAGATCGCGAGAAACAAGAGCGGCAGCGTGGCAAAGCGGGTCCACACGCTCCAGCCGCTCGCGTGGCGCTGCCACACGTCCGCATCCATGCCCAGCATGGGCATCCGCCCGGCGTTCATCGGCCGATAGGCCGCGTAGGCGCTGCGCGGCGGTTTGGAAACCGGGGCTGGTTGGGTCTGTCGCATGGCACTCCGGCGGTCGTGGACGCGGCTCGGGATCCGGTTCGTCCGGGCTTCGGGCACGTCGCGGACCGGACAATGTGAGCCGCGCGGACGCTCCGCGCGGCACGGCAGAGCGCGTGCGCCAAGGTGGAGTCCAAGTTTACCCGAAGGCGCGACCCGATGCCATGGTTCACGGCGTGAACCGGCGTGATTTTCAACGCAGGATCGGACCCGGCGAGGGGCGCGACGAGCGCCAAGCCCGGCGCGGCCGGCGCCGCGAGGCCTCGGATATCGGGAAAACCGGCAAGCTCGCTTTGCGAAAGGTCAGCGTCGCGCCCGTCAGGAACTCGCCTTGACGTAGCTGCCCGGCGCGTCCTCGATGATCTTCATCCGGTAGGCGCCGGGCTTGCGGGCCTTGGCGGTGGTTGCGTCGTGACCGCGGATCCAGGCGTCCCAATGCGGCCACCACGATCCGGGATGCTCCTCGGCCGTGGCGAGCCAGTCCTTCAGTTCGCCGGCCGGCGGGCCGTTCGTCCAGAACTGGTACTTGTTGCGCGACGGCGGATTGACCACGCCGGCGATGTGACCCGAGCCGGACAGCACGTAGTCGACCGGCCCGCCGAAGAACTGCGATCCGAGGAACACCGATTCCGGCGGGGCGATGTGATCCTCGCGCGTCGCCAGATTGTAGATCGGGATGGTGACCTTGCCGAGATCGAGCCGCTCGCCGGCGATCTCCATCGTGCCCTGCGACAGCCGGTTCTCCAGATAGCAGTTGCGCAGGTAGAAGGAGTGGTTTGCCGCCGGCATGCGGGTGGAATCGGAGTTCCAGTAGAGCAGGTCGAAGGGGAAGGGCTCGCGGCCCTTGAGGTAATTGTTGACCACATAGGGCCAGATCAGGTCGTTCGAGCGCAGCAGGTTGAAGGCCGAGGCCATCTTTGAGCCGTCGAGATAGCCCTTTTCCTTCATGCGCTTCTCGACGAGTTCGATCTGCTCCTCGTCGACGAAGACCTTGAGATCGCCGGCATGGGTGAAGTCCACCTGGGTGGTGAAGAAGGTCGCGGTCTTGATCCGCTCGTCGCCGACGGCGGCCATATAGGCCAGCGTCACGCCGAGCAGCGTGCCGCCCACGCAATAGCCGACGGCATTGACCTCCTCCTGGCGGGTGGCCCGCTTGATGACGTCGAGCGTCTCCAGAACGCCCTCGCGCATGTAGTGCTCGAAGCCCTTCTGCGCCTGCCGCTCGTTGGGATTGACCCAGGAGATCACGAAGACCGTGTGGCCCTGCTCCACCGCCCACTTGATGTAGGATTTCTCCGGGTTGAGATCGAGAATGTAGAACTTGTTGATCCACGGCGGCACGATCATCAGCGGCCGCTTGAGCACCGTCTCGGTCGTCGGCGTGTACTGGATCACCTGACAGACGTCGTTCTGCGCCACCACCTTGCCCGGCGTCGTGGCCAGGTTCTCGCCGACCTTGAACTTGGTCGGGTCGGACTGGCGGATCTTCAGGTCGCCCTTGCCGGCCTTGATGTCCTCGGCCAGCAACTGCATGCCGCGCACCAGGTTCTCGCCGTCGGATTCCAGCGTCTCGCGCAGGAGCTCCGGGTTGGTCAGGATGAAGTTCGACGGCGACAGCGCATTGGCGATCTGCTTGACGTAGAAATCCGCCTTGTGGCGGGTGTGATCGTCGAGATCGGCCGCCTCGCTCACGAGCTGTTCGGCCCATTGCGAGGTGATCAGATAGATCTGCTTCACGAAGTCGAAGAACTGGTTCTCGTTCCACTCCGGATCGCCGAAGCGCCGGTCGCCGGGCTGGGGGGCCGCGGCGGGGGCCGCCGTCTCGCCCATCATGCGCTTGAGCGAGGCGTTCCACAGATCGATGTATTTCGTCATCAGCCGGCCCTGGGCCTCGATCGCGCGCTGCGGGTCGGACATCCAGTATTCGCCGACCTGGCTCAGGGTCTTGAAGATCGACGACAGCTCGTCGGCCAGTTCGGGCCTGATCTGGCCGGTTTCGCGCGGCTCGACATAGGCGGCCATCGCCTTGCCTGCATTTTCCACAATACGGGCCAGATTGTGTGCAAACGCTTCAGGATTCTTGACGATATACTGGAGAAGGGGATTAGGGGTCTCGTCCGTCATCCTGAATGGATCCTCCGTCTGCTTCAAAAGTGTATCTTAACCGATGTGAGCGCCCGACGTCAGGGACACTTGCGCCGCCGGGCCCATGAAATACACGGATTCCGACCGTCGGCCGGTCGGTTGCCGGCATAATACCGTTGTGTGACGCGCACCTGACAAGTTGGACAAAGCGCTTACAATGTCGTACGTCCCGCGCCGGTTACAAGACGGGCGGGGGACGGCTAGCGAAGAAGGGCCTGACGTGTCGCGATTTGGAATGATCCGGCGAAGCGCGCTCGCAATCGGCGCCGCCGTTCTGCTGGCCGGATGTGCCTACACGCCGGCCGGCACGCTGGTCGACGCGCTCGAGCCGAGCCAGACCTCGGCCCGCAACGTGACGCCGGCCGTGCCCGTTTCCGACACCGCTTCGGGGATCGCCGTCGGCGCCGACGCCTATGCCGATGGCGCCCGATCGCGCGCCGCGCAAGGGGTCGTCGCTTCGTCTCCCGGAACGGCCGGCCAAACCGGTGGCGCCACGGCCCCGGCCGCCGACCCGGCGATCGACGCGCTCGCGCCGTCCACCGGGCTCATGTCGCTCGAACAGGCCGCGCAAGCCAAGGCACGGCTGCGGGATCTGGCGCGGGAGCGCGACGGTCTCCGGCCCACGCGCCCCGCGACCTCCTTCGACCAGCTTCGGGCGCTCGGCGCGGACCATGGCGCGCGCGCGATCCGCGACATCGAGAGCGCAGACTGAACGAGACGCGCTGCAGCGGCGCAATTTGGCGGTGCGCGCGTCGGCGCGGACTGCTATGACGGCGGCGACCGGCATGTGCCGGCGACATCGGCGGCCGGCCGGATTGCGGCACGGGCCCCGGAACGACAAGAACCACCGGCCGGTTTCGGACAGGACCTTTTCGCGCGGCACCGCCGCCCCGAGTTCCGGCATGCGGGCAAGGATCGAGCCATGGAAGAATTCTATCAAACGCGGCGTCTGCCGCCTTATGTGTTTGAACAGGTCAACCGGCTCAAGGCGAAGGCGCGTGCGAACGGCGCGGACATCATCGATCTGGGGATGGGCAACCCGGATCTGCCGACCCCGCAGCACATCGTCGACAAACTGACCGAGACGGTTCAAAACCCCAAGACGCACCGCTATTCGGCCTCCAAGGGCATTCCCGGCCTGCGCCGGGCGCAGGCGGCCTATTACGCCCGCCGCTTCGGGGTGAAGCTCGATCCCGAGACGCAGGTGGTCGCAACCCTCGGCTCGAAGGAGGGCTTCGCCAATATGGCGCAGGCGATTTCCGCGCCGGGCGATGTGGTGCTCGTCCCCAATCCGAGCTACCCGATCCACGCCTTCGGCTTTCTGATGGCCGGCGCGGTGCTGCGCGCCATTCCCTCCGAGCCGGGACCGGAGGTGTTTCACGCGCTGGAGCGCGCGCTCGTGCACTCGGTGCCCAAGCCGATCGCCATGATCCTGTGCTACCCGGCCAATCCGACGGCCTCGGTCGCCGATCTCGACTTCTACAGAGAGGTCGTGGCCTTCGCGAAGAAGCACGACATCTTCGTGCTGTCGGATCTGGCCTATTCGGAAATCTACTTCGGCGACACGCCGCCGCCCTCGATCCTTCAGGTGGAGGGCGCCATCGATGTGGCGGTCGAATTCACCTCGCTGTCCAAGACCTATTCCATGCCGGGCTGGCGCATGGGGTTCGCGGTCGGCAACGAGCGGCTGATTTCCGCGCTGGCGCGGGTCAAGAGCTACCTCGACTACGGTGCCTTCACGCCGATCCAGGTGGCGGCGACGGCGGCGCTCAACGGTCCCGACGACTGCATCGCCGAGGCCCGCGCCGTCTACAGGCGCCGCCGCGACACGCTGGTGGAAGCCTTCGGCCGCGCCGGATGGGAAGTGCCGTCGCCCGAGGCCAGCATGTTCGCCTGGGCGCCGATTCCGGAGAAGTTCCGCCATCTGGGCTCCGTCGAATTCGCCAAGCTGCTGATCGAGCATGCCGAGGTCGCCGTGGCGCCGGGCCTCGGCTTCGGCGAGTACGGCGACGGCCATGTGCGCATCGCGCTGGTGGAAAACGAGCAGCGCATTCGCCAGGCGGCGCGGGGCTTGCGCCGCTTCCTTGAAACGGCGGACAAAACGTTGCACAACGTCATCCCCATCGACGCCTCGGGCCGGAGCTAGGGTCTCACCCCCTGCACATCTCCCGGTCGGGCCTCACGAACGGATTGCGGTTTTCATGACGAAGGACTTGCGCGTCGGCGTTGCCGGCCTCGGCACGGTCGGCGCGTCGCTTGTGCGGCTGATCGAACGTAAATCGAATGCACTGACGGCACGCTGCGGCAGGCCCGTTCGGGTCAGCGCGGTCTCGGCGCGCGATCGCACGCGCGATCGCGGCGTCGATCTCTCCGGCATGGCCTGGTTCGACGACCCGGTGGCGCTCGCCACCTCCGCGGATGTCGACGTCTACGTGGAACTGATCGGCGGCGAGGACGGCCCGGCGGAAGCGAGCGTGCGCGCCGCGCTTGCGGCCGGCAAGCCGGTGGTGACGGCGAACAAGGCGCTGCTCGCCCGCCATGGCGTGGAGCTTGCGGCCCTGGCCGAGGCGAACGGCACCGCGCTGTTCTACGAGGCGGCGGTGGCCGGCGGCATCCCGGTCATCAAGACGATGCGCGAGGCGTTGGCCGGCAACGAGATTTCCCGCGTCTACGGCATCCTCAACGGCACCTGCAATTACATCCTGACGCGGATGGAGCAGGAGGGACTCGATTTCTCCGACTGTCTCGCCGACGCCCAGCGGCTGGGATACGCGGAGGCCGATCCCACCTTCGACATCGAGGGCTTCGACACCGCGCACAAGCTCGCCATCCTGACGTCGCTCGCCTTCGGGTCGCGCATCGACAGCGAGGCGATCTATTGCGAGGGCATTTCCTCGATCACACAGGCCGACATCGAGGCGGCCGGCGAACTCGGCTACCGCATCAAGCTGCTCGGCGTCGCGCAGCGCACCGACAGCGGC
Organism: Stappia sp.; assembly: GCF_040110915.1. Classification (NCBI taxonomy): domain Bacteria; kingdom Pseudomonadati; phylum Pseudomonadota; class Alphaproteobacteria; order Hyphomicrobiales; family Stappiaceae; genus Stappia; species Stappia sp. Next base: position 1,717,843 of record NZ_CP157793.1, on the reverse strand, counting down.
ATCGAACAGCGCGTGCATCCGACCATGGTGCCCAAGACCTCGGCCATCGCGCGCATCGACGGCGTGCTGAACGCGGTCGCCATCGACGGCGACGCGGTCGGCGAGGTTGTGCTGGTGGGCCCCGGCGCGGGCGGCGACGCGACCGCCTCGGCCGTGCTCGGCGACATCGCCGACGTGGCGCGCGGGCACGCAATTCCCACGCTCGGCATGCCGGCCGACACGCTCGCCCCCTACGAGGCGGCGCGCATGCGGCGGCACGAGGGGGGCTATTACATCCGCCTGTCCGTCTACGACCGCTCCGGCGCCTTCGCCGAAATCGCGCGGATCATGGCGGACGAGGACATTTCGCTGGAATCCATCGTTCAGCGGGACCGGTCTCGTGCGGGCGACCTGAGCGAGCCGCACAGCGATGCGCCGCAGCCGGTCATCCTGACGACCTATGAAACGACGGAAGCGGCGGTCAAGCGGGCGCTGGCCACCATCATGGCGCGCAATGTGGTCGCCGGCGATCCGCAGATGATTCGCATCGAAAAACTCCGCTGACACTCACAATCCCTGTTCGTGACACGTATCCGAGGAAAGCCCATGTCCACCCCCGAAACCGTCGCCGGCGACGCTCTCGACCGCATCCTGACCCTTGAACTGGCCCGCGTGACGGAACGCGCGGCCGTGGCGGCGGCGCGCTTGCGGGGACGCGGCGACGAAAAGGCGGCGGACCAGGCCGCGGTGGACGCCATGCGGCGTGAGCTCAACCGGCTGCCCATCGACGGCACGGTTGTGATCGGCGAGGGCGAGCGCGACGAGGCGCCGATGCTCTACATCGGCGAGCGGGTCGGTACCGAGCAGGGCCCGGCGGTCGACATCGCGCTCGATCCGCTGGAAGGCACCACCATCTGCGCCAAGAACCTGCCGAATTCGCTGGCGGTGATCGCGCTGGCGCCCAAGGGCGGACTGCTGAACGCCCCCGACAGCTACATGGAAAAGATCGCCATCGGCCCGGGCTACCCGGCCGGCCTCGTCGATCTCGACGCATCGCCCTCGGAAAACGTGACGGCACTCGCCAAGGCCAAGGGCGTGCCGGTGTCGGAGATCACCGCCTGCGTGCTCGACCGGCCGCGCCACGCCAAGATCATCGAGGACCTGCGTTCGGCCGGCGTGTCGATCCGCCTGATCGGCGACGGCGACGTTGCCGGCGTGATCCACACCACCGATCCGGACGAGACGGGCATCGACATCTACATGGGCATCGGCGGCGCGCCGGAAGGCGTGCTTGCGGCCGCCGCCCTGCGCTGCATCGGCGGCCAGATGCAGGGGCGGCTGGTGATCACCCGCGACGAGCAGGTCGAGCGTGCGCACCGCATGGGCATCACCGACATCAAGCGCAAGTACACAATGGAAGAGATGGCGACCGGCGACGTGCTGTTCGCCGCCACCGGCGTCACCGACGGCAATTTCCTGCAGGGCGTGCGGTTCGGCCGCGCCGACATCACCACCCACACGGTGGTGATGCGCTCCACGACCGGCACCGTGCGCTACATCAAGGCGCGCCACACGCAGCTGGACAAGTTCCACCTGGATTGACCGGCCGGCGCAGGTCCGGCCGTGGGGATTGACCGGCCGGGCAGGCCCGGCCGTTGAGCCGATTGGCCGGGCAGGCCCGGCCATTGGGGCGTGAGATTGGCCGGGCCAGGCCCGGCCGGGGGGGACTGACCGGCCGGGTCACGCCCGGCTCCCGTGGCGGAAGGCATAGCCCATGATCGCAACGCCCCTGACGCCCGCGGCCTCCGAGACGGGGCGCTGCGTGCTGGGCGTCACCCGCTCCGTATCCGGGCGCACCTGGCGCGAACGCCTCACGGCCACCGAGACGCCGACCGCGCTTGCCATCGCGCAGCGCCTCGGCGTGCCGGAAGTGGTGGCGCGCGTGCTCGCCGGGCGCGGCGTTTCGCTGGAGGCGGCCGGCGCCTTTCTCGATCCCACGGTCAAGGACCTGATGCCGGATCCCAGCGCGCTTCAGGCTCTCGATGCCGGCGTGGCGCGGGTGGCCGATGCGGTTCAGGCGGGGCACAGGATCGCGATCTTCGGCGATTACGACGTCGACGGGGCGACGTCCTCGGCGCTGCTCAGCCGCTATCTCTCCGCGCTCGGCACGCCCAACCGCATCCATATTCCCGACCGCATCGTGGAGGGCTACGGTCCGAACGGACCCGCGATCCGCATGCTGCGCGACGACGGCGCGGAGTTGCTCGTCTGCGTCGATTGCGGCAGCACCTCCTTCGAGGCCTTCGAGGAGGCGCGCGGCGTCGATCTCGACGTGGTGGTGCTCGACCACCACCAGGTCGGCGAGGAGCTTCCTCCGACGGTCGCGCTGGTCAACCCGAACCGTCAGGACGATCTGTCCGGGCTCGGCCATCTGGCCGCCGTCGGCGTGACCTTCGTCTTCGTCGTCGGGCTGAACCGGGAATTGCGGCGACGCGGGATGTTCGCCGGGCGGAGCGAGCCCGATCTTCTGGCGCTGCTCGATCTCGTGGCCGTCGGTACGGTCTGCGACGTGGTGCCGCTTGCCGGGCTCAACCGGGCCTTCGTGCGCAAGGGGCTGCTGGCGCTGCACCGGCGCGCCAACCCAGGGCTCGCCGCGCTGTCGGATGTGGCGCGCGTGCATGGACCGCCGACGCCCTATCATCTCGGCTTCCTGATCGGCCCGCGCATCAACGCCGGCGGACGCATCGGCGACGCCGCTCTGGGTGCCCGGCTGCTCACAACCGGCGATATGGACGAGGCGCGCGGGATCGCCGAGACGCTGGAGCGCCTCAACGGCGAGCGTCAGGCCATCGAGGCGGCGATGCTGGAAGAGGGCGAGGCGCAGGCCATGGTCGCGCTGGACGCGTCCGACCCGGCGGTGCTCTTCGCCGGCGCGGACGGCTGGCATCCCGGCGTCGTCGGGCTGGTTGCCTCGCGGCTCAAGGAGCGCCACCGCCGGCCGGCGTTCGCGGTTGCCTTCGACGCGGACGGCAAGGGCATCGCCTCGGGCCGCTCGATCCCCGGCGTCGATCTGGGCGCGGCCGTGCGCAAGGCGGTGGGCGAGGGGATCCTGGAAAAGGGCGGCGGGCACGCGATGGCCGCCGGCCTGACCGTGCGCCGCGACCGGCTCGACGACCTCACGGCGTTTCTCGATGCCGAACTGGGCGAGGCGGTCGCGGCGGCACGCTCGGAGCATGTGCTCAAGGTCGACGGCGCGCTGACGGCGAGCGCGGCACAGGTTGCCCTCTATCACGACCTCGAACGCGCCGGCCCCTTCGGCGCGGGCCATGCGGAGCCCGTCTTCGCCTTTCCCAGCCACCGGATCTCCTTCGCCGACGTGGTGGGCAAGGGGCACGTGCGGGCCACCCTGGCCGACGGCGGCGGGGGCAGTCTCAAGGCCATCGCCTTCAAGGCCGCCGACACTGCGCTCGGGCAGATGCTGCTGTCGCATCGCGGCGAGCGGCTGCATCTTGCAGGCGCGCTGTCGCTCGACACCTGGCAGGGTCGCGAACAGGTGCAGGTGCGCCTGCTGGATGCCGCCGATCCGCGCACGACGCGTCCCTGACCGGACCGGCGAAGCGAAAACGGGCGGGCAGCGGCAAAAACTGCCGCCCATTAACCAAGCCGAAACGCCGTTTGCCTAGCCTGTCTTCGGATGGTGATTTTGGGGAGACGATCATGACGCCTCGTGCGCAGTTGCGCCGGCTCATGTCCGATGTCGACATGGCGGCCGACAATGCCGACCGCGCGCTGCAGCGCCTCAAGCGCACGGGCGTCGTGGCCGTTCCGGACAATGACGACCGCGCGGGCACACAGGTGCGCGCCGGCCTCGTGCTCGCCAGCCTCGCGATGGCGGCCAAGCTCTTCGCGATCAACGACTGACGCGGCGCGCGTTCATACGTTTTCCACAAAGAGTTCAGCGTGAGTCGGTGTCTGCTGCAAGGGGCGGCGCCGTGTCGTCTTGCGCTCACGCGTCCGGCCCGTCAGCATCGCACCCATGATGCGCGACAACACTTCACACGACACGTTTTCCATCGCCCTGTGCGCCTACAATCTGGCCCGCACCGGCGCCACGCCCGATGCCTTTCTGCGCGGTGTGGCGGACCGGCTGGAGCGCGCCCGCGCCGATGGCGCGCGCCTGCTCGTGCTGCCGGAGTATCTGAGCGAGGCCTTTCTCGCCTGGAAGCCGGAGGGTCTTGAGCCGACGCAGGAAATCGCCTGGATGGCGGGCGAGGCCGACCGACTGCTGCCCGAGATGAAGCGCCTTGCCGCGCAAGCCGGCGTCGGGCTGGTCGCGGGCTCCGTGCCGCAGGCCGCGCCGGAGGGCGGATATGTCAATCGGGCGCCGGTGTTCCTGCCGGACGGGCGCGAGATCGTCCACGACAAGCTGGCGCTGACGCCCTTCGAGCGCGATCCCGGAAGCTGGGTGCTCACGCCCGGACGGCATGTGCCGGTCTTCGAGATCGACGGGGTGCGCATCGCGCTGCTGATCTGTCTCGACGTGGAAATGCCGGCGCTCTCCTGCCTCCTGGCGCCGGCCCGGCCCGATCTTCTGCTGGTGCCCTCCATGACGTCGAGCCTTGCCGGCTATCATCGCGTGTTCGGCTGTGCCCGCGCGCGGGCGGTGGAACTGATGTGCGCCGTCGGCGTGTGCGGGGTCGTCGGAGCCGCGCCGGGAACGACGCAAAACGACACCAACGTCTCCGGCGCGGCGCTTTATCTGCCGTGCGAACCCTCGCTCGGTTATACAGGGATCGGCGGCGAGGTGCCGCCCGTCGACGGGGAAGACGGCAGCGAGCCCTATCTCGCGGTCGCGGTTCCGGTCGGCGAGATCCGCAAGCTGCGGGACGGCGCGGCGGAAGTCTGGCCCGGCGCCTGGTCGGCCGACGGCGTTTCGGTGCGCCATGCGTGAGGCGCGCGCACCGCGAGAAAACGGTCCGAGCGGGGCGATGCTTCTGCTCGCGGGTCTCGCCGGCGCGGCCGGCGTGGCGCTTGCGGCGGGCGCCAGCCATGCCGCCGCCGGCGCGCTTCTGGAGCCGGCGTCGCGAATGCTGCTCGTGCATGCGCCGCTCTATCTCTTTCTGGCCTTCGCCTTGCGGTGGCGACCGCGGTCGATCTTCGCCGGCATCGGCCTTGTGCTCACCCTCGGCCTGCTGCTTTTCTGCGGAGACCTGCTGGCGCGCGCCTTCGCGGGGACGCGTCTGTTTCCCTTCGCCGCCCCGCTCGGCGGCAGCCTGCTGATCCTGACCTGGGTCGGGGTTGCGGCCGCGGGCCTTGCGTGGTTTCGCAAGACCCGGGACGGTTAGGGGCGGGCGCTGTCGTCCAGGCGACGCAAAGGCTTGCCCGCATGTCGGATTTGCACAAGCCGGACGGGCCGAACGGCGTCACAAAGCCAGAGCGGTCGCGCGATCCGTGACCGCCGCGAGACCAAACCGAGGGTCGCATGACACGTTTTTCCTTCTGGGAGCTGGCCCGCAAGGCCATGAACGCGCATCGGGACTGGGGGCATCAGTGGCGCAAGCCCGAGCCCAAGGCATCCTATGACGTGATCATCATCGGCGCCGGCGGACATGGGCTCGGGACCGCCTATTATCTTGCCAAGGAACATGGGCTGACCAACATCGCCGTTCTGGACAAGGGTTGGCTCGGCGGCGGCAACACGGGCCGCAACACCACCATCGTGCGCTCCAACTACCTGTGGGAGGAAAGCGAGGCGCTCTACGACCACGCGGTGGATCTGTGGCAGGGCCTGTCGCAGGAGCTGAACTACAACGTCATGTATTCCGCGCGCGGCGTGATGATGCTGGCGCATACCGTGCACGACGTGCAGGTGTTCAAGCGCCACGTGCACGCCAACCGGCTCGCCGGCGTGCAGAACGAATGGCTGACGCCCGAAGAGGCGAAGGACTATTGCCCGCCGCTCAACATCGGCAAGAACATCCGCTATCCGGTGATGGGCGCGGCGCTGCAGCGCAAGGCCGGCGTCGCCCGTCACGACGCGGTCGCCTGGGGTTACGCGCGCGGGGCCGACAAATACGGCGTCGACATCATCCAGAACTGCGCGGTCACCGGTATCCGCCGCGGGGCGGATGGCGCGGTGGAGGGTGTGGAGACCACCAGGGGTTTCATCGGCGCGAAGAAGATCGGCGTCGTCGCTGCCGGTCATACCTCCGTGGTGATGGACATGGCGGGGCTCCGCATGCCCCTGGAATCCAATCCGCTTCAGGCGCTGGTGTCCGAGCCGGTGAAGCCGTGCTTTCCCTGCGTGGTGATGTCCAACACGGTGCATGCCTATATCTCCCAGTCCGACAAGGGCGAACTGGTGATCGGCGCGGGCACCGACCAGTATGTGTCCTACAGCCAGACCGGGGGATTGCAGATCACCACGCATACGGTGGATGCCATCTGCGAGCTGTTTCCGATGTTCCGCCGCATGCGGATGCTCAGAAACTGGGGCGGCATCGTCGATGTGACGCCGGACCGCTCGCCGATCATCGCCAAGACGCCGGTGCCGGGGCTCTACGTCAATTGCGGCTGGGGCACGGGCGGCTTCAAGGCGACACCGGGCTCGGCGCATACCTTCGCGCATACCATTGCGCGCGACGAGCCGCATCCGATCAACGCGCCCTTCACGCTCGACCGGTTCCGCACCGGCCGGCTCATCGACGAAGCGGCGGCCGCCGCCGTCGCGCATTGAGGTTCCGCCCATGCTCTTGATCCACTGTCCCTGGTGCGGGGTCGAGCGCCCCGAGATCGAGTTCCGCTGCGGCGGCGAGGCGCATATCGACCGGCCGCGCGCGCCGTCCGAGCTCGACGATCACGAATGGGCCGACTTCCTCTACATGCGCACCAATCCCAAGGGGTTGCTGGCAGAACGCTGGCGGCACGTGCATGGCTGCGGACGCTTCTTCAACGCGGTACGCGACACGGTGAGCGATGCCTTCGTCACCGTCTACAAGACCGGCGAGCCGAGGCCCGACCTCGACACCCTGCGCAAGGAGGGCGGCCAGTGACGCAAGGATCGAGACAGGCCGGGGCTCAGCCTTTTCGCACGGCCTCCGGCGGGCGCATCGACCGAGGCGCGCGGCTGCGCTTCACCTTCGACGGCACGACCTACGAGGGCCATGCCGGCGACACGCTCGCCTCCGCCCTGCTGGCGAACGGCGTGCATCTGATGGGCCGCTCCTTCAAGTATCACCGCCCGCGCGGCGTGGTGACGGCCGGCTCCGAGGAGCCCAACGCGCTCGTCGGCGTGGCGCGCGCGCCCGGTCAGTCGACGCCCAACCTGCGCGCGACCCAGGTCGAGGTCTACGAAGGGCTGAAGGCGGAAAGCCAGAACCGCTGGCCGTCGCTTTCCTTCGACATCGGCGCGATCAACGACAAGCTCGCGCCGCTCTTCGTTGCCGGCTTCTACTACAAGACCTTCATGTGGCCGAAAGGCTTCTGGGATGCGGTCTACGAGCCTGTCATCCGCGCGGCGGCCGGGCTCGGCACCGCGCCGAAGGAGCCCGACACGGACCGCTACGCCAACCGCTACGCCCATTGCGACGTGCTGGTGGCCGGCGCCGGTCCGGCGGGGCTCGCCGCCGCGCTGGCCGCCGCGCGCTCGGGCGCGCGGGTCATTGTGGCCGACGAACAGGCGGAACCGGGCGGCTCGCTGCTGCATGACGGCGCGGCTGCCATCGACGGCACGCCGGGCGCCGAGTGGGTGGCCGCCGTTCTCGCCGAACTGGCGGAGAACGACCGGGTGACGGTGCTGCCGCGCACCACCGTCTTCGGCTATTTCAACCACAATTATCTCGCGCTCGCCGAGCGGGTGACGGATCATCTCGCCACGCCCGACGCCGACAGTCCGCGCGAGCGGATGTGGCAGGTGCGCGCGCGGCAGGTGGTGATCGCCACCGGCGCCATCGAGCGGCCGCTGGTTTTTCCCGACAACGACCGTCCGGGCATCCTGCTGGCCGAGGCCGGGCGCATCTACGCCAACCGCTACGGCGTGCTCCCCGGTCGCGACATCGCCGTCGCCACCGCCTGCGATACCGCCTGGCGCGCCGCGCTGGACTGCGCGGCCGCCGGCGCGCGGATCGTCGTCATCGCCGACATGCGGAGCGATCCGGACCCGGATCTGGTGGCGCAGGCCAAGGCCGCCGGCATTCGCGTGGAAACGAATTGCGTCGTCACCGGCGCGCTCGGCAAGACCCGCGTCAAGGGGATCCTCCTGGGGCGCCCGACCGGCTCGGGCGTGATGGCCGCCGGCGAGGTCGCCTGCGACTGCGTGCTGATGTCGGGCGGCTGGACGCCGAATGTGAGCCTGTATTCGCAGTCGCGCGGCAAGGTCGTGTGGGACGCCGACAAGGGCGCCTTCCTGCCCGGAGCGCCGGTCCAGGCGGAACGTTCGGCCGGGAGCTGTCGCGGTGTCGACGGTCTGGGCGAGGTGCTCGCCGATGGCGCGCGCGCCGGGCTGGAGGCGGCGCAGGCGGCGACCGGCGCGTCGGGCGAGACCTTGAGCTTTTCCGTGCGCGGCGGCGCGGCGGGGGCCGGGGGGACGCTCGGAGCCGTGCCGCACGACCGCGACGCGGCCCGCGTGCGCGCCTTCGTCGATTTCCAGAACGACGTGACGGCCAAGGACGTGAAGCTCGCCGTGCGCGAGGGCATGCATTCCATCGAGCACATCAAGCGCTACACGACCACCGGCATGGCGACCGATCAGGGCCGGCTCTCCAACATGAACGCGCTCGGCATCGCCGCCGACGCGCTGGGGCGCGAGATCCCGCAGGTCGGGCTCACGACCTTCCGTCAGCCCTATACGCCGGTCACCTTCGGCACGCTGGCCACCACCTCGCGCGGCGATGTCTTCGACCCCGTGCGCCGGACGCCGATCCACGAGTGGGCGCATGGCAAGGGCGCGGCCTTCGAGGATGTGGGCCTGTGGAAGCGGGCCTGGTACTTTCCCCAGGCGGGCGAGACCATGCATGACGCGGTCGAGCGCGAATGCCGGACGGTGCGCGAGAGCGTCGGCCTGTTCGATGCCTCGACGCTCGGCAAGATCGAGGTCGTCGGGCCCGATGCGGCGGAGTTCCTGAACCGCATCTACACCAATCCCTGGATAAAGCTCGGGGTGGGGCGTCTGCGCTACGGCCTGATGCTCAACGAGGCCGGCTTCATCATGGACGACGGCGTCGTCGGCCGGCTCGCCGAGGACCGCTTCCATGTCACGACGACAACCGGCGGCGCGCCGCGCGTGCTGGCGCATATGGAAGACTATCTCCAGACGGAGTGGAGCGATCTGAACGTCTGGCTGACCTCCACCACCGAGCAATGGGCGGTGATCGCCGTGCAGGGGCCGAAGGCGCGCGAGGTGATCGCGCCGCTCGTCGACGACATCGACCTGTCGGCCGACGCGATGCCGCATATGTCGGTGCGCGAGGGGCACGTGATGGGCGGGATCCCGACGCGGCTCTTCCGCATGAGCTTCACCGGTGAGGCCGGGTTCGAGATCAACGTGCCGCCGTCCTGCGCGCGCCGGGTGTGGGAGGCCCTTTGGGCGAATGTCGAGGCGGCCGGCGGCTGCGCCTACGGCACGGAGACGATGCACGTGTTGCGGGCCGAAAAGGGCTACATCATCGTCGGTCAGGAAACCGACGGCACCGCGACGCCGGATGACGTCGGCATGTCCTGGGCGATCGGCAAGAAGAAGGCCGATTTCGTCGGCATGCGGTCGCTGGCCCGTCCCGATCTGGTGGCGGAAGGGCGCAAGCAGCTCGTCGGTCTGCTGACACGCGATGCGAAGACCGTTCTGGAGGAGGGCGCGCAGATCACGCGCGCGGCGAAGCCGGCGCTGAAGACCCCGGCGCTCGGCCATGTGACCTCCTCCTATCGCTCGCCGGCCGTGGGCCGCCCCATCGCGCTTGCCATGGTGGCCGACGGTCGCGCCCTGATCGGCGAAACGCTCCATGTGCCCATGCCCGACGGCGCGGTGGCCGTCGAGGTCGTCTCGCCCGTTTTCGTCGATCCCGAAGGAGCCCGGCTGAATGTCTGAGACCCTGCTCCATCGACCGGCGTCGCAGGACGCCGAGGTTCTTTCGTCGCCCGACGTCGCCGTGCATCGCGCGGCTCCGCTCGCCCGGCTCGCCTTTCGCGGAGACGCGGTCGCCGCCGGCAAGGCGGGCGCGGCCTTCGGCGCGTCGCTGCCGATGACACCGCTGGCGTCCAATGCCGTGGGCGAGCGGGCGGCCCTGTGGCTGGGCCCCGACGAATGGCTGCTTCTGGCGGCCGCCGACTGCGCCGGCGATGACGCCGCGACTGTCGACGCGGCTGCCCGTACCCGTGCGGCAAGCCTCGCCGGGGATCTTTCTGCTGCGCTCGACCGCGTGCCGCATGCGCTTGTCGACGTGAGCGAGCGCAATCTGGCGCTCATCGTCGAGGGGCCACGGGCGGCGGATCTGTTGAACACGCAGGTGTTTCTCGACCTCGATCCGGCGGCTTTCCCGGTGGGGCAGGTCACGCGCACGCTCTTCACCAAGGCGGAAATCGTCCTGTGGCGGACGGCGCCCGAGCGTTTCGTGATCGAGGTCTGGCGGTCGTTCGTGCCCTATGTGGACGAGTTGCTGCGCGAAAGCGCGAGAGGGCTGTAGTCCGCGCCCGGTCTCGGCGCGCCTCAGGCGCTTTCGGCGTCGCTGTCGCGCAGGGGCATGGGCTGGGGGCGGCCGAGCAGATAGCCCTGAACCGTGTCGCATCCGATGCTGCGCACGAACTCGAGCTGCTCCGGGGTCTCGACACCTTCGGCCGTGATGGCGATCCCCAGTGCCCGCGCCATGGCGACGATCGCCTTGACGATCGTGTTGCACTCGCGCGACGTAAGACTGTCGCCGATGAAGGTGCGGTCGATCTTCACCGTCGAGATGCGGAAGCGCAGCAGATAAGAGAGCTGCGAATAGCCCGTGCCGAAATCGTCGAGCGCAAGGCGGACGCCCGTCTTGCCAAGTTCGGTGAGTGCCTGAACGATGCTGGGATCGCTGTCGAACAGGCTCGACTCGGTGAGTTCCAGCTGAAGCCTGTGCGGCGGCAATCCCGTGTCCGACAGGATCTTGCGCACCCGCTCGGCAAGGTTGCCCGCAGCTGCCTGTGCCGGCGACAGGTTCACGGAGACAATCGTGTCCTCGTCCCAGCCGGTCGCCGTGCGCGCGGCCCGCGTCAGGATCCAGTCTCCGAGAGCGTCGATCAGCCCGGTTTCCTCCGCCGCCGCGATGATCCTTGGCGGTGGCACCCAGCGCCGCTGCGGATCGTGCCAGCGCAACAGCGTTTCATAGGCCTTGACCCGGTTCGAGGCGAGGGAAACGATCGGCTGAAAGTGCAGCGTGAGTTCGTTGCGCTCGAAGGCCGCGCGCAGGTCGACGGCGAGGCGGTGGCGTTCGCGGGCCACGCGTCCCAGATCGTCGTCGTACACATGGTAGCGATTGCGGCCGAGGTCCTTGGCCCGATAGAGGGCGAGATCCGCATTGCGGACCAGATCGGGCCGTGTGGTGCCGTGATCCGGGGCGAAGGCCACGCCGACGCTGGCGCTGAGCGAATGCACCATGCGCCCGCCCGGACCGAGCTGAAAGGGCGCGTCCAGGCACGACAGGATGCGGGCGACCAGATCGAGCGATCGGGCGCGCTCCTCGCCCCGGAGCGTCCAGTAGATGGAAAACTCGTCGCCGCCCGTGCGCGCGATCAGCACGCGGGGGTCACCGGCGAAGGCCTCGCGGAAGCGGGTCGCGAGCTGGCGGAGCAACTCGTCACCGGTGGGATGACCGTGCAGATCGTTGATCTGCTTGAAGTTGTCCAGATCGACCAGCGCCATGCACAGGCCGTCGTAGTCCGATGACGGCAAGGCAAGGAGAAGGCTCTCGACGTTTTCGTGAAAGGCGGCGCGGCTCAGAACACCGGTCAGATAGTCCTCGTTGGCGACCCGGCGCAATTGGTCCTGCGCATGCTTGAGGTGCGTGATGTCCGATCCCACCCCCTGAAGACCGAGAATGACGCCGGTCTCGCTCACGGCGGGGCGGGCCCGCAGCGACAGCCAGCGCCGGTCCGCTCCGTCCGGCACGCGCAAAGGCACCGTCAGGTCGCGGAAGGCGGTTCGCTGGCGTATCGCCCCGGCGAGGGTCTCGACGTCGCGCGGAGCCGCGTCCTGGTCGAACAGCGAGACGAAATCCTGGCCGCGCAGGCGGGCGGCGGTCTGTCCGAAGACCTCCGCCATGCGCGGCGGCACGGAGACGAGCACACCGTCGGCGTCGATCTCCCAAAGGAAGTCGCTCGCGTTCTCCTCATAGTCCTTGAGCAGCAGGTGAATGACGCCATTGGTGCGCGACAGGCTGGCGACGGTCTGGAAATGCTCCCGAAACCAGTCGGAGGCCTTCAAGATTACGAAGATCTGGATCGCGCAGAAAATCGCCAGCGCAATCGTGCCATAGAGGACCAGGGGCCAGCCGGCGATCGCCAGAGCGAGCGCTGCGCCCGTTCCAAGGGTCGCGACGTAGCAGATGGCCGCGCGCGGCATCGGCGCCAGAACGAAGGCGCCACCGCTGATCATGCCGACGCAGATCGCGGCGATCAGCACCTGCATCGCACCGTCGACGGCGTTGAAGGCAAGGAGCGGCAGCACGCCCCAGCCGATGCCGAGCAGGGCGCTGTGGATCACCAGGGCCGCCTCCACGCGGCCGTGAGCGGTGAGCGGATAGCGTTTGCCGCGCCGCCGCAGCGCGGCGACGAGACCGTAGAGCGCGACGCCGCCGAGAGCGGTGGCCCAGAGCGCAAGAGATGTCAGGTCCAGACGCGACGATCCCGCGCTCCGCGAAAGCGCGGTGACGACAATGGCCAGACAGGCAAGGTTGGCGCCCATGGCGAGCGCCGACACGCGCTGGATGGCCGAAAGTTGTGCCGCACGCAGACGTTTCCCGGCGTCGTCGCAGAGGCGCCCGGGCGCGGTCTCGGCCAAGTCATCTGATGTCTGCGGACCGACCACCTGGCCTCCGGCTTTGAAAGTTCCCTAGCGGTGCCTTGTCATCATCTTATTTCGATTCCCGAAAAAGGATAGTTAAAACGTAAATGTTTCGAATGATTAGGAATCCTGTCAATTTTTACATGGCATACTCTCGGTTTTACTGATGAGTCAATTTCGCCTTCAGGTCGAGTTCCGCGCGCGGCGGCGGCGGTGTCAGGCGGCGAAGCCGCGTTTTTTCAGCAGCGGCCCGGTGTCCGGCAGGGCGCCACGAAAGGCGATATAGGCGGCTTCCGGATCCTGGCGGCCGCCGCTCGCATAGATGTGGCGATGCAGCTTTGCGGCCGTTTCGGGATGGAAGACGTCGCCCGTTTCCTCGAAAGCGGTGAAGGCGTCGGCGTCCATCACCTCCGACCACATGTAGCTGTAGTAGCCCGCGGCATATCCGTCGCCGGAAAAGACATGCGCGAAGTGGGTGGGGCGATGGCGCATCACGATCTCCTGCGGCATGCCGAGCCGGCTCAACACGCCGCGCTCGAGCTCCCGCGCGTCGCGCGTGGCGGCCTGCGGGTCATGGTGGATGTCCAGATCGAACAGCGCGGAGGCCAGATACTCCACGGTCTCGAAGCCCTGGTTGAATGTGCGCGCCGCCAGCAGGCGCTTGGTGAGATCGTCGGGCAGCGGCGCGCCGGTTGTCGCATGAACGGCGAAGGTCGACAGCAGGTCCGGTTGTTCCAGCCAGTGCTCGAAGAGTTGCGAGGGCAGTTCGACGAAGTCGCGGGCGACGGAGGTGCCGGAAATCAGCGGATAGGTCACATCCGACAGGAGCCCGTGCAGGGCATGGCCGAACTCGTGGAAGAGCGTGCGTGCGTCGTCGAAGGTGAGCAGCGTCGGCTCGCCGGCCGGTGCCTTGGCGAAGTTCATGACGTTGACGATGATCGGCCGGATATCGCCTGCCAGCCGTTGCTGCTTGCGGAATGCGCTCATCCAGGCGCCGCTGCGTTTCGAGGCGCGGGCGAAATAGTCGCCGAGGAACAGGCCGATCTCGGAGCCGTCATTGTCGGTGACCGCGAAGGCGCGCACATCCGGATGATAGAGGTCGAGCCCCTTGACCTCCTTGAAGCGCAGGCCGAACAGACGGGACGCGGTGTGGAAGGCCGCCTCGATGATGCGGTCGAGCTGGAAGTAGGGCTTGATCTCGGCATCGTCGAGCGCATGATCGCGCTGGCGCAGCTTCTCCGCATAATAACGCCAGTCCCAGGCCGCGAGCGTGACATTGTCGCCGAGCTCGGCTGCGAGCCCCTGCAACGCCTCGGCCTCCTGCCTTGCGGTCGCGACCGCCGGCTGCCACACGGCCTCGAGCAGGTCGCGCACCCGTTCGGGCGTCTTGGCCATGCTGTCCTCGAGCTTGTAGGCGGCAAAGCTGTCGTAGCCCAGAAGGGCCGCACGCTCCGCCCGCAGCGCCAGCGTTTCGGCAATCAGCGCCCGATTGTCCGTCGGCCCGCCGTTCTCGCCGCGCCGGGTCCAGGCGGTGAACGCCTGTTCGCGCAGGTCGCGACGGGTGGAAAACTGCAGGAACGGCTCGATCAGCGAGCGCGACAGGGTGATGACGTGCTTGCCGGGAAGGCCGCGTTCGCTCGCGGCTTCCGCCGCCGCATGGCGCAGGAACCCCGGCAGGCCGGCGAGATCCGCTTCGGTCTCGAGAACGAGCTGATAGGACGCCTCGTCCGCCAGCATGTTCTGCGCGAATTGCGTGCCCACGACCGCAAGCCGCTCGCCGATCTCGCCGATGCGTTCGCGTCCCGCGTCGTCGAGGGCGGCCCCCGCGCGGCGGAACATCGTGTGATAGCGCTCCAGCACCCGCGCCTGCTCGGCGTCGAGACCGAGCGCGTCGCGCCGCGCCCACAGAGATTCGATGCGCGCGAAGAGGGCCTGATCGAGCAGGATCTCGCTCGACCGGCGGGCGAGCTTCGGCGCGATGTCGCGTTCGATGGCCTGCAACTCCGGCGAGGTATGCGCGCCCGTGAGGTTGAAGAACACGGAGGCGACGCGGGTCAGCGTCTCGCCGGCCCGCTCCAGCGCCACGATGGTATTGGCGAAGTCGGGCTCTTGCCGATTGTCGGCGATTGCCGCGATCTCGCGGCGCTGCTCGGCGAGCGCCTCGTCGAAGGCGGGGGCGAAATGCTCCGGCGCGATCCGCGAGAACGGCGGCAGGCCGAAGGGCGTCGACCAGGATTCGAGAAGCGGATTGGCGGCGGTGGAGTCGGATCCGGTGCCGGTCTGGGACATGGACATGGAAGAAGCCTCGTTCGCGGGTGTCTGCGGGAGAATATGGGGCCGCGCGGGCCGCCTGTCAGCCGTTGGCGCCGTGTCTGTCGCCGTGACCGTCGCCGTCTCCGTCTCAGGCCCCGGCCAGCAGGACGGCCAGCGACACGGTGATCAGTGCGGCGGCGGTGGAGAGAAGGATCGCCGTCGACAGGCGCTGCACCAGAATGCCATAGCGCTCCGCGATCACGAAGACGTTGCCGGCAATGGGCATGGCGGCGATCACGACCAGAAGCGCCGTTTGCGCCGCGTCGAGGCCGAAGGCCGCGCTCGCTGCGATCACCAGCAGCGGATGCAGGATCAGCTTGAAGCCGCACAGCAGCGCGATGGCCTTTCTGTCGCCGCCGGTGCGCCGCTCCGACAGCGAAACGCCGAGCGCGAAAAGCGCCGTCGCGCCGGCGGCATTGCCGAGGAACGCCAGCAGGCGCTCGCCGGCCTGCGGCAGGTCGAGGCCCGACAGCGCCAGGGCGGCGCCGGCGGCAATGGCGAGGATGAAGGGATTGACGAGCATGCCGCGGGCGATGCCGGCGAGCATGCGGGTCGTCTCGCCCGAGCCGCGCCCCCATTCGATCAGCCCGATGGACAGCGGGATGAGCACCGTGAGGTCGACGATCAGCGCCACCGCGATCAGTGGTGCCGCCGCATCGCCGAAGGTCGCGAGCATCAGGGGAAGCGCGAGAAACCCGATGTTGCCGACGGAGGCGGCCTGGCCGGCCAGCGCCAGTTCGCCGATCGGCGCGGCGAACAGCAGGCGCATCGCCGCCATGGCGAGCGCGAAGGCGGCCAGACCCGCGCTCAGCCACACCAGCACCGCCGCGCCGCCGAGCGCGGCCGCGATATCCTGCCCGGACAGCGCCTGGATGATCAGCGCCGGCATGGCGAAATAGAAGACGAAGACGTTGAGGCTGCGCACGGCGCCGTCCGGCATCCAGCCGCGCCGACCGGCGAGATAGCCGAGCGCCACGACCGCGAAGAAGGGCCCCGTGATGCCGAGGACCGTCACCATGTCCTGCCCGGCAAGATCGGGGCGGCGGGGCCAAGGGCGCGGAAGGGCGGGAGATCGGAAGCGTGGGAGCTGCGCATGAGCCCCGTTATGCGCAATTTGCGCCGGTGCGCTCAAGTCCTGTTAACGGGCGTTCGGGCATTCTCGAGGCATGAACGCGCTTTCGATCACCCTCGGCGGTCTCTCGGCCGCCCAGTCGCGCTTCGAAACCTCGGCCCGGCGGATCGTTGCCGGCGGGGCGGAGGCGGGCAATCGCCTTGTCGAGCAGACGACCGGCGACGGGGCGGGCGCGCCGGAGGCCGGGCCGCGGGCCTCGGGCGCCTCGGCCGGAGCGCTGTCGCCCGACACCACCCGCGCGATGATCGACATGATGCAGGCCGAAACGGCCTTCAAGGCCAATGCCAAGGTCGCCGGACGGCTGCAGGACATGCAGCGGGCCTATCTGGACATGATGGCGCCGCGCGACCGCACTTAGGCAGCCCCTCCCGTACGCGCGGCCGCGCACCTGCATCGCTTCCCCGTTGCGTGACGCGCCATGGGCCGGCCCCGCCCGTCATTCGCGGTGACGGGAGAGAAAATCCCTTGAGCGCACGGTCTCGCGGCGCAGTCAGGGACCCTCGAAACAGCCGTATCGGATGAAGGGATGCCGGAAAAACGAACGCCCACCGGCGGGAGGAGGTACCGGTGGGCGTCGTTTTGGAAAAGGCTGGCATTGGGAGGAGGAAGCCAGCCTGTACGGTAGGGCGCTGGGAGGAGGTGCGCCCGTTCCGTTGACCCCGATATGGTCGAGTCGCGCGCCGGTTTCCAGATCAGCCGATGCATAGCAGCCCTGTCTTTTGCGCGGGTCACAAGGCGCCTCCGGACGGCCCGGCTGCAATGGCATCCGGCACCATGATCCCCCGCTCCGCAGATGTCCCGAAAACGCTGCGTCAACCGGTGACGAGCGCGGGCTGACAAAGCAAAAGGGCACCGCCGGATGATCCGGCGATGCCCTTTTGAAACACTGTATCGCGCCTGGCTGCGGCCGAATGCCTCAGCGCATGCTTTTGCGCGCGATGAAGTCGATGTCGCCGCGGCCGATGCCCAGGTCGTTCAGTTCGCGGTTCGAAAGGCGGGACAGTTCGTCGTAGGTGCGACGGTACATCTGCCAGGAATGATATTTGCGCACGAGCGTGTCGAGCATGGGAGTCTCCATCGTCATCTTGCCGGCGTCATGCGAATGGCGACGCACGGGCGGGAATGTTGCGCCGCAGCATTTCGGCCGGGGCGTGTCTGTCTCGGATATGGGGTCGCTCGGTCCGTTCGTGACCGGCCGAAACGGCAGATCGCCCATGCGGCTTTTGCAGATCGCATCGAGGCGGGGCCGGCGCGGGTCGTCGAGCGGAGCGGGGCCTTTGAAAATGCGATCGCCCGCCGGAGGGAGGAGGACCGGCGGGCGACGCATTGTCCGGACGGGATTGGGAGGAGGAGGTCCCGTCCGAGCACGCCAAAGAGATAGGGGAGGAGGTCTATCTCTTTGATCGTGGTTGGTTATCGGCTTGCGCGACGGGCGACGAAAGAGATGTCGCCGCGCGAGATGCCGAGATCGTCGAGCTCGCGGGAGGACAGACGCGACAGTTCCGAAACCGTCGTCTGGTAGGTCCGCCAGGAGCGATACTTGCGAGCAAGCGTGTCAAACATGATGCCCTCGAGGGTCCGCTGCGGTGTCGTCCGGGGTGGTCAACGCCGCGTCAATTCGATGACCGGTAGATAGATTTTTCAGGCCATGAGAAAAAGTGCATTCTGCGCATGGCTGGCGTGCGGATTGTGCAATGCAATAAAAGCGGCTCATCAAGGGTTTGGGTGTGTTTCACGGGCGATGCAGCCGCAGGGCGTGTTGCGCTGCCGCATGACCCGCGCGTGGACGCGGCGCGCAAGGGCCGCACCCGCGTCCACGCCGGGATATCGGGGGAAGGGGGAAGCTGGGACTGGAGGCCAGGCCGGTTTCGGTGCGCCGACCCGGCGTCGGATCTACTCGGCGGCGCTCATGTGGGACGGCGGGCGACGCTCCAGCACCTCGCGCAGGAAGTGGCCGGTGTAGCTGCCCTTGGCCTCGATCACATCCTCCGGCGTGCCGCTGGCGACGATGGTGCCGCCGCCGTCGCCGCCTTCCGGACCGAGGTCGACGATCCAGTCGGCCGTCTTGATGACCTCCAGATTGTGCTCGATCACCAGCACCGTGTTGCCCTGGTCGACCAGCTCGTGCAGCACCTCCAGCAGCTTGGCGACATCGTGGAAGTGCAGGCCGGTGGTCGGTTCGTCGAGAATGTAGAGCGTGCGGCCGGTGGCGCGCTTCGACAGTTCCTTGGCGAGCTTCACCCGTTGCGCCTCGCCGCCCGACAGGGTCGTCGCCTGCTGGCCGACCTTGATGTAGCCGAGGCCCACCCGGTCGAGCGTTTCCAGCTTGTCGCGCACCGCCGGCACGGCGGAGAAGAAGCGCGCGCCTTCCTCCACCGTCATGTCGAGCACGTCGGCGATGGACTTGCCCTTGAACTCCACTTCGAGCGTTTCGCGGTTGTAGCGCTTGCCCTTGCAGACGTCGCAGGTGACGTAGACGTCGGGCAGGAAGTGCATCTCGATCTTGATGACGCCGTCGCCCTGGCAGGCCTCGCAGCGCCCGCCCTTGACGTTGAACGAGAAGCGTCCCGGCGCGTAGCCGCGCGCCTTGGCTTCCGGCAGGCCGGCGAACCAGTCGCGGATCGGCGTGAAGGCGCCGGTGTAGGTCGCCGGGTTGGAGCGCGGCGTGCGCCCGATGGGCGACTGGTCGATGTCGATCACCTTGTCGAGCAGCTCCAGCCCCTCGATGTGGTCGTGCGGGGCCGGCGTGTCGCGCGCGCCGTTGAGGCGGCGTGCGGCCGCCTTGTACAGCGTGTCGATGAGGAAGGTCGACTTCCCGCCGCCGGACACGCCGGTGATGCAGGTGAAGGTGCCGAGCGGAATTTCCGCCGACACGTTCTGCAGGTTGTTGCCGCGCGCCCCGACGACCTTGAGCTTGCGGCTCTTCTTCGGCTTGCGCCGCTCGGCGGGCATGGGGATCGCCATCTTGCCGGACAGATACTGTCCGGTGAGCGAGGCGGAATGGGCCAGGATGTCGTCCGGCGTGCCCTGCGCGATGATCTCGCCGCCGTGGATGCCGGCGCCGGGGCCGATGTCGACCACGTGGTCGGCGGCGAGGATCGCGTCCTCGTCGTGTTCCACGACAATCACCGTGTTGCCGAGATCTCGCAGGTGCTTGAGCGTGCCGAGCAGGCGGGCGTTGTCGCGCTGGTGCAGGCCGATGGAGGGCTCGTCGAGCACGTAAAGCACGCCGGTGAGGCCGGACCCGATCTGCGAGGCGAGGCGGATGCGCTGGCTTTCGCCGCCCGACAATGTGCCGGAATTGCGCGACAGCGACAGATAGTCGAGGCCGACCTCGTTGAGGAAGGTCAGCCGCTCGCGGATTTCCTTGAGGATGCGCGTCGCGATCTCCGACTGCTTGTCGGTGAGCGCGTCGGGCAGCGTCTCGAACCAGGCGCTCGCGTCGCGGATCGACAGCCTTGCGATGTCGCCGATGTGACGGCCGGAGATCTTCACCGCCAGCGCCTCGGGTTTCAGACGGTTGCCGCCGCAGGACGGGCAGGGCCGGTCGGACTGGTAGCGCGACAGTTCGTCCCGCACCCAGTCGGAATCGGTCTCGCGCCAGCGCCGCTCGATGTTGCCGACGACGCCCTCGAAGGTCTTGACGGTTCGGTAGCTGCGCACGCCGTCGTCATAGACGAACTCGATCTTGTCGCCGCCCGAGCCGAACAGGATCGTGTTGCGCACTTCCTCGGGCAGATCCGCCCAGGGCGTTGTCATCGAGGCCTTGAAGTGGCGGCAGATCGCTTCCAGCGTCTGGGTGTAATAGGGCGAGGTGGAGCCGGTCTTGGCCCAGGGCAGCACCGCGCCCTTGCGCAGGCTGAGCGTCTGGTCGGGAACCACCAGATCCGGCTCGAAGGCGAGCGTCGTGCCGAGGCCGTCGCAGGTCGGGCAGGCGCCGAAGGGGTTGTTAAAGGAAAACAGCCGCGGCTCGATCTCCGAGATCGTGAAGCCGGAGACCGGGCAGGCGAATTTCTCGGAAAAGACGATCCGCTCGTGGGTTTCGTTGCGGTTCTGCAGGACGGCGCCGTCTTCCGGCTCGGGCAGCGGCTTGTCCGCGAGTTCCGCGACCGCGATGCCGTCGGCGAGCGCCAGCGCCGTCTCGAAGGAATCGGCCAGCCGCCCGGCGATGTCGTCGCGCACCACGATGCGGTCGACCACCACGTCGATGTCGTGCTTGAGTTTCTTGTCGAGCGCCGGCGCGTCGGCGATTTCGTGGAAGGCGCCGTCGATCTTGACGCGCTGGAAGCCCTTCTTCATCAGCTCGGCGAGATCCTTGCGGTATTCGCCCTTGCGGCCGCGCACGACCGGCGCCAGCAGATAGAGCCGCGTGCCTTCCTCCAGCGCCATCACCCGGTCGACCATCTGGCTCACCGTCTGGCTCTCGATGGGCAGGCCGGTCGCCGGGGAATAGGGCACGCCGATGCGCGCGAACAGCAGACGCAGGTAGTCGTAGATCTCCGTCACCGTGCCGACGGTCGAGCGCGGGTTCTTCGACGTGGTCTTCTGTTCGATGGAGATCGCCGGCGACAGGCCGTCGATCTGGTCGACGTCCGGCTTCTGCATCATCTCCAGGAACTGGCGCGCATAGGCCGACAGGCTCTCGACGTAGCGGCGCTGGCCCTCGGCATAGATCGTGTCGAAGGCGAGCGACGACTTGCCGGACCCCGACAGGCCCGTCATCACGATCAGCTTGTCGCGCGGCAGGTCGAGGTCGACGTTCTTCAGATTGTGCTCCCGTGCGCCGCGCACGCTGAGCAGACGCTCGTCGCCCGGCTGGGGCAGGGCGGTGGCGGAGGACGGGGTGCGGGTCTTGGCCATGGGGCGGTCCCTGAATAAAGGTGCCAGAAAGAGGTGGCAGAAGGGCAGTGTGACTGCCCGCAGATGCGGTGCGAGTGAACGTGCAGGACGGGGCGGTGTGCGGGCCCTTCTACGACATGCGGCCCGTGGCGTCGATTGGCGCCGTGGCGCCGGTCGGCGAGGAGGGGCGCCGTGCCCGGGCCGATACCAGCGTGTACGTAGCCGCGCCTGAGTCCGATCTCATGAACGTAAGCAGAACATTCGCGGTTCGGCAAGCGCCAGTCGCGCGTGCGCACGGACAGCGCCGACCTGCGCGGGCCGCGCAGGGCGGCGCGGCGGCGGATTTCCGCTTGTCTTGCCCGGCGGAGTATGGAACGAATAAGGAACATCCTGACTCGTGCGGTGGGCGATTGTGGAAAAGCGCCGGTTTCGCATGCATCCCCCGCGCGGCGGGCCTCTGGAGGGCCTAAGGTGCGCGGAGTGTCCGGCATGTGCCCCACGGTCTGCGATCCGGCATCGGGACGCGGGCAATGCCGACAACGAGATACAACGCTGAAATCCTCGCCGGGGTTTCGGCCATCACCCCCGGCCTCGATGCAGCCAGCGCGCGGGTCCGTCGACCCCGGCCGCGGCACGGGGCCACGGCATGAGACCGGGGCTCGGGACCGGGGCACGGGACTGCGGCATGGCGACGGGGCCCCGGGGGATCAACGAACGAGGAGACAAGCATGTCGGGAAGCGTCAACAAGGTGATCCTGGTCGGCAATCTGGGCGCCGATCCGGAAGTCCGCCGCATGCAGGACGGGCGGCCGGTGGTGAACCTGCGCGTCGCGACGTCCGAGAACTGGCGGGACCGCAACACCGGCGAGCGGCGTGAGCGCACGGAGTGGCATCGGGTCGTGATCTTCAACGAGGGTCTGGCCAAGGTCGCGGAGAACTATCTGCGCAAGGGCTCCAAGATCTATGTCGAGGGCCAGTTGCAGACCCGCAAGTGGCAGGACCAGTCGGGTCAGGATCGCTATTCGACCGAGGTCGTGCTGCAGGGGTTCAACTCCTCGCTGACCATGCTGGACGGACGCGGCGAGGGTGGCGGCCAAGGCGGTGGCGGCGGCTTCGGCGGCGGTCAGGGCCGCTCGGGCGGCGGCTACATCGACCAGGGGCCTGGCGGTTACGATCAGGGCGGCTACGACCAGGGCGGCTATGGCGGCGGCCAGGGTGGTGGCCAGGGCGGCGGTCAGGGCGGCGGTCAGGGGGGCGGCCAGAAGGGCGGCTTCGGCGGCGGCGGCGACATGGACGACGAGATCCCGTTCTGAAGTCCGGGCTCGCCGACGTTCGCGCCTCGTCTTGTTTGCGCTGTGCCTTGAATGAGGCCGCGCGGGCTGTCCGTCCGCGCGGCGTGACCGGGCGATGAAACGCTCGCGGCCATGAAGCAGGCGGAGGCGATGTGGCTGACGCGAAGGCGGTGACAGGGTCCCATATTCTTCCCGACGTCCTTCCCGACGTCCTTCCCGACGTTTTGGCGCCGGGTCTTCGCGTCGTGTTCTGCGGCACCGGGGCGGGGACGAAGTCGGCCAGGGTGCGCGCCTATTACGCCGGGCCCGGCAACCGCTTCTGGCCCATGCTCGCCGAGACCGGGCTGACCCCGCATCGGATCGCGCCGTCGGACTATCGCGCCATTCTCCGCCACGGGCTCGGGCTCACCGACATCGCCAAGGCGCATGTCGGCAGCGACGCGGTGCTGGATCGCTCCCATGTCGACGCGGAGGGCTTGCGCGACCGGATTTCCGCCGTCGCCCCCCGGTTTCTGGCCTTCACCAGCAAGCGGGCCGCAGGTCTGTATCTCCGGCGGCCCACCGGGCGGATCGATTATGGTCTGCAGGCGGAACGCATCGGCGAGACAATTCTTTTCGTTCTGCCGTCGCCCTCCGGCGCGGCGCGCGGGGTCTGGACGCCGGTGCCCTGGCATGAGCTGGCGGAGCTTGCGGGGAGAGCCGGATGACGCTGGAACCGCTGCTCGCCGCCGGTCCGGCGATCCAGATCCATACGGCGGCGGCGCTGCTGGCGGTTGTCCTGACACCGGTTCAGCTTCTGGCGGGCAAGGGCACGGCTGTGCATCGCACGAGCGGTTACCTCTGGGCGCTGGCGATGCTGGTCGTCGCGCTCTCGTCCTTCTGGATCCACACGATCCGCGTCGTCGGCCCCTGGAGCCCGATCCATCTGCTGTCGGTCTGGGTGGTCGCGATGCTGCCGCTTGCGTTGCTGGCCGCCCGGCGCGGCCGGGTGCGGACGCACCGCAACGCCATGATCGCCTTCGTCGTCGGCGCCCTGCTCATCGCGGGCGGCTTCACGCTGATGCCGGGGCGCATCATGCACGGCGTTCTGTTCGGCGGGTGACGCGGCGATCCGGGCCGCGCCCGCCCCGCGCGTCTCATGGGGCGCGCCGCTCAGGCGTCGGGATCGAGCGCGGCGCGCTCGGCCGCCAGCATTTCCCGGTGATGACGCGTGGCCTGCACCTCGATGAAGACACGCCGGACGATGGGGAACTGGCGCTTGATCGCCACTTCCAGCGCATAGATCGCTTCCTCCACGGCGCCGGCCGTGAGGCGGTCCTCGAAATCGACGGACAGGGCCAGCAACACATCCTGCGGCCCACGGTGCAGGGTGCGGATCTCGTTCATGCGGCTGACCGTGGGCGTCGCCTCGACGAGGTTGCGGATCGTGTCCACGACCTCCGGCGCCGCCGATTCTCCGACCAGAAGCCCCTTTGTCTCATAGGCGAGGAAGGCGGCCGTCGCCGCGAGGATCAACCCGATCGTCACCGAGGCCGCGCCGTCGAGCCAGGGCAGGCCGAGGATCTGGACGGCGAGAAGGCCGACGAGCGCCACGATCAGGCCGAGCATGGCGGCGGTGTCCTCGAACAGCACGGTGAAGACCGCCGGGTCCTTGCTGTCGCGCACCGCCTTGAGGATGCTGCGCTTGCCGCGCACCTTGTTGAATTCCTTGTAGGCGACCCACCAGGCACCGGCCTCGAACACGATCGCAAGCCCCAGAACCACATAGGCCACGATCGGCGAGGTGATCGGATGCGGGTCGATGATCTTCTGGATGCCTTCGTAGATCGAGATGCCCGCGCCGACGGCGAAGATCAGGATCGCGACCACGAACGCCCAGAAATACAGCTCGACGCCATACCCGAAAGGGTGTTTTTCGTCAGCCGGTTGCTTGGCTTTCTTCAAGCCGTATAGCAAGAGCCCCTGGTTGCCCGTGTCGACCAGCGAGTGAATGCCCTCCGACAGCATGGCCGACGAGCCGGTGTAGGCGGCGGCGAAGAACTTGGTGATGGCGATCAGTCCGTTGCCGATCAGCGCGGCGTAGATGACCTTTTTCGAGCCGGCAGCCATGGGCGGTCCTTTTCGGTGTCTTGCATGAGGGCCCGAGCCGGGCGACGTCACATGTGTCCGTCGGGAGTATCTTTCGGCCGGCATCT
Organism: Stappia sp.; assembly: GCF_040110915.1. Lineage (NCBI taxonomy): Bacteria > Pseudomonadati > Pseudomonadota > Alphaproteobacteria > Hyphomicrobiales > Stappiaceae > Stappia > Stappia sp. Next base: position 1,693,072 of record NZ_CP157793.1, on the reverse strand, counting down.
GCGCACAGTCCATGCCATGGCCACAAGACAGGGACGCGACTCGGCGCGCGTTCGTCAAGGGGCGGGCGGCGCGGTTTCCGTGTGACGGGTCCTGCGGGCACGGGTCCGCGGGGAGGGATATCCGCCATTAACGCCAAGGTGACGCAAAGGTGCGAGGACGACCCCAATCGGTCGAGGCGCTCTCGTGACCCACTCGCGACGGGGCGCCCCGTATCGTCCGGCCCGGATCTTCAACGCCCTGCGGAGGTGCAAAGACGTGTTCCTGACCCTGTTGTTCGCGACCATCACGGCGGCCCTCGTCGGCGCCGCGATCGGCTCCCCGAGGCTTGCCACCGGCCTGACGGGCGCGGCGATGATCCTGGCGCTTGGCGTCTATGCCTATCACGCGTCCGATTCCCTGCCGTTGTCCTTCTGAAGGGGGATCCGACATGCTGAGCCATCGCACCGAACGCTTTCTCAATGTCCTCGCGCTGTTCGCGATTTCCGCCGTCCTGATCGTCGCCTTCGCCGATCAGATCCTGCTCGGCGAGCTTCCCTGTCCGCTCTGCCTGCTGCAGCGGGCGGGTTTCCTGCTGCTGGCCATCGGTCCGGTGCTGACCGTGATGCGCGGGCCGCAGGCGGCGCACTACGGGGTGACGATCCTGGCCGCGCTGCTCGGGGCGGGCTTCGCGGGGCGCCAGGTGCTGCTGCATATCCTCCCCGGAGATCCGGGCTACGGAAGCCCCTTCCTCGGCCTGCATTTCTACACCTGGGCCTTCGTCGTCTTCGTGGCGGCGCTTCTTGCGTGCGCGGTCATGCTGCTTCTGCGCGATCCCGCCCCGGTGGCTGACGAGGACAAGGAACGCGCGGGCCGGCCGGTCCTCGGCGGTGTCGCGGTGGCGTTGATCGTTGTGCTCGCGGGCCTGAACACGGGCAGCACGCTGCTGGAATGCGGCTTCGATGTGTGTCCCGGCGATCCGACGGAGTATCGGCTCTTGCGGTGACGGAGCCGCATGACCGGACCGCGAGCGCCCGATCAGGCGTTCGCGGCGATGAAGGCGCGCACGCCGTCGGCGATGAATTGCACGGACAGCGCGGCGAGCAGAACGCCGAGCAGGCGGGTCACCACCATGGCGGCGGTGTCGCCCATCAGCCGTTCGATCTTGTCCGCGAGCAGGAAGGACAGGAAGCACAGCGCCACCAGCAGCGCGATCACCGCCGCGAGCCCGAACAGCGACAGCGTGTCGGGGGCCTGCGAGGCGAGCAGGATCACCGCGCTGATGGCGGCCGGTCCGGCGATCAGCGGGATGGCGAGCGGGAACACGGCGACGTCGCTCGGATCCTCCTGATGCGAGGCCGCCTTTTCCGCCGATTCCGATTTCCGGCGGTTGCGCTTCTCGAACACCATCTCGATGGCGATCATGAGCAGCAGCAGCCCGCCGGCGATCTGGAAGGCGGGAACGGAGATGCCGAGCGCCGACAGAAGGTTCTTTCCCGCGACCAGGAACAGGAACAGGATCGCGCCGCCGATCAGGATCGCGCGCACCGCCACACGCCGGCGCGCGACCGCCGTGGCGCCCGAGGTGACCGCCAGAAACATGGGCGCAAGCCCCACCGGATCGATGGTCACGAAGAGCGTCGCGAAGGCGTTGACGAGATAGTCTGCGAGCATCCGCTGGTCCCTGGGGCGAGTCGCTTTCCGACCCTTATATCAGCCAAAACGGCGCCTGTGGGGGCAGGGGCGCGCAGTGCTCTGCACAATTTCCTTTCCGGCACCTGCAAGGTCTTGAAAACGCAAGGCTAATCCGCGAGCTCAAACGTGTCGCGGATTTGTCGCACAGGGCGGAATCGGCTATAAGTTTCAAAGACATTCAACAGATGTGAGTCACCCCCTTGGCAGATCGGGATACGAGTGCACCGTCGGGCGGCCTGCCGTCCGACATCCGCCCTGTTTCCATTACCGACGAAATGAAGCGCAGCTATCTCGATTACGCGATGAGCGTGATCGTGAGCCGTGCGCTTCCCGACGTGCGCGACGGCCTGAAGCCCGTGCATCGGCGCATCCTCTATTCGATGCACGAGAACGGCTACGAGTGGAACAAGCCCTATCGCAAGTCCGCCCGCGTGGTCGGCGACGTCATGGGTAAGTATCACCCGCATGGCGACAGCGCGATCTACGACGCGCTGGTGCGCATGGCGCAGAATTTCTCCCTGCGCCTGCCGCTGATCGACGGGCAGGGCAACTTCGGCTCCGTCGACGGCGATCCGGCCGCGGCCATGCGCTACACCGAGTGCCGTCTGCAGAAGGTGACCCAGAGCCTGCTCGACGACATCGACAAGGACACGGTCAACTTCCAGGACAACTACGACAATTCGGAGAGCGAACCGGTCGTTTTGCCGGCCAAGTTTCCGAATCTGCTGGTCAACGGCGCCGGCGGCATCGCGGTCGGCATGGCGACCAACATCCCGCCGCACAACCTCGGAGAGGTCATCGACGGCGCCATCGCGCTGATGGACGATCCGGGGCTGACCTCGGCCGATCTGATGGAGATCATTCCGGGTCCGGACTTCCCCACCGGGGGCATCATCCTCGGGCGTTCGGGCATCCGCTCCGCCTATGAAGCCGCGCGCGGTTCCATCGTGATGCGCGGGCGCGCCGAGGTGGAGGAACTGCGCAAGGACCGCTACGCCATCGTCGTCACCGAAATTCCCTATCAGGTGAACAAGTCGGCGATGATCGAGAAGATCGCCGAGCATGTGCGCGAGAAGCGGATCGAGGGCATCTCCGACATTCGCGACGAATCCGACCGCTCGGGCATGCGCGTCGTCATCGAGCTGAAGCGCGACGCGGTGGCCGATGTGGTGCTGAACCAGCTCTACCGGTTCTCGGCCCTGCAGACGACCTTCGGCGCCAACATGGTGGCGCTGAACGGTGGCCGGCCGGAGCAGCTCGGCCTGCGCGACATGCTGGACGCCTTCATCGGCTTCCGCGAGGAGGTGATCGGCCGGCGGACCCGCTTCCTGCTCAACAAGGCGCGCGACCGCGCCCATGTCCTCGTCGGTCTGGCGATCGCGGTCGCCAACATCGACGAGGTGATCGCGCTGATCCGCAGCGCGCCGGATCCGGCGACGGCACGCGCCCAGTTGATGGAGCGCCACTGGCCGGCGCGCGACGTCGAGCCGCTCATCATGCTCATCGACGATCCGCGCCACATGGTGCAGGAGGACGGCACCTATCGCCTGTCGGAAGAGCAGGCGCGCGCCATTCTCGACCTGCGCCTGCAGCGGCTGACGGCGCTCGGGCGCGACGAGATCGGCGACGAGCTGAACAAGATCGGCGAGGAAATCCGCGACTATCTGGAAATCCTGCGCTCGCGCGCCCGCATCCTCGGGATCATTCGCGAGGAGCTGACGGCGATCAAGGAAGAGTTCGCCACGCCCCGGCGCACCGAGATCGTCGAGGGCGGCGCGGATCTGGAGGACGAGGACCTCATCCAGCGCGAGGACATGGTCGTTACGGTGAGCCATGCCGGCTACATCAAGCGCGTGCCGCTCGACACCTATCGGGCCCAGCGCCGCGGCGGCAAGGGCCGCTCGGGAATGGCGACCAAGGACGAGGATTTCGTCACCCGGCTCTTCGTGGCCAATACCCACACGCCGGTGCTGTTCTTCTCCTCGCGCGGCATCGCCTACAAGATGAAGGTGTGGCGCCTGCCGGTCGGTGGCCCGACGTCGCGCGGCAAGGCGCTCGTCAACATGCTGCCGCTGGAGCAGGGCGAGCAGATCACCTCGATCCTGCCGTTGCCGGAGGATGAGGACAGCTGGGCGGATCTCGACGTGATGTTCGCCACGCGGCGCGGCACGGTGCGGCGCAACAAGCTGTCCGACTTCGCGCAGATCAACAAGAACGGCAAGATCGCGATGAAGCTGGAGGAGGGCGACGGCATCGTCGGCGTCTTCACCTGCACCGACTATGACGACGTGCATCTGACGACCGCGCTCGGACAGTGCATCCGCTTCGCCGTCACGGACGTGCGCGTCTTCGCGGGCCGCAACTCGGTCGGCGTGCGCGGCATCAATCTGGCCGACGGCGATCACGTCATCTCCATGTCGATCCTGCGCCACTTCGAGTGCACGGCGGACGAGCGCAGCGCCTATCTGCGTCTGCGCCGGCTGATGCGCGGCGAGGGCGACGACACCGCCGAGGCCAACGGGGAGGAGGAGACGGCGGTGGCCGGCGAGCTGTCGCAGGAGCGCTACGCGGCGATGAGTGCGGCCGAGCAGGTGATCCTGACCCTGTCCGAGAACGGCTACGGCAAGCGCTCGTCGTCCTTCGAGTACCGGGTGACCGGGCGCGGCGGCAAGGGCATCACGGCGATGGCGGTCACGAGCCGCAACGGTCCGCTGGTTGCCTCCTTCCCCGTGGAGGACAGCGACCAGATCATGCTGGTGACCAACGGCGGCCAGTTGATCCGCTGTCCGGTCGACGGCATCCGGATCGCCGGCCGCGCGACCCAGGGCGTGATCGTCTTCAACACGTCGGAGGGCGAGAAGGTCGTCTCCGTGTCGCGGATCTCGGAGGCCGATGCCGACGAGAACGGCGAGGCGGAGGAGGCCGGTCCGGAGAGCCCGGGTCCCGAGGACGCCCCCGACACGGGCGCGTAAGCCGCACGCATTGGCATGAACCTGGAAAAAGGCGCCTTTCGGGGCGCCTTTTTTGCGACAGGCGGCAGGGAGGGGATCGAAGGCGGGGGCAGGAACGGCAAAGGCGACGCCCGATCTCTCGGCGCGTCGCCTTTTGCAGTGCGATTCGGGTGGCGCGTCACCGGACGGGGAGCGCCGGTCAGGAGCGGGTCGGGACGCGCTCCAGGATCGACACATTGTCGGCGGCCGGGCGGGTCTCGAAGGTCTCGAAGCGGACCTGACGCAGCGTGTCCTGACCGCTCAGCGCGGCGGCGCAGTCCGGCGACCAGTTGCCCCAGGTCTCGCCCTGGCAGGAGGCGGGCAGGGCGGAGCTCATGCGGTCGCTCTTCTGGGTGGTTGCCGGCGGTGTCGTGCCGTCGGCGGCCGCGACGCGGATCGTCTGGCCGATGGCCAGGATGGCGGCGAAGACGAGGGCGGCGGCCACGATGGCATAGATCGTCTCGCGGGCGGCCAGCCCGGGTTGGCGGCGATGGGCAAATTCCTTCTCGAACGTCATGTCCGTCACTCCCTGCTTTGCGTTCTTCGATGGCACCACCGTGCCGGATCCGCAGCAAGGAAACCGTGACGGGCATCACGATCCGGCGGCTTTGCCCTCCGTCTCGTCGCCGGCCGGGGCGGCGACCCGGGGCAGCGCGCGCGTTTCCGGGTGCGGCACCGCGCGGGACCCGAAGCAGGCCGGATCCTCTTCCCGGAAGATCACGCCGGTGCACCTGGCGCCGCCCGGACCGGCAAAGGTCTGGGCGGGCGCGGGCGGAGACACCTCGACCGTCGTGTGGCGCGCGTTTGCGGCACTTCCGTAGAAGGGGACGCCAAGGGCCAGAAGCCCGGCGAGCGCCAGCATGCCGGACACCCAGAGAGCGATCGGCAGCGACGTCTGATATTTTTCGTAAACCGTCATCATGGTGTCACATATGGCCCGTGACCGCGCAAACGCAAGGTGTGCACCCGATAAAAGCGGTGAACAGTGTGGTCACCTCACCGTGACCAGTATCCGGGAGGTGACCAGTATCCGGGAGGGAGAGGGCGGAACCGTTTGACGCAGGATGCGGTCGCGGCGTGCGGCAGGCGCCCGTGATGCCGTCGCTGCGCCGGGGCGACATGCGGGACAAAGCGGAGCGGCGCGACGGCCGGGGTGCGAAAACGTGTGGCGGCGGGGCGGGGGAGCCCGCCGCCACACGATCGAGAGGCCCGAGGTCAGGACATTCGGAGCGCTCTGGAAACCTGGGCACCCGTCACGCGGGTGCGGGATCACTCGGCGACAGGCCGGCGGATCAAGATGGTGCTTTGCCCCTGGGTCACGGCGACCGTTTCGAAGGTCGGGACGGCCGCGGGCGCTACGCTGCGCGCCAGATCGGCGCAGCCGGGCAGGCTGTCGCTGAGGGTGGTGTCGTCGCAGGCGACCTGCACCACGCGCGGGAGCCGGTCGCCCTTGGTGGCCGAAGCGGTTGCCGGGGCAAAGGGACCGATGGACTGCGACTGCACAATGAAGCCCGCGCCCGCCAGGGCAATGACGGCCGCCGCTGTGGCCAGCCCCCAGGGCTTGCGGTTCAGGACGCTACGCATGTTCGCCTCCTTATGTTTATGTGCAACAGTCTAGCACAAAGTCACCCTGCGTAAAAATAATTCTTTACTTGTTGCGTTTGCGCAACTTTCGATCCGCCACGGCAACGCCATGTCGTTGCCGCTGCATGGCGCGCTTGTCCTGTGCGACGGGCCCGGCTAGACAGAGCCCATGACACGCACCGCGCTTTATCCCGGCTCCTTCGACCCCGTTACCAACGGGCACATCGATATCCTGCGTCATGCGCTCGATCTGGCGGATCGGGTGGTGGTGGCGATCGGAATCCATCCCGGCAAGACGCCGCTCTTCGCCTTCGAGGAGCGCGTCGCGATGATCCGCTCCGTGGCCATCGACGCCTTTGGCGCGGCGGATGCCGGGCGGCTGGAGGTCATCGCCTTCGACAATCTGGTCGTGGAAGCGGCGCGCGACAACGGCGCGACCTTTCTGGTGCGCGGGCTGCGCGACGGCACGGATCTCGATTTCGAGATGCAGATGGCGGGCATGAACCGCTCGCTGGCGCCGCAGGTTCAGACGGTGTTCCTGCCGGCCTCGCCGGAGGTGCGCCACATCACCGCCACGCTGGTGCGCCAGATCGCGAAGATGGGCGGCGATGTCTCCCACTTCGTCCCGGCGCATGTCGTGGAGCGTCTGGCCGAGCGCCTCTCGCAGGCGCGTTGATCCGTTTCGCAGGCACGCTGCGTGCCGGCACCTGAGGAGGTTTCATGATGTCTCGCATTCTGGCGGTGGTGTCCGCCTTCGTCGTCGCGCTCGGCCTGACCGTGTCCGCCGGCGCGTCCGATCTCGATCCGGAGAACACGCTCTTTCTCGACCTGAAGGACGGGCGCGTCGTGATCCGCCTGCGACCGGACCTTGCGCCGAACCATGTCGAGCGCATCAAGACGCTGACGCGGCAGGGCTTCTACGACGGGATCGTGTTTCACCGCGTGATCGACGGCTTCATGGCCCAGACCGGCGATCCGACCGGCACCGGCCGGGGCGGCTCGGATCTGCCCGATCTCGGCGCGGAGTTTTCCAACGCCCCCTTCAAGCGCGGCACGCTCGGCATGGCCCGCGCGCAGTCCCCCGATAGCGCCAATTCGCAGTTCTTCATCATGTTCGCCGATGGCGACTGGCTGAACGGCCAGTACACGGTCTTCGGCGAGGTGGTCGAGGGCATGGAACATGTGGACGCGATCAAGCGCGGCGAGCCGGTCCAGAACCCGGACAAGATCCTCAAGCTTCAGGTCGCGGCCGACGCGTCCTGATCTCTCGACACCAGAACGTCACCCAACAGCTTTCGCGAACGAACAAGGAGACAGCACGTGGCCGATTACAAGGACCCGGAAAACACCCTCTTGATGGAAACGACGAAGGGCCCGGTGGTCATCGAAATGAAGCCGGACCTGGCGCCGACGCATGTCGCGCGCATCAAGGAGCTCGTGCGCGAGGGCTTCTACGACGGGATCGTGTTCCACCGCGTGATCGACGGCTTCATGGCCCAGACCGGCTGCCCCAAGGGCACCGGCACCGGCGGCTCGGGCAAGAAGCTCAAGGCCGAGTTCAACGATCACAAGCACACCCGCGGCACCTGCTCGATGGCGCGGGCCATGGACCCGAACTCCGGCGACAGCCAGTTCTTCATCTGCTTCGCCGACGCGCCCTGGCTCGACGGCCAGTACACCGCCTGGGGCGCGGTGATCGAGGGCATGGAGAATGTGGACCAGATCAAGCGCGGCGAGCCGGTCGCCGATCCGGACAAGATCGTGTCGGTGAAGGTGGCCGCGGACGCGTGAGCGGGCCGCAGACCGAAAGGCGCGATCCGCCGGCCGCCGCTCCGACCCTGAGGGTCGCGCGGCCGGCGAACGATCTGGCGGCGCTCGAGCGGTTCTATGTCGACGGCGCCGGATTGCGGCGTCTGACGTCCTTCGAGGATCACGCTGGGTTTTCCGGCGTGATCCTCGGGCATCCCGGGGCGTCCTGGCATCTGGAACTGGTCCGCGAGGCCGGAACGGTCGCGCCGCGCGCGCCAAGCCCGGAATGCCTGCTGGTGCTCTATCTGCCCGAGGCGCGGGACTGGGCGGTCGCGGTTGACCGCATGACGGCGCACGGGTATGAGCCGGTGCCCTCGCACAACCCGTATTGGGACGCCGCGGGGCGCACGTTCGAGGATCCCGATGGTTACCGGCTCGTCTTCCAGAACCGACCCTGGACATTGTGATCCGCAGTCCCCGGCAGTGATGGATCGCGACACCGCATGCGCGTTGACGACTTCGATTTCGACCTTCCCAACGAGTTGATCGCTCTGCGGCCCGCGCGTCCGCGCGACGCGGCGCGCCTGCTGGTCGTGCGCCCCGGCGCCAGCCCCGAGCTGGACGATCGCGGTGTTCTCGATCTTCCGCGTCTGCTGGAGCCGGGCGACGCGCTCGTCTTCAACGACACCAGGGTGATCCCGGCGCAACTTGAAGGCACGCGCACGCGCGGCGCGGCCACCGCGCGGATCGGCGCCACCTTGCACCTTCGCGCCGGGGCTGACCGGTGGTGGGCCTTCGTGCGCCCGGCCAAGAAGCTCGTGGTCGGCGACCGGGTCCGCTTCGGAGAGGGTGCGGCCGACACCGCCTGCCTGCTCGGCCATCTCGACGCCACGGTCGCGGAGAAACGCGACAGCGGCGAGGTGCTCCTGGTGTTCGATCTCGCGGGCCCGGATCTCGACGCGGCGATCGCCGGCGTCGGCCACATCCCGCTGCCGCCCTATATCGCGGCCAAGCGCGGCGAGGACGCACAGGACCGGGAAGACTACCAGACGATCTTCGCCGCGAAGGACGGCGCGGTGGCCGCGCCCACGGCCGGGCTGCATTTCACCCCGCGCCTGCTCGAGGCGCTGGACGCGCGGGGGATCGAGCGTCATCTGGTGACGCTGCATGTGGGCGCCGGCACCTTCCTGCCCGTGAAGGCGCAGGACACGCAAGACCACAAGATGCACGCCGAATGGGGCGAGGTGAGCGCCGAGACGGCGACCGCCCTTCAGGCGGTGCGCGCGCGGGGCAACAAGGTCGTGTCCGTCGGCACCACGTCGCTGCGCATTCTGGAAAGCGCCGCGCAGGGGGCGAAGGGCCTTGCACCGTTTCGCGGCGAGACCTCGATCTTCATCACGCCGGGCTACCGCTTCCGCGCCATCGACGCGCTGATGACCAATTTCCATCTGCCGCGCTCCACGCTCTTCATGCTGGTCAGCGCGCTGTCGGGGCTCGGGACCATGCGTCGGGCCTACGACCATGCGGTTTCGGAGAAGTACCGCTTCTATTCCTATGGCGATGCGTCGCTGCTGTTTCCCGAGAGCCCGTCATGAGCGATGCCAAGCCGTTTTCCTTTCGCCTGATCGCCACCGACGGCGCGGCCCGGCGCGGCGAGATCACGACGCCGCACGGGCAGGTGCGCACGCCGGCCTTCATGCCGGTGGGCACCCAGGCGACGGTGAAGGCCATGTATCCCGATCAGGTGCGCGCGCTCGGCGCCGATGTTGTGCTCGGCAACACCTATCACCTGATGCTGCGTCCCGGGGCGGAACGCGTCGCCCGGCTCGGCGGGTTGCACACCTTCATGAACTGGCCGCACACGATCCTGACCGATTCCGGCGGCTTTCAGGTCATGTCGCTGGCGCAATTGCGCAAGCTCACCGAGGACGGCGTGACCTTCCAGAGCCATGTCGACGGCAGCCGGCATTTCATGACGCCGGAGCGCTCGGTGGAAATCCAGCAACTGCTCGGCTCCGACATCCAGATGCAGCTCGACGAATGCATCGCGTTGCCCGCGCCGCGCGAGGATGTGGAGCGCGCCATGCAGCTCTCCCTTCGCTGGGCGGCGCGTTCGCGCCGCAAGTTCGAGGAAATGGGCGGCCCCGCACGCGGTCAGGCGCTCTACGGGATCGTGCAGGGCGGCGATGTGCCGGACCTGCGCGTGACGTCCGCGACCCGGCTCGCCGAGATGCCCTTCGAGGGCTATTCGGTCGGCGGGCTGGCGGTGGGCGAGCCGCAGGACGTCATGCTGAAGATGCTGGAAGAGACGACGCCCGCGATGCCGGTGGACAAGCCGCGCTATCTGATGGGGGTCGGCACGCCAGAGGACATTCTGGAAAGCGTCGCGCGCGGCATCGACCAGTTCGATTGCGTGCTGCCGACGCGGGCCGGGCGGCACGGGCTTGCCTACACACGGTTCGGCAAGGTCAATCTCAAGAACGCCCGCCATGCGGAGGATCCGCGTCCGCTCGACGAAACCTCGGACTGTCCGGCGGCGCGCGACTATTCGCGCGCCTATCTGCATCATCTGGTCAAGGCGGGCGAGGGGCTCGCCGCGATGCTGCTGACCTGGGCCAATCTCGCCTATTACCAGCAGCTCATGCAGGGCATGCGCGACGCCATCGAGGCGGGGCGCTTCGAGGACTTCCGGCAGGAAACCCGGGCCGCCTGGGCGAAGGGCGATCTCGCCCCGCTCGACTGACGCGCGGCGGCGTCCCGCGTCAGGCGGAGGCGCCCGGGCTCGCCGTCAGCACGCAGCCGGAGATTTTCCAGCTTCCGTCGGCTGCTTGCGTGAAGCTGTAGAGCGCCAGCCACTCGCGGCCCTTCGCATCCGTCACGAAGACCTCCTGCACCGGACCGCCGTCCGTCTGCCGCATCTGTCCGAAGGAGACCGAGGAGGGATTGTAGACCGGCTGATAGCCGCGCCGGACCATCGCCATGAACTGGTCGGGGTTCGGGAACATGCGCTTGATCACGGGGGCGGCGAAGCCATAGGCGGCGGCGCCGTCGCCGGCCCGGAAGGCCGCGATCTGCCCCTCGATGACGGATCTGAAGGTCGCGGTGTCCCCGGCAATGGCGGAAGACGGCAGCAGGGTCGCCAGCGTGAGCGCGCAGGCACTCACCAGCGACAGGATGGGTCGGCGAAACATCGGGTCCTCCCTCCGGGCTTACGTGCATCTCGCTTTTCCTTACGTCAGGACGCCGCAAACGGATGCCCGCGCGTTGACGTCGACGTCTTGCGTTCGAGGGGGCGGATTTACCCGTTGTTGAGGCGGGGCGATCTAGGATCGACCGGTCGCCGTAGGCAAACCGGCCCATCGCTCAAATCAATCAGGAGCCTACCCGATGATCAGAAAGCCGACGGTGCGGGGGGAAATCCGCTCGACGCCCCGCGTCGACTGCACGGTGCCGGGTGTGATCCACGACAACGGCGTGTCCATCGCCTGCGTGGTGGAGGATCTGAGCATCACCGGGTGCCGGGTGCGGCTCGGCAGCCACACGGCCTTGAGCGAGACCTTTCTCTTCGAGTTTCCCAAACGGGGGATCTCGGTGCCGGCCGAGCTCGTCTGGCTCAACGGCGACGAGGCCGGCTTGCGCTTCCTGCATGCTCAGGCCGCCGCCGCCGCGACAAAACCCAGGGAGCCGACGGACGCCTAAGCGCCGCAAGACAGCGCCGCGCTCTCCAGACATCCTTCCCGCCCCCGCGTCTCGGCGGGTGATCGCATGCCGGTTATCAGAGGCGGCGCAGCAGATCGGGCGTCGGCCATCCATCGGCCGGAAGCCCCAGACGCAGTTGCTCCGCGCGCACGGCGGCGCGCGTTCCCGCGCCCCAGATGCCGTCGATCTTGCCGACATCGTGCCCGCGCGCCTGCAGCCGCGCTTGCAGGTCCTTCATCTGTGCGTCCGACAGGGCGGGATCGGGATTGCCCGCGTCATACCGGCTGGCGCCGGCGAGCCGCGTCGCGAAATAGGCGGCGGATGTCGTGTAGATGAAGGACTGGTTCCACTCCAGATAGACACGGAAATTCGGATAGGCGAGGAAGGCGGGGCCCTTGCGTCCCTGCGGCAGAAGCAGGGCGGCCGGCAGGTTTGCGGCAAGCGCGCCCTCGCGCGGGCGTACACCAAGACGTTCCCACTCGCCGGCCGTCATGTCGAAGGACAGGCCGGTCTTCTCGAAGGGCAGCGACGCGGGCAGGCGCACCTCCTGCAGCCAGGGCTCGCCCGGCCGCCAGCCGAGATGCCGGATGAAGCGCGCCGCCGTCAGGATGGTGTCGGGCGCGCTGCCCTTGAGGTCGACGTGGCGGTCGCCGTCGCCGTCGACGCCGAAGCGGATGATGTCGTCGGGCAGCATCTGCACCTGGCCGATCTCGCCGGCCCAGGCGCCGGTGGTGCGCGCCGGATCGAGATCGCCGTGCTCGACCATCTCGATGGCCGCCAGCAGCTGCGGCCGGAAGAGATGCGGCCTTCGGCAGTCATGCGCCAGCGTGGCGAGCGCGTTCACCGTGTTGAAATCGCCCTGAACGGCGCCGTAATCCGTTTCCAGCCCCCAGAAGGCGGCGATCACGGGGCCGGGGACGCCGTGGTCGCGCTCGGCTTTCGCGAAGACATTGGCGTATTTGCGCAGGTTGCCCGCGCCGTGCTTCAGCCGATAACCGTTCACCGAGCGCTGCGAGAAGGTAAGGAAGGTCTGCTTGAAGACGCCTTGCGCCCGGTCGCGCGACAGGACTTTTCGGTCGATGCGTGCGGAGGCCAGCGTGCGCCGGATCGCGTCTTCGGAGCGCCCGAGGCCGCGGGCCTCCTGCGCCACGCCGTCGAGAAAGGCGCGGAAATCGCCGCCGCAGGGCGTGGCGGCGGCGCTGCCCGTCCAGCCGCCGCTCACGACGAGCGCAAGCAGCGTCGCAGCGGTCGGAAGCAGGCGTGGCGGGGTCGCGCGGGAGCGAGACAGGCGCGAGCGAGAGAGGCGGGAGCGGGACAGGAAAAGCATGGGCCGACCTCGTGCAGCGAATCGTCGCGATCATGATGCCGGATGGGCGGGGGGCCGAACAAGACGGGAAAAGCCGCAAGCTTGCCTCTTCGGCCGCCCATGCGGGCGAAGTCTGCGCTCAGCTCGCCTCCTCGTGGGCGGATGCCGCCGTCAGGTGATCGAGCATGGCGTCGAAGGGCAGGGCGGGACCGTAGCGGTAGCCCTGGCCGGTGCGGCAACCGCGCATTTGCAGGTAGCGTTCCTGCGCCTCCGTCTCGATCCCTTCCGCGATGACATCCGCGCCGAGCCCGGTGGCGATGGCCAGGAAGCCCTCGATGATGACCTCCGTGGACCGGTCCTGACCGATGGGGCCGATGAAGCTCTTGTCGATCTTGATTTCCTGAAAGGGAAATTTTCGAAAGTTGCGGATCGAGGCATGGCCCGCGCCGACGCGGTCGATGCAGATGCGCAGCCCGTGCCGGTGCAGCGTGTGCACATGCGTGCGGATGCGCTCCGAGGCGCGCGTCAGCAAGGTGTCCTCCGGGATCTCGATGGTGACCCGGCTGGCATGCCTGAGGTTGACCATCACGAGGTCGCACAGCGCGTCCACGTCGCGGTCGGAGGCCAGCACCGCCTCGTCGAGATCGAAGGACAGGTCGACGATCGGAAGATCCGTCGCGGCAAGACGGGCGGCGTCGGCGAAGATCTGTTGCGCCACCATGAGGCTGAACTGCGTCTTCAGGCCGTGGCGTTCGAGCAGCGGCATGAAGGCGCTCGGCAACAGCAGCCCGTCCTCGGGGTGCTGCCAGCGCGGCAGGGCCTCGTAGCCCGTCGGGCGGCCGGTCCAGAGATCGATCTTCGGCTGGTAGTGGAGCACGAATTCGCCCGTCTCCAGCGCGCGCTCGATCTGCGCGCGTTCGCGCTGGACGACCGTCGGCTGGTCCGTGCGGGCCCGGTGGATGCGGTAGGCGGTGTCGGGATCCTGCTTGGCGGCGTACATCGCCTGGTCCGCGGCGGCGAGAAAGGCGGACATGTCGCCTTCCACGTCCTGGCGGCGGACCAGTCCGATGCTCGCCCCCACGCTCAGGGTTCGCCCGTTGTGCGAGATGGGCGACTCGATGGCCGCGAGCAGGCGCTGCGCGAGCGTCTCGGCGTCCGGCGCCCCGTCGCTGGTATCCACCAGAATACCGAACTCATCGCCGCCGATGCGGGCGACGATATCGTTGCGGCGCACGAGCTTCTGGAGCCGTCGGGCGATGGTGCGCAGGGCCACGTCGCCGGCTTCGTGGCCGTGGGAATCGTTGATCGGCTTGAATCCGTCGAGATCGATCAGCAGATAGAGCAGGGCGTCGGCGTTCGGGCTGCCTTCCATCGCTTCCAGATAGCCGTCGAAGCCCTTGCGGTTGGCGATGCCCGTCAGCGCATCATGCGTTGCGTGATATTCCAGCTCCGCCCGGCGTTGCTCCTGGGCGTCCGCCAGTTCGCGATTGCGCAGCAGAAGCCGCTGCAACTCCTGAACCGATTGCGCGATGCGGCCGAATTCGTCGCGCCGCTCCACGAAGGGCACGGTTACCGAGAGGTCGCCCTGAAGCAGCAGCCGGATGACGCGCACGAGCCCGCGCACCGGACGGACCAGCCGGCGTGCGGTGGCGAAGCTGATGGCGATGGCGGCAATGCCGGCGAGCACCGAAATGAGAATGAACTCGAAGGCCATCCGGTCCGCAGCCGCAATGGTTCGCGCCGTGCGTTCGGAAAACTCGGCGGATGCGCGCGCGGCGATGTCCTGCGCGATCGCCTCGGCTTCGGCGTAGATGGCCTGGCTGCCTCTTGTGGCGACGGCTCCCAACGTGGGGTTGCGGCTGATGAGTTCCATCGCCTGATCGGCGGCCTTGCGGTAGAGATCGTAGGCCGCGCGCAGTTCGTCTACCCCGTCGAGCCCGCTGCCCGACAGTGCGGCGATTCCCTGATCCGCTTCCTTGAGATTGAGGCGGATCGAGCGAAGGGTGCGCTCCAGCTCCGCACCGCGCACATCGATCTGGCTCCAGATCGACAGCTTGTAGAGATCCGCCTCGACCCGGGCGAGGGAGTGCGGGATCTCGAAGGCGTTCTCCAGGATCGGCTCGATGCGTTGATAACCTTCGGCGATCATCTGACGCTGCAGACTGAGCGCCTGCCAGGCGAAAAACGAAAGCGCGGCGAGTGCGATCAGCACGACCAGCGGCGCGGCCATGACCTTGGCCAGGATCGGCCAGTTCGAGGTTCGGGACCCCGCTCTCCCGGCCCTATCGCTCTTCATCGACAAATCCGCCCGCGCACAGGATCCGCTCGCCGTCCGGCAACAGGAAACAGGTGTGAAGGCCCTGCGCGGAGCGGTTCGTTTCCGGATGCGGGAACACGAGACCGAACACCTCTTCACCCGTGCCATCCGCGGACGCGCGGGCAAGGCGCGCCCAGTGTCGTCCCTCGATGTCGGTGATGTTGCTGACGTCGATCCCGACCAGATCGGGATGGCCGACATCATACCAGCTGATGCCGCCGGTGGTGACGCCCCAGATGTGCAGGCCGTTGGCCTTCCGCTTCCAGGGCGCGGCCTCGAAGGCGTCCAGCGCCGGCACCAGGCCGGCGTGCTTTATATGCGCCTCGGCCAGATCCGCGAGCGCAAGCACATCCTCCCTCAACCGATCCAGATCGGCGCCGGCGGAGCGCGCGTTGATCTCCTCGATGCTCGGCGTGGAGGTCGACGTTTCGGGGCGCGGCGGGACAGACTCTGCACGTACTCCCAAACTGCCGGCGACGACAGCGAGCCCGGTTGCAGCCAGGAGGTGCAGGATATTTTTCATGCCGATCTCCAGTATATGTTATTATTATACATTCGAGTCGTAAAATATCATTTAAACGTCGAATTTGTTTTCACGATGTCAGAGAAATCAATTCACGTTTCTTTCAACGAAAAACGAAAGATATCCTTCTGGTAATTTCTACTACTCGTCTTTTTCACGAGGTCGTCGCCTGGACGTCTCGCGGCGGTGCCGAACGAAGGGGACGGCGCCATCGCGATCCGGTCGATATCGGATTTGACACACGCGCGCGGCTGTGGCTTGAAACGCGCAGTCAGCGGGGCGTCAAATGGACAAGATCGACAGGGTCGGCGAAACGGCGATACGGGACCGGATTGACGAGGGCGCGGAACGGACCGCGCCGCAGGCGAGCATCTCGCCGCAATCGCGGCGCCACCTGCAGATGCGCAAGGACGCGCTCGCCGCGCATCCCGACCTTCGCGCGCTCGCGGGGCCCGACCGGCGCACGGCGCTGGCCGTCCCGGTCCTGCTCGCGGCCCATTGGGGGATGGCCTGGGCGGTCTCCGACGGCGGGCTTCTGGTCGTGTTCCTCGCCGCCTTCTTCGTCGGGCAATTCCTGATCCACGCCACCGGGGCGCTGGTGCATGAAACCGCGCACCGGCTGATCTTTCGCGGCGAAAAGGCGAAGCTCGCCTTCGACCTGGGGCTCGAGACGATCCTCGGCTCCTTCGGCAAGCAGCTGACCTACCAGCACGAACACCTGTCGAGCCACCATCCCTTCGTCGGCGACTACGAGCGCGACTACGAGCATGAGGACCTGTGCGCCTTCAAGGCGCGCGAGATGCTGGTGCACGATCGGCCGCGCCTGCAGCGCGTGCTCACCGTCGCGACGCTCTTCGTGCATCTGCTGCCCTTCGGCTTCATCATCAGCGACGAGATCTTCCCGCGGCTTTACGAGAAGCTGACCGGTCGCGTCGCCAGGGACCGGCGGCGCGACATCGGCGCAAGCTCGGCGCCCGTCTGGCAGAAGCGCCTCTTCATCGGCTGGTCGGTGGCCGTGAACCTGCTGCTTCTCGTGCTGTTCGGCCCCTGGGGCTGGCTTTATCACAATTGGGCGCTGTCGCTGTTTCTCGGCAAGTTCGGCATCTCCAATCTGGGGCAGTCGCTGAGCGAACACGCCGGTGACGACGTCGAGACGCCGACGCGCTCGACCTACGGCTGGATCAACCGGTTCCTGTTCAACACCGGCTATCACAACGAGCATCACACCTTCCCGAATGTCGCCTGGACGCGCCTGCCGGCGCTGACGAAAGGCGCGCCGGAGGTCTTCACCGCGCGCGCCGACAAGTCCTATCTCGGATACTGGTGGGAGCATGTGCGCGGCGACTTCAAGACCTCGCGGCGCAATCCGCTGCAGGGCCAGGACCAGTCCGAGCGCTGTCCGCGGGTCACGCCGGCCGAGTGACGGCGACGAAAGTCGGGGCTCGCATCTGTCGCAGAATCTGCACACACCCTGGTGTAGATCTGCAGGAAGTCCGGCGCGTTTCGTCTGTGCCGGACGGCAGACGACGCGAGGCGACATGAAACACGCAATCAAGGTTGAGGAGGCGGCGGCTCTCGTGCCCGATGGTGCGACCGTCCTGATCGGCGGCTTCATGGGGGTCGGCTCCCCCCATCGCATGATCGACGCGCTGGTGGCGCGGGGCGCGCGCGATCTGACGATCGTGGCCAACGACACGGCGGCGCCCGGCAACGGCATCGGCAAGCTGATCACCGCCGGCGCGGTGCGCAAGGCGATCGTGTCGCATATCGGCCTCAACCCCGAGACCCAGCAGAAGATGATGTCGGGCGAGCTGGAGGTCGAGCTCGTGCCGCAGGGCACGCTGGTGGAGCGTATCCGCGCCGCCGGCGTGGGGCTCGGCGGGGTGCTGACCGCGACCGGGATCGGGACGCTGGTGGAAGAGGGCAAGCGGATCGTCGAGATCGACGGCGCCCGCTATCTTCTGGAAACGCCGATCCATGGCGATGTGGCGCTGATCGCCGCGCGCCAGGCGGACTACGTCGGCAATCTCGAGTATTCGCTGACCGCGCATAACTTCAACCCGATCATGGCGATGGCGGCGACGACGGTGATCGCCGAGCCGCATCTGATCGTGCCCGTCGGCGTGATCTCTCCCGATGCGGTGAAGACGCCGGGCATCCTGGTCGACCATCTTCTGGAAAGGGCCGCGTGATGGAGGCGAAACAGATCATCGCGCGCCGGGTGGCGCAGGAAGTCCAGCCGGAAACGCTGGTGAACCTCGGCATCGGTCTGCCGAGCCTTGTCGCCAATTACCTGTCGCCGGACGTGCATGTGTTTTTCCAGGCGGAAAACGGCGTGATCGGGCTCGGCGCGCGGCCCGAGGAGGGCATGGAAGACCCCGACCTCACCGATGCCGGCGGCGGCTTCGTGACGGCCGTGCCGGGGGCCGCGTCCATCGACAGCGCGATGAGCTTCGGCCTCATTCGCGGCGGGCATCTCGACATGACGGTGCTCGGCGGCCTTCAGGTCGATGCGCGCGGTTATCTCGCCAACTGGATGGTGCCGGGCAAGATGGTGCCCGGCATGGGCGGGGCGATGGACCTCGTCTCCGGCGCGCGCCGGGTCGTCGTGGCGATGGTCCACACCGCCAAGGGCGCGCCGAAGATCGTGCCCGAATGCACGCTGCCGCTGACCGCCGCCCGGCGCGTCAGTCTGATCGTGACGGAAATGGCCGTCATCGAACCGACCGACGACGGTCTCGTGCTGCGTGAGCGCGGCCCCGGCGTTTCGGTCGAGGATATCGTCGCCGCCACCGCGGCCGAGCTGATCGTGCCGGCCGAGGTGCCGGAGATGCGCCTCGCCTGAGGCGCGGCTTGCGCGGTCAGGCGCCGGCCGGGGCGGGCGTCTCGCCCCGGCGCAGGCGGCGGAGCAACAGCAGCGCCAGCGTTTCGGGCACCAGCGCCAGGATCGCGGTGGTCGCAAGCTCCACGCCTTGCGCCGCGTCATAGGCGGGCGAGGCGGCGGCGAGGCCGGCCGAGAGCACGTCGCCGAGCTCGATCGCGATGCATCCGAGGATCAGGATCACAAGCCTGCGGTCCAGCCAGCCAAGCGCGAGCGTGGCGACGACGAGCCCGGCGATGACGATGTCGCGGATCGCCCAGACGCGGACCATGTAGGCCATGTTCGGATTGGCGGCGGGGTCGATGCCGAAGGAGCCCATGACCCATTCCGGCGCGATGTAGCCGGCCAGTCCGAGGCCGGCGCGCACGGTGCACATCAGTCCCAGCAGGAGGATGATCCAGAGTTTCAAGGAAGCCATTGTGTCGCCTCATGGTTGACGTTGTCGGGTCGATGGGCATCATCGCGTCTGGGGACCGCCGGTCGGCAACGATCAGCGGCTCATAATCGACGCGATCTGCAAGCCCCCGAGACCGGAGACGCGCGCCATGGGACGCCCGACATTCGCAGGTGTGCTCGCCGCCTTGCGACGCGAGCGGAGGCTGTCGCAGCTCGCGCTGGCGCTGCGCGCCGGCGTCAGCCAGCGGCAGATCAGTCTGCTCGAATGCCGCCGCGCCACGCCGCGCCGGGCGACGGTGGCGCGGCTGGCGGGCGGCCTTGCGCTTGACGCCGTCGAAACCCGCGCGCTGTTCGAGGCGGCCGGCTTTGCGGTGCCGCGCGAGGGCGCGGCGGCGTCCGCCCGATCCGCTACGCATGAGCCCTTCGGGCACACGTCCCGTCCTCCTCACGCCGCCGCGCTCGCCATCGTGCGTCAGGACCTCTCCCCCTGGCCGCATTGCGTCACCGACGGGGCGGGGGAGATCCTGCATGCCAGTCCGGCCTTCGAGGCCCTTATCGCCCTTGCCTTCGACGGCGGGGACGTCTGGTCGCGGGTGACGCCGGGCGGCGGGCGCAATTTCTTCGATCTGTCGGTGCATCCGGACGGCTTGCGCCGGTGCCTCGCCAACCCGGAGGAGATCCTGCCGGGCGTCAGCCGGCGCTTGCGGCTGGCCGCACTTCGCTCCGACGCGGCCCGCGCGGTGCTGGAGCGCAACCGCCCGCATCTCGACCCCGGGGCGGCGCGGGGCGAAACGGGCGCCGACCGGGGGTCGAGCGAGGGCATCGCCGAGCGGTACCGCGTGGCCGGGCGCGATCTCGCCTTTCGCCCGCTCGAGGCCGTTCTTGCGACGCCCGAGGCGGGAGAGGCGACCGACCTGCGTCTCGACGTCTTCCTGCCGGCGGACGGCGAGAGCCGGTCCTGTGTCCTCGGGCTATCGACTGCCGGGCATGACCCTGCGTGAGCGCGCGCGGACACGCTGCGGTGGTTTGGCGCATCTCTTCGCGTTGACAGACACATGACCAGGTCGGAAAACCGACAGGTGCGTTGACAGCCTTTCACACTCTTCTGAGACGGTGCGGTGCACGGGGGGAGCCGACAACCGTCACTGATCGGGATCACGTCGTTTCATGAAATCGTCTCATGCAGACCGGCCGACGCCGGCCCCTTCGAAACCGCAACAGGGCGAGACGCCTCCGCAGAGCGAAGCGGCGCGCTGGCACGACCGATCCGTCGAGGATGTGCTGGATCGCCTGTCCGCGACGCGCGACGGTCTTTCGGCGGTCGAGGCAGGCACGCGATTGCGCGCCACGGGGCCGAACCGTCTGCCCGAGCCGCCGCGCGCCGGGCCGCTCGCCCGGTTTCTGCGTCAGTTTCACAACCTCCTGATCTATGTCCTGCTGGCGGCCGCGTTCGTGACGGCGGTGCTCGGGCATCTGGTGGACACCGGGGTGATTCTCGCCGTCGTGCTGGTCAACGCGGTCATCGGCTTCGTGCAGGAGGGGCGGGCCGAACAGGCGCTTGCGGCGATCAAGGACATGCTGGCCCCCGATGCCCGGGTTGTGCGGGACGGACGAAGGACGCTGGTGCCGGCGGAGGACCTGGTGCCGGGCGACGTGGTGCTGCTCGAACCCGGCGACCGGGTGCCCGCGGATCTGCGGGTGATGACGGCCCATGGGCTGCGCATCCAGGAAGCGGTCCTGACGGGCGAATCCGTGCCGGTGGAGAAATCGAGCGACCCGGTCGCGGCGGAGGCGCCGCTCGGCGACCGGCGCGGCATGGCCTTCAGCGGCGCGCTCGTCGCGGCCGGCACCGGCCGTGGCGTCGTGGTCGCCACCGGTGCTGCGACCGAGATCGGCCGCATCAGCGGCATGCTCGACACGGTGGAGACGACCACCACGCCGCTGCTCAGGCAGATGGAAGGCTTCGCCCGCACGATCACCTTCGCGATCCTGGTGATCGCGGCGGCGATCCTCGGCTTCGGCTATTTCGCCAGCGGTCTCTCCTTCGCCGAGATCTTCATGGCCGTCGTCGGCCTGTCGGTGGCCGCGATCCCGGAAGGGCTGCCGGCGATCCTCACCGTGACGCTCGCCATCGGCGTGCAGGGCATGGCGGCGCGGCGCGCCATCGTGCGCCGCCTGCCGGCCATCGAGGCGCTCGGCTCGGTCTCCGTGATCTGCTCGGACAAGACCGGCACGCTGACCAAGAACGAGATGACGGTCGCCTCCGTCGCCACCGCGCGGCGCATCTTCCGGGTGACCGGCACCGGCTACGCGCCGCATGGCGGCTTCTCGCTTGAGGGCCGCGAGGCCGATGTGGCGGACTATCCCTTGCTGGGCGATCTGGCGCGCGGCGCGATCCTGTGCAACGACGCGGAGATCGCCGAGAGCGACGGACAGTGGACCGTCACCGGCGATCCGATGGAGGGCGCGCTGGTGTCCTTCGGCTGGAAGGCCGGGATGGAGCCCGACGCGCTGAGGAAGGCCAATCCGCAGACCGACGCCATTCCCTTCGACGCGCAGCATCGCTTCATGGCGACCCTGCACCACGATCACGCGGGGCGTGCCGCCATTCACGTCAAGGGCGCGCCGGAACGCATCCTCGCCATGTGCGCCTTTCAGCACGGCGAGGAGAACGGCACGCAACCTCTCGACACGGACTACTGGACCGCGCGGGTGCAGGAGATCGCGGCCGAGGGCCATCGCGTGCTGGCCATCGCCACCAAGGCGGCCGATGCGTCCAGGCAGACGCTGACCTTCGCCGATGTCGACGGCGGTCTGACGCTTCTGGGCCTTGTCGGTCTGATCGACCCGCCGCGGGACGAGGCGGTGGCGGCGGTGGCCGACTGCCGTGCCGCCGGCATCCGCGTGAAGATGATCACCGGCGATCATGCGGGCACCGCATCCGCCATTGCCCGCGCGCTTGGCCTGGAGAATGCCGAGGAGGTCCTGACCGGCGCGGAGATCGACACGCTGGATGCGCCGTCCCTGCAACGCGCCGCGCAACGCATCGACGTCTTCGCCCGCACCAGCCCGGAGCACAAGCTGCGGCTGGTCGAGGCGCTTCAGGCCGGCGGGGCGGCGGTTGCCATGACCGGCGACGGCGTAAACGACGCGCCGGCGCTCAAGCGCGCCGATATCGGCGTCGCGATGGGGCGCAGCGGCACCGAGGCCGCCAAGGAGGCCGCCGAGATCGTTCTGGCGGACGACAATTTCGCGACCATCGCCGAGGCGGTGCGGGCGGGGCGCACGGTCTACGACAACCTCAAGAAGGCCATCGTCTTCCTGCTGCCGGTCAACGGCGGCGAGGCGCTGGCGCTCATTCTGGCCCTGCTGCTCGGACTGACGCTGCCGATCACGCCGGTGCAGATCCTCTGGGTCAACATGGTGAGTTCCGTGGTGCTCGCCATGGCGCTCGCCTTCGAGGGCGCGGAGGCCGACATCATGCGCCGCCCGCCGCGCCGTCCGGACGAGCCGATCCTGTCGCGCTTCGTGCTGTGGCGGGTGGCCTTCGTCTCGCTTCTCTTCTGCGCGGGCATCTTCGGGATGTTCACGCTTGCGCAGGCGCAAGGCGCGAGCCTGGCGGAAGCCCGCACCATCGCCGTCAACACGCTGGTGGTGATGGAGATCTTCTATCTCTTCTCGGTGCGCTTCCTGAACACGACATCGCTGACGCTGAAGGGCGTGCTCGGCACGCGCCCCGTCCTGATCGCGATCACGGCGGTCACCGGCCTGCAGTTCGCCTTCACCTATGCGCCCTTCATGGAGACGTTCTTCGACACCCGTCCGCTGAGCCTTGCCCAAGGTCTGACGGTGGTGGCGGTCGGACCGCTGCTGCTGCTGATCCTGGAGATCGAAAAGCGCGTCCTGCGGCGTCGGTCTGCGGCGGGGCAGGGGGCCTGAGCCTTGCGCGGCGGCGGCCGCAAGAGGGACTCGGACCAGCGTTTCGGGGCCGTCGGTCGCGCGGACCTGACGGCGAGGCTTCGGGGTCCGCGTGAGGAGCGCAATTTCGCGCGGGCGGGCGGGCACGCTGAACGCCGCGTCAGTCTCGGCCGCATCCGCCATTGCCACGCGGCCTGACATGCAAAGCGGCTTGTGACACCGCATTCCTACGTCCGGCACTTTACGTCCGGCACTTTACGTTCGGTGCTCTACGTCCGGCACCCACGTCCGGCACACGGATCAGGCAGACGTGACGGATCCCTCGCACGCCGGGTGTACGCGGGAATGAGCCGCCAAGCGGTGCATCGGCGCCGGCCGGACCGGCACCGATGACCCTGCGTTTCGATCGCGGTCTCGTGTCAGCGCTTGGCCTTGGCCATCACCGCGGCGAGAGAGGCGGCGAGCGAGGCCTGGCTGGCGAGCTTGCGGAGATTGTCGCTGAGGCTCGCAAGGACCTTCGGGTCCAGGCTCTTGCCGGAACTCGCCTGCTTCAGCGCATCCATCGGCCCTTCGGAAATCTTGAGCATTACTCCGCTCATCGACGCAATGACCCGATCCTGAAATTCGTTGAACTCTGCCATGTCACTCCTCCCTGGGAGAATGCTCATCTTCAACGCGGCGATCATAGCCCTTCTCCCATAGGTAGTAAATAGACGACACGCATATGAAGGTTGCGGCGGCGAACAGCGTGTAGGCGATCAGGCCATAGTGGGGAAGGCCGAGGAGGCCCGATATCCAGAAGACGTTGGAATTGATCGGCATGAGGGGCAGGAGCGTGCCCGTCATGCGGTGCAGCATGCCGTAGTGGCGTTCCGGATGCATGGCGCCGTTGATGATGAAGAAGACCTGATGAAACATCTGGTCGGCGACGAGGGGGATGGCCGTCAGCAGGACCGGGCTCACCTCGGGAAAGACCTGCGCGCCATAGCCCTGGACGATGCCGACGATCAGGCTCGCCTGGCTGATCCAGTGAAGCACCTGCTCCAGAAAGGCGCCCGAGACGCTCGGGCGTTCGCGGGCCCGTGCGAGATCGCCGTCGAGACAATCGAAGAAACCGGCGAGCAGGATCAGCCCGGCGCCGAGCCGCGCCGACGCCGGCGTGCCTTCCGCGAAGGCGAAGGCAGCGCCGAGGTAGCTTGCGAACCAGCAGGCCGTGAACACGTCCGGGGCGACGGGCAGGGGGACGAGACGCCGCGCGAGCGCGCGGGAGAGCGGGCGCATCGGCCGGTAGATATATCCGTCCATGAACTGCTCCCCGTTTCACCTGTCGCCTGTTGGCTGTCGTATGTGGTGCGTCGGTGGCCGTCGGCCGCGGGACGGGCTCCGCCTCAGATCGTCCCGGTCAGGAGATCGCCCGCGACCTTGACGAGCGTCAGGGCGAGGAAGGCGAAGAGCACCGCATTGGTGAGCGTCTGCATGCGCGGGCTCATCAGGACGCTCGACAGCGCCCCGCACAGCCGCGCGATCAGCCCGTAGTAGAGGAAGGTGTTGAGGGTGAGGATGGCAAGGACGCTCAGGGCAACTGCGCCGTTGAACTGCAATCCGGTGGAAAAGATGAGCACGGAAAAGAAGATGATGGATTGCGGATTGGCGATATAGAGCACGAAGAGTTGCGGCGGGCCGATGGTTTCGGTTCCAATGCCCGGGGCGGTCGGTCTGAGCAGCTTGCGGGCGATCTTCCAGCAGAAGAAGCACAGGATCGCGATGGACACGACCGCCATGACCCGGCGCGTGGCCGGCTCCATCAGGACCGAGGAAAACGCGAGGACGCTGAGGCTCGACAGCGCGAAGGCGCCGACCGCCAGCGCGCCGGCGGTGCGATAGCCCGCCGCGACGCCGCCGGCCACCGTGTTGGTGATCACCGCGCTCGTGTTCAGCCCCGGGGTCAGCATCGACGACAGATGGAGCGCCGCGAGGAGCGCCAGATCATTCAAATTCGAAAACACGAAACTTGAACTCATTCTTCCCCCGGTCGCCCTGAAATTCCGACGCCTTCTTCTCGTAGTAGGCCGTGCGCAGATCGATCTTCGGATCGGCCGCGAAGGTGACGAGAAGGTGAAGACTGTCGTGGCTCGACGTGTTGTCGTAGGTGCGATGCGGCGCCTCGCTGTCGAGCAGGATGATGTCGCCGGCATCGGCCTCGATGCCGTAGGGCCGGAAGCTGTTGAACAGCTCCATCGACATCTTGCCCTTATCGTTGTCGAGGCGCCCAAGCCGATGGGCCTTGTCGACCACCTCGAAGCCGCCGCGCTCCGGCGTCGAGGGATTGAGGAACAGGCCGATCGACAGGAAGCGTTGCGCGAAGGCATCCCATCCGGCGGCCGAATCCTGGTGCGGCGCATAGCCCTTGCTGCCCGCGTGGCGGACGTTGACCTTGTCCTTGAAGATCCGCGCCTCGGTGCCGAAATAGGACCGCGCGATGTCGAAAAGCGCTTTTCCGACAGGGCCTTGCGAGAGTGTCGGCAAGGCCTCCCAGATCCGTTCCGCGCGGATGAGGCGGCGCGCGCCGTCGGGCGTTTCCTCGAAGAAATACATCGGCTCGCCGTCGGTCGTCCGTCGTGCGATCAGCCGCTCCACCTCGTCGCGAAATGCCGCCTGCTGATTCGCGTCGAGAAACTGGCGTTCAAGCGCGTGGCCGACGGTCTTGCAGGTTTCCACGCAGTCGGTCTTCGGAGCGACCATCAGACACCTCCCTCGCGTGCATATTGAAATAATACTAGCAAAGATCGTATCGCTATGTCATATGACTGACATAAACGCAATGGGTGTTGTAAAGTGAATTACCCGTCATAAGCGTAATCATGTCGACTGTGCGACAGGTCGGCCAGGCTTCATGCCCGCGATTGAGGGGGGCTGAATGGCAATCTGGCTATCGCGGTACATGGATGCCGCAAACGTCATCACGCTTTCAAACGTCGCAGGCGGCGTCGGCGCCATTCTGGCGGCGGCCTCGGGACACATCGCGCTGGCCAGTGCCCTGATCGTGCTCTGCGGGGCGGTCGACCACATGGACGGCCATGTGGCGCGGGCGCGCAATCCCGACGACAGGCAGGCGCGGGCCTTCGGCGGGTCGCTGGACATGGTGGCCGATCTGATCGGCTTTTCCGTCGCGCCGGCCGTGCTTCTCGCCTGGCTCGGCGGTTTCGCGGCGCCCGCGGTCGCGGCGGCGCTCTTCTATGCCCTGTGCGGCGCGCTGCGGCTCGTGCGCTTCGAGCTCGAGGCGACCGCCGGATCGCGGCTCTACGCCGGCCTGCCGACCACCTATGCCGCCTACCTTTTCGTCATCGCGGTCATCGGCGCCTCGCTAGTCGAGACCGGCCTCGCGCTTCTGATCGGCGCGGCGGTCGGGCTCGGCCTGCTTCAGGTGTCGTCGATCCGCATCAGGAAACCATCGATCGCCGTGACGGCGGGCGTCATGCCGCTCGTCGGTCTGGGGCTCGTTATCTGGAGAATGTGATGAGCGATACCGGAAACGCACCGTCCACATCCTCGGTCAAGACGACGGCCAGGGTCGACTCTCTCAAGAACCTCTTCATCGATCCCGACAAGCAGAGCCCGGTCCGCTATGTGAACACGCTCACGGCGGCGAGCCGGCCGGAGACGCGCAAGGTTCAGCGCGTCATGCTGATCTCGCCGCCGTCGACCCTCTACAAGGGGGACCTGCCGCGCTGCACCTATCCGCTCGGCCTCGGCTACATCGCGGCCGTGCTGCTGGAAAGCGGCTACGAGGTGGAGATCCTCGACTGTCTGGTCGAGGGCTATTACGACACCACGCCGATCAAGGACGACGAGAATTTCCTCACCTACGGCCTGAACCGGGCCGAGATCGCGAAGCGGA
Source organism: Stappia sp. (assembly GCF_040110915.1). Taxonomy (NCBI): domain Bacteria; kingdom Pseudomonadati; phylum Pseudomonadota; class Alphaproteobacteria; order Hyphomicrobiales; family Stappiaceae; genus Stappia; species Stappia sp. The sequence goes on along the minus strand of NZ_CP157793.1, from coordinate 1,666,139 downwards.
TCGCGGCCTTCGGGCCGGACATCGTCGGCGTGTCGAGCATCTTCTCCAACCAGTCGGATTCGGTCGCGGAGGTGTTCCGGGCGATCCGCATGGCGGCGCCGGATGCCTATGTCGCCACCGGCGGCGCGCATGCGCGCTACTTCCCGCACAATTACATCGAGGAGTTCGACGTCGACGCGGTGTTCCTGAGCGAGTCCGAGGCGACGTTCCTGCACTACCTCGAGGCGCTCAACGGCCATGGCGAGATCGAGGACGTGGAATCGCTCATCGCGCAGAAAGACGGCGCGCTGATCGCCAACGACATGATGGCGCTGGTGCGCAAGAAGGAACGCAACGCCAACGGCTTCTGGGCGGAGATCGACCACATCCCGTTCCCCGCCTGGCACCTCTACAACATGGAAAAATACTTCGAGATCGGCGCCTATCAGTCGCCCTACACGATCGGCGACCGGGTCGGCCAGATCTACACCAGCCGCGGCTGCACGGCGAAATGCACCTTCTGCACCACGACCAACTTCTGGGGCGGCAAGCTGCGCCGGCGCAGCCCCGAGAATGTCGTCGAGGAGCTGATCGCCCTGCGCGACGGATACGGGATCAACGAGTTCCACATCCAGGACGACAACATCACCAACGACAAGGCGCATGCAAAGCACCTGTTCAAGTATCTGACGGAGCTGAACATGCCCTGGTGCACGCCGCAGGGCACGGCGCTATGGCGGATGGACGAGGAACTGCTGGAGCTGATGGCGGCGTCGGGCTGCTACCAGATCACCTTCGCCATCGAGAGCGGCGTGCAGCGCGTGCTCGACGACCTGATCCGCAAGCCGCTCGATCTCGACCGCACGCGCCATCTCATCGCCTACGCGCGCAGCCTCGGCATGTCGGTGCACGGCTTCTTCATCATCGGCATGCCGCCGATGTTCGGAAAGCCGGGCGAGACCGTCGACGAGATGCGCATGACCTACGACTTCGCGGCCGACGCCGGGTTCGACAGCGCCTCCTTCTTCGCCGCGACCCCCATCGTCGGCTCGGTGCTCCTGTCGGAGGCCATGCGACAGGGCTTCATCGCCAAGGACACGCCGCTCTACCGCATGTCCTACAAGCAAGGATTGTTGAACGTGCCGGGCCTGTGGCGGGGCGAGGAGATCGCCGAGCTGGCGGCGCAGTTCAACACGTCCTTCAACGCCGGAAAGACGCGCAACGCGCGGCGCGAGTGGTCGCAGGGGCAGTACTGACGCCCTGCGCGCGCCGCGGGGTCGGACGTCGGGGAAGGGCGGTCGAGGGAGGACGGTCGAATGACGAAAACGGTTTATGTCGGCATGGTCGGGGACATGCTCCACGCCGGGCATATCAACATCATCAACACCGCGTCGCGGCTCGGCAAGGTGACCGTCGGAGTGCTCACCGACGGCGCCGTCGTCGGCTACAAGCGGCTGCCCTTCCTGCCCTTCGAGGAACGCGCGCGCGTCGTTCAGAACATCGTGGGCGTCGCGTCCGTGGTGCCGCAGGAAAGCCTCAGCTACGCGGAGAACCTGCGCCGCTATCGGCCCGATTGCGTGGTCCACGGCGACGACTGGAAATACGGCGAGCAGATGTTCGCGCGCCAGGAGGTGATCGACATTCTCGCCGAATGGGGCGGCGAACTCGTCGAGGTTCCCTACACCAAGGGCATTTCCTCCACCTTGCTGCATCAGGCGAACGAGGAAGAGGGGATCACCGCGCGTGCCCGTCAGGGGCGGCTGAAGCGGCTCCTGTCCGCCAAGACCACTCTGCGCGTCGTCGAGGCGCACAGCGGCCTGTCGGCGCGGATCGTCTCGGAAGCACGCTCCAGCACCGGAAATGCGGCGTTCGACGCCTTCTGGCATTCCAGCCTCACCGACGCGGCGAGCCGGGGCAAGCCGGATTGCGAGATCGTCGACCGCAGCCACCGCATTCGCACGATCGAGGAAATCTTCGACTGCACGCAACTGCCGATGATCTACGACGGCGACTCCGGCGGCGGGGCGGATCAGGTCTTCGAACTGACCCGGGCGCTCGACAAGATCGGCGTCTCCGCCCTGTGCCTGGAGGACAAGACGGGCGCCAAGCGCAATTCGCTCTACGGCACCAGCAAGGCGCAGGTTCAGGCGCCGATCCCGCTGTTCGTCGACAAGATCAAGGCGTTTCGCAGTGCCGCGCGGTCCGGCGAGATCATGCTGATCGCCCGGATCGAGAGCCTGATCCTCGACCACGGAATGCCCGACGCGATGAAGCGTGCCGAGGCCTACGTGGAGGCCGGCGTCGACGCGCTGCTCATTCACAGCATTTCGCCCGTCGCCGACGAGGTCTTCGAGTTCACCCGCAACATCCGGCGTGCCGGGATCGACGTGCCGGTCTTCGCCGTGCCGACCACCTATTGGCGCACGCCCTTCGCCGCCTTCGAGGACAATGGCATCGACGCGGTCATCTACGCCAACCAGATGCTGCGCGCCATCGTGAAGCCGATCGAGGCGATGGCGCAGGCCATTCTGGACGACGGGCTGTGCAACGAGGAGGCGCACGCGGAGCGTATCGTCAGCACCTCGCGGCTTCTCCAGTACATTCCGGAATATCTGTGATGACGACCGCAAGGGCGGCTCCGCTCGCGCGCGATACGACCGGGAGCCACACGGTTCTCAGGGTCGAGGACGGTGCGGCGGCGACCGGGGCGCTGCTCACGGCGCTCGCCAGCGCGCCGGCCACGCTCGTCGTGGGCGAGACCTGCGCGCGCGCGCCCGCCGTCGCGGCGATCCTCGCCGGCGTGACCTCGGCCGTGCCGGGCTCGCGGGTGGTCGCGGTGGCCGCCCCGCTTCCCGGCGTGGAGTCCGTTCCAGACCTCGCGCCCGACCATCCGGTGGTGGCGATCGGCGGCGGCAAGGTCATGGATGTCGCCAAGCTGACGGCGCTCGGCCTGCCGCCGGCCGAGCTCGCCGCGCGCATCGATGCGGGCGAGACCGCCTTGCCCCGCCGGCGGCACTTGATCTGCCTGCCGACGACGGCCGGGTCGGGCAGCGAGGCGACGCATTTCGCGGTCTGCTATCGCAAGGGGCGCAAGGTGTCCGTCGCGCATCCGTCGCTGCAGCCCGATGTCGCGCTGCTGTGTCCAGAGCTTCTGCGTTCCGCCTCGCACAGACAAAAGACGATTTCCGCGCTCGATGCGGTGGCGCAAGGGATCGAGAGCCAGTTTTCCCGCGCCGCGACGGCGGAGAGCCGCGCGTTCTCGCGCGAGGCGCTGACCGTCGGGTTGCCGGCGCTGCGCGCACTGGCGCGCGATCCGGCCGCCGATGGGCTCGCCGATCTCCAGAACGCCGCCTATTGCGCGGGGCGGGCGATCAACATCGCCAAGACCAATCTCCCGCACGCCTTGTCCTACCATCTGACGCTCGTTCACGCGGTGCCGCACGGGTTGGCGGTGGCCCTCTTCTTCGAACGCTATCTTCGCGCGCTCGACGCGGGACGCACGCGGATGACGGCCCCCTATCGCGACGCCTTTCGCGACGTCTGCCGGACCTTGTGCGGCGCCGACTCCTATCGCGCCGGGACCTGGACGGCCCTCATCAGGGACTGCGGCCTGCCGGCCCGGATCGCGGAACTTGAAACCCAGGTCGACGGCGCGGCCCTGGCGCGCTCGGTCGATCCCGAAAGGCTCGGCAACTTCGCGGACCTGTTTCCGGTCGCGGACTTCACGGCGACGGCGGCGACCGACGCGGCGTGAGCCTGCGGCGGTTGCGAGTGCCAGCGGGCGGACGACAGGTCAGGGGGGCAGATCGGGCGGGCGCAGGTGAGGGAGCAATGCGTTGCAGGATCCGCGCCGTGGGGGCCGCCCGCGCGGGCGGGGTTGAAGATGTCACGCGACTATAACAAAGCGTGCTCTTGCAAATTTCACCACCTCCAATAGACTACCAGTCTAGCACCACCAATCGGGAGATTGTCGTGTCGCTGCCCGTGTCCATATCGCAAGCCGCTTCCGGCGCGGCGTCGGACGGGACGGCCGACGCGCTGCTCGCCGCCGCACGCGCGATGCGGGCCGACCTCTCCGCCCGGGCGGAGGAGGGGGAGGCGACCTGCCGGTTGAGCCCGGAGACGGTGGACGCGTTTCGCCGCGCGGGGCTTTTCCGCATTTTGCAGCCGCGATCCTTCGGCGGTCTTGAAGACACGCCGCTCACGCTGCTTCGCGTCCAGGCGACGGTGTCGGAGATCGACATGTCCGCCGGCTGGGTGCTCGCCAACATGGGGGCCGTCGCCTTTCATCTGGCGCTGTTCGACGGCCGCGCCCAGGACGACGTGTGGGGCACCGACCCCGACACGATCCTGTCGTCGAGCAACATGCCGGGCGGGCGCCTTCATGCCGAGGCGGACGGGACGCTGTCCCTGTCCGGGCAGTGGCGTTTTTCCAGCGGGGTCGATCATGCCGACTGGGTGATGCTCGGCGCGCTTCTGACGGGCGATGGCGAACCGCTCGCCGGCGCCTGCGTCGTGCCGCGCCGCGATATCGAGATCGTGGAAGACTGGGACGTGGCGGGCCTGCGCGGCACGGGCAGCCATGCCGTGCGCGTGGCGGAAGCGCGGGTGCCCGCGTATCGCTTCCTGGCGCACGCGCACCGGTTCCACGGCACCGCGCCCGGCTTGCGCGTCCACGCCGGCCCGCTTTACCGGCAGCCGTTGCCGCAGATCCTGTTCCGTACGATCTCGACGTCGTCGCTCGGCGGATTGCGCGGCATGCTCGCCGGCTTTCTCGAGGCGAACCGCGAGCGCACCTCGATGATGGCGCAGCGCATCGCCGAGGATCCGCATGTGCAGGATCTGTGCGCGCGCATCGAGGCGGATCTCGCCGCGCAGTGGCAAATCCTGGAGGCCGATCAGGAGGACCTCGCGCGAGCGGCCCGGCACGGCAGGGACGTGCCGCTGGCGCGTCGGCGGGTATTTCGACTGAACGCGACACGGGTCGCGGACCTTTGCTTTTCGCATGCCGCCGATCTTCTGCGCGCCGCGGGGGCCGCCGCGCTCTACCGCGGATCGCCCTTGTTGCGCGCCTTCAACGACATGCTCGCCGCGCGTCAGCACGCGGCCAATCAATATGAACTCCACGCCCGAAACGACGGCGCGGCGCTTTTCGGGCGCGCGCAGGAGGATATGCTGCTGTGAACACACCGGCCGCACACCCCCGTGACCCCGCCGGCGCGCGCCCCGCGCCGCTGCCGTTCTCGGTCGCCTTCGACGCCCGCGACGAGGCGGAACTGCTCGGTCTGTGGCGCGATATCCTGCGCTCCAACCGCTGGAGCGACGGCGAGCACACGCGGGCTTTCGAGGCGGCCTGGGCGTCGGAGACGGGGCTCGAGGCGGTCGCCTTCAACAATTGGGCCGGCGGCGCGCTGGCGGCGCTCGACTTCGTCGGCGTGGCCGGCGAGACGGTGCTCTCGCCGTCCAACACCTTCCTGGCGACGCCGCGCTCGGCCCAGAAATCCGGCGCCTCGGTGGTCTTCTACGACTGCAATCGGGAGGATCTGTGCGGGTCGTTCGCCGACTTCGTGGAGAGGGCCGAGCGCCATCGGCCCAAGGCCGCCTGGATCGTGCACGTCGGCGGCCATATCGCCTTCGACATCGAGCGGATCGCCGCCTACTGCAGGGACAAGGGCATCTGGCTGATCGAGGATTGCGCCCATGCCCATGGCGCGCGCTGGAAGGGGCGGGCGGCGGGGAGCTTCGGCGATGCCGGGATCTATTCCTTCTATCCGACCAAGACGATCTCCACCGGCGAGGGCGGCATGCTGGTGACCGCCAATCCGGACCTTGCCCGCCACGCGCGCTCCTATCGCGATTACGGCCGGGGCTCCGGCTACACCGTTCAGGGCATGAACCACCGGATCGACGAGTTCACCGCCGCGATGGGCGTGGTGCAGACCCGCCGCCTCGCCGACATCGTTGCGTGGAAACGCGCCTATGCGCGCGACGTTCTGGACCCCGCCTATCCGCACCGGCTGCGGCTGCCCGAGGGGATGGAGAGCGGCTTTTACAAATACATCGTCTTCGAGCCGATCGAGCGCGGCGCCGGCAAGGTCTACGAGCTGCCCTGCCACCGGATCGTGAAGGACCCGGCCGAGCTGCCGAACACCGACTGGGTGGCGGCCAACCACTGGTGCGTGCCGATCCATTATCCGAGACGGCTGGATTGATCTGGATATCGAGTGGTATTTAACAGGTATTGTAAGACGCGGATTTGTGTGATGAACTGAAATCAGCCGCGCGGGGACACCCGGCGGCCGGCGACCAGGGAGCTTGCATGACCGACCTCGCAAAGCACACCGAGAGTTCAGCCCTCACCGGATCGCCCGTCTGGCTCTGGCTCGATCCGACCACGCGGTGCAACCTGGCCTGCCGCCTGTGCTACACGAAGCTCAGCCACGGCACCGACGACATGACGCCGGAGGACCTGCGGCGCATGTTGACCGACCTGCGCGACAGCGTCTCGGTCGACGTGCAGACGATCCATCTCAACTGGCGCGGAGAGCCGTTGATGAACCCCCGCTTCGCGGAGCTTCTGGCGACCGTGGGCGAGGTGATGCCGACCATTCCGCTGCAATGGCACACCAACGGCACGATGCTGACCGACAAGCGGGTGGCGGAAATCGTGTCGGTCGACTTCGATCACAAGATCTTCGTCTCGCTGGACGGCGGCAACCGCTATTCCCACGACCTCAACCGGGGCGAGGGCAATTTCGAGAAATCGCTGCTGGGGCTGGAACGGCTGCTGGAGGCGGCGCAGCACCGGCCGGGCCTGCGCGTCGGGGTCTATCAGATCGATCTCGACGAGCCGATCGAGGAGTACGATCCGCGTTTCCTCAAGCTGCTGGAGCGGGTCGACCAGTACGAGAAGGTCAAGCCGCTGCTGCCCGGCGGCGCGGAACAGGCGATCGACAAGGTGGAGAACCTGGAGAGCGACGGCACGCTCGACCGCATGCTGTCGGAGGAGGTTCTGCCGCATCTGCCCGTCCCGCAATTGCCCTGCTTCTGGGCGGGGCATGTGTTCTGCGTCGCGCCGAACGGGGATGTCTCGATCTGCGTGATCAGCCACGGCAAGGCGGGCATCGTCGGCAACCTCCTGCACGACGGTGTCGACCGGGTGCTGGCCGGAGCGCTCGCCTTCCGCTGCCGCCTGGCCGATCACGGCCGCAGCGCCGTCGGCCATTGCAAGGACTGCCGCAAGCCGGCCGGGCGCATCTTCCCGCAACACATTCAGGAAAAACGCGCCGCCGCGGCCTGAGGCGGCGCACAAGGGAGCGACACGACATGAAGCCTGCCTGGGCAATCGGACTGATGACCGGAACCGTGCTCGACGGATACATCGACATCGCCATGATCAAGACCGACGGCGAGACGATCGACGCGTTCGGGCCCTGGGAGCTCGCGCCCTATCCGGTCGACATCCGCGACCTTCTCGGGCGTACCTTCGAGGCGGCGTTGAAATGGCAGTTCACCGGGCCGGAGCCGGAGATCTTCCGCGAGGCGGAAGCCGCGCTGACCGAGGCGCAGGCACTCGCCGTCAATGCCTTCCTCGCGCGGCACGGCTATTCGGCGTCCGACATCTCGGCCGTCGGCTTCCACGGGCAGACCGTGTTGCACCGCGCGCCGGAGAACGGCCGGCGCGGCCACACCCGTCAGCTCGGCGACGGTGCGATGATGGCGGAGATCGTCGGCACGGATGTGGTCTACGATTTCCGCTCCCGCGACATGGAGGCGGGCGGCCACGGCGCGCCGCTCTCCGCGATCTATCACAAGGCGGCGCTTCGCAAGATCAACGCCGGCGGCGATACCGCCGTGCTGAACCTCGGCGGCGTCGCGAACCTCACCTGGTGCGACGGCGACCAGATGATCGCCTTCGACACCGGGCCGGCCAATGCGCCGGTGAACGACTGGATCTTCCAGCACACCGGTGGCGACATGGACGAGGGCGGCACGCTGGCCGCCAGCGGCACGGTCGACGAGGATCGGCTGGCGCGCCTGCTGGAGCATCCCTTCCTCGCCGCGCCCTACCCGAAGTCGCTGGACCGGTTCGACTTCTCCGCCTCCATGGCGGACGGATCAAGTCTTGAGGACGGGGCGGCGCTCCTGACCGCCTTTACCGCCGGCTCGGTCGGCAAGGCGCTGGATCTGCTGCCGATCCGTCCGCGCCGCATCGTGGTCTGTGGCGGCGGGCGCAAGAACCCCGTCATGATGCAAGAGATCGCCAAGCGCACCGGCGCGGAGGTGGTGCCGGCCGAAAGCGTCGGCCTGCGCGGCGACGCGGTGGAGGCGGAGTGTTTCGCCTTTCTGGCGATGCGCTCCAAACGCGGCCTGCCGCTCAGCTTCCCGCTGACCACGGGCGTGGCCGAGCCGCTCGGCGGCGGCGTTCTCGCCAGCGCGCGCGCGGCCGCCTGACGCCTGATCGCCCGGCCACGCGAGGGCCGACGGTCCGACATGGATGGACACGCAGACGATGTCGATCGACGCCTATATCGCCCGTCTTTCCGACCGGCTTGCGCCAAGGGCGGACGGCGGCGGGCCGGTGGTCGTGTTGCTGGAAATGGCGGCGGAACTGCCGCCCATGGAGTCCGCCTTGAAGACCGAGGAGGCCCGGTTCCACGGATGCCAGTCGCGGGTCTGGCTCGATCTGCGCCACGACCCGGACACGCGGATCGTGCGGGTGGCGGCCGATTCCGACGCCCGCATCATGCGCGGGCTGCTGGCCATCGCGGTGGGTCTCTACGACGGGCGCAGTGCCGACGAGATCGCCGCGGCCCCGCCGGACCGGCTGCGCGAGGCGGGGCTGATCGATCTGCTCGCCCCGAGCCGGGCCAACGGCTTTCATCGGCTGCTGAAGCATGTGCACGGCTACGGCGCGGCGCTCGCCGGGGAAAGGGCGGAGCCATGACGCTTTCGGACAGGACGGGCGCGGAGCTGAGCGCGGACGAACGGGTCTACTACCAGCGCCAGATGGTGCTGCCGGAGTGGGGCGAGGACGGGCAGCGTCGCCTGAAGGCCGCGCGCGTTCTGGTCGTCGGCGCGGGCGGGCTCGGCGCCCCGGTCCTGCAGTATCTGGGCGCCGCCGGTGTCGGTCGGATCGGCATCGCGGATGGCGATTTCGTCGAGGTCTCGAACCTCCATCGTCAGGTCATCCACACGATGGAGGATCTCGACAGTCCGAAAACGACCAGCGCGGCGGCGCGGCTCAGGCGGAGCAATCCGCATGTCGAGGTCGTGGAGCATATGCTTCCGGTCAGTGCCGCCAATGCCGACGATCTGGTCGCCCGCTATGACATCGTCGCCGATTGCACCGACAATTTCGCCACCCGCGACGTGCTGCACGCGGCCTGTTTCGCCCATGGCCGCACGCTGGTCAGCGGCGCGGCGCAAATGACGGAAGGCACGGTGACGACCTTCGCCGCCTTTCGCGGCGGCGACCATCCCTGCTTCCGCTGCCTCTATCCCGCACCGCTGCCGCCGGACGTCACCCCGACGTGTTCGCAGGTCGGCGTGGCCGGGCCGGTGCTGACGGTGATCGGCGGTCTTCAGGCGATGGAGGTCGTGAAGGAAATCCTGGGCGTCGGCGAGGGGCTGTCCGGGCGGATCGTCCTCTACGACGGCCTGTCGGCCGGTTTCAGCGAGATTCCGCTCGCCCGCCGCCCGCAGTGCCCCTGCTGCGGGACGGCGCCGGCGGCGGATGGACGGACGCTGGCTCACCCGCCGGTGACCGGCGGGTAGATCTCCACCACGGGCGAGGAGGAAATGTCATGGTCGGTATCGACGTAGCGCCGGTCAATCACATAGCGCAGCGCCTGCGGCATCGCGAAGAGCGGTGCGGCCTCCGCGTGGCGTTCGGCCAGAAAGGCGGTCAGATCCGAGATGGTGCGGACGTGGTCGGGCAGGTCGATCTCTTCCTCGCCGCAGCCCGTCTTCGTCTTGAGCCAGGTATGAAACTTAACCTTCATGTCAAAACCTCCTTAAACAGATCTCATGATACGAACTATTTTTCGGAAAGAAAACAGTAAATGCAGAATAAATCATTGAACAACATAAAGGTTCTTGATCTTTCCAGGTATATAGCCGGGCCGTTCTGTGGTCAGGTTCTGGGAGATCTTGGTGCGGACGTGGTGAAGGTCGAACGCATCGAGGGGGGCGAGGAGGGGCGGCGCGTCGGCGAAATGGTCGACGGCGAGACCCTGTTCTTCATGGGCGCGAACCGCAACAAGCGCAGCCTGACCCTCGACTTCCGTCATCCCGAGGGGCAGGCCCTGCTGCGCCGGCTGGCGGCGCAGGCCGATATCGTCATCGAGAACTTTCGCCCCGGCACGCTGGAGAAGATGGGGTGCGGTTACGACGTTCTGTCGGCGGCCAATCCCGGGCTTATTCTCGTGCGCGTCTCCGGTTTCGGTCAGGAGGGGCCGATGGCCTCCCATCCGTGCTTCGACGGTGCGGCTCAGGCGCACAGCGGGGTCATGGCCCTGACGGGCCCGGCTGGCGGCGCGCCGACCATGTCGGGGGTCTTCGTGGCCGATTATTCCAGCGCGCTCTATGCGACGATCGCGGCGCTTGCCGCGCTGCAGTCGCGCCACGACACGGGCAAGGGCCAGGTGGTGGAGGCGACCCTGATGGACAGCGCCCTGTCGATGCTGACAACCGCCATCGCGGAATCGAAACTCTTCGGCACGGAGCCGGCGCGCCTCGGCAATCGCGACCGCTATCTCTCGCCCTCCCATTGCTTCAAGAGCCGCGATGACAAATGGATCTATGTGGTGGCCGGCAACGACCATCACTTCGTGAAACTCAGCGAGGCGATGGGCATGCCCGAGCTGCCGGCCGACGACCGGTTCGCGACCTTCTTCGCCCGCAATGCCCATGTCGACGCGCTGGAAGCGATCATCGACGCCTGGGGTCGGGAGCGGGACGCGGCAGATATCCTTCAGACGTTGCATGCCGTCGGCGTGCCCTGCGAGCCGGTCGCCAGCATCGCCGACGTGGTCGACAACCCGCATCTCGCCCATCGCGGCCAGATCGTCGAGGTGCCGCATCCGGCCGGCGGAAGCGTGCCGGTGCCCGCCAGCGCGATCAAGATGTCGGCGACCCCGCCGGCCGTGCATCGCGGGCCGCCCGCGCTTGGCGCCGACACGCGCGCCGTGCTGGCAGAGTGGCTCGGGATCGACGACGCCGAGTTTCGGGAAATCGAAGCGACCGGCTGCCTGTAGATCGGGTCTCGATGGGGTAGGCTGTCGCCGTCGCCCACGTCGGAGGTGTTTTCGTTCATGCCGGGATATGCCCTGAAGGCCGCCGCGATGGAGGCGGCGCAGCTCACGGATCGGGCCGAGGCGCTTGCGGGGATGGGGCTGCCCGTGCGGCTCGAACTGCATACCTTCGGCCCGCGCGACATCGAGGACCGGGCCACCCGGCGCCGGTGTCTGGAAAACGTCGAGCGGCTGCGCGCAAGCCACGGGCCGCTGGATCTCACCGTGCATGTGCCCCTGCAAAAGGTCGCGCGGGTGACGGAATCCGCGTTCGATGCCGACCAGGTGGAGGACGCCCTGCGCTTCGCGGAAGAGGCGCGGGTCCCGCGCGTGGTGGTTCACCGCTATTGGGGGCTGGTGCAGGGCGGCGCGCCACAGCGCATCGACCGGGCGGAGGCGACCGCCGCCTTCAATGCCGAGATCGCGCGGCTGGCGCGGCTCGCGCCGGACAGTCTGCTGCTCGTTGAAAACGTCGGCCACTATTCGCTGCTGCCGCGCGACGGGACGTCCTATCTCGCCGGGCCGCTCGATCACTTTTTCCCGTGGGAGATCGCGGACTTCCGCGCCTTCGTCGCGGCCGAGGGACTGACCAATGTCGCGCCCTTCGTCGACACCGCCCATGCGACGCTGTCGGCCAATCTCTTCAACTGGCGCCGGGCATATCCTGCGCACACGAAAGACGATCCGCGCTTTGGCGCCGTGCTCGACTCCGATCTCGAGCGCGCCGAGCGGCTTCACCCCTTCGATTTCGTCGACGGCGACATGCCCTGGCTGCACGTCAGCGACAGTATCTTTTATGCCGATCCGGGCCGCGCGGGGCCCGGCATTCCGCTCGACGCGCTGATCAGCGAGGGGCTGGAGGTCGGCGCCGGAAATCTGCCCTGGGCCGACTTTCCCGACCGTCTCGGGCGCGACGCCGACACCTGTCTGGTGCTGGAGGTCGAGCCGGGGGAGGGCGAAAGCCACCGCGCGAACCTTGCGCAGGCGCGGTCGCTCAAGAGGTTGCGCGGGCTGTTCGGCTCCGGCTGAGCGCCGGTCTCACAATCTGCGCGCCTCCGCCCAATGGTCGGGAATCGCGAAAGGTGGCACGCCGGCATCGCCGAGGCCGCGCGCGTTCTGGCAGCCGCAGGCCGGGTCCACCGTTTGCGGGCGGTCGGTCACGTCGAGGCACTCGGCGATGAGGTTCATCTGCATGCGTTCGAACGGCGGGTCGAAGCGCCCGGTCAGCCAGCCGATGGCATAGCCGGCGGCCAGCGTGCCGCTCACCGTGGTGATGTAGCCGACCGTGTCGATCTGCGGGATCTCATGCGCCTCCGGCGGCGGGGCGGCATCGCCGGCCGCCTCGATCAGCGCCTGCCGCTCCTGCGGCGACATCAGCTCCTGACGCATGCGCAGGTCATCCACCATGCCCCGGCAGCGCGGGCAGGGGTCGTCCGGGCGAAAGAGAACCAGCTGGATGATCTGCCCGGTCACGAGGCCGTTCGCGCCCTCGATCAGCCCGCCGCAATCGATGGCGGGCACGAGATAGCGCCGCGCCATGTCGCTCAACGCGAGCCGGCTGGTATGCTGATCGGTGCAGCCGAGCAGAACGTCGGCCCGCGCCACTTCCTCCACGATTGCGCGCTGCGGCAAACGTCCGTCGTAGGCGATGACCTCGATGTCGGGATCGATCCGTTGCACGTGATCGCGGGCAAGCGCAGCCTTCAGCGTCGGCGTTTCGATGTGTTCGGGAAAGCTCGCGTGGGTGCGTTCCAGATTGGACGGGCTGATCAGGTCGGAATCGACGATCACGATCCTGCCGACGCCGGCGCGCGCCAGCATCGGGATGGCGACCGATCCGGTGCCGCCGGCGCCGATGACGACGGCGGTGGAGCGCCGCAGCCGCTGATAGGCCTCGACGCCGAAGGAGCTGGTGAAGCGGGCGACCCGTTCGGGCGGCAGGGGCGGTTCGGCGGGCGGGTCGCCGCCATGCCAGACCGCAAGGCCCGGTTCGCCCTCGATGAAGATGCGGTCGATGTCGTGCCAGCCGCCGTCCGCGCGATGCCGGCCGGCCGCCTGCACCGTACCGTCCGCGCAGACCCCAACGAGAAGTCGCACGGTGGTGGGATCCGGCGTGTCCGCGCCGTCTTCGGCCTCCGGGAGATGGGTGTCGAGCGCGGCGCGGAACCCGGCCGCGTCGGCAAGGCCCAGGACGATGATCTCGGCGGCCGCGCCCGGGTGGTTCTGCGGCAGGCCGAGGGCAAGCGGGCGCAGGGTCCAGATGCGCGCCCCGGCGGTCTCGGTCACGGCGAGCGTCGCGGCAAAGGCGCGCGGCGGCATCTGCGGCAGGGCGTCCGCGCGCAGAGTCTCGGCGTCCCGCCTTGAAAGCCTCAGGATGGTGGTGCGCTCCGGGTGGGTCGTGGTCATCGCCGGGTCCTGTTTCGGGCGCGCCGCGCTCAGCCGCCCATGACGAATTTGCGGGTCACCAGGAAATGCATGCCCGAGCGCACGGTCAGCGCCTCGTCGCCTGCCACCGGCTCATAGGTGCGCGGTCCCGTTTCCCGTTCCACGATGGCGTTTTGCGCCGGGATGCCGGCAAGGGTGGCCAGATCGTCGGCGGTCATTTTTGCCGCGACGCCGGCCGCGCGGTCGAAGCGGCGTCGGTTGATGGTGATTTCCAGTCTGTCGTCCATCGAAGGCACTCCCTTTCAGGTCCGCAGCCGGGGGTCGAGGTCGTCGCGCAGGGCGTCGCCGAAGAGGTTCAGCGCGAAGGCGACGATCAGGATCGCCACGCCCGAGAAGATCGCCGCCCAGGGGGCGAGAAACAGGAAGTTGCGCCCCTCCGACAGCATCATGCCGAGCGAGGGCGTCGGCGGCTGGGTGCCGAGGCCGAGAAAGGAGAGGGAGGCTTCCACCAGGATCGCCGAGGACAGAAGCAGGCTGAACTGCACCAGGATGACGCTGACGAGATTGGGCAATATGTGATGCAGGATGATGCGCAGGTCGGAGGCGCCGATGGAGCGCGCGCTCATCACGAAATCGCTTTCGGCCACCACAAGCGCCGGCCCGCGCAGCAGGCGGGCGAAGATCGGCGTGTAGACGATGGCGATGGCGGCGGCTGTGGGCACGGCGCCCGGACCCATGACGGCGATCACGCCGATGGCGAGCAGCATCACCGGAAAGGCGAAGAGGACATCCATCAGCCGCATGATGATGCGTTCGGGCCAGCCGCGATAATAGGCGGCGATCAGCCCCAGCACGCTGCCGCCGAGAAAGGCGAGGAAGACGGCGCTCGCCGAGATCGAGAGCGAGGAGCGCAGGCCGTAGATGATGCGCGAAAGCACGTCGCGACCGAGCTGGTCGGTGCCGAGCCAATGGGCGGCGGAAGGACCCTTGAGGCGCTGGAGGATGTCCTGCGCGAGCGGATCGTAGGGCGCGATCACCGGCGCCGCCAGGGCGACGAGCGTCAGCGCGACGATCATGCCAAGCGCGATCGAGTAAAGCGACAGCAACGGCCGGCGCCGCTTGTGGCCCCGCGTCCCGGTCGGGCTGGCCGGCGCGCTCATTCGGAGATCCTCGGATCGATGATTGCATAGACGACGTCGACCGCGAAATTGACGAAGACGAAGCTGCAGGTGACGAGCAGGATCGTCGCCTGGATCAGCGGATAGTTGCGCTCCGCGATGGCGCCCAGGATCAGCCGGCCGAGACCGGGAATGGCGAAGACCTGTTCGATGACGATGGCGCCGCCGAGCAAGTACCCGGCCATGATGCCGACGCTGGTGACGAAGGGAATGAGCGCATTGCGCAAGGCGTGACGATAGAGCACGCGGCGCGCCGGCACGCCCTTGGCGCGGGCGGTGCGGATGTAGTCCTGCTGCATCGCCTCGAGCAGTGTGGAACGCAGCAGGCGCGCGAGATTGGCCATGATCGGCAGGCTGAGCGCGAAGGCGGGCAGGATCAGCCGGGCGATGTTGCCGAGCGGGTCCTGCGAGAAGGGCACGTAGCCGAGCATCTGGACGCCCGGCGCGATGGCCGACAGCGTCAGGATCATGATGATGCCGAGCCAGAAGGGCGGGATGGTGAGCCCCACGACAGAGCCGGCCTGCACGAAGGCCTCGCCCCGGCGCCCGCGCAGCCGCGCCATGAGAATCCCCAGCGGGATCGCCAGGATCACCGCCGTGGCGAGCGCCAGCAGCGTCAGTTGCAGGGTCGGCCAGACGTGAGCGGCGATCTCGTCGATCACCGGCTTGCCGGTCCAGATCGAGACGCCGAAGTCGCCGCGCAACACGTCGGACACCCACACGACATACTGTTCGTGGATCGGCAGGTCGAGCCCGAGGCGGGTCCGCACGGCGGCGATGCGCTCCGGCGTCACTTCGGCGTTCGCGCCCAGCATGATCGCCACGGCATCGCCCGGGATCATCCGGATGAAGGCGAAGACGAGCACCGACACGCCGACGATGACGAAGGCGAGATCGATGAGACGTCCGCGAAGCCGTTTGAGAAACATCATGGCCGGCGCACTCGGTTCGACGGGGAAGACCGCCGGCGATTGCCGCCGGCGGCCCCTGCGAGGCGGATCGTCAGTTGTCGAGCGTGACCGACTTCAGCGATCCGAGCGAGCGGTTGGGATAGATCTCGTAGCCCTCCACCGAGGTCCGCATGGCCGTATAGAGCTGGCCGTAGGCAAGGAACAGCGCCGGCCCGTCGCAGGCGAGTGCGGACTGCACCTGCGCATAGATCTCGCGCCGCCCGTCGACGTCGGTCTCCTCGCGGCCCGCGTCGAGCAGCGCGTCGAGCGCGGGATTGGAGTATTTGAACACATTGGTCGAGCCGCCGGTGCGGAACGTGCGGTAGAAATAGTCGTCCGGCTCGATTGTGCCCGAGTTCAGCGAGACGAACATGTCGAACTCGGAATTGCGCCAGTCCTGCACGAACTGGCCGATTTCCGGAATGTCGAGCGTCAGGTTCACGCCGATGGCCGCGAGCTGCTGCTGGATCACCTGGGCCATCGCCTTGGTGTCGTCGCGCGGCAGGACCAGCAGTTCAAGCTCGATGGGCGTCTCGACCCCGGCCTCGGCCAGAAGCGCCTTGGCCTTTTCCGGATCGGAGGAGAAGCAGGCGAGTTCCTCGGTGGGCAGGGCGAAGCCCGTGAGCGCCGGCGACAGCGGCCCGCCCGGCACGCCGGCGCCGAAGAGCGCGGCCTGGACGAGATCGTCGCGGTTGATCGCGTAGTTCAGCGCCTCGCGCACCTTCGGATTGTCGAGCGGCGGGCGGGTGACGTTGAGCCCGGTGAGCGAATAGGCGAGCTCCAGCGTGTCCTGCAGCTTGACGTTCGGCTGCGACTGGAGCTGCAGCGCCGTCACCGCGTCTGTGTTGGGCAGCATGTGGTACTGCCCGCTGGTCAGGCCGACCTGCCGGGTCGCGGCTTCCGGCACGATGTTGAAATTGACGCCCTCCAGCTTCGGCAGGCCGTCCTGCCAGTAGCTGTCGTTGGCCTCCAGCCGGATCGCGACATTGGGCTGCCATTCCACGAAGCGGAAGGCGCCCGTGCCGTCCGGCGCGCGCTGCAGCGTCTCCGTGTCCTCGGCGTATTTCGCGGGAACGATGGCGATGGTCGTCAGCGAGGAGAGGAGCGGCGCGGAGGGGGCCTTCAGCCGGATGACGACGGTGCTGTCGTCCGGTGTCTCGATCGCCTCGACGGCGGCAAGCCGGCTGGCGAGCGGCGAGCCGGTGTCCTCGTCGAGCACGCGGTTGAGGCTCGCCGCCACATCGGCCGAGGTCATCGTCCCGCCGCCGTGGAAGGCGACGCCCTCGCGCAGGGTGAAGGTGTAGGTTGTCTTGTCCTCGGAGATCTCCCAGGCGCTGGCCAGACCCGGCACGATCGCCAGGTCGGCGTCGAGCGCGGTCAGGCCTTCATAGATCGTGCCGTCGATGATCTGGAAGGAGGAAAAGGCGGTCACGATGTGCGGGTCGAGACCGGAGGGCGAGCTGTCCACCGCAACCTCCAGCGGAGCGGCCTGCGCCCCGAGGGAAAGGGTGAGTGCCAGCGCGGTGCCGGACGCGATGAAGGATTTGCGCAACCTGTCCATGAACCCCAAACTCCCCTCTGGATGACAATTCTTGTGGGTCCGCCTTGCCGGTGCCGGACTTCGGCTGATAGGCTAGTCCACCTCAATACCATTTACAAGCGCATTGCCGTTTCACAGGTACCAGTGAATGACAACTTCAATGGGCGACACCGGGTCGATACCGCCGCGAGCGCAAGTCTATCAGACAAACCCGCCGGATGTGACAGGCCGGTTGCAGGCACGTCTTTCGCCTGCACAGGCTGTGGCGGGCGCGTGGGCTTGCCCGTCGGGCCTTGCCGAGCCGCGTCGCCTCCGGGGGATGCCGGCGTGCTGACGATCCGGGATCTATGTCTCGAGGCGGGCGGAAACGTGCTCGTCGACGGGATCGACCTCGCCGTCGGGGAGGGCGAGATGCTCGGTCTCGTCGGGGAATCGGGCTGCGGCAAGACGATCACCGCGCTCTCCGTTCTGGGCCTGCTGCCGAGCCATGCCGTGCGCCTGACGCGCGGACATATCCTCTTCAACGGCCGCGATCTCGCGGGGCTCGGCGAGGACGAGATGAACGCCGTGCGCGGCAACGACATCTCGATGATCTTTCAGGAGCCGATGACCTCGCTCAATCCGGTGATGACCGTGGGCGACCAGATCGGCGAGGGGCTTGCGCTTCACCGCGCTCTCGACGGCGCGGCCCGCGACGCGGAGGTCGACCGCCTGCTCGCGCTGGTCGGGCTGCCGAACGGCCCCGCGCAGCGGCGCAAGTATCCGCATCAACTGTCCGGCGGTCAGCGTCAGCGGGTGATGATCGCCATGGCGCTCGCCTGCGAGCCCGCGCTGCTGATCGCCGATGAACCCACGACCGCGCTCGACGTCACGATCCAGGCGCAGATCCTCGATCTCATCGGCGAGATGCGTGCCCGCTTCGGCATGGCCTGCATTCTGGTGACCCACGACCTCGGCGTGGTGGCCGAGACCTGCGGCGCGGTGGCGGTCATGTATGCCGGGCGCATCGTGGAGCAGGGGCCGGTCGCCGAGGTCTTCCGCACCCCGCGCCATCGCTACACCCAGGCGCTGCTGAGCACCATTCCGGCGGCCAACCGGCCCGGCTCCGCGCTGCCGGCAATCCCCGGCACCGTGCCGCCGCCCGGCGCGCGGCCCCCGGGCTGCGCCTTCGCCGAACGCTGCGCGCATGCGCTTTCGCGCTGCGCCGATGAGAAACCGCCGCGCGAGGTCCATGGCGACCACGTGGCCCTGTGCTGGAACCCGGCCTCATGAGCCCGCTTCTGTCCGTCGTCGATCTGGTCAAGCATTATCCCGCAGGCGGCGCGGGCAAGGTTCTGGCGCTCGACGGCATCAGCTTCGATCTCGCGGAAGGAGAAGTGCTGGGCGTGGTCGGGGAATCGGGCTGCGGCAAGAGCACGCTGGGGCGCACGGTCATGCGCCTCGCCCGGCCGACGTCCGGGCGCATCCTTTATCGCGGCACCGATCTGGCGGGCTTGAAGGGCCGGGCGCTCAAGGCGGCGCGCGCCGACATCCAGATGGTGTTTCAGGATCCCTTCGGATCGCTCAACCCGCGCCACAGCGTGGCCACCATCGTCGGCGAGCCGCTGGTGGTGCATGGACGGCCGGATCGAGAAAAACGCGTGCGCGAGCTGCTCGACCTGGTCGGACTGCCGCAAGCGGCGGCGTCGCGTCTGCCGCATGAATTCTCCGGCGGGCAGCGCCAGCGCATCGCGATCGCCCGGGCGCTCGCCCTGTCGCCGAAGATCATCGTCGCCGACGAGGCCGTGTCCGCGCTCGACGTGTCGATCCAGTCGCAGATCATCAATCTCTTCGCCGATCTGCGCCGCGAGCTGGGCCTGTCGATGATCTTCATCAGCCACGATCTGTCGGTGGTGCGCCATGTGAGCGACCGGATCGCGGTGATGTATTTCGGGAAGTTCGTGGAGACCGCGCCGGCGGAGGATCTCTTCCGCGCGCCACTCCATCCCTACACGCGCGCGCTGATGTCCGCGATCCCCAGGCTTCCGGGCAGCGCAAGCGAGGGCGGCTCCCGGCAACGGATCGTGCTGAAGGGCGATGTGCCCAATCTCGCCCTGCGGCCCGAAGGCTGTCTGTTTCACCCCCGCTGCTACGTGATGCGCGAGATCTGCCGGCACGAGGCGCCGGCCTTGCTGCCGCCGGACGCGGAGCCCGCCACGACGCGGCTCTGCGCCTGCCATTTTCCAGGCGAGGGGCCGCCGGCGGAGGTTGAGACGAGGGACGGTCAAACACCCGCCAGTCAGACACCCGACAGTCAGACGGCGGAGAAGACCTCCGTCTCCTGACGCCGGCCCGCGATCCACACCGCCAGGAGGCCGAGGTCCGCGTCGAGCGCGAGGACATCGGCGCGCGCACCCGGTTGCAGGTGCCCCCGGTCGGCGAGGCCGAGCATGCGGGCGGGCTGAAGCGAGGCCATGCGCAGCACCTCGGGAAGCGACGCGCCGCAGGACGCGGCCATGATGCGGACCGCCGAGGCCATGTCGAGATCGGAGCCGGCGAGCGTGCCGTCGGCGATAGTCAGACGTCCGTCCTTGCGCTCCACGGTACGCCCGTTCAGCTCGAACCGGTCGGCCGGGTGCCCGACGGACGACATGGCATCCGTCACCAGCGTGAGCCGCTTTGGACCGGCGACCCGCACCGCGAGATCGAGCATCATCGGATGAACGTGATGGCCGTCGGGGATGATCCCCAGATGGACATGCGGGGTTTCCAGCGCGGCACCGGCGAGCCCGGGATCGCGGTGGTGCAACCCGCTCATGGCATTAAAAAGATGCGTCACGGACCGCGCCCCGGCGGCAAAGGCGGCCTTCGCCGTGCGGTAATCCGCGTTGCTGTGGCCGAGGCTGACGTGAACCCCGGCGGCGGCCAGATCGCGCATGTCCGAAAGCGCGGCGTTTTCCGGTGCAAGCGTGGCGACGACCGCACCGAGATCGGGGCGCGTCAGCCGCGCCCGGTCGGCGTCCTCCAGCGGCCGGATGAAGCCCGGCGCGTGGACACCGCATTTCTCCAGCGACAGATGCGGGCCCTCGAAGTGAATGCCCACGATGGCCGGATCGCCGTCCGCAATCGCCTCGGCCACGGCTTGCGCGGCCGCCTCGGTCACCTCCCGGGCATCGGTGATGACGGTGGGCAACAGCGTCGTCGTGCCGAACGCCGCGTGCGCCGCCGCGATGGCCCGGAGCCCTGCGCGCGTCGGTGTTTCGTTGAAGAGCACGCCGCCGCCGCCGTTGACCTGCCAGTCGACGAAGCCCGCGCAGAGCAGCGCCGCGCCGGTCTCGATCCGCTCAGCCCCGGCGGGGATCTCCGACAGCGGCACGACGGCGCGCACGCGCTCCCCCTCGATCACGACCGCGCCTTGCGCCTGCATCCGCGCGCCGTCGAAGACCTCTTGCGCGAGAAGCGCCGTGACGCCGCTGCCGTTCGTGTCGCTCATAGCGTTTCCGTGACCTTGTTGAGGAGTTGCGGGGCATCGGGATCGAACCCGCGCACGCCCGCCAGCGTGTCGATGAAGCGATAGAAGGCGGTGATCTGGCTGAGCGGATCGAGCAGCGGATCGGGGGCCGCGATACAGGGAAGCGCGGTAAAGGGAAGCGCGATACGGGGGAGCGCGGTTCCGCTTCGGGCCGCATCGGCGCCGAGCGGATCGACCACGAAGACACGGGCGCCGGCCGCCGCGAGGCGTTCGGCGGTCTGCAGCAGGCCCGGGCGTGCCGCGTCGCGACTGAGGAACACAAGCGCGACCAGTCCGCCGGCGGCAAGCTGGATCGGTCCGTGGATCACCTCGGCGGAACTGTAGCTTTCCGCGTGGATCTGACAGGTTTCCTTGAACTTGAGCGCCGCTTCCTGGGCGATGGCGAAGGCCGGGCCTCGTCCGATGACATAGAGCGAGCGCGCCCCGGCGGCGGCCTCCACCAGCGGCGACCAATCGCAGGAGAGCGCCAAGGACAGGCGCTCGGGAAGGGCGGCCAGCGCCTCCGGCATCTTGGGGTGCTGCGTCCAGGCGCCGACGATCCCGGCCATCGCCGCCAGCGAACAGACGTAGGACTTGGAAGCGGCGACCGCGCGCTCCGGTCCGGCGCAGATATCGATGGCGAGATCCGCGCCTTGCGCCAGCGGCGAGGGGCGGGTGTTGACCAGCGCCAGGGTCAGCGCGCCGGAGGCGCGCGCCATGTCCTGAAAGGCGTTCAAGTCGGGGCTCTTGCCGGATTGCGACACGCTGAGACAGGCCGCGCCGGCGAGCGCCAGGGGACGTTCGTAGACCGAGGCGATGGAGGGGCCGACGGAGGCGACCGGCCGACCTGCCAGCAGCTCGACGAGATACTTGAAATAGGTCGCGGCGTGATCGGACGAGCCGCGCGCGGCGGTCACGAACAATGCGGGATCGAGGTCGCCGAGTGCGGCGCCGGCGCGCGCCAGATCCGGCCCGCCGGTCGCCGCCTGACGGGCGACGCTCTCCGGGATTTCCTCGGTTTCCTGCCGCAGCAGGGTCTTGCGCGGGCCTGATGTCAACGTCATTGCAGAGCGGTTTTCGGTTTGGGAAGCGTCAGCTCGACGACGAAATCGTAGCGGTCGCCCTTGTAGTAGGAGCGGGTGAACTCGACCGTGCGGCCCGACCCGGTGCGCGACAGGCGTTCGATGTAGAGCGCGGTCTCGCCTTCCTCGCCGCCGAGCAACTCCGCCTCGAAGGCCGGCAGGCGGCAGGCATGCATGCGCTGCAGCGCCTTTTCGGGAAGCGCGCCGGCCTCCGCGAGGGCTTCATAGAGGGAATCGCCGATCTTCTCGATGGACGGCAGCAGGCTCGCCGGAACCACGGCGAGTTCCACCGCGAGCGGAAGGTCGTCGGCGAGCCGCAGGCGGTGCAGCCGCAGCACCTTCTCGCCCGGCGACAGGCCGAGCATCATCGCTTCCTGCGTCGAGGGAAGCGCGTAGCTGCGCTGCAGCCAGCGGGCGGAGGGCACATGGCCGAGCGAGACCATGTCCTCGCTGAAGCCGGTCAGGACGCCGAGCGACTGCTCGATGCGCCCCGGCTCCTCGCTCACATAGGTGCCCGATCCATGGCGCTGGTTGAGCAGCCCCTCGCGCACGAGAAGCTCCAGCGCCTTGCGAATGGTGACGCGCGACAGGCTGGTCGCGGCGACAATGGCGCGTTCGGACGGCAGCGCCTCGCCCGGCTTGAGCGTGCCGGTGCGGATCATGTCGCGCAGGCGGTTGGCCAGCTGGATGTAGCGCGGCGTCGGATTGGTCGCGTCGAAGGGCGCCTCGTCGAGGAACAGGCTATCGGTTTCTGTCATCTTTTCGGTTCCGTGGTTCCTGGTGGCCCGGGTGCTGGCGAGAGGCGGCGTCTAAGGGAGGTCTGCCGGCCAGGATGGCGGCGCCGTCGAGCGCGTCGCCGATGGGCGGGGTGAGCTTGCGGCGCAGGTCCGGCGCCAGCCATGTTTCCATCACGCTGCCGAGGCCGCCGAGCAGCGTCAGGCGCGGCGCGCCGCGATCGCGCAGCGCGCGGCAGATGCCGTCGATCTTGGCGGCCGCGTCCTGCATGAGGCGCCGGGCGGCGGTGTCGCCCTCGTCCGCGTGGCGCACCACCGCCGGCGCGAAGGTCGCGTAATCGGTTGCCGTCGCGGTGTCCATCCAGCCGACCACCTTGCGCGGATCCCGGTCGAAATGCTGGAGGATCTCGCCGAGCAGCGCGGTCGGTTCGGCCCGCCCGTCGTGGGCGAGCATCGCGAGGCGGATCGCCCGCAGGCCCAGATAGGCGCCGCTGCCCTCGTCGGAGATCGGAAAGCCGTAGCCGCCGATCTTGATGTCCCGACCGTCCACCCGCGCGATGCCGCAGCTTCCCGTTCCCACGATCACGATGCCGCCGTCGCCGCCGTCATGCGCGCCGAGGCAGGCGATCGCCCCGTCGCTGGCGAAGGCGCGCGACGCGAAGGGATGCGGGCGGGCTTCCAGTCCTTCCAGTGCACCGGCGCGCGACAGGCCGGCCACGCCGATGCCGGCGTGCACGCGCACCCCCTCGGGCAGCCGGTCGGGGGCGGCGATGCCGGCCTCCGCGAAGGCATTGGTGAAGGCGGTCTCGATTGCCGCCCAGGAGGCGTCGATGCCGAAGCGGGTCGCGGCGGGGCCGGCCAGTCCCCGGCCGAGGATCGTGCCGTCGGCCCGCTCCAGCCGGGCGCGGCAGCCGGTGCCGCCGCCGTCCACGGCCATGAAGAGGTCGCCGGACCCGATGTCTTGCGTCATTGGCGCACCCGTTCGATCCGCGCGCCGCAGCGGGTCAATTTGCCCTGAATGTCCTCGTAGCCCCGGTCGAGGTGATAGACGCGATGCACCACCGTCTCGCCCTCGGCGACGAGACCGGCGAGCACGAGCGACATGGACGCCCGCAGGTCGGTCGCCATGACCTGCGTCCCCTGCAGGCGGGGCACGCCGCGCACGGTGGCCGCGGAGCCCGACAGCGTGATGTCCGCGCCCATGCGCTGCAGTTCCGGCACATGCATGAAGCGCTGTTCGAAGATGCCCTCGCGGATCACCGAGGCTCCGTCGGCGAGGCACATCAGGGTCATGAACTGGGCCTGCAGATCGGTGGGAAAGCCCGGGAAGGCCTCCGTCGTCACGTCGACACTGTGCAGCGCGCCGGTGCGTTCGGCGATCAGACCCCGGTCGGAGGGGAAGATCGACAGGCCCGCCGCCTCGAGCAGATGGCAGGCCGCGCCGAGGTGCTCCAGTCGTCCGCCGATCACCTCCACGCGGCCCCCGGTCAGGCCGGCGGCGACCATGTAGCTCGCCGCCTCGATCCGGTCGGGCAGGATCGTGTGGCGGGCCGGGCGCCAGGCGTTCGTGCCCTGCACCAGGATCTTGTGTGTGCCCGCGCCCTCGATGGTGGCGCCCATGGCGGAAAGAAAGGCCGCCGTATCGGCGATCTCCGGCTCGCGGGCGCAGTTGACGATCTCGCTCTCGCCCTTCGCGCTGGCGGCCGCCATCAGCGCGGTGTGCGTCGCGCCGACGGAGGGCGTGGGGAACACGATGCGCGCGCCGGTCAGGCCCTGCGGCGCGGTGACGTCGATCTCCCCGGCCTCGAAGGCGACATCGGCCCCGAGCTTGCGCAGGGCCTCGAGATGCAGATCGACCGGGCGGGTGCCGATGGCGCAGCCTCCGGGGCGCGAGATGCGGGCCTGTCCGAAACGCGCGACCAGCGGCGCGAGCACGAGGAAGGAGGCGCGCATGCGCCGCACGATGTCATAGGCGGTTTCGGACCGTGTCACGCCTTGCGTGGAGAGGGCGAGGCGGCCGTTGCGCAATTCGCCGACCTCGGCGCCGAGGCCGGACAGCAATTCCAGCATCGAGCGGACGTCCGACACCTCGGGCACATTGGCGAGCGACACCGGCCCGCCGCCGAGGATCGAGGCGGCGAGGATCGGAAGCGCGGCGTTCTTCGCTCCGGCGATCTGGACCGAGCCGGAAAAGGGAGAGCCGCCGTGGATGACGAATGTGTCCATCGATGCGTCCGTTGACCCCCTGATGCGGTGCACGTGCGGTGCAAGTGCGGTTCGGTGGCGCGATGCGCTCGCGCGGTCCGGCGGGCAATCCGGCAGGAAGTCCGGGAGTCCGCGTCAGCCTTTGTAATTCCAATTATCGTCCACTTTGGCCTCTTGAGGCAAGGCGGTCCGGGTAATTGGCCATCGACGCTGCCGGCCCATCGTGATCCAATCCGGATGACATGACACGCGTACAACACCAAGAAGCGCCGAATGTGCGGGATTGCACGCGGAGGTTCTTGAAACTGTCGTCGTGAGATTGGTAATATTCTGGTCTTAATTGCAACCTGCAGACTCGGGAGTCCGGATCGATGCAAGGCTCAGGGGCGCCGCGCCCGCAAACGGAATCGCTTGGCGCCGACCACCGCGATCTGGACGACCTGCCGCTGGGCGATCTCGCCGCGACGCTGGTCGACAGTCAGGCGGCGGCCCTGACCGCGATGCGCCACGCGCTGCCGGATGTGGAGCGCGCCATTTCGACCGCGCTCGCGGTACTGCGCGCGCCGGGGGGCCGGCTGATCTATTGCGGGGCGGGGACCTCCGGCCGGGTCGCCCTGCTGGACGCGGTCGAGCTTCACCCCACCTTCAACTGGCCGAAGGACCGGATGCATGTGCTGCTCGCCGGCGGCGTGCAAAGCCTCGGCGAGGCGCAGGAGGGGGCGGAGGACGATGCCGAGGCGGCGGCGCGCGATCTCGCCGCCCTCAAGGTCGGCCGCGATGACGTCGTCATCGGTCTGGCGGCGAGCGGCACGACGCCCTTCGTGCTGCAGGCCATGGCGAGCGCGCGCGCGGCCGGCGCGACCACCATCGGCATCGCCAACAATCCCGGCGCGCCGCTGCTCGGCGCCGTCGATTGTCCGATCCTGCTGGAGACCGGGCCGGAGGTTCTGGCCGGCTCGACCCGACTCACGGCGGGCACGAGCCAGAAGATCTGCCTCAACACCTTCTCCACGGCGGTGATGATGCGGCTCGGCCGGGTCTATCGCGGGCATATGGTCGACATGCGCGCGACGAACGCCAAGCTGCGCAAGCGTGCCCGCGCCATCGTCGCGGACATCGCGGGCTGCGACGAGGACACGGCGCATCGCGCGCTGGAGACCTGCAACGAGGACGTCAAGCAGGCGATCCTGGTGCTCAAGGGCGCGACACCGGACGCGGCCGCCGCGCTGCTGGAGAAAAGTTCCGGAGACCTGCGCCGGGCGGTTTCCGCGCTCGAGGCGTCGGGCTCGTCCTGAGCGAAAGATCGTGGCGTATCAACGGTTGTCAGGACGCTCCTCAGAAAAAAAAGTCCGGGCACGCTGAAACTTTCGCGGCCCGCCTTTCGTGGCTGTGGTCGAAGCGCACGCACACCGCTGTGCGCCGACCCGTTTTGGAAAGGCAGGTTTATGAAAGTTCAGGCTCTTATGACATCGCTGATCGCCCTGGCATGCACCCCGGCCTTCGCCGACACTTCCGCGACCGTCTCCGGCTATGCCCTTGCGAATGACGGCGCGACGCTGGTCGTCATGAGCGACCTCGACAGCCCCGGCGACGTCAAGACCCATGCTCTCGGCGCGCCGCTGAAGGCGATCGCCTGGCGCCCCGTGACCGGCGAACTGCTCGGTTTCGCCGACGGGATGATCGCGCGGATCGATCCGATGACGGGCGAGATGACCGATCTGAAGGCAAGCTTCGCCGACGACACGATGATCGGCGGCGGCAAGACCGTGGCCTTCGACTTCAACAACAAGATCGACGCCGTGCGCGCCGTGACCTCGACCGGCGACAATCTGGTCTATTTCCCCGAAGGCTTCGGCGACAACGACGAGCGCGCGGGCTCCGTGCGCCGCTTCACGAGCCTGGCCTACGCGGAAGACGACCGGATGGCGGACGCGACGCCGATGGTCTTCGCCAACGCCTATACCAATGCGATCAACGGAAAGACGGCGAGCGAGACCTTCCAATACGCGCTCGACGCGGAAACCGATGCGCTGGTCAGCCTTGCCAACAATGCCGGCACCCTGCAAACCGTCGCCATGATCACCGTCGACGGCGCAAAGGTCGATCTCGCGCCGATGGGCGGCTTCGATATCGTTTCGCGCTCGGAAGGCGACAACACAGGGTTCGCCATTCTCCAGCTTGAGGGCGCGCAGACCGCCGGGCTCTATGAAATCGACCTCGACACCGGCGCGGCGACGATGAAGGCCGATCTCGGCATGGGCGGCATCACGGGCTTTGCCGCCTCGCTCGGCAGCTGACGCGGCGGTTCGACCGAAGCGCGGTGCCACGGAATGCGCAGCGGCCCGGGCGGCAAGAGATTGCCGTCCGGGCCGTGCTGTGTCAGGAAACGGGGAGACACCCATTTCTCAAGCGGTCAAGCGAGCGAATGACGAGCCGGGAGGACATCGAGACTCTGATCGGGCAGGTCGCGCTCGGCGACCGGACGGCCTTTGCCTCGCTTTACGATGCCACCAGCGGCAAGCTCTTCGCGATCTGCCTGCGCGTTCTGAAGAACCGGCATGAAGCCGAGGAAGCGCTGCAGGACATCTATCTGCGGATCTGGGACAAGGCCGACCGCTACGCGGTGACCGGACACAGCCCCATGACATGGCTGATCACCGTGGCGCGCAATCTGGCCATCGACCGGCTGCGCGCCAGGGCCTCGGGTCAGGTCGACCTCGACAGCGTCGGCGAGCTGGTCGAGCATCGCCCCGGTCCGGAGGCCGCGAGCATCGCCGCCTCCCAGCAGCGCCGGCTCAGCGCCTGTTTCGAGGAATTGCCGGCCGACCGGGCCGGCGCCGTGCGCGCCGCCTATCTCGACGGCGCCACCTATCAGGCCCTCGCGGATCGCTTCGACGTGCCGCTGAACACCATGCGCACCTGGCTGCGCCGCAGCCTGATCGCCCTGAAGGAGTGCCTTTCGCGATGAGCGACCATCAGGACATGCCGGAGGACGAGGCGCTGGCCGCCGAATACGTCTTTCGCCTGCTGGACGCGGAGGCAAGCCGCGCCTTCGAGGCACGGCTTGCGGCCGAGCCTCGGTTGCGCGCGCTCGTCCACTTCTGGGAGGCGGAAGCCGCCGGTCTCGCCGACGATCTTCCGGAGGTCGCCCCGCCGCCGGCGGTCAAGGCCGGGCTCATGGCAAGGCTCGCGGGCGAGACGCAGCAGGCACCCGTCGCGCGACGCGCGTGGTGGTCATGGCGCTGGGTCGCGCTGCCCTCGCTGGTCGCGGTCGCCGTGGCCGCGTTCCTCGTTTTCGCGCCGATGCTGCGCGGGCCCGCCTTCGACCCGGCGTTCCATGCCACGCTGATCTCCGCCGACGGGGCGGTGCGCATCGAGGCCGGCTACGCGCCGGACGGGAGCCTCTTCAAGGTGATCCCGGAACAGGGCGCGCCGCGGCCGGGCCGCGATTTCGAGCTCTGGGTGATCGGCGAGGGCGCCGACGCACCGGTCTCGCTCGGCGTGATCCCGGTCGATAGGGAAAGCCTGTTCGAGATCAGTCCGGAGATCGCCGCCCTGATCGAGGGCGGAACCCTTGCCGTGTCGGACGAGCCGGAAGGCGGATCGCCGACCGGCGCGCCGACGGGGGAGATCCTGGCGACCGACGCCTTCTTCGATGTCTGATCGCGTCGACGCCTGACGCGATCTCCGGAGGGCCAGGAACTTTTTTGCCGCCGATCTGAAACTTTCTCCCGCGCGTCCCCGTGTCTCCGGTGTTGCCGCACATGGCTGCGGCCGAAAACCCTGACGGAGGACACATGAAAACCCTTTCCAAGCTCGCCACCGCCGCCGTGGCCCTGACGCTCGCCACCGCCGCGCAGGCGGACAACCCGATGGTCGGCGGCGCCGCGATGTTCGAGAGCAAGAACATCGTCGAGAATGCCGTGAATTCGGCCGACCACACGACCCTCGTTGCCGCCGTCAAGGCGGCCGGATTGGTGGACACGCTGCAAAGCCCCGGTCCCTTCACCGTCTTCGCGCCGGTGAACGAGGCCTTCGCCGCTCTGCCCGACGGCACGGTCGACACGCTGCTGAAGCCCGAGAACAAGGAGATGCTGGTCAAGGTGCTGACCGCCCATGTGGTCGCGGGCGACTGGTCCGCCGCCGAGATCGCCCGGCGGGCGCGCAATTCGTCCGACGGTTTCTATCACTTCAAGGCCGTGTCGGGCGATGCCCTGTCGGCCCAGGTCAAGGGCGGCAACGTCTATATCTACGACGAGAGCGGCAATGCCGGTCGCGTGACCATCGCGGATGTCGATCAGTCGAACGGCGTGATCCATGTCGTCGACAGCGTTCTGGTGCCCAAGTAAGCCGCACCCGATCTCCCGGGCGGCCTCCCGCGCACACGCGCGAGGCTGCCCGGGGCTCTTTCTTCCAAGTGCCGAGTGCAGGAGTGTCGTCATGAACCGGAGAACATTCCTCTTGAGCGTCAGCGCGGCGATGATCGCCCGCCCGGTCCGGGCCGCCGAATGCGGCTTCGAGATCTGCCGCAGCGAGGCCGAGTGGCGCGCGCGCCTGAGCGACGCGGCCTTTCGGGTGCTGCGCGAGGAAGAGACCGAGCGCCCCTACACAAGCCCCCTGAACGAGGAGACGCGGCCCGGCGTCTATCATTGCCGCGGCTGCGAGCTTCCCGTCTATGACGCGGCAGCGAAATACGACAGTGGCACGGGCTGGCCGAGTTTCACCAAGAGCCTGCCCGGGGCGGTCGGCACCAAGGAGGATCGCACGCTGCTCTTCCAGGTGCGCACCGAGGTGCATTGCCGGCGCTGCGGCGGTCATCTGGGCCATATATTCGACGACGGGCCGCCGCCGACCGGCAAGCGGCATTGCCTGAACGGGGTGAGCCTCCTCTTCAAGCCGGCGGCATGATCGCCCGCGCCGAACACCTCGCCGGCCGCTGCCTTCTGGCGATACTTTTCGCCGCCGGCGCCCTCCAGAAGGCGCTGGACCCGGCCCCGGCGCAGGACCTGCTGATCGACGCCGGCCTGCCGGCGGCGCTGGCCGCCTGGCTGGTCTGGCCCGCCATGGCGTTCAATGCCGGGGCGGCGGTGATGCTGGTGGCGAACATCCGCCTCCGCCCGCTCGCCCGCGCGCTGGCGCTATACTGCCTCGCGACCAGCTATCTCCATTTCATCCCCTCCGACCCGTGGCAGATGTCCATCCTGGTCAAGAACTGGGCGATCGCCGGCGGCTGCCTGATCCTCTCGGCGGGAGAGGCGGGACGTCGCCCGACATCGAGCCTGAGGGAGCGGCGAGCGCCCCTCGGCGGATTGCATCGCGCGGCACGGAGGCCGCCAAATGACCCGAGGTGACAACGCAATCCGCGTTTTGGTCGCCTTGTCGCCGAGCAGGTGGAACGGGCAGCCAAGCCGGTTTTTGCCAGCTTAAGACTTGATCCGTCTCAGCCGTGTGATGCGATAGCTGTAGGGAGCTATCTCCTCAATCGTCACCATGTCCCCTGCGCGAATGTCATGCAGTTTGAAAAATTCGCCTATCCAGCCACGCTTGCGGAAAAAACGCTTGGTGCAATCAAGATCGGTCATCGCAACCGTTTTTCCTCCCCAGTCCACGGTAATCTCGCGCGATGCTGCCGAGGCGTGGTTCGATCCACCGATTGCGTCGACCGGGAACTTCTCGAAGAATTCCCGAAGATTGATGTAGTTGTTGTCGATACTGCCTTGCGTGATTTTTGTCGTTCCAATGTGGCGATATGTTCGCGCGCGCACTATTGAATCTGATGGCGTCACCGCCGTCGTAGGCTGAGACATAGCTTCCAAACGACCGGTGGTGTCGATAAGATCATGAGGCGCATGGCCTGCGTTTGCCACCGGGGCCTGCCTGGGTGGAGCCGGTACACGAACCGGTTGAACGCCCTCGGCGCGAAGGACAACTTCAGCGGCTGCCCGAGCATCTTCTCCAGCATCGTGATGTTCGAACACGAGGCCAAGATGCTGCTTTAGACTTGCCAGGCCGTGGCCGCCGTTTCCCCGCAACTCAGGCCAAGCGGTGCGTGCGACGTGAACGCTGTCGCGCCAGTTCCATCGCGGGATCGGGAGCCCGTTGTTTCCACAAGCCGCAGCAATCGCACTGCGATCAAAACCCGAGTGTTGGTAGACGATTGCGCCTGACAGCGCATCGCGAAGGACGTTCAGCACCTCGGCAAAGGTCGGAGCGCCCAGAACGGTTTGGGCGTTGATCCCATGCAGGTAAGTGAAAACCCATCGATCCACCAGCGGATCGACATAGGTCACCCAAGTCTCGACGGAGTTGTCGGGGCGCACACAGGCAACGCCGATCTGGCAGATGCTACCGCGATCATTGTTCGCCGTCTCGACGTCCAGTGCAAAGAAACGGAACGGGCCCACGGGAAAGGGTTTGACACGGCTTTGCCGGATGAGTGCGGCTTTCGGTGCCGGTGCCACTGCGGGGCCAACCTTCGATGCAAGGTAGCGAAGGCGTTGCCGTTCGATAGCGGCCAGTTCATTGGCGCCCCACCCTAGGCGGTGCAGCGTGGCCTCGACCAGATCGGCGGGTTCTTCGTAGGGCTGCATCCGGCGCCGATTCCAAGAAATCGCGTGGTCCGGCGCGAGAGCAAGCACCTCTGCCTCCAGGCGCCCGATATCTGCAGTGTCAGGTAGAGGGAGCCAGACAGCGCGACAGTGATCGACGACGAATTCATTGCGTAGCGCCTTTGCGATACCGCCATCGGCCTTGGTTAGCTCATCCTTGCGATCTCGCCACATTCGGCCGGTGTTATACATCTGGGAGAAGTAATGGCTCATGCCCTCCGAACCGGTTCGGTGGCGCTGGTGGATACGCTGGAAAAACGTTTGATCAGTCGAACTGGTCGAGCCGATGTACCGGAGATCGCCAAGGTGATCGACGAGGCCGTAAAGCCCGCGTGCGTCACGCGGGGCCTGTATCGTCGGACGTGGCACTGCTTCGAGTAGGGCGGACAGCAGGTCTTTGGCCGCAAAATGCATAGTTGAATTCCGTAAAAATCAAAACTCAGAGGAGACTCAAGCTGCCTTGTCCGGCAGCAGGCGTCAGTACTCACAATCGCACCGTAGGATGTGGAAGTCCTATTGTCATCAGAGACTTCGTTCAGTTTCCCCAAGGCATGACAGTCCTCGCGACGACATCCCGGATCAGTACCGGCTGCCGTCCTTCCGGAAGAAGCCGCCGCGTCCGTCGGTGCCGTCGCCGATCCAGATCATGTCGATGTCGCTGTAGATCACGCGGTCTCCGGCCTCGCGGCTGCCGATCTCGATCAGCCGCGCCGTTGCCGTGCCGGTGTTCTTGAGGTGGTGGCCGTTCTGCACGCCGGCCTTGAAGCCGAAGAAGTCGCCCGGTCCGAGATCCAGTTCGAAGGCGTCGGTGATCAGCCGGACCTGGCCGTCCAGCACGAACACAAGCTCGTCTTGCAGGGAATGCCAGTGCTTGTGGGACGACAGGCCGCCGGGTTCCAGCTCGAGCAGGTTGGTGCCGAAGGCGGTCAGCCCGAAGGCCTCGCCGAGGCGCTTGCGGACAAGCCCGCGAACGGGGTCGCGAAAGGGTTCGGGATAGGCGGGGTTGCCATGCTCGACCCTGACCGGGACGGGCGGGGCAGGGGCGAAGTCGTCACGCGATCTTCGGTTGTCCGTCACTGTCTCTTTCTCCGCTCCAGACAAGACTACGCTACGAGCGATGTCGGACCGATGTCAGGTCTCCCTTTCCCGGAAGATCCGGGTCTCCGAAAGCAGCCACGCGCAAAACAGGTCGACCGCGTTCTTCTTCAAGGAGTCCTTGCGTCTGATCAGATAGTAGCCGCCGCTCGGAGAGCCGATATCGCAAAGACGTTCGAGACGGCCGCGCAAGACGTCCTCGTGAACCAGTTCCCTCGACGCCAGAACGATTCCCGATCCCGCGCAGGAGGCCTCGATGGCCATTTCGATGGGGAGTTTCTTGCGCCGCCTGGGAAGCTGGTAGCGCGTGACATTGGCGCGGTCGAACCAGTCCAACCAGAACTTCGACCGCTCCTCGAAGATGAGCGTCTGACGCGCGATGTTTTCCGGCGACGGATCGGCGATGCAGCCCGGCGGGCCATAGGGGTGCATCGGTGAATCCGAAAGCAGAAGCGCCTCGTCCTCGAGCCGGCTGCCGGAGTGGCGAATGGCCAGATCCGCCTCGAATTTCTGCAGGTCGACCAGTTCCCGCGACGCAACGATCATCACGTCGATGTCGAGATGCTTTTCCTCGAATTTCCGGATGTTCGGAACCAGCCATTTCAGTCCGAACGCGGGTTCGCAGTTGACCACGATGGAGCAGTAATTGGTCGAACTGACCAGATCGGCCGCCTCGATGATTTCCCGCAAGGCCGGCGTGACGCGCTTGAGAAACTCGCGTCCGGCCAGCGTGAGTTTCATGCCCTGATAGGAGCGCTTGAACAGGGCGACCCCCAGATGCTGCTCCAGCTCGCGGATGTGACGGCCAACGGAGGGGTGACTGACGTTCAACTCCTCGGCCGCGGCGGTGAGGCTGCCGTGCCGGCCGGCCGCGTCGAAGGCGCGAATGGCATTCAATTTCCGCAGGATAGACGTCATGCAGGGCGCCCGTCTGAAACAATTTCCTACAGAGTATAAGGATAATTGTGTTTGCCCAAAGCACAACCTCAGATCAATGTCGCAAGCGTTTTTCAACGCAGAGGAAGGTGCGACATGCCGCCCAAAGGCCTGACACAAGAGCAGCTCGATGCTTACAACGACGACGGGTTCGTCATCGTTCGCGGGCTGTTTTCCGACGAAGAACTGGCGCCGCTGCGCACGGCGATCGACCACGATCCGACCTTCGACGGTTCCGAACAGGGCATTCCGGACTCGATGGGCCGAAAGTGGAACACGTCCGTCTCGACCGTGACCGACAACAGCTACATCGGCTGTCTGCCGCGCCTGAACAAGATGATGAACATCGTCGAGGATGTGCTGGAGGACGAAGGATACTTCTGGCACATGAAGCTGGTGCGCAAGGACAAGGACGCGGGCGGCAAGGTCGACTGGCACCAGGATTACCAGTTCTGGTACGAGACGGCGCTGACCCCGGACCTGGTGTCCTGTTCGGTTGCCGTCGACCGCAATTCGCGGGCCAACAGCTGCGTGCGCATCGCCCGCGGCACCCACAAGCTCGGGCGGATCGACTTCGACCGCGGCAACGTGCTGATGGCCGATGAGGCCCGTGTCAACGAGATCCTGTCGCGCGGGCACGAGGTGGTCGACTGCGAGATGGAGCCCGGCGACGTTCTGGTGTTCCACCCGCTCGCCCTGCATTGCTCCGAGCAGTTCGCGGAAGGGGCCGAGCGGCGCACGGTGGCCCATTGCACCTACAATGCGAAGTCCAACGTGCCGATCGCCGTGCCTGGCCAGGAACACCGCCAGTATCGCAAGACCGAACGTTTGCCGGACAATTATCTGGCGGACGGGCTCTACGATACCGTTTTCGCCGGCCACGAGTTCATGGACAACAAGAAGCTGAACCTCGTGAAGGGCACGATCCTCTATTAGGGCGCGATCCCGACCTGACGGCCTTCTCGCGGCGGCGTCGACCCGGCGCCCCCGTGCCTTCCATGCCGCAAACCATCGAGCCTGCGCGGATCCGTGCCCAGAGTGCGGTCATCGGTGCGGTCATCAGTGCGGTCATCGCGGCCGGTTGTCCGATGCCGCCTCGCGCGGTCGAGCGAAAGGAACTCCGCATGGCGGCTCGCGACAGACTTCAAGCCATCGTCGATCAGCACCTTTGCAGCAATTGCGGGCTTTGCGCGGATGTTCTCGGGCCCGAAAAGGTCCAGATGGCGGTCTCCGACCAAAAGGAACTGCGACCCAGCGCGACCGACGCCTTCGACGACGCGGATTACGAGGTCGTGGAGCGGATCTGTCCCGGACTGCGGGTCGAAGGGCCGCCGGAAGACCTCGCCCGGGAAGCCGACACCAGGACGGACCCGGTCTGGGGGCACTACAAGACCATCGTCCTGGCGCATGCCGGCAAGCCGCTGCATCGCTGGGAAGGCTCGACCGGCGGGGTCCTGACCGGTCTGGCGGCGATGATGCTCGCGACCGGCGAGGTGCGCTTCGTCCTGCATGTGAAGGCGTGCGAAGAGCAGCCGACCTTCGGCGTCTCGACCATGAGTTTCACCGAGGCCGACGTGCTCCAGGCGGCCGGGTCGCGATACGGCCCCGCCGCGCCGCTCACACGCTTGACGGAGGCGCTCGATCTCGGCCAGCCCTTCGCGTTCATCGGCCGTCCCTGCGATCTTTCGGCGCTGGCGAACCTGTCGGACACGGAGCCGAGGATCGCCGAACTGATCCGGTACCGGCTGGCCTTCGTCTGCGGCGGGCCGACCGTGTCCCTGGACATCGACCGGATGGTCAGAAACGCGGGCGTCGATCCCGACGCCCTGGTGTCGATGCGCTACCGCGGCCGCGGCTGTCCGGGACCGACAACGATGGTCACCGGCGACGGGACCGAGGTCAACAAGCGCTATGTGGACTTTCTCGATCCCGACGGCGGCAGCTGGCCGATGCCGTTTCGCTGCAAGATCTGCCCCGACGGGATCGGCGAGATCGCCGACATCGCCGTGTCGGACACCTGGATCGGCGGGGGGCCGGACGCGGAGACCGAAGAGACCGACCCGGGCACCAATGCGCTGATCGTGCGCACGGCGGCGGGGTGCGCGCTGGTCGAGGCGGCGGCGAAGGCCGGCTTTCTGACCCTTGGGGAGGAGGTCGGGCCCAGCGAGCTGAACGCCTATCAGCCGCACCAGCATGACAAGAAATACGCCGCATGGGCCCGGCTGGAAGGCTTGCGCCGCGGCGGGCGGCTGTATCCGAAAACCCGACGGCTCCGGCTGCGCCAGCTGGCCGAGGATATGCCGCGCGCGTTCAACGAGGACCAGGCCTCCGGCACCCTGCGGCGGGCGCAAGCGCTGGTGCCGGAGATCGTTCCGCCTCCAGCGAGCACCTGCCGGCGGCGGTCTTCCGCCGGTGCCTGCGGCGCTTGTGCCGGTGCGGGGGATTGATCGTGGTCCTGACCAGAAAACAGAAGGGCGTGCTGCTGACGTTGCTCGGCGTGATCGCGTTTTCGCCCGACGCGCTGCTCGTCCGGCTGATCCACACGGACGTCTATTCGATGATCATGTTCAAGGGAGGCCTGATGTCGGTGGCGCTCATCCCCTGCATCTGGCTCCTGCATCGCGGGCAACTGCGCAGGATGTGGCAGAGCTTCGGCGGGATCGACGTGGCGTTCGGCGTCATCTTCGCCCTCACCATGTTCGCCTTCGTCTCCTCCCTCGGCATGACCAGCGTCGCCAACGTGCTGGTGATGATCGCCCTGGGGCCGCTGTTCTCGGCCAGTTTCGCCAAGCTGATCCTGGGCGAGCCCGTCTCCTACCGCCTGGCGCTGACCATCATGGCGTGTTTCGTCGGCGTGAGCATCATCGTCAGCAACGAGTTCTGGCGGCAGTTTTCCGGCGCGAACGGTGCCCTCGACCTCGAAAGCCTGCTCGGCTGTCTCGTCGCCATGCTCGCATCGGCCCTGATCGGGCTGAACATGGTCCTGCGGCGGATGTCGCGGATGGAGGACAGCATGCCCGGGCTTGTGCTGGGCGGGATCGTCGCCGCGCTGATGGCGCTGCCCTTCGCGCAGGTCGGCGAGATGAACGCCACCCAGATCGGCTATGCCGTGCTGCTGGGATGCGTGGTGATGCCGCTGGCGAACACCTTCACCTTCATCGGGCCGCGCTACATCTCCGCGCCCGAGGTCTCGGTGCTCTGGCTGCTCGAGGTCGTGCTCGGGCCGCTCTGGGTCTGGCTCGTCCTGCTGGAGCGGCCCAGCCTGGCGACGGTGCTTGGCGGCAGCGTGGTGGTGGCGTCCCTGCTCGTCTACTTCCTCGGGCGTCTTCGACGCGAGACGATCCCTCTCGACAAACGCATGAAAGAAACGGGGTAAGGGCCATGGAACACACGTTTACCCATATCCCCCTGAATGCGGCGCAGGAGCGCATGGCGTTCCTCGATGCGCGGGACCCCAAGCGGACCGATCTGAACATTTCCTGCGCGGTCGAGCTGAACCGGCCGATGACCACCCGCGCGTTGCACGCGGCGCTGACGGACATTCTGCCCGCCTTTCCCTTTCTGAATGTCCGGCTCTCCCGACACGAGGGCCGGCGGGTCTGGCGGCTGTCGCCCGAAAGCCGGATCCTCATTCAGGCGGTGCTGCCGGAGATCGTCTGCCGGACCGAAGCCGATCTGGCCGCCCACTACGCGGCGTTTTCGACCGGCGCCTCGGATCTGGCCAGCCGTCATCCCTGGCGCGTCCAGCTGGTGCGGGTGGAACACCGCCAGTTTCTGCTTTGCAGTTTCCACCACGCCATCTGCGATGGCGACCGCTCGCTGATCCTGTTCCTCGATGCGCTCGCCGGGCTTGGCTCGCGCCCGGACAAGGTCGCCATTCACCCCGAGATCGCGACGCCGGGGGAGGCGAACTGGGCCGCCGTAGCCCGGTTCGCCGCCGATCTGGAAAGCCCGGCCGATCTGCGCGCGGTGTTTGCCGCGTGCGGGGCGGTCGGGTCGCTCAGCCGGGAGGTCGTTCTGCGCGCGGAGGATCGCGACTGGCCGGAGGAACAGGCGGCGGCCGCCGTGATGACCGCGCTGCAGGCGGCCACGGCCAATCTCTTGCGCGACGATCAGATCGTCATCGGCGTGCCGTGCGACGGCGTCGCGCCGGACAGCAATGCCTTCGGCTATTTCGGCACGCCCGGTCTCGGGCTCGTTCCCCCGCTCGACGCCACGCCTGACGACAGCGCCATGCCGGCGAACTGGGCCGTGACGCAGAGCCGGCAGGCGTCGCTGATCGGTGGCATCTCCTATCAGGACATCGTGTCCTCGCCGCACTTTGAAACCGTCGCCAGTCCGGAGCGGCTGTTCGATGTGCTGCTGGTCGAACGCAAGCTCTTCGGCCTGCGAAACGATCTGGTCTCCCGCGCGTTCGAGCCGGTGCCGTCGCGCACGCCGTATCTCTTCACCGTCAATTACTGGTTCGACGCGCCGGGCGATCTGGCGGTGCGGATCGAGACGACCGCCGGGCTGGTGAGCGAGGCGGCGCTGGACGATCTCGCCGATCGCCTGCTGGCGCGTCTCGGCGGCGCCGTGCCGGCACCACGGCTCGAGGTCGCGCAGCTCCGAGATTTCCAGATCGCGGACCCCGGCCCGTCATGCCCCGTTCGCCGGTTTCTCGATCACGCCACGCAGGAACCCGATGCGCCGGCGATCCTGTCGTCTGGCGCGGCGCCGGTCAGCTATGGCGCCGTCGCCGAGCGGGCGGGAACGTTGGCGGCTGCGCTGCGCGCGGCGCTCGGGGAGGGGCCGGCGACGGTCGCCTTCGCCGGGCCACGCCATCGCGACGAGATCATCGCCTTTCTCGCGACGCAGATAGCCGGCGCGTCTTTCCTGCGCCTGGATGAAACGGACCGCGCGCGGCATGCCGCCCAGATCGAGGCCGCCGGCGTCGATCTCCTGATCCGCTCCGCCGCGGACGGGTCTGGCGCGGACGACCCGGCCTGTCCGGCCTGCTTCGAGGCCCGGCCCTGTGAAGTCGCCGGTTTCCGGTTCGGCGTGGCGGAGGCTGCGGCCCACCGTGCCCGGCCCGGCGATGCCTATGTGGTGATGACGTCCGGGTCGACCGGTGAGCCGAAAGCCATCCGCTTTCCCGTGCGCCAGCTGGCCCGGCTGATCGACTGGCACATCGACCGGCTCCCGCAGGGCGAGCGGATGCTGCAACTGTCGTCGCTGATGCATGACGTCGCCTTTCACGAGATCTTCGCCGCCCTGTCGGCGGGGCGGACCCTGGTCTTCGCCGGGCCGGGCCTGAGGCAAAGCCCTTCGGAGCTGATCGCTTTCGTCGACGCGATGGCGGTGGACCGGATCTATCTGCCGACGGTGATGCTGGACGGCGTGGCCCGCGCCGCGCTGGCGCGCGATCATGCCTGTTCCGCGCTGCGCATGGTGATCGTGGCGGGCGGGGCGCTGACGGTGACCCGTCCGATCCGCGACTGGTTCGCGCGAACCGGCGCCGTCCTGGCCAATCACTACGGCATGTCCGAAACGCAGGACATCACCGCGAACATGATGTTCGGCGACCCGGAGAGCTGGCCGGATCGCCCGCATGCCGGCCGGGCGATTGCCGGAACCGAGGTGCGGGTCGTGGGCACGCGCAATCAACCGCTGCCGGCCGGGGTCGTCGGACAGCTGGCGGTCGGCTTCGCGGACATGCCGCAAGAGCGTCGCATGATCCTGGGCGATATCGGCTATGAGGGCGACGATGGCAGCATCCACGTGCTGGGACGCGGGGACCGGGTGATCAAGGTCCGGGGCTTTCGCCTCTCGCTGGAAGCGATCGAGGCGAGCCTGTGCGCGCAAGATACCGTCGACGCGGCTGCGGCCGTTGCCGCGCCGCCCGGTGCGGTGCGGCAGGATCCCTGGGTCTTCGCGACCGGAGCATGGGCCGAGGCCGACAGCCGCGTTCAGGACGAGCTTGTGGAGGGGCTCGTTGCGCGCCTCGGCCCCCAGGCCCGCTGCCGGCTCGTTCCCTTGCCGGAGTTGCCGAGGCTGAAGAACGGCAAGACCGACTATCAACATCTGATGCGGCGCGCCGAAGACCTTGCACGGGCCGCCGCCGAGAGCGTGGACACGGGCGAACCTGCGGCCGCCGGGCAGGGCGGGGACGATGTCCTGAGCGCGGCGATCCGCAAACGTGTGCCCGGGGTGGCCGTGCACGAGGCGAGCCGCCTCGGCGATCTGGGGATCGATTCCCTGGGGTTCATGGAACTGGAGGTCGACCTTGCCCCGCATTTTCCCAGGCTCACCATTGCCGACTTCTTCGCGCATCCGACCGTGGGGGCCCTGCGCCGGCATCTGACCGGGGCCGCACCGGCACCGCGCCAGCGCCCGACCGGGCGCCGGGAGGCCGACGATACCGTCAGCGTCGTCGGCATGGCCGGGCGGTTCCCGGGGGCGGCGGATGTCGACGATCTGTGGCGGGCCCTGACGGCGCGCAGCAGCGCCATCGCTTCGGCCGAAGCGGCGGGCGGCGGGGACGCGTCGCGGTTCTTCGTGCCGAGCTTCGGCCGGCTCGGCGACGTCGACGGCTTCGATCACGAGTTCTTCGGCCTGTCGCCGGCGGAGGCCTACCGCATGGATCCGCAGATGCGGCTGTTCCTGGAGCTGTGCTGGACCGCGATGGAGCAGTCCGGCGATGCCGATTGCGACGCCGACGCGCGGGTCGGCCTTTTCGCCGGGGCCGGGATGAGCACCTATCTGATGAATGAGCTCGAGCCCGCCCGCCGGGCGGCGTCCAGCGACGTCTTTCGCGAAGACAACACCCTGCCGCAACGCCTTGGAAACGACCGCAACTATCTGACCTCGGCGGCCTCCTACCGGTTCGGCTTCACCGGTCCGAGCGTGACGGTGCAGGCCGCCTGCGCCACCTCGCTCGTCGCGGTCCATTATGCCCGTCTGGCGCTCCTGAACGACGAATGCGACATCGCGATTGCCGGCGGCGTGTCGGTGATCTGGCCGGAGCCCGACGGCTACGACTACGTGGAAGGGTCGGTGCGCAGTCCGAACGGGCGGTGCCGCCCCTTCGATGCCGGCGCCGACGGGACGGTTTTCGGCAACGGCGGCGGGCTCGTGGTCCTGAAGCGGACGGCCGATGCCACCAGCTACGGGAACCGCATTCATGCCGAGCTTCTGGGCTCCGCGGTCAATCACGATGGCGGACGCAAGATGAATTTTTCCGCCCCGTCCGTGAACGGGCAGCGCGACGTGGTGACCGGCGCGCTCTCCAGGGCCGGTCTGACCGCGAGCGATCTCGATTTCATCGAGGCCCACGGCACCGGCACGGTGGTCGGCGACGCCATCGAGTGGACCTCCATCGGCGCGAGCCTTGCGGGTCGCAAGGCCGCCACGCCCTGCGTGGTGGGGTCGGTGAAAAGCAACATCGGCCACCTGGACGAAGGCGCCGGTATCGCCGGCTTCATCAAGGCGTGCCTGAGCGTCTCGAACAGGTGCTTCCCCGGAACCTGCCACTTCGAAACCCTGAACCCGACCTTGCGCGCCAACGATCACTTGCAGGTGTCGGCGGAGAACGTGCGCTTCGATGGCGATCTTCCCGTCACCGGGGGCGTGAGCGCCTTCGGCATGGGCGGGACCAACGCCCATGCGATTGTGCGCTCGCCCGGCTCTCCGCAGTCCTGACCCCGCATCCCGGAGGACCCCGAGATGGAGCATTCCGCGCAAACGATCCTGCCGATTTCGGCGCGCTCCCCGGATGCCTTTGCGTCCTACGCCGACCGGCTCGGCGGGTTCCTGCGCTCAGGCCCCGCCCATCGCAGGTCCGATCTGGTCGCCACTTTGGTGCGCGGTCGCAGGCATTTCGCGGAAATGCGAGGCGTCATGCGGCTCGACGGTGCGCGCGACAGCCAGCTGTTTCGCGGCGAGGGGCTGCGCGCGCTCGAGGGGCCCGGCTTCTCGCGCAACCTGATCTGGTGCTTTCCGGGGCAGGGCATGGCGATCGACTGGAGCGTGCTGGCACGCCTGCGCGACAGGGCCGTGTTCGCGCGCCGGTTCGACGAGGTGCTGGCGGGATTCGAGGTCCGGCTCGGCGCCGAACGCTTCGCCGAGAAGGTGGCGGCGTTCCTGCCGGGTGCCGATGGCGCGCCGCTGCGACCCGGGCCCCGTGGCACCGTGTGCGACCAGGTGCTTGTGTTCGCGACACAAGTGTCCCTGGGGGCGCTCTGGCTGGCGCAGGGGTTTCGGCCCGTCGGGGTCGTTGGCCACAGTGTCGGCGAATATGCCGCCGCCGTGTTCTCCGGTCTTCTGACGCTCGAGGAGGCCATCGCCCTGGTGGCCCTGCGCGCCGGCGACATGGATGCCGTTGCGGCCGAAGGGTTCATGTGTCAGGTCCGGGCGGAGCCGGAGCGACTGTCCGAGGTCTTGCCTCGAGGCGGGCTCGAGATCGCCTGCCGCAACGCGCCGGACCAGACGGTGGTGTCCGGGCCCGAAGCCGGCTTCGCGGCGCTTGCGGCGTTTTGCGACGCGGGCGGGGTCCGCTATCGGCGTTTGCAGGTGGCCAATGCCTTTCATTCCGCGCTCATGGCGCCAGCGGCCGAAAGCTTGCGATCCGCCGGCTTCGACCTGGGCGGGCGGGAGCCGGATCTCCCCCTGTTCGAGACCTGCCGAGCCGAGGCAACTCCGGCCGACGGTCTGGCCTACTGGAGCGCGCAATTGCGCGGAACGGTCGATTTCGTCGGGGCCGTGGAGCGGGTCCTGGACGAGATCGACCGTCCGGTGTTCCAGGAACTGGGGCTCGGCAGCGTGCTCGGCGGCTTCGTCTGTGCCATCGCAAAAGCACGGCCCGACGCGGATTGCGGGGTTGTCGGCGGCGTAGCGGAGGGCCGCGATGTCGTGGCGGACACGGTCGCGAACCTTTACTCGACCGGCTATGACGTGCCCTGGTCCGCACTGAACGGCACGGAGGCCGGCGGCATCGTGCCGCTTCCGGGATATCCGTTCCAGCGAAAGGCGGTCGCCGCGCCGCCGCGCTCCGGGCAAGCCGGCCCAGCCTCGCGCGATGCGCTTCCCCCGCTTGGAAAGCTGCCGCCGCGCAAGACCCAGTATTTCGAGATATCGCCCGCCAGTCAGGGCTGGCTCGCCGGTCATCTTGTCGACGATGCCTTCGTGGTGCCAGGGGCCGGGATGCTGGCCATGATGCTGGAGGCCGTCGCCCCGGTCGGCTGCCGGCAGGATCTGCACCTCGGCGATATCGTGTTCGAGGCGCCGATTGCCCTGAAACGCGCGCAGGACGTCGTCCGGATCGGCGTCCAGATCGAGAGCGGACCGTCGCCGCGCGTGGCATTGTACTCCCGGGCCAGGGATGACGCGCGCGCGTGGACGCGAAACGCCACGGCCGTGCTCGCGGAGGCAGGCGCGTGGCCGGATCTGCCCTCGACGCCGCCGGACATGGCGCTCGCGCGGATGCCCGCCGCGGACCCGGCACATGAGCTCTACGCACGCTTTGCCGAACAGGGGCTGGACTACTCGGACCTCTACAAGCGCGTCGAAACGCTGACGCCGAGCGAGGCGGGCGGCCATGCCCGCATCGCGCCCTTCGACGGCGCGGCGGGGCTCGCCCCGCTGGTGACCGCGCTGGATGCCATGCTGCAGGTCGCCGACTGGGCCCAGGGCGAAACGGGGAACGACACCGTGCTCCTTCCCGCCGAGATCGGCGCGCTCTCGCTGGCCTGGCGCGGCGACGCGGCGGCGGCCGGCGAGGTGCGGGCGACGGGCGGGGCGTGTCCCGATGCGCATCTGGTCGACCGGTCCGGCGCTCCGGTCTGTTCCCTGACGGATATCCGGTTTTCCGCCGAGCCGCTTGGCGATGCGCCGCCACCGCCTCTGCTGATCCCGCAGTGGCACGACATCGCACGGCTGCGCGACCGGCGTCCCGCCGGGGAGGTCTTCGCCGACGCGGCATCGGTTGGCGACCGCCTTGCCGCCGATCCTGCTGCCTGTGCGGACATCGATGCCTACTCCGGGCAGATCGCGGAGCTGGAAGCGCTGGTTCTGCGGGGGATGCATCGCCGCGTCGGCGGGCAGGATCTCTCCCGCCTCGCGGCGCAGGCCTTTTCGTTGCCGCAAGCCGCCGATCCCGCGATCGGCCGGCGTCGCCAGCGTGCCTTTGCCGATCTCGCCCGCAGGGCGCTTGCGGCGGGCGACGAGAACGCGCGAGCCGACACGGACAAGGGCCGCGAAGAGCTGCCGCTGGTGGCCCGGGAATACGATCTGGCGATGACGGCGCTCGATCTGATGCAAGACTACCTGAGCGGGGCGATGAGCGGCGAGGAGGTTCTGTTCGGGCAGGGGCGGGCGGAGACGCTGCGCGCCTACTACCAGAGTTCCTTCATCCTGCGGCGCGCGAATGACGCCGTTGCGCGGATCGTCGACCGCCGTGCGGCTTCGATGGAAACGGGACATATCCGCATTCTCGAAGTCGGCGGCGGCACCGGGGCGACCAGCGAGGGCATCCTGTCGCGGCTTCAGCAGCGTACCGGCCTGACCGTCGACTATGTGTTCACCGACGCCAGTCCCGGCCTTTTGCGCGCGGCGCAGGCCCGGTTCGGCCATATCGACGGGTTTCGGACCGAGGCGCTGGACCTGAACGATCCGGCCGCCTGCGACCGGCTGGAGGGACGCTTCGATGTCGTGCTGGGTGTGGACGTGGTCCATGCCACCCGCGACATTCGCGCCACCGTCGACCGGCTCGCGAGACGGACAGCGCCCAACGGGCTGTTTCTGCTGGTCGAGGATACCGAGAAACTCGCCTGGATCGATCTGGCGTTCGGCATGCTCGACGGCTG
Organism: Stappia sp.; assembly: GCF_040110915.1. Lineage (NCBI taxonomy): Bacteria > Pseudomonadati > Pseudomonadota > Alphaproteobacteria > Hyphomicrobiales > Stappiaceae > Stappia > Stappia sp. The sequence continues at coordinate 1,621,822 of NZ_CP157793.1, read as the reverse complement.
GTGGGACTATTGCGACGAGCGCGAGGCGCATCCGCTTCTGGGCTTCGATGCCTGGACCGCGTTGTTGGGCGAGCGGTTCGACAAGGTGCGGGGCGTCGATCTGTGCGCCGGCGGCGATCTCCCCGTGGTCGCGCGCGAAGGGCTCTTCGTCTGTTCGGCTCCGGTCGCTGTGGAAGGCGCGCGCCAAACACTGCGCATCGACCGCGCCTTTTTGGACGGTTACGACCGGACCGGTCTCGAACGCCTGCTGGCCGGCTGGATCGACGCGGGCGCACGCGAATTCGTGACGCTGGCGGAGTTCGACCGTCTGGCCGATCCCGGATTGATCGAAACCTATGCCGAGGTCTGTACCGATCTCGTCAAACTGGTCGCCGCGCGCGCGCCGGGGGCCCGGGTCATTCTGTGCGGCTCCCGCGACGCGATGCCGGTTGCCGGCGGTCTGGAGGCGGGACTGGCGCGGGTCGTCGCCAGCGAGGGGCTCGATATCGAGGTGCTGGCCTTGCAGCTGGAGAGCTTCGACGCGGCGACCGTGGCGGCGGGGATCGACGCCTTCCTGCAAAACCGTGGCGGCCATCTGAACGCCCTTGTGACCGGCGGCACGTTGTCGGTGCCGCAGCTGCTGGAGGCCGCGCGCGAGGTCAACGCCGACGGCGCGGGGCCGCGAACCGATGCGCTCGTGGCGTTCGGCGGCGAAAGCGAGATCGCGCTCGCCATCGCCCGACATCAGGTGCGCGCCGGGGTCACGCGCATCGTTCTGGCCGGGCGCGCCCCGCCGCGCCCCTCCACCCGCGCCGCCATCGCAACGCTGCGCGCCATGGGGGCCGAGGCGACCTACCATGAGGCCGATGTGACCGATTTTCAGGCCGTGCGGGCGCTCGCCGCCGGTGTCGAGGCCGACCGCCCGATGGTGGTGAACCTCGCGGGACATCTGAGCGATGCAAGCCTGCAGGACATCCGACCCGGCGATCTGGGCGCCGTCCTGGCGCCCAAGGTGCGGGGGTCCTGGAACATCGTGCGGGCCTTCGCCGGGCGAGCGGCCGAGGTGGTCCTGTTCTCGTCGACGAGCTGCTATCTCGGCAATGGCGGTCAGGCCGCGCATGCCATGGCCTGCGCCTATCTCGAGGAACTGGCCTCCGCCCGTCATCCGGGCGGCCTGAGGGTCAGATCCGTCGCCTGGGGGCCCTGGAAGACCATCGGCATCACGGCACGCATGGGACTGAATAGCCTGCTCGCCAAGGACGGCGAGGCGGCGCTCTCGACCCGCACCGGCCTGACCGCGCTCGACGTTACGGGCCGGCTGGAGGCCGCCGTCTGCGTCGCGGCGGATCTGACATCCCCGAAGCTTCAGAAACGGGACTGGTTCCGCGCGCTTCATCCTCTCGACGTGCCGCCCGAGGCGGGCGCGGGCGCCGGCGCGTCGATGGCGTCGGGCGCGGACGCGATCGGGGACACGCCGGTGACAAGCGTGGTCGCGAAGGTTCTGGGCGTGGATTGCGCGCAGCTGAAGGCGGACGCATCGCTGGACGACAACGGCGTCGATTCCCTGCAGCAGATAGAAATCCGGCTGGAGCTGGAAGAACTGTGCGGCACCCATGTGCCCCTCAAACTGCTCGGTGAGGCGGACACGCTGGCCGGGCTGGAGACCGCCTTCGCCGAGACGGTCCTGAAACGCCCCGCGCCGACAGCGGCGGCCGTCGTGGACGGGCCGGCGGAGCGCCAGACTGCGATTCGGGACGGACGCCCCGCAGTTTTCTTCTTCGAAGGGATCTTCGGCAACGTCGGCGGGGAGGCCGGGCTTGCACAGGCCCTCGGGGAGAGGGGGGAGGTGGTCCCGCTCGCCTCCGGTCGCGATCCGGACGCGGATATTCCGGCATGCGCCCGTCGTCTGGCGGACCGCATCGCGGATCTGTCGCCGGAGGGCGACGTGACCCTTGTCGGCCACTCCTATGGCGTCATGCTGGCCTATTCGGTGGCCGTTGAACTCCGGCAACGGGGGCGCGCCATCGCGCATTTCTACGCCCTCGACGGCCTGATGGTGCCGGCCTTGTCCCGTCACCACGTCGCGCGTCTGGGTGACGACGACTTCGAGGCGCTGCTGAGGGAAAGCCGCGAAGGCTCCGACGGCGGTCTTCTCGACGTCGAGCGCGCCGGGGTCAAGGATCTGCGCCGCGTGTTCCAGACCAACTGCCGGCTTGCGGCATCGCGGCAGACCTGCGGACCGCTCGATTTCCCGGTCACGCTTGTCTTGCCGGAGGAGGACACAGTGACGGGGATCACCGAGGACGTGTTCCGGGACAACCTTCACCGTATCGGCGGAGAAGTCGGCGGCACCGCGCCGCCGCCGCTGCGGGTGCTTCACGGGGCTGGCGACCATTTCTCGATGATCCGCCCCCCGTTCGTCCACGCGACGGGAGAGGCCTTGATCGCCCAGCTTTGCCCCCGCGACTGCCTTCTCGACCCTGGCGCGCCGGCAGACGCGCCCGTCGGCGAGCGCCCGGCCATGGCGTGAGAGGGCGGTGTCACAACGTCAGCGGTTGCGTGGTGCCGCTCGCTTCCAGCTCCCATCGCGCGCTCCAGCCGCCTGCGTCGCGCTCGAGCAGGAGATAGTTGCGCTCGGCGACATATCGGGTGCGCTGGCCGGGAAGCCGCTCCACGCGGATGGGATGCTCGGGCAGGGGGTCCTCGCCCAGCCGGGCGAGCGCGCCGAGCACCCGCGCCCAGGCCTTCGGCGGGGCGCGGTGCGCAATGCCGGAGGCGACCAGCTGGTTCAGGTGCAACCCGTCGCCCAGATCCATCGCAGCGCGCCCGGCGAGATGGATCTCGCCCGAGATCGCCGTGATGTCGTGGCCGTCGCGCCGCGCGAGATCGCGAACGAGGCGCAGCATGCGGCGCCATTCGTCCCGGTGAGCCCGGCTCTGCCATTGGTCGCGCAGATCGTCCTCATACTTCTGCATTCGCGGGATCAGGACCAGAAGCGTCTCAAGGAGCGACAGCCGCGGGCCGAGGAGGGGCACGCTCGACAACAGCAGCGTATGCCCCCGTGTGTCGCGTCGCGCTTCGTTGTCCATCATCGCCCAGCCGCCCGGTCCCATCACGCGGCGCCGTGTCCGCTCGGAGCGCAGGTCGGGCGCGAGGATCCGGAGGTCGGGGCCGTCGACGGTCCAGCCCAGATGCCGTCCTTCGGGGTCCGCGAAGCGTGCCGGCAGATCGCCATCGGCCGCCGCATGCTGAAAGACGAGAAAGCTCTCGCGCGCGACCGCGAACAGCGTCTGGCCGACGGGCGACTCCGTGCGCGACGCGGGCAGCGATCCCCAGCCGTCGCAGATGTCGTGATCGTCCCATTGCATGAGCGAGGGCACCCGCGCCGCGAGCCAGGCGAACTCGGGCGCGCCGTAAATGGCGACATAGCGCTCGAGAAACCGTTCGCGCAGGTGGTGTTCGAGGTCGGCCAGGGCCGCGGGCGCGGGATCGCGGGCAACGCGCTCCGGCCAGTCGCGGCTAAGGTCGTGGCCCTTCGTCACCTCGTCGGCATAGACCTGATCGCCGCCGTGCAACAGAAGCGCACAGGGCCGGCGGCGATGTTCGTCGCCGAGACGCGCCCACATGGCATTGCGCTCCGAGCCCTCGCGCGACAGGTCGCCGATCTCCTCGCCGTTGCAGGAGACATAGGCGATGCGCAGATCGCCCGTCAGATCGCCGGCGACCTCGTAGGTCGTGCCGTTCCAACGGTACTGCGACGGACGGTCCGCCGGCAGCGCGAAGCGCGCGCGCCACACGGTGGCCCGATCGTAATGCGCAAGCGGCGCGGGAGGAACCGGACCGTGCGGTGCATCCAGCGGCGCCACGGCCTCTCCCCTGGCGGCGATGAAAAGCGCCGAAAGATGCATGCGCCCGGCCTCGATATCGTCGAGGATCAGGATCGGGCCGAGCGGAGACGTGATTTGTAACTGCATCGCTATCAGCTATGGCGGCCAGCCGCGCTTTGCAATTGCCGTTTCGGGATTTCCGATCCCGCCTTGGCCGGCGTCGTTGCCGAGGGCAGGCGGAAACCCGCGGCGCCGGGACGCGCCGGCACGCGATCGATCCCGGGTTTTCAGGGTCAGGCCCGATCGACGATCGACACGATCCGGCCGTCCCGGAAACGGAACTCGCTTTCGCCTGTCACCTCAAGCGTGTCGCCGGCCTTCATGCCGTTTGGAAGATCGGTCGCGAGGGTGGCGCGATAGGCGATGCCGACCCTCAAGCCGGGATCGCCGCCATCGACGAGCGGCGTCGATGCGGTGATCGTCTGGCGCCGCGCGGCGAATATGGCCGTCGCCTTCTTCGCCTGCTCGGTGAATGCCGCAAGGCCGACGCACTCATGCGTCATCACGCCGCTGGAGATATTGCGGAAGGTCACGTCACGATGCAGCGACCCGGCCATGCCGTCGATGTCGAAGGCATTGTAGGCCGCGATGTAGCGCCGGATGAGTGCCTCTTGCCCGGACCGGTCCATGGGGCTCCTTCGGGTTTATGCTGCTGAAATCGGCCTCATCGCCGGTCACGAATGCCGCTGGCGCGGGTCATTCGGGCGACGACGACAGATCCTCGCCAAACCGCGCGACAAGCGCGCGAAGCACGACCTGCGGAGCTTCGAGCTGGGGCAGGTGACCGAGACCCGGCAAGGGGGTCAGCGGTGTGCCGACGCATTCCGCGAGCGCCATGCCCCTTTCCAGCGGGATCCAGGGGTCGTCGGTCCCCCAGAGGATCGATGTCGGGCAGCGAAGCGCGCCGTAGTGCGGTTCGATCTCCGCGGTGAAGACCTCGTCCGCCAGCTCGAACTGCCGCCAGAACGCCCTTTGTCCGGCGGGCGTGAGCCAGGGAGCGTCGAGGTGATCACGGTCCTTAGGCGGGATCGCGCGGGCCAGTGCGCTGTCGATATAGGCGCGCACGATGGCCGCGTGGATATGCGGCGGAAGCCCCGAAAAGGCGGAAACATGAGCCTTCACATGTTCGAAGAAGTCGGAGCCCCACGGCCGCATCGCCACGACATTCATCAGGGCAAGGCCGGCATAGTCGCGTCCGTGCAGGAGATGCGCCCGCAGCGCCACCGCGCCGCCGAAATCATGCGCGACCACCATCGGCGCGTCCACCCGCCAGTGATCCAGCATCTCGCCGAAAACCTCGCCCTGCACCGCAAGCGATGGCGGCCGGGCGGGGGAAAGCTCCGAGTGTCCGAAGCCCGGCATGTCGTACCAGTGGACCTTGAACCGCTGCGAAAGGGCAGGGACGAGGCGATGCCACACGAAGGACGACCACGGCCAGCCATGGGCAAGCACAAGCGGCGGCCCATCGCCCGCGCTGCCCCAGGCGACCCGTCCGGCCGACGTCGATGCGGCGCGCTCGAGGGTCCATGTCGCACCGGTGTTCCGGCCTCCGGTCTCCATTCCCGATCTCCGCTTCCCGCGCCGCCCGGCGGCCCCAAGAGGGGCGTGTTCGACCTGCGTCCGGAGAGTCATAACCCGCTTGCCATGGATAGACAAGTCGGTATATTTCGGATCATGCGCAAGACAGCCACGGACCGCCTGACCGCCACCGCCGCCCGCCTGTTTCAGGAGCGCGGCGTGACGCGTGTCGGCATCAACGAGATAATCCGCGAGGCCGATGTCGCGCGGATGTCGCTCTACAACAATTTCAAATCCAAGGAGGATCTGGCGCTGGCGGCCTATGCCGCCGTCTCGAAGGACCGTCTTGCGGCGGTCGATGCCGCCATCGACGCCTCCAGCGGGCCCGAGGCCGCGATCCTCGCCGTCTTCGATCTCGCCGCCGATCTGGCTGGCACATCGTCGTTCCGGGGGTGCGCCTTCATCAACCTCGCCGCGCATGCCGGCGTCGAGGACGCGCGGCTGCTCGATCTGGTTCGGTCCCACAAGCGCACCCTGCGCGGGCGTTTCGAAGACCTGGCCCGCGCCCTGGGCGCCCCCGCGCCGGAGACGACCGGCCGGCAGCTGCTCGCGATGTGGGACGGGGCCCTCGTCGACGCCTTCATCGAGGGCAGTGTCACGCCGATCACGGCCGCACGCGCGGCCGCCGCGAAGATCATCGCGCGCGTCGACTGATGGGGAGGACAGCCGCTCAATGGGCCGTCGTGCTGGGCCTGTCTCTGGGGCCGGCGGTCAGCAACGGCCTGGCCCGCTTCGCCTATGGCCTGGTGCTGCCCGCCATGCAGGCCGATCTTGCCTGGAGCTACACCGAGGCGGGGCTGCTCAACACGGCGAATGCGGCCGGCTATCTGGCGGGTGCCTTCATGGCCTTCGGCATGATCGACCGGGTCGGGGCGCGCAGGCTCTTTGTGCTCGGCATCCTGACGACGCCGCTGACCCTTCTGGGATCGGCGGTGGTCGACAGTCTGGCGCTGCAGTCTCTCTTTCGCATCGCGGCCGGTCTTGCCGGCGCGGCCGTCTTCATTTCCGGGGGCGCGATGGCCGCGATGCTTTTTCGCGACGACCGCAAGGCGAACGCCCTGGCGATCAGCCTCTATTTCGGCGGCGGCGGGTTGGGCATGATCCTGAGCGGCGCGGTCATTCCGGTATTGCTCGACGGGCTCGGCGACGCGGCCTGGGGCTCCGCCTGGCTGTTCCTGGCGGCCTTGTCGGCGATTGCCGTCGCGCCCGCGCTGTGGGCCGCGCGCCGATGCCCGGAGCCCGCGCGCGTGCAGGTCGCGGCGACGTCGCGCCTGCCGCTCCTGCGGATGGCGTTCAGCGTGTCCGGCTACTTCCTCTTCGCGGTCGGGTACATCGTCTATCTGACCTATCTCGCTGCGATGATGCGCGGCGAGGGCGCCTCCGCCGTTCTGGTCGCGGCCACCTGGACGCTCATCGGATTGGGGGTGATCGCGGCGCCTTTTCTCTGGCGGCCGGTTCTGTCGCGCAGCGACGGGGGCGGGGCGCTCGGCCTTGCCTGCCTCGTCACGGCCATCGCGACCCTGCTGCCTCTGGCGCTGGAAAACAGCGCGCCGCTGCTGGTATCCTCGGCCGTCCTGTTCGGGCTTTCCTTCTTCATGGCGCCCACGGCCGTCACCAGTTTCGCGCGAAAGAACCTGCCGGAGGCGTCATGGGGCCGCGCCGTCGCCCTTTATACGACCATATTCGCGCTCGGCCAGATCGTCGGCCCCGCCCTCGCGGGCTGGATCGCCGATGCAACCGGATCGATCGGGCAGGGCATGGCCGCGGCCGGTCTCGTTCTGCTGGCGGGGGCGGCACTCTCGGCGCTCCAGCGCCCGTTTCGGCTCGCCCCGTCGCCTACCGCACCTTAGAAAATCGGCCGCATCCCGCCGGCAACGACACTCGGAAGAACGCCAATGAGCCTCGATGTCCCGTCCGCCGTGACCCTTGTCGCGCCGGTCCTCGCGGCCGCGCTCGTCGCGCAAGCCAGCCCCGGCCCGGCGACCCTGGCCATCTCGCGCGAGGCGATGCTGAACGGGCGCAAAGCCGGTGTCGCACTCGCGCTCGGCGTCACGACCGGATCATGGATCTGGTCCGCCGTCGCGGCGGGCGGGATGAGTGCCGTCGTGCTGTCGCAGGAATGGGCAATCGTCGGGCTGCGGTTCGTGGCCGCCGCCTATCTCGGATGGCTTGCGTTCAGATCCGCCAAGTCGGTGTTCGCGCCCCCCGCGCAAAGGGGCGCGCTGCTGTCATCGACGTCTCCGGGAACGAGCACCTGCTACATGCGTGGCCTGTTGATCCACCTGACCAACCCGAAAGCGGTTCTTTTCTTCGCGGCGCTTTACGCGTTCGGCCTCCCGCTTGGCGCCACCACGGAAGCCGTCCTCGTGATCGCCGGCGCCGTGGCGCTGCAGAGCCTCGTCGTCTTCACAGGTTTCGCGCTCCTGTTCTCCCATCGATGGCTCGCCGAGGGCTACTGGCGGTTTCGGCGCGGCCTCGAGGCCCTTTTCGCGCTCGTTTTCGGGACCGCGGCCCTCGGCTTCCTCTCAAGCGCCCTGCGACCGCTTCTCACCCATGTGCCGTAGCCGGCGGATCGATCCGTGCCCGGCGTTGGCCGGCTCAGGACGGCCCGACGCGTCCACACCGTCAGCCGGCCGCTTTGCGGTTCACTTGTCGAGGCGAGGATGCGGTGCAAACCCGCGAACGGGGTTGCCGCGCATTTGGCTATCCGAAGACAATCCCTGTCGACCAGGGCTTGGAGTGCATCGCCCGCGCAGCGCGATCCGCAACACCTCGCCGATATCACGCATGAGAGGCGCTTCGGCGGTTTTCGCCACCTGAGCCGGATACCCCGGACGTTCCCGTTCGGGCCGATCCAGAGACGGTGGACACGTCAAGACATCACGGCGAAATCCGCATCACGCGATGGAGCGGCTTCAGCGCTGCCCCGCCGAGACAGGCTTGTGAGTTTCAAGACACAACTCTCCTGCGATATGCGCGACCCACATCGAACAAAAAAAGAATTAGAAAGGTGCGACTTCGCTTCTTAAGAGTAGGGAAGGGTGGGGATACTGCTTGCGTCAATACCATCGTCGATCGGCATCGCAACGATGAGGGGGTCGACGGGTGCGCGACGGGTCGCCCACGACGCAATCTCCTTTCGATTGATCCATATCAATGCGGTTTGCAGTCCTTGCACCCGATCGGTCTGCAATATCATTATTTATTGTGATTTGTGGCGGAATGAAATTCCTGTGTCACACACTGATGTGCTCGCGGAGCGAAATTAAATCTTTTGTCGTTTGAGTTGCTTGCTGCCCGCTGCCTAAGCTTGGCCTGGTTTTACAACCGACGAGGGCCAGGACAGTGACCAGAATTGCTCAACAATCGGCGTTCGAGATTGGCGTTGCACCACCAATACCGAACGCCGACGTCGCTGCATCTTTCAAACACATTTGCAAGGACTACAAGCTCGACCGCGTTCTCGTGAACGCGCTGCGCGACATTTCCTTCTCCATTCCAAAGGGTGAGACCACCTTCGTCACGGGGCCCTCGGGCAGTGGCAAGTCCACCTTGTTGAACATTCTCGGTCTGATCGACCGTCCGACGTCGGGCGAACTGTGGGTGTTGGGCGAGAACGTCACCAGGCTGAGCGACGCGCAAGCGGCGGACTTCCGCTCGCGGCACATCGGGTTCATTTTCCAGTCATTCAACCTGATCCCCGTGCTCAGCCTGCGCGAGAACGTCGAGTTTCCGCTGTTGCGCCACAAGATGAGCGCGCGCCAGCGACGGGAGAAGGCGGCCGATTACCTCGGCGCGGTCGGCCTTGGCGACCTGATGGACCGCCGGCCTGGCGAAACCTCGGGGGGGCAGCGTCAGCGCACCGCGATCGCGCGCGCGCTCGTGTCCGAACCCGATCTGATCATCGCCGATGAACCGACGGCAAACCTCGATACCAGGACGTCGCAAGAGATCGTGACGCTCCTCGACCGAATGAAGTCCGAATTCGAGACCTCGGTCGTGATCTGCACCCACGAGACCGATCTGATCACGCCGGAAAGCTGCCGGATCGAACTCATCGACGGCCAGCTTTCCTAATGGACATGTCATCATGATCTGGAGAATCGCTTTTCGAAATCTCATCAAGAACGGCCGCAGATCGGTCATGACCGCGCTCGCGATCGGCGTCGGGGGGCTTGCCGCGCTCTTGTTCGGCGGCTTCGTGACATCGATCTGGTTCGGGGTCCAGACCTCGATGATCCAGCAGCAGGGGCACCTGCAGGTCTATCGCGACGGGTTCCTGGAGTATGGCGCGGCCAATCCGGAAGACTACACGATCATCAATTGGCCGCAGGTGGCGGAGCGCTTGCTCGACGATCCCATGATCCGGGAAAACGTCGATGTGATTACGCCGCGCATCGACCTCGCCGGTGTCGCGGGCAACGCGGTGACCGGGAATTCGAAGACATTCATCGGGCAGGGGGTCTACCCATCCGAGATCGACAGAATGCGTCAATGGGATGGATGGAAGATCGGCCAGCCCGCGCCGGCGACCGGCCTCGATGACACCGACACCGGCAGCGTCATCGTCGGGCTCGGCATGGCCCGTATGCTGGGTGTGTGCAACGCACTCGGCGTCGAGAATTGCCAAGATCGGCCCGAGCCGCCCGCGCAGGCCATCGAAACCCCTGAGGGAACGGATATCGCCGCGCTCGTGTCGGGCGACCGGGAACTTGCGAGCCTGTCGTCGTCCGCAACCAGGCAATCGCCGCTCAACCTGATGGCGGCAAGCACCGAAGGTGCGCCGAACATCGTGCGTGTGGGGATCGACTCGGCCCAGGCCCAGGCAATCCGTGCCATCGACAATGCCTTTGTGCTGATGCACTTCGATCAGGCGCAATCATTGCTTTACGGCGACAGCCCGGAGGCGACCGCCTTGATGCTTCAGGTGGCAAGCCCGGAACGGGTGGACGCGGTCAGAACGCGCGTGGCCCAGATCCTGGACGGCACCGACGGCGACTTGAGCGTCTATCACTTCACCGAAGTGGATCCGACCTTCAACCGCATTTTCGGCATGTTTTCCTTCATCTTCGTGGTCATTTCATTGGTGCTGTCGATCGTCATCATCTTCACGATCGTCAACACCGTGTCGATGACCGTTGTGGAGCGGGTGAAGGAAATCGGCACGATCCGGGCGATCGGCTTTCGCAAAAGCTTCATCAAGAAGCTCTTCTTCGCCGAGAGCGCCCTGACGGGGGTGTTCGGGGCGTTCGTCGCGCTCGTGCTTGCCGTCGGCGTGTCGAGCTTCGTCAATTCGGCCGGTCTGCAATGGACGCCGCCGAGCAATGCGACACCGCTCACCGTTCAATTGATGGTGTTGAAAAACCCCGTCTTCGCCGCGTCCGTGGTGGTGGTTCTGATTGCGCTCGCGGTCCTGGCCACCGTCCTGCCGACTTTCCGTGCCGCGCGCATGAACATCGTGGAAAGCCTGCACCGGTCTTGAGCGTGCCGCGCAGGGAAAGGACCCAGAGATGACTGTCAATCGCCGTGATTTCAACCGCCTCCTTCTGACCGCCGCGGCATCCGCCGGGGCGACGGGGCTTGGCCTTCCCGCCGTCGCCGCGCCCGACGCAACGGCAATCCTGCGAAAATCGGATGAAATCCGAAACCCGCAGAGGTCGTTCGTGGTCGATGTTCACCTGCTGAACTACGAGAACGGCAAGCTCGATGGGCAAACGAAGGTCACCACCCATTCGCGCAAGCACAGTGGGCAGTTCCAGACGCTGGTCTATATCACCGCACCGAGCGTCGATCGCGGCAAGATATTGCTGCGCAACGGCAACATCCTGTGGCTCTACGATCCCTCCTCGCGCGCATCGGTCCGCATTTCCCCGCGCCAAAGACTGTTGGGCAACGCGTCCAACGGCGATGTCGTGAGTTCCAATCTCGTCGGCGACTACAATCCGGTTCTGGAGGGAACGGAAACGATCGCCGACGGAGATCGCAACAACCGTCAGTGCTACCGATTGAAACTGACGTCGGCCAACAGTTCGACGCCCTACAGCGCGATCACCTTTTGGGTCGACGCGCAAACGTCGCAACCGATCAAGGGCAAGTATTACACCAAGAGCGGATCGCTCATCAAAGTCGCGTGGTACCGAGCCTGGAAGTCGCAGATGGGCGCGGTGCGCCCGACCGAAGTGGTGATCGCGGACGCCTTCGATCCGAAAAAGGTGACCTTGATGCGCATGAACGCCTTTCGGCCTCAGGACTTGCCGGAGTCGTGGTTCCGCAAGGAGTGGTTGCCTCGATTTGAACTGCAGGGCAATTCCTGATGACGAAACGCCTTGCGGTCTTGTGTTTCGCGATCGCTCCGATGCTGCTCACGGGCATCGGACCGATGCGTGCGCAGGATTTCGACCTGCCCCCCATGCTGGACGGCGAAAACGCGCCGGCAGCATCCGATACCGGGATCGGGCCCGCGCCGACCGCCGACGAGGATGCCGACGTGGCGACCGTGCCGGACGTGGGGGCAGCGCCGCCGCAGATCGACGACATTCCCCTTCCCGACATCGCGGTCGGTGAAATCCCGCCGATCGAGGACGAGGCGGATGCGGACACGGTGGCTCAACAAGGCGAGGCGGAGAGCGGAGAGGCAGGGCCTCCCATTCTCCCGATCGGGCGGACGTCGTCGCTTCACCTTGAAACGCGCGGGTTCCGCAACGAGGACAGGCAAGGTGAAGACCGCTTCGCCGGGCGGTTTTCCGCCCATTGGTTCGGTCGTGGCACTGTCAGCGACAACCTCAGCATCCTGTTCAATCTGCGCAGCCGTGCCGGCTGGCGCGAAAGCCGCGGCTTTCGGGCAGAAGACGACATCAATCTCGATGTTCAAGAACTCGCCGCGGCGTGGGACACCGGCAACAATCTTCTCCTTGAAGCGGGGCGCATCAACGTGCGCAACGGGGTCGCGCTCGGCTTCAACCCGACCGACTGGTTCAAGGCCGACAGTCTGGTGACCATCGACAGCCAGGATCCCGGGGATCGGCGTGAAGAGCGCCTTGGCACCGTGGTTGTCAGTGCCGCGACAAGCCTTGGCAGCACGCTTGTTCAAGCGGGATTCCGGCCCGACATTTCGGCCGCGCGCGATACGGTGGTCACGGACGCGGACATCGTGGGGCTCAATCTCGACCGCACGAATCCGTCGCCGGCCTTCTATGCGAAACTGTCACCGAACCTGGGCGGGAATATCTCGCTGACGGGCAATGTTCTCGTCGAGAACGGACGTCTTGGCGGGGGCGCGGAAGTCAGTGGCACGCTCGGCAACAATCTCGTGCTCTACGGAGAAGCCTTTATTCAACACCGGCTGAACCTTGCGGCGGAGGCGCTTGAAGACGGCACTGGAAGCGCCGCCTTCCGAAGCCGGATCGGCGCGGCCGATGGCTACGAGACGGCGGGTCAGCTCGCGATCGGCGGCACCTATTCACTGCCGGAAGCGATTGCAAAGACCGAGGATATCTCGCTTTCGCTGGAATATCACTACAATGGCGCCGGATTGACCGGCAGACAACTCTCCGCCCTGGCGGGGGCGGCGGGCGCGGATCGGGCCGCTGCCGGGCGGGTCCGTGCCTTCGCGGCGCGCGCGCAGGAGCCGCTCGCCCGGCATCAGGTCTTCGCCCGGTTCGCCTGGAATGACTTCCTCGGGGACGCGGATTTTTCGGCCATCGCCTATTATGTGCCGGACGACCGCAGTGCCTTGGCGCAAATCGCGGCCAGCTACCCCTACAACGACAACGTCGAAATCAGCCTGCGTGCGTTCTCCGTCTTCGGCAGCGACACCTCCGTCTATGGATCGAATCCGTTGCGGAATTCAATCCAGCTGGCGGTGAAATACACGTTCTGACCGAGGCCGGAGCGCGGGAAAGGCGCGGGAAAGGAAGGCAGACTTTGAAAGTCCTTTTGATCGACGACGATATCGAACTCGGGCAGGTCTTGACGCCAGCGTTGCGCAAGCACGAAATAGTGCTGGTGCAAGCCGAGACACCGCACAAGGGTCTGCAGATGTTGGCCGACGGCGGCGCCGATGTCATGTTGCTCGATATGATCCTTCCGGGAACGGATGGCATGGCCGTATGCGAGCATATCCGTCAGTCCACGGGCGCCCTGCGCAATTTGCCGATTATCGGTCTGTCGGCACGCGCGGATTTGACCGATCGCATCGTCGGTCTGGAGCGGGGGCTGGATGATTACATCGCCAAACCGTTCGACATTCGGGAACTGATTGCACGCGTGCGGGCCATGACCCGCCGACCGGGACGCGGCCAGGCGGCGAAGTCGCCCACAGGCGTCGTCCTCGACGAGCTTTGCATGGTCGCACGGCTTGGTGAGTTCTCCATCAATCTGACGGGCATGGAAGCGCAGATCCTCAAGGCCCTGGAGGAGGCGCGCGGGCACGTCCTGAGCCGCCTTCAGATATTGGAGCGTTTGCGGCGTCCCGAGCACGCGGATCCTGCCCTTATCGACACGGTGATCTACCGTTTGCGCCGCAAGTTCCGAAGATCCGGCTTTACCGGTGACTTCATCGTCACCGAACGCGGTCGCGGTTACCGGCTCGTCGGCGACAGCGCGTAGGTGACACCGTGATGGCACGGCTGAGCAAATGGATCGCATCGCGATCGGTCTTCAGTTTGCTGGTGATCACCACCGTCGCGTCGACGTTGGTGCTCAGCTTCGTGCTGGTTCTCGCGCTCCAACGCGTCGCTGACGAGCATCCCCGTCGCTACCTGGCGCGCGCGGTATTCCATACGCTCGTCGATTTGTCGGCTGAAATGGGCGGGCAGCCGGTTTCCGTGAATGGTGTAACCCTGGTCCAGATGTCGCGCGCCGACGCGGAAGTGTCCGAGTTTCGGGAATTGTTCCGCATGGCGATGGATGATCCCGATGGCATAGCGATCTCGCCCCACAACGATTATTACGCCGCCGGCGGAATCGACGGTGATCGCTTCATCGTCCTGCCGCGCTTTGGCGCTTCGATCTCGACATTCGCGCTTTTTCTCGTTGGCGTCGTGATAAGTGCGATCATCGGCGTGATCCTGTTGATCTACTATTTGATGCGCCGGCTTACGCATCCCTTCGTCGTCCTCTCGGATGGGATCGCGCGGGTGGAAGAGGGGGATCTCAGCTATCAAATCCCGCTCGATCGGACGTTTGGTGAGTTTCGAAATTTCGCAATCGGATTCAATACAATGGTCGCCGAACTGCAACGCATCCATGAGGCGCGGCGCCATATGCTGCTGGCGTTGCCCCATGAACTCCTGACCCCCTTGTCGCGGCTCAAGGTGCGCAAGGACCTGGTCGAGGATGCGTCCCTGCGCGACAAGATCAACAAGGACATTGCGATCGTGGAGGAGATTCTGGCCTCCATCCTGGCGACCGAGAGACGGCATTCCAACGAGGACTCGTCGGAAATCGTGGAGATCGTCCCGTTTGCCCACCAGCAGATCGCCTTGCAGATCGACGATCGCAAGAATATCCGCGTCGAGAACGCCACGGGCTTCGAGTACGCGTTCTTCGATCCCTTCGTTGTGAGCGTGCTGATCAAGAACTTCGTTTCGAATGCCGTGCGCTATGGGGATGGCAATCCGATCGCGGTTCGCTTCGAGGTCGATCGGGAGGATCCCGCCGCATTGTGCATTTCCGTGGAGGATCAGGGGATCGGGATCGCCGAGGATCAGCTCAAGTACCTTACGGAGCCGTTCTGGCGGGTCGATGAGTCCCGTGGGAGGGCGTCGGGTGGATATGGCCTCGGCCTCTATTTGTGTCGAAAGATCACGGAAGGACTCGGCGGGCGCATGATCATTCAAAGCAAACTGGGCGAGGGCACAACCATCTTGGCCATCATTCCCAACGCAATCTGCAGAAAAATCGAGGACATGGCGAATGACACAAGCGACCCTTTCGGAAACGTCGTTCCTTGACTACTGCGCACCGGAAATCACGCGATTTCTGGATAAGCACCTGAAGGACACGGCCGCGGACAAGCGCGCTCAGGCGGTGACGCTCTACTATGCCGTGCGCGACAAGCTGTTCTACGAGATCTATGATGCCGACTTCTCGGAGGAAGGTTTGACGGCGAGCGCGATCTTGCGCAAGGGATCGGGATTGTGCATTCACAAATCGATCGTCTATGCCGCATTGCTCCGGCGTATCGGCGTTCCTTCGCGGCTGTGGTTTACCGATGTTCGCAACCACTTGTGTTCCGAGCGCTTGACGCGATTGATGGGCGACAGCGTGTTCCATTATCACTGTCTGGTGTCGATGGAACTGGATGGCGATTGGATCAAGGCGACGCCGGTGTTCAACAAGCGTCTTTGTCAGCTCTTCCGCATGACGCCGCTGGAATTCGATGGTTACGAAGACAGCCTGCATCATCCGTTCGATGAGAATGGGCATGTGTACATGGAAATCCTCAAGGATCATGGCGAGTTCGACGATGTGCCGCACATGATGATTCTCAATGGCATGCGTGAAAAACATGGCGAATTGTTCGCGACCGCAACCCGGTTTCTCTCCGGCGCGCTGAAGCAGGACGCGCTCGTCGGGGCCCGTTGATCACGCCAACCCGAGAGCCGAGCCCGCGCCTTTGAAGCGCCCCCTGTGAGGGGCGCTTTTCTGTTTGATGCCGGCGAATGACCCGATGTGACGGCGACTGTGTTCACGCGTGGAACGCAACTGCATCACGTGATTTTGCACGTCGGGTATGTCTCATATTTGATCGCACTGAGAACATTATTTTACAAAAAATCAAATTTAAATCAGCTTTCTTATTATACAATTGCCTCAGAAAAAGTAAGAAAATCCGAATAAACGCTTTCATCGCTTTGGCGGAAGTAAAAAGTCAAGCCGAATATGTGATGAAAAGGGGCTTGAGCTCCATCTCTTCGTCCGATTTTCGGATGTCGGATCAATGAAATTCTTTGAGCGCCGGTCGCGAGTCTGAATGAACTTGCCAGGGGATTGGTCCTGATGAAACCTTCCATCGTGATTTCCGCAATTGCAATGGACTTTGCAGATGGGACCAGCCTCCCGCCCGATCTGCAGTCGTCGGACGCGTCCCCTGGCCATTTTTCTTTGTTCCGATTGGATCGAAGCGCGTTCGAGGCACATGATGCAAGGGAACGCCGCCGTCATACGATCGTGTCGTTTCGGTTGTCTCGGCTCGTGACTGAGGTTCTGGCGCGGGGGGGCTTGTCGCGGGATATGGCCGCGGGAGCCGGCACCGGATTGGTGTCAGGCTCGCGATACGGCTGCTCGATCGTGTTCGATATGCATCGCCGGCTTGCCAGACATGGGCCCAAGGGGATCGACGCGGTGCGTTTCGCCCAGGCAACGCACAACTACCCGGTATCCGCCTGCGCGATCGAGTTTGGCTTCAAAGGCCCTTGCACGACTTTGGTGAGTTCCAGGGCGGCCGGGATGGAAGCACTCCAATGCGGCCTCGATTGGCTCAACGACAGCCGGTGCGACCGCGTCATCGTCACCGGTTTCGAGGACTTCGGGTCGCCCATCGACGACCACATCCGTCGCGCGTCCTGGTCCGGGGGACCGGTGCGGGAGGCGATGGTCTGCGTGCTTCTGGAGCGCGCCGATGTCGCGACGGCGCGTGGGGCAAGGGGCCTTGCCGATGTCACCGGGTCGGCTGCGCTCAATCGGGCGCGCGGTCGAGGTGCCGGTCTGGAGAGACGCGTGTTCGGGCGCGACGTTGAGTCCTTCGGCTTTGCCGTCAGTCACACCTCCGAGGAGTTCTGCGATCACGTCACGCCCGCCGCGCGTCTCGATGCCGGCGAGTGCATCGGGGCAAGCGGATTGGTCGAACTGGCGCAACTTCTGACGCGTGACCGGCCTCTGGATGGCGCGACGATCCCGCAGCATTGGATGATCGGCGCCTGCGATCCGGCAACCGGCGGAATTGCCGCCGGAATAAGACTGAATTGAACGATGGAGGCACCGATAAAACCCGCCGTAGCCGTAACCGGACTGGGTGTCGTCGTTCGCGACGCCATTGGTCTTCCCGCGTTCACCGCCTGGTTGATGGGCGGCGGGGGTCTGCCGGATCGGCCGGCCCATTTCGACACCCACGCGTTTCGCGCGCAAAAGGCCTATGCGACACATCCCGACACGGTTCGCGAGGCCCTGGCGCAATATCTGGAAGTCTACGACATCGCCCGCCTGTCCGATGCGGATCTGGAATGTGCCGCACATGGTCTGCGTGCCGGAGCCGAAGCGCTCGAAAACGCGCAGATCCTGGGCCCGAAGGCGGATCAATGCGGGATCGCGCTTGCCACGACCAGCGGCGGCATGATGGACAAGTTCCTCGACACGCTGGCGGATGACGGCGGATCCGAGACCGGGCGCAGCGCATCCTACCTGGAGGCGGCGGTGCCCGCTTCCACGGCGGCCATCATGGCGCGGACATTCGGCCTCAACGGACCGTTCGCGAATTTCTCCTGCGCCTGTGCGAGTTCCTCGCTCGCGATATCCTATGCCTTTTCGCGGATCCGAAGCGGCGACGCGCCGATCATGCTTGTCGGCGGGTCGGATCGCATGCGCGCTGCCGACTATGCCGGCTTCAACGCCCTTCGGGCGATGGATCGCGAGAGTTGTCGCCCCTTCGACAAGGGACGGCGCGGCATGGTCATCGGGGATGGGGCCGCGATGCTGGTCCTGGAGGATGAAGCGCATGCGCGGGAGCGGGGCGTTGAGCCGCTCGCCTATTTGGTGGACGTGGGTCTCAGCATCGATGCCCATCACATCACGCATCCAAGTCCGGACGGTTTGTCCCAGGCCATGCGGCAGGCGCTGCAACGCGCGGCGGTCGAGCCCGACGCGGTGGGGTACGTCAATTGTCACGGAACCGGAACGCCCGTGAATGACAAGGCGGAGACCGAGGCGCTCGACCGGATTTTTCCCGCGCAGGGCAAACGCCCGCTGATCAGTTCCACCAAGGGGGCCACCGGGCATCTTCTCGGCAGCGCCGGGGCGATCGAGGCATTGATCACCGTTCTCGCCCTTCGCACGCGCTCCGCCCCGGCGATGAACACAACCGTGACACCGGAGGACACGGGGTTTCCCATGCCGGGTCCGGACGGCCCGGCGCCGATACATGGGCACTTCGCCATGAGCAATTCGCTCGGGTTTGGCGGGATCAATTGCAGCCTCCTCTTTCAGGCACGGGAGCACGGATCACCATGACACTTGTCCAGCCTCCGCGCGCGCCGCGTCCCCATCGCTCGGAGCTCGTCGCCGACTTGTGCGACGGTCTCGAGCGTTGGCGCGACGAGTTGAACGGCAATTGGATCACGGATGATCAGGCGGGCCGCTTCGACCCGGCCCGGTGGCAGGCGCTTTGCGATGCCGGGCTGACGGCGCTCACCGTGCCTGAGGAGTTCGGGGGGCTTGGCCTGAGCGCAACCGAACTCGCCGAAGTGCTGATGCGTTTCGGCAGACTTTGCCCCGATAGCGGTCTCGGCTTCACGCTCGCAAGCCATCTTTGCAGCACGTGCATTCCGATCGAAAAATTCGCGAGCCGGGACATGCAGGAGCGGCTTCTGCCGGACCTGGCCGCCGGCACGCGGATCGGCGCCCATGCGATCACGGAGCCGGACAGCGGATCCGATGCCTTCGCCATGAAGACAGCGGCGAAGGTTGTGCCGGACGGGTATCTGGTACGCGGCGAGAAATGCTACATTTCCAATGCGCCGATCGCCGATGTTTGTGTCGTTTACGCCATCACGAACCCGAGCAAGGGGGCCCTTGGCGGCTTCAGTGCGCTCCTGGTCGATTGCGCGGCCCCCCAAGTCACGATCGGCAAGCCGCGCAAGAAACACGGGTTGAGAACCGCGCCGATGGCGGACATGCATTTCGATGATGTCCCCGTCGCCGGTGCCGACCGCATTGGGCGCGACGGACAGGGCTTTTCCATTCTCGACTACGTGATGAAGTGGGAAATCGTATGTGTCTTCGCGCTCCAGGTCGGCGAGATGCAGACGCAACTTCAGCGGTGTATCGAGCACGCCAAGACACGACAGCAGTTCGGCAGCGCGATCGGAAGCTATCAGGCCGTTTCCCATAAGATCGCCAACATGCATCTGCGGGTCGAAACGGCCCGCATCTGGCTGACGCGCGCGCTCGGCGCGCTGAGCGGGGGAGGGCGTGCCTCCCTGGACATCGCAACCGCGAAGCTCGCGATTTCCGAGGCCAATGTCGCCAACTCGCTCGACGCGATCACCCTCTTCGGTGGGGCCGGCTACATGGCGGAAACCGGCATCGAGGCCGGGCTGCGAAACGCGGTCGGCGGTCTCATCTACTCCGGGACATCCGACATTCAGCGCAACCGCATCGCCGCAATGCTTGGACTGTGAGGGACCACGTCATGCTCGATCGTGTCATGTCGCCGCACGCCCTCGCGCCACAGGATCTTGCCGACAGGCTGTTGGCCGATCTCGCCGGGGGGGCCGCCGGAACGATTTCGGATTCAACCGAGACCGTTTCATTCGACGGCATCCGACGCGCGGCTCTGCGTATCACAGGGCATCTCGAGCCCCTTGGCACTGGCGCGGTGGCGGTGTGTGCGCAAAAGCACCCCGCGACGATCGCCGCCGTGCTTGGCGTGCTCGCGGCCGGCCGCGCCTATGCCCCCCTCGATCCGACCCATCCGAAAGGCCGCTGGATCGATATTCTCGCCGGTTTGAGGCCCAGCGCCGTCATCGTCGACGCATCGACCCGCGAAAAGCTACAGGGCTGGGCCGCGGAAACAGGAACCCCTCTTCTGGATCTCGGGGAAGCGGAAGACCTGGAGGCCGGCGTCAACGGATGTGCGATGCCGGCCGGCTGTGCCGCCGTCCTGCATACGTCCGGCTCGACCGGGGTTCCGAAACAGGTTCGCATCGGCGCGGATGCGATCGGCACGTTTTGCGAATGGGTCGCCGCGGAGTTCGGCGTGTGTTCCGGTGACGTCCTGCTCAGCCATTCTCCGCTGGCGTTCGACCTTTCCTTCCTGGATATCTTCGTCGGCCTGTCGCGGGGCGCGTCGCTGGTTCTCGCGGACTCCGCGGCGGCGCGCAGTGGCGCACGGCTGTCTGCGATGATCGCCGACCATGGCGTGACGGTCCTTCACGCGACACCGTCCGCGCTCGGCATGATCGTCGATGCCGCCGGTGGACGGGTGTTTCCGAGCGTGCGTTGCGTGCTGTTTGCCGGCGAACCGATGTCGGCGGCGCGTCTGGCCGGGATCGCCCGCGCCTTCCCGAACGCCCGCCTGACGAATATCTACGGTTGCACCGAGACGAACGACACGTTCTTCTACGATGTGCCCAGGGATCACGTGCCCGATCCGCTGCCGCTCGGCCGCCCCTTGCCCTACACGGACCATCTGGTGATGACCCCCGACGCGCGGCGCGTCGAACCGGGCGAGGAAGGAGAGCTTTGGGTTCGGTGTCCTACCATGATGATCGGGTATGCGGACCCCGAGCTGACCAGGCGCGTCAGTGGACAATTCGAGGGCAAGACCTACTACCGGACCGGGGACCGTGTGCGCATGGATGCCGATGGTCTCGTCTATATCCTTGGACGGATCGACAGCGTGCGAAAGGTCAACGGCTATCGTGTCGATCTTGCCGAGATCGAGGCATGTCTCATGCGCCATCCGGGCGTGCGCGAGACCGCGGTTTTCCTCGGCGAAAACGATCAGTTGGCGGCCGTGGTGAGCAGCGACGACCCCGAGGTGAAGAGCCTTGGATTGCGCATGCACGCGATGCAAACCCTTCCCGCCTACGCGATCCCCAAATCGTTCTGTCTGACGTCCGATCCGCTTCCGAAGAATTCCAACGGAAAGATCTGTCGGAAGACCATCGCGGCATCGCCGAATTCGGCCGCCGCTTCCACTGCCTGAAGACAAATCATGGAGGATATGATGAGCCAATTGACGGTCGTGCGGGAATTCATCACCAACGAATTCGCCCCCGACATCAGCCCCGCGGATCTGCCGGAAGACCTTGATCTCATCGAAAGCGGGATCATCGACAGCCTGGGCGTCCTGAGGCTGGTCGCATTTCTCGAGGACGAACTGAGCGTTGCGATCGCCCCCGAGGAACTGGATGTCGATCTGTACAAGTCGCTGAACTCTATCGGATCCCTGCTCTCCGCGAAGAGCTGAGGGCGCAAGCGCACAACGCCGGGAGAGGTGACATGTCCCACGACGCGACCGCTGCTGCGATCGTGGCGGGCGAAACGCCTGACATCGATAGCATGGTCGAGTACTGGAGGGCCACCGACGCCGGGGCGCGTCCAAAACCGGAGACGGTCGCGGTGCTTGCCGCGCTGTCGGCGACACCGTTCACCCATGAACGGGTCGTCGGCTTCGTGCGGTATGTCGAGGAGACGTATCCGCCGATCGATCTCCCCGCGTCGGACGAAGCCGTGAACATTGTCGGGACCGGCGGCGGACCCGCGACCTTCAATATCTCGACAACGGCCGCTTTCGTGGCGGCGGCAGCCGGGGCGAAGGTTCTCAAGTCCGGATCTCCCGCGTTTTCCAGCCGAGCCGGCTCCTTCGATGTGCTCAAAGTCCTGGGCCTTGCCAAGGCGCAGTCGGATGAGGCTTTGGCGGATTGCCTGGAGACAGTGGGCATCGGCTTTGCGCCGGCGACCGGCTACGCGCCGATCTGCCGACGGCTCGCCGTGGCGTCCATGCCGCTTGAGTTCAAGATGATCGGTCGGTTCGTGAATGCGCTCGGTCCGCTCATCTGCCCCTATCGGACGCGCGGCGCCGTGGTCGGCGCTGCAACACCGGTGTTGTTCGACATCATTCGAACCGTCTCGGCGGAGTTCGGCCGGTCCGTGCTCACGGTGCGGGCTGAGTGCGGCATCGACGAATTCGTTTCGATTGGCCCGATGCGCGTCGCCTGGCCGGACGACGCGGCCCCCTCCATCGTCGATCCGGAGGATCTCGGTCTTCGCCGCGGGCGCCTCGATGCGCTCGCCGGGGGAGACGTCGAGCACAACGCACGGGAGCTCAAGGCAATCCTGAACAACGAGGGGGGCGCGCAAGCGACGGAAACCGTCGCGCTCAATGCCGCGGCCGTTCTATGCATGAGCGGTCACGCGGCCGATCTGGGGGAGGGCATCGCGCGGACGCGCGAGGCCATTCGCACCGGTGCCGCCGCCCGAAAACTCGCGGATGCGCAGGCCCGCGCGAGCGAGCGCTCCCGGCGACGGGTCGCGTGATGGTGGACTTCCGGACGGCGCTCGCCGGCGCCAACGCCCCCTTGATCGCGGAGGTGAAGCCATCCTCGCCGAAGGTCGGCGCGCTGTTGGGCGCCATGTCGATCGCCGAGATCGCCCAGGCCTATGCCAGAGCCGGCGCGGCGTGTCTGTCCGTCACGACCGGCACGTGGCACGCCGGATCGATCGACATGATCGCCGACCTGGCGGAAACGGGATTGCCCGTCCTTCGCAAGGACTTCATCGTATCCAACCGCCATTTGAAGGACAGCCTTGACGCCGGCGCGTCCGCCGTGCTCCTGACCTGCGCCTTGCTGCGAACGAAAGACGTGATGCGTCTGGCGGAGCGGGCTCTTGAACTTGGCCTGACGCCCTTCGTGGAGGCGGCGACCGCTGCTGAGCTCGACGGCCTCGACCTTCCCGCCGGCGCGATCCTCGCCATCAACAACCGGAACATTCGGGTGCGCGAAACCGATGATGGGGGCGTTGCGCACAGTCTTGCCCTTTATCCAAAGGCGCGTGCCCTTCATGCGGGCCTCCTGGTCAGCGCGAGCGGGTTTCTTTTCCCGGGGGACGCTGCGCGCGCCCGGCATTGCGGGTTCGACGGGATCCTCGTCGGGACCGCATTGTTGTCGGGCCCGCAGAGCCCCGAACGCATGGCGCGCGCCTTTATGGACGCGATTGCCTTGGATCATCCGGTGGCGGATGCCGCCGGCCCGCGCTGACAAGAGCCGCCGCGCGCATTTTCCGGGCCTTCACTGCGTCCGGTGTGATCGCGTCGAGGTGGCACGGACACGGCCCCCTCGACCTCATTCGTTTTTGTGACTGGCCCGGCGCCAGGTCGCGATGCTCGTCATGGCGCCAACGCCGACCGCCAACAGGCCGCAGCTAAGGGCAAAGGCGAAGACGGCGAAGGGAGTAACCGCTCCGAAACCGTGCAGGAGCGTCGCGAAGGCAACCGCGAAGACCTGGCCGCAGTAGAGCGCGGATGCGACCCAACCGGACTTCGCCTCGCGCCCACCCGGTTCGGCGCGTTCCATCACCATCAGGATGGCGAGCGGCAGGATCAATCCGAATCCACCTCCGATGAGGACGGCCGCCACGGTCGCGATGAGCGGCCCCGTCGCAAGGACCATCATGAGGTTTCCCATTGCCATAACCGCGATGCCTGCAAGGCTTGTGGGCAGGCGTCCGATCCGCTGCGCTGCTCTCGGGGACAGCATGGCGAACGGGGCGCTTGCGAGCGTTCCCGCACCGATGACGAGGGCCGCTTGCGCCGGACCGTCGATCCGGTCATGGAGAAATGGAACCTGTGTCGGAAGAAGATAGAAGCCCCCCATGGCCAGCACGACCAGCGCCAGGAGGGGGAGATCGTGTCCGATGCCGCTCGCCGGGCGTGCGTCGATCGTGCGCCCGGTCGTGGCCCCCCATTCCTCACGCCAGGCAAGCGCGGCGACGGGCAGGGCGAACAGGTAGACGAGGAACGCGAGGCGCCAGTCGACCGTCGCGAGCAGTCCTCCGCAGACGATGAAAACCACACCTGACACGGTGTTGCAGGCGGTTTGCGCCGACATCATCCGCCCGCGCGCCGGCCCGTCATAGAAGCGCAGGATGGCCGCGGTGGCCGCGCATAACACGGCCGCCGTTGCCAGGCCGAGGATCGTGCGCGTGAGGAACAGCCAGGTGTAGCCGGACGCGAGGCCGCCGATCGCACCGACAACGGCCAGTACGACAAGGCTTGCGCAGAGAAAGATCCGTGGTGGGACACGCGATGCCAGATGGCCGATCGCCGGACCCAGGAACAAGATGACGATGGCCGGCAGGATGAGGACGAGACGATCCACACCCTCGCCGGTTCCCATCGAAAGATCGGCGTGCATGCGCCCGAGCGCAGGCGCGATCGCGGCGCCGCTCATGACCGTCATCGCGCCGGCCGCAAGGATCAGCGAACCGCGCAGCGTGGCAGGATCGTCGGCCATCAGGCGGCCTCGCGAACCGTTTCGGCCTTTGCAAGGAGCCGCTGGACCGCAAGGTCGGCGGAGGCAAGGCATCCTTCCATTGTATGGCCTTCGAGGTAATCGCCGGCGATCTCCAGCCCCGAAATGGTCTCGACGCCGCGCAGGAGGTCACGTTTCACCCGCGTGAAGTGGGGCGCGTACCCGCAAATGCCGCCGTCGTGGCGCGTCACACGGCTGAAGACGCGGTTGGCCTGAATGGGAAGACGACGCGAGAACTCACGTTCCGCGATGTCGAGCAAGGTCTCGTCGTCCGCGTCGAGCACCTCCCGCGCCGCCCTGCCGGAGAGCGTGAAGCGCACATGGTAGGGTTGATGCAACCGGTTCGCCGAACAATGACCCAGCGGCGACCCCGGCTCGAACATGATCGAGTGGATGTTGTCGCGAAACACGTCGCGATCGTAGACGGCGTTGATCATGACGAGGGGGTGATAGCGCACCGCGTCGGCCGCGACCCGGGCGTATGCGGGAAGCCGCAAGATCCGTTTGAGAACATGCAGCGGGACACAGGACACCACTCGCGTCGTCGCCACCCGGCTGCAGCCACCCGAACGCGACGTCAGGTCGAGGCCCACCACGCGGCCGTTTTCCACGGCGATGCTTTCGACGCGTTCCCCGAAGCGGATGGATTTGCCTTCGGCGAGTGCGCAATGAAGACGGCCGACACCACCGCGAATGGCGCGATGCTCGCCTTTGCCGAACCCCGACGCGAACAGCATGAGCAACGAGGGATAGAGCTCGTCGGGTTCAGCGGCCCCCATGATGATCGAAAACAGGCGCAATGGGCCGTCACTCAGCGTACGCGTGAAATGGTGATCGATGGTTGCATGGTCCCATTGTCGTTCGATGTCCTCGATGAGGCCCGAGGTGTAGTTCAAACGATCGGCGTTCGCCCGGGCACGCGCCAGGAAGTTGCGCAGCTGCACCGCAGATTTGAGCCCGAGACTGGCCGCCAAACGCAGGTCGCCCGAAAGGGTCTTGCTCTTTTCCAACGCGACCAGCCTGTCCCGCAACACGATATGAAATCCCGGGTGCTGGGGTTCGGAATCTTCAAGACCGAACTCCGACAGGAGCGACGTGAAGCGCTTCCATCCCGTCGAGTAGTTCTTGCCGCCGACCTCGAAGACATGGCCGTTGCGGCGATAACAGCCGGCCCGTCCGCCGATCTCGTCGCTCGCCTCGTGGATGACGGACGGTATTCCGTTCCGCGCGAGATAATGGGCCGTGCCAAGGCCTGCAATTCCGGCGCCGATGATATGTACAGGCTCCACGATCGTTATCCTCGTCCTGTCAGGCGGATTTACGCAGCATCCCGGTGCGTGCGGTGATCAGGCAGCATTCCGCGAAGGGAATGCCGGCCACGGTGAGTGCGGCGGTGCGCGTGGCGCGCCCGCCGGGTGTCGGCGCGAACTGCGAGCGACCGATCACCTGCATCGGCGCGGAGATGTCGCGAACCGGCCGTTCCTGCGCGATATGCACCCCGGTCAAGATATCGCGTATCCGCCCGGGCGCCGGATCCTTCGCATTCAGGTAGCGCTGGACCTGCATGAAGCACTCCAGCAAAAACAGCGGGTGCACCATGCACAGGCTGTCGGCCAGGAGGCAGGCGCCCGAACTCGGCAGGATCTCGGCCGTGATCTCACCCGCGTCGATTTTCGGTTCGCCGATCAGGACATTGTCGGCATTGACCTTGTTGAGGAACTCGCCCCGGCAGGCGGGGATCGCTTGCGAAAGATCCCGATGGCCGGGGAAGGGGACATCGTTTTCGAAGGGGAAGAGATCCACGCTCACATGCGCGCGCGTGATATCGCCTTGCGTCAAGGCCACGTCGATCCGCTTGCGACCTGAACCGGCGCGCGGGCGGGCGGTCAGAGTGATTTCACGATCGAACAACGCGAATTTCTCAAACCGCGCGTTGACGGCGCTGACGAAAGACGGCTGCTCGGCATGCTCCTGGGCGAGTTGAACGGCACCTTCAAGAAGCAGCAGGCCGGGTACGTGGTCGAGTGGGTGATCGAAAAAGAAGGGGTGATCCCGGTCAACGATCAATTCGGCCGTTGACGACACCCCCAGGACGATCCGATCCAACACCTGGTTTCGCGGATCCTGTCGCCGATCCAGTGCCGTCATCGTACCGCCTCCGCGTTGAGCGCCTCGAGCAATGCGCGCGCGGGCGCGACTTGGGCGCCGGTCTCGATCCCTGTTTCCACGGCCGCCGATATGGCGCTGCCGACGATGGCGATATCGCAGCCAAGCTTGAAGGCCTCGGCGACATTCGCCGGTGTCTTGAGGCCGAAACCGAGGGCAATCGGCAGCTGCGTGCGCTGCTTGAGGTTCGCGATCCGCGCGGCGAGATCGGCTGCCGGCATGGTTTGACCGCCCGATCGTCCGTAGGCTGCGACCAGGTAGACAAATGCGGAACTTCGATCCAAGACCTTGTGCACGACCGGTTCGGGCGAATTCACGTAAAGCGTGCCCACGATCGGTATCGTCCCGGCGGCGGCTGAATGAAAATCCGGTGCAAGCCGAGGCGGCAGACCGTGTGGAAGGATGGCCGCCGCGCCGGCCGCGCGGGCCCGCTCGCAAACCGCCGTGAAGCCGGCCGGCAGGAGCGTGTGCGAGCAATCGGCCAACAGGACGATGTCGATGCTTGCGCTGAAGTCGCGAATGAGATCGAACACGGCCGGCAAATCCAGGCCGGCGGCAAGGCCGCGGGCATGCGCCCGGCGCAATGTGGCGCCGTCCGTGAAGGCGTTCGGAAACGGGAGGCACAGTTCGACCATCGCGATGCGCAGCTCGACGCAGGCCGCCAGAAGATCCCGGGTCGTTGCAAGATCCGGATCGCCGGCCATGATCAGCGGACACAATCGATGTGTCCGGGCATCGCGTGCTTGGAGCGCCAGGGTCATGGGCGCTACGCCGTTTGCTTGTACAAGTCGGCAGGCTGACACGCTGTCATCAACAAGCGGGTCTGGCGGCGCGAGATCTTGCCGTTTTGACGCGCGGCGCTGTCTATATCGGCGGTCTCGACGAGGGCTTTTTCGCTGAGCGTCGCGACGCGCTCCGCGTTGAGGCCACCGGCGAGCCAGATGCGATGTCCAGGCAGACGGGCGAGCCACGTGTCTACGATGGTGTCGGGAAGGGCTTTTCCCGTGCTGCCGATCATCGACGAATCCTGGAACCGGTCCGCCAGGAACACATCTGCGCCCGCCTTGGCATAGGCATCGATCCAGCGATCCTCGAGGCATTTCCCGTCATCCGTCAGATGAAGGGTCTTGATCACCGTGAACCCGGCGTCCTTCAAGGTGGCGATGTCCTTGGGCGCATTGAAGCCATGAAGCTGCACATGGCGCACGGGCGTTTGTTTGAGAAGCTCAATCAGTCGTGCAACGGGCTTTCGCACGCAAACGGCCACGGGTGTGATGCGTCGGCACCGCTCAGCCAACGTCTGAAACAGCGCATCGCCCAAGTTGTAGCGGTGGCCTTCGATGCCGGTCCAAAGACCGGCATAGCGCGCGCCCTCGCTCTCCAGGAGCGCGATTTCACGCAACGTCGTTGCGCCGCAGATCTTGATTTCCATCGAACCGATCCGATTTTCCGCTACATTCGTAAAAACATGTAGACGCCTGTTTCTGTCACCCAAAAAATAGCGAAGCCGCTGGAATCTGGATGTCGAGTTTTTTGGAATTGTATTTGCCGGGCGCATCACAAAAGCGGACATAAAATCATACAGCGGAGATCTTTTCGGCGGCGGTGCGCGATCGGGTGCGCATCGACCGCGATATCCCTCCGAAGCGGATATTTCAGCGCCTCATTGAATTGCGACATTGCAAATCCGATGGAACACAACATGAGATTGTGAGTTTTTCAGAAAGGTAATTGTATATTACTTGTTTTTTCTTTTACTCGGCTTTGCGCCAGTCTGCTCCCCGTGATCAACCGCGCATAATGCGTGCATTTGCTGTCATCGGGAGAAATCATATGAAGAGTCCCACGAAAATGCTTTCCATGGCGAGCGGTATGCTTTGCCTGTTCATGGCCGCGCCTGTGTTGGCCGAGCAAGGTCTGGCTGAAGGAAAGACGCCGCTGATGGAACCTGCGGTTCCGACGTCACCGGTGTTGACCGATTGCCGTGAGGTGCTCGAGGGCGTGCAGAATCGCTACAACGGGTATGACAGCTGGCGTATCGTTCACATGAAGATCACCGACGAAACCGGCGCGGTGAAAACACGTCGGATCGCGGCGGCGCACAAGAACTACGGCATCAATCGGCGGCTGCGGTCGATCGTGTTCGATCCCGATGAGTTGCGTGATGTCGAATCCTACGTCCATGACAACTTCGTTCCGGGCATGGCCGACAAGGTCTGGGTCTACCTTCCCTCGGCCGAGAAAGTCGTCGATGTGAAGTCGGAAGATCTCAGCCAACGGCTTTATGGTTCGGATCTGGCGATTGGCGAAATGCTCATTCGCCAGGCGCGCGACTACGATTGCGAAATGCTCGGAACCGGCGTTTACAACGGGTTCCCGGTGTACAAGGTCTATGTGACCCCCCGTACCGAAGCCGAAGTCATTCGCCTTGGTCTGCGCGACGGTGAGCTTTGGGCGGACACCGAGACATTCATGCCGATGTACTCCAGCTTCAACGCCGATGCGCCGAACGAGCAGCGCGTCCTCGAAACGCTCGGTATGCGGTGGGTGAATGGCGTGTTCGCGCCGGAGCGCTATCGCGTGTCCACCATCAAGGAAGGTCGGGTCATCTCGTTTTCGGACTTCACCACCGAAGGCGAGGTCTTCAACGTCGGCCTGCCGGGCGAGTTCTTCGAACTGGAAGACCTGGGCTCCAGCGCGAGCGCCTTCCGTCACTATCGCAGTGACGCCATCACCAACTGATCTTTCCCGCGCCGGGGCGGCGGAGTCTTCCGCCATCCCCCGGCGTGCCAGCCGAAAGGGGTTGAGCCATGCGCGTCTTCGCCGCCATCGAAGCTGCCGTTTCCTGGGTCCTTTGCCTTATCTACAACCACCGGCTGAAGATGTTGCCGCTGGTTCTGCTGGCGTTGGCCGGCTACATCGTCGCGAATTTGCCGAACATCGAAAAGGACGGGCGCGTCGAAGCTTTCATGCACGCCGAAGCCCCCGCGCTGGAAACCTACTATGACATGCGCCGGGAGTTCGGGCAGGACAATCGGCTGATCATCTCGGTCACGGGCCCCGACGTCTTCGACACCGACTTCCTGACGAAATTCTCGGAGTTCCATACGGACATCGCCCACGGTGTGCCGCATGTGGCGGAAATCTTCAGCCCCTACAACATCCCGTTCATCGAGTACGAAGACGGTGGGGTCTATCTGGAGGAACTGGTTCGAAACATGCTGGTGCGGGGGCGCGACCCGCGCGAATTGCGTGATCGGATCGTCGAAACGCCGCTGTATCGCAATTTCATCATATCGGCGGACGGGCAGGCGGTGTCCATCGTCGTGGAGCCGTACCGCTATGCACCGGATGCGTCCGACTGCACTCCCGATCCGGCGAACGGCGTGAGGTGTCCCATCGTCTTCACGCCCCTGTCCGAACGCACCTTGCTCGGCGCGCCGCAATACACCGAAATGACGGCCGCGGCCCGGGACATCGCGGCCGAGTATCAAGGCGAGGGTTTCGACATCAGCATTGCCGGCGCGCCGGTGGTCAGCACGGAAATCGTACGGATGATGGAGCAGGACATGCCGCGGTTCACGCTGGCCTGCCTGATCATCACCGTGATCACCATGCTCGTGCTTCACCGCAGCGTGTTGATCGGATTGGGCGCCTTCGTCAATTTTCTGACGGGGATTCTGACAACGCTGGCAACGGTCTCGGCCGTCGGTGTGGCGGTGACGCCACCGGTTCAACTGCTTATCCCGATGACGCTGGTCGTCGGGCTTTGCACCTACGTGCATTTCACGGCCGCCTTGTTGAAGGCGCGTGCGCGCGAAAGCACGGGCCCCGGTGCCATCCGCCTCGCGGTGTCGAGGAGCAACACGCCGATCCTGTTCACGGCGCTGACCACGGCGGGGGGCCTGACGGGCCTGATTGCATCGCCGCTTGCGCCGATCACGGACCTGGGTCTCTTCGGCCTCGTGTCGGTGGGGGCTTCCTACCTCTTGTCGCTTTTTTGGGTCACGATCATCTTCCGGACCCTGCCAACGCGGTTCCTCGAGCGCCAGCAGGCGGAACCGGGACGTATCGCACGCATCATGGCCGGCCTCGCGGCGGCCAGCGCGGCGCGTCCCTATCGCGTGCTGGCGTGCGCGGCCGCCGTTCTCGTGATCGCGGCCGCCGGCATGACGCGGCTCGATTACTCGCACAACTCCTTGCTGTGGCTACCGGAAAGCAATCCGGCGCGCGTATCGACCGAGGCGATCGATGCCCGCTTCAACGGCACGGTCAACCTGGAAATGGTCATATCGCCAACCGGCCAACGCGACTTCCGCGACGCAGGAATTCTCAAGGCGATCGATGCCACGTCATACGCCGTCTACGATGACGTCGACGTGCCGATCGGACGCCACACGAGCATCATTTCCTTCATCGAGGAGACCAACCAGGCGATCAACGACGGCGATCCGGCCGCACTGCGGCTTCCGGAACAAGAGGCGATCTGGGATCAGATCCTGCTTCTGGAAGGGCAGGGGATCGACGATATGAAGCGCTATGTGAGCATGGACTACAGCACCGGGCGGGTCTCGTTCCAAACGCCATGGCTGGAGGCCAAACTCTATGCCGATGTCGTGGAGACGATCCAGACAGAGTTCCAAGCCGCCCTCGGCGACCAGGCGCGCGTCGAAGCCACGGGGTTGATCGTGCTGCTTGCCCAAACCTCGAAGGCTGTGCTCGACAGCATGTCGCGCAGTTATCTCATCGCATTGATCGTCGTCACCGCCTTCATGGCGATCGCGTTGAGATCCGCCAAGCTTGGGTTGTTGAGCATCGTGCCCAATGTCGTTCCCTTCGTGATGCTTTTGGGGATCATGGGCTTTCTGAGATTGCCGCTCGACACGTTCACGGTGTTGATCGGCGGCATCATCACCGGGTTGATCGTCGATGACACGTTGCACTTCTTTCACGCGCTTCGTCAGCGCATGGACGATCGGCGAAACATCGTCGATGCGGTGCGCGAGGGGGTTCACGAAATCGGTGGCGCCTTGTTTGCAACGACCCTCGTGGTGATGCTGAGCTTCGCGGTTTTTGGCCTGTCGACGATGTCGAACATTCAAACCTTCGGCGCGCTGATGGTGATGGGGGCCGCGATCGCGCTCTTGGCGGAGATGACGATCGGACCGGCGATTCTCGCGCTGTATCACCGCGCGAACCAGCGTGCGGACAAACCCGTCGGGGAGACCGCCTATCGCCCGTCGCAGGCAACGACCTAGAGCATTTCTCGTGAATGCAGATTCACTCAAAATGCTCCAGGTCATTGTCTTTACGCAATTTCGCGGGCGCAAAAGTCTCCAACTTTTGCTGAAATTGCTCTAGCGCATTTCTCGTGAATGCCGATTCACTCAAAATGCTCCAGGTCATTGTCTTTACGCAGTTTCGCGCGCGCAAAAGTCTCCGGCTTGTGCTGAAATTGCTCCAACCGACGGCATGCCGTGCGCGGCGCATTGGTTGCGCGGCAATGGGAGCGGGATCTCGGGGCACCCGATGCAGAAGTCATCGGGGGCCCCGTTCCTACTTGCCGTGTCCTCGATGGAAATGACGTTCCCCGGCAGCCAGTCCCCGCAAGCAGGGCTATTCGGCAGCGGACTTCTCCGTCGGGGTCAACGTGCCGAGTGGAGGCGCCAAGGGGCGATCTCCGCCCGGGCGCGGTCGTTCAACGAACGTCGCGCTCGCCGAATGTCGCACGGCGTGGAATCCCGAGCGCGGGTCCCTGCGTTCGCCCTCGACTTCGACTTCGACCCCGACTGCGCGGCGCGTGCCTTCCCAAACGGACGATTTCAATCCCATGGCCCACAACACGTGGGCGGGGATCGGTCGGGCCCTTGTTGCGAGGGGGTGTTGCGTGGCGGTCAGTTCGCCATATCGGCGATCCGACCGACGAGCGAATAGCCGCGGCCACGCACGGTCCGGATGAAATCCACATCGGATCCCGCGTCCCGGATCTTGTTGCGCAGTCTATAGATGAGCGCGTCGATACTCCGGGTATAGATCACGCAGGACCCGTGAACCCGTTCCAGCAGGTGGTCCCGGCTCAGGATTTCGCAAGGCTGTTCGACGAGGGCGGCGATCAACTCGAACTCCATCGACGTGATCGACAACTTGTTGCCGTTGACGAGCATTTGGGCCCGCTGCGGGTCGATCGTCAGGACATTGTTGTCGAGGTGGAGTTCGATCCGACTGTCGCCGCCAGACCCGTTCGCGGGGGCGGCGGACTGCCCGTTTTGCGGTCTTGGTTCCGATCGGTCCGCCCGCCGCAGCACCGAATTGATCCGCGCAACGAGTTCTCGAGGCTCGAACGGTTTCTTGATGTAGTCGTCGGCGCCGGTCTCAAGACCGACCACCATGTCCGTGAGCTCCGTGCGGGCGGTCACCATGATGATCGAGATGTCTTTATAGGGCTTCCCGCTCGTCCGGATTTCCTGGCACAATTGCAACCCGTTCACGCGCGGGAGCATGATGTCCAGAAGGACGGCATCATAGTGATTTCTGTCGAGTTCGTTCAGCCCTTCATCGGGCGTATGGACCGCGTGCAGTTCGATGCTGTAGGTCGCGAGAACCTCGCGCATGATGTTCGCCAACTCGACATCGTCGTCAACCAAGAGCACTTGAACCATTTCGCCTTCCCGTACCTTCCGTCATGGTCGAGATTGTGCATTAGAAGCAGATAATTGCATTCCTCAAAATATCAATCTAATGTTGTGTTCGCAAGGCGAAATTGTGCAGGGCAAAATAATAAATGAAAGAATAATATATGAAACAATGTGTCTTGAGATGAGGAAGACGAGGTTCCCATAAATATATGCATTAAATATATTAATGAGCAGTGTGTCGTATCGTGAATTACATTTGTAGAAATATGGCCCTCGAAAAATTCACGAGGAGATTATACTCGAGCGAGGGTGTCGAGCCGCGCTTGATTGCGCTGCAGGACGAATACAATCTCAATATCACCCTACTATTGTTCGTCGCGTGGGTGAACCGGGATGGCAACGCGGTCACGCGCGCCGATATCGATGAGCTCTGGTGCGGTCTCATGGCCTGGGACAGCGATGTCATCAAGCCGTTGCGCGCGGTGCGGCGGCGGATGAAGAGCCGTCCCGACCTTGCATTTGGCCCGACCTCGGATGCGCTAAGGGGACGGGTCAAGGCGTGCGAGATCGATGGCGAGTTGATTATGTTGGACGAACTCGATCGCGCGCATGGTCGGCGGGCGCGCTCCGAGGGCGACGCCGGTTGTGGCGCCGGTTTAAGTCTGCGGGGTGCGATCCGGCAGGTCTTCGTGACCACGACGGGTCGAACGCCCGTTCCTCAAGATGCCGAACGCGTGTTGGACCACTTCGCGTCGGTCGTCGAGGCCGTCGCCGCATCCGCCTCGGACTCCTGACGCCAACGCTTCACTTGCGGGAGGCGAAAGTCGAGCAGGTCCAGCGCACGCCCCACGGTTTGCGTCACCAGATCATCGATCGTTCGGGGCTGGGTGTAGAATGCGGGAACCGGCGGCATCACGATGGCGCCGCTTCGGGTAACCTGGTCCATGAGCGCGATATGCCCGGCGTGAAGCGGCGTTTCGCGCAGGAGCAGCACCAGTCGACGGCGTTCCTTGAGGCAGACGTCGGCGGCACGGGTGATCAGATTGTCGTCATAGCAATTCGCGATCCCGCTCATCGTCTTGACGGAACATGGCGCGATCAACATGCCGCTGGACTCGGCGGAACCGGAGGCGAGACTCGCGCCGATGTCGCGATGGCCATGAGCATGGTCGGCGAGCGCGCGGATATCGTCCGCTGAGAACCCCGTCTCCATTTGCGCCGTGCGCAGTCCCGCCGGGGAGACGATGACATGCGTTTCCACGTCGCCGAGCCCCCGAAGCAGTTCAAGGGCCCGGATTCCATATATGGCACCGGAAGCACCCGTCAGGGCGATCGTCACATGGCGCATGAATGAGACTCCCGTCCGCAAGTCCCTCCCGCTATCGGAGGATCATCCGCCTCACGCGGGCTCGTCGAGACGCAGGAAAGACGACAACACGATCGTCGCCGCGAGAAACGCAGCGATCATGCGAACGTGGTTGAGAAGCGTCCAGTCCGTTTGAAACTGGCTCCAGTAAGCCAAATTGTCGGAGATGCTTGCCGACATCGGGGCGAGTTCGCGATTGAGCGGGACATTTCCGGTCGCCGTGACCGCGAAGACGCCGCCCAGATAAACGAGGCATCCGAGCAACATCAACGGCCATCCGCGTTGACGGCGGACGACCGATAGCACGGCGCCCGCGATCGCAAGAGCGAAGGCAACCCAAAACCCGGCGGTGAACAACAGGTTGTGAACCGCGACGTTGATTTCCTGCATTGCAATCATGCCCAGTTCGGCCGGCGCCAGGGATAGGCCCGGCATGACGGTGGATGAAAACGCGAAGAAGAAACCGGCCATCAACGCGAACCACAGCGCGCTCGCCACTGAAATCATTTTCATGTCCAAACCTCCGATACCATCTGTCGGCGATTTTACGGGATCCGATTTGCCGGAAGTGTGAATTTCCTTGCAAATTCATCGCGTAAAATCACAGAGCGATAGGCCTGAAGTATTTGCCGACACGCAATCTGAGCGCCGCGCATCGCCTGCGTGGAAGCTGTAAACATTTCTTCTCATTGGAAATATTTCGAGAAAATTTAAAGATCGGAGCCCAAATCAGGAAATACACGCTCCGATATATTTCAATAATAAAATATTCCCCTATTCCTAGCTTACAAGAACCGTATCGCGGCAATTCTTTATAATAGAACTTTATATTCGATTTTATTTTATCCATGTAGACGTAATTATATATTGCCCAAAATTCAGAAACAGGAAAACAAAAAACATAACGATTTAAAACATAACGAACATCCCATCTGCGGCATAGTCGGATCGACGCCGGGGGCTCCTGGTGATTTTCACCGGGAGAATGCAATGGGAGCGGTCTGATGATTGACGTATTTATCAGGTCGACGGCAATAGACGCCGCGAGCCCGGATATCTTCTCGGCGTATATCCTGGCGACGCAAAAGCTATCTTCCAGCGAGGTTTTTCTACTCGAATCCTGCGCGGGCCCGACCGTCGATTGCCGTGACTCCATTCTCGGGGTGGGATCGCTTGCCACGATCGCCGTTTATCGCGACCGCATTGAAATCGATGCGCCCGCCGATCTGCGCGCGGTCCTGGAGGCGCGGGTCAACGACATTTGCGGCCATCAGCGGCTTGTCGACGGCGTCGGCGCCCTGACCCCTCAAGACGATGTCTGGACCTGGATCAAGGCCATCAACTCCACGTTCGTCGTCACCGGGGGAGAGGAAAACGCATTCAACTTCGGGTTTCTCGCGTGTTTCTCCTATGACGCGGCGCAATTCATAGAGACCCTGCCTCCCAAGATCGAGGGTCCCGATTTTCCGTTGATCTTCTTGCGTCTTTCCCAATCCTTCCTGACCGTATCGAGATCCGGACATGCGCGGGTGACACAGGCCTTCGCATCGGTGTTTCCCGATCCGGCTATCGACGTGGCGCGCGAAATCCTTCCTCGGTTCGCGCTTTCGGATCGTGGTGTGCTTCCCGAAGAGGCCGACGTTCGCTTCTCGATATCGCGCGACGAGTACATGCGGCGCGCTGAGATCGCCCTGGAGCACATTCGCAAGGGAGACATCTATCAGGTCCAGATCGGACACGAGATTCAGGTTCGCTCCGCGCTGGCGCCGCTGACGCTGTATCGGCGTCTGCGTGATCTCAATCCGTCTCCGTATATGTTCCTTTGCGAAATGGCCGGTCATGAGCTGATTGGCGCGAGTCCGGAGAACTACATCCGCCTGGACGACCGACACATTTCCATGCGGCCGATCGCCGGCACGGTCGGCAAGGGGGATCCGGCCGGGCATGGCGCCCGGGTTGAGGAATTGACCTCTTCCCCGAAGGAACGTGCCGAACACACGATGCTGGTCGATCTGTGTCGCAACGACATCGCCCGCGTCGCCGCCGCCAACACGCTCGACGTCAGTTCCATGATGGCGGTCGAGGAGTTTTCTCATCTTTTTCATCTGGTTTCGACGGTGACGGGCGAAATGGCCGCCGATCGCGATGTCGTCGACCTGATCAAGGCGACGTTTCCAGCCGGCACGATGACCGGCGCGCCGAAGATCCGCGCGATGGAGATCATCGAGGAGCTGGAGACGTCACGCCGTGGTGCCTACGCCGGCGCGGTGGGCCTCATGGGGCCCGGCAATTATGCCAATCTCGCCCTTTGCATTCGCATGGCCACCCACAAGGACGGTGTCTACAGCCTGCGCGCCAGTGCCGGGATCGTCGCCGATTCCAAGCCCGAGAACGAGTGGCGTGAAACGATCATCAAGATGAGCGCCATGTACAAGGCGCTTACCGATCAGGAGTTGGCCGCATGAATGTGCTTCTCGTCGATGCCTACGATAGCTTCGTCTATATCATCGAGCAGTATCTGAAGACGCTCGGCCTCGAAACCATGACGCTGCGGTGCGACGATCCGCGCCTCGTCGAGCGCATTCATGGCGGAGATCACGATTTTATCTTGCTGGGCCCCGGGCCGGGGCGCCCGGAGGAGGCGGGATATCCCGACATCATTCGCATGACCGGCGGATCCGTGCCGATCCTTGGCGTGTGTCTGGGCCATCAGGCCATTGGTCTCGCCTTCGGCGCCAAGGTCGTGCGGGCAAGACACATCATGCATGGCAAGACGTGCCGCGTTGCCAACGACGGACGGGGCGTGTTCGCCCACACGGGCCGCCAACCCATGACGGTGTGCCGCTACCATTCGTTGATCGTCGATGCGCAAAGCCTTCCGGCCGACCTGGCGGTGACGGCGACGTCCGCGGACGACGGCTACATCATGGGGCTGCGCCATCGCAGCTTGCCGATCGAGGGCATCCAGTTCCATCCCGAAAGCATCGCGACCGACCAGGGGCTCAACCTCTTCGACAGCTTCGTGCGCAGTTACCTGACCACGACCGTCGAAAGGGTCGCGGTGAACTGACCTTTCGACGCGATCACCACCAGAGCCAAGGAAGACAGAAGCTCATGACCGAAACACGCTACGATCCCGTCGCCTATCCGCTCCAGGACGTTGAGTGGACGACCTGGTCGAAGCCAGGCGCCGAAGGGCGCGTCAAGATCTTCAAGTCGAATGGCAAGCGCATTCGTCTGCTCGAACTGCCACCGGGTTTCGAGGAGGAGAATTGGTGCCTCGCCGGCCACCAGGGCTACGTCCTGAAGGGCAACTTCACCATAATTTTCGACGATCAGACCTTCGATTGTCATCCGAACATGGCGTTTTCAATTCCTGACGGGGTGCGGCATCGCTCGCGCGGCAGCATGGACAGCGAAACCCTCGTGTTCGTCGTCGACGACGTGATCGACTGATCGCGCGCCGGCCATCACCTCACGCTCATCAGACAATCCAGCAAAATTGGAAACCCCATGAACGCGCTGTCCCCGCTCATTCGCCCGAACGATTATGGCTACTTCGGTGACTATGGTGGTCCCATCGAGAACAACCAGTTGCAGATCATCATGAAGGACATCGAAATCGCCTTCAAAGAGGCGATGGAGGACCCGGAGTATCTCGCGGAGATCGACCGCCTTCGCCGGACCTACATCGGACGCCCGAGCCCGATCTATCATGCGCGCCATCTCACGCCCGAGGGCAGTGCGCAGATCTATCTGAAGCGGGAGGACCTCAACCACACCGGCGCGCATAAGATCAACCACTGCATCTGCGAAGTGCTGCTCGCAAAACGCATGGGCAAGAAGAAGGTCCTGGCCGAAACGGGCGCGGGTCAACACGGGGTCGCCCTCGCCACCGCCTGCGCGCTGATGGACATGGAATGCGAGATCCACATGGGTGTCGTGGACATGGAGAAGGAGCGCCCCAACGTCTCGCGCATGAAGATCCTGGGCTGCACGCTCGTCCCCGTGAGTGCGGGAGCGGGCACGCTGAAGGAAGCCGTCGACAGTGCGTTCGGGGCCTTCATGGAGGATCCGGAAAACATCTTCTTCGCCATCGGCTCCGTCGTCGGACCCGCGCCCTATCCGGACATGGTCGCGGTATGCCAGTCCGTGGTCGGACGTGAGGCCCGTGCGCAGTTTCTCGAGACGACCGGCGGGTTGCCGACGGAAATCGCCGCCTGTGTCGGGGGCGGGTCCAATGCGATCGGCCTGTTCAACGGGTTCCTCGATGACGAGAGCGTCGAAATCGTCGGTGTCGAACCAGGTGGCGAGGGGCTCGACGGGAACCGTCATGCCGCAACGCTGGCCTTGGGCAAACCCGGCAGCATCCATGGGTTCCGTTGCTATTACCTGCAGGACGAAGCCGGCAATCCCTCTCCGGTTCATTCCATCGCCTCGGGTCTCGATTACCCCGGTGTCGGGCCCCAGCATTGTCATCTCAAGGACATCGGCCGGGTGCGCTATGAAGTCGCCTCGGATCAGGAGTGTCTCGACGCCTTCCTGGCCCTGTCGCGCAAGGAAGGAATCATCCCGGCGCTGGAAAGCGCGCATGCGGTCGCCTATGCCCTGCGGCGGGCGCCCGAAATGACCCCGGATCAAAGCATCCTGGTCAATCTGTCCGGGCGTGGCGACAAGGACATCGACTTCGCACTCACGCGGCTTTCGCTATGATGGATGCGTTCGCCCGAACGGCGCCGGACCTGCGTTCGGCGCTGGAAATGTTGAAGCGGCATGGCGATACGCCGATTGTCGTGGAAGATCCGCTCGATCCGAACCTCGAGATCGCCCGGCACTATCTGGAGAACTTCGGCACGTCGCCGGCCCATCCCCGCTCCGGTGTCGAGCCGATGGTGCTCTACACCAATCCGACGGGTGCCAGGATGCCCGTGTTGATGGGGGTCTATGGCGCGCGCGGGCGATGCGACCGTTTGCTGGGAGCGGAGCCGGGCGGGATCGCCCGGCGCATTGCCGACGAACTCGAAAACCGCATGCCGGTCGAAACCCTCGCCCATCCCGGGCCGTCGCAAACCTGCACGCTTCCCGGCAAGCTCGACGATCTGCCGGTGCTGACCGTCACCGATCGCGATGCGGGACCCTATCTCACGTCCGGCCTGGTGATCGCGCGCGATCCGGAGTCGGGTGTGGTCAATGCCTCCATTCATCGCATGCGTGTTATCGATGGAGAGCGCCTGACCATCTGGATGCTGCCGGGGCGAGATCTCGACGTGCTGTTCCGCAAGGCGCGGGCCAGGGGCGAAGACCTTCCCATTTCGATCAACATCGGCGTC
This sequence comes from Stappia sp., assembly GCF_040110915.1. Taxonomy (NCBI): domain Bacteria; kingdom Pseudomonadati; phylum Pseudomonadota; class Alphaproteobacteria; order Hyphomicrobiales; family Stappiaceae; genus Stappia; species Stappia sp. Next base: position 1,581,628 of record NZ_CP157793.1, on the reverse strand, counting down.
GCGCCGGCGATCTACCTGACGAGTTCGATCACGAAACCGTTTCTCGGCACCGACGAGAGCGAGCTGGAACTCGCCGGTGCCGTCGCGGGGGCGTCGATCAGGGTGTGTGCGTGCGACACCCAGGATGCATGGTGCCTGGCCGACGCGGAGATCGTTGTTGAAGGCGCGATCACGGCGGCGACGCACGACGAATACGACGATCCCGGCGCGCCCTTCGGAATGCCCGAGTTTCTTGGATACATGGGCATGGGAAAGGCGGAACTGCCGCTGGTGTCGGTGACGAAGGTCACGACCCGCGCGGCGGCCGTCTATCAAACGTTTCTGGGACCGGGAAAGGAACAATCGGAACTCCTCGGGATCCCCACGGAAGCCGGCATGCTCGTGCAGTTGGCGCGTCGGTTGTCTGACACCGCGCGTGTGATTGACGCCCATTACCTTCCCGCGGCCGGGGGACAATTGCTGTTGGCGCTTCGTATCGACAAACAGGTCGAGGACGCCGCCTTTCCCAGGCGTGTTCTGGAAACGGCCATGGAATGTCATGCGCTTCTCAAGGGGGTCCTGCTCGTCGACGCCGATATCGACGTCGCCTCGGAAAGCGATCTCTTCTGGGCCATGGCGACGCGTTTCCAGCCGAGCCGGGACCTGACGGTGCTGAGCGGACAGCGCGGGTTTCCCCTCGATCCCTCCCAGGCGCCAGGATATCTGCCGAACACCGATGCGCCCACCACCGACAAATATCTCATGGATCTCACAGTGCCCGTGTCGGAGCGCGCGAGGTTTCGCCGTGTCTCCGATCTGGTCTAACCGATGAGGCGAGGGGGTTGCATGCGGACGGAAAGAGCGGAACCGACCTTCGAGATCATCACCGGTTCGGCGCGCGCGTTCGGCAACTCCGAACAGGTCGCGGACCATATCGCGAAATTGCTGCGCGACCGGGGCGCACATGCGTCGATCCTGCGGCTTCGCGAATATGACATCGCGCCATGCGGAACCTGCGGCGAATGCAACACAAGAACGGTCGTCTGCGCGCGCGAAGACGACATGCCGATGATCATCGAGCGATTGATCGCGGCCGACGCGATTATCTATATCGCTCCGGTCCATGGTTACGGGCTTGCGCATCCCATGCAAGTCTTCATCGAACGCGCGGGTGTCGGATACCTGCGCTTCAAGCGTCCTCTCGCCAACAAGGTCGCAGGATGCGTGATCACCGGACGTCGTTACGGACATGTCGGTGTGTTCAACCAAATCATGAACAATATCCTGCTCAACCGGATGATCTTGGCCGGTAGCGGCTATCCCACGATCCTGATGGGCGGCACGCCGGGCAAGGCCCTGGAGGACGAAGAGGGGCTGAACTCGGTTCAAAGCCTGGTCGAGCGGATGCTTGGCATGGTCCGATTGCTCGGCAGCGTTCCGACAGCGCAACGCAAAGCTTTCCTGACACCTGAAACGACCAACGAACGCCTGAGCGCGAATGCCGACGCCATTGCGGCGACACGCGACGCGCCCGCGACGACACCCTCAACAACGGAGTGACCGACATGACGATACCGGCCGAACTTGCCGAGATCCGACAGAGGATCGATGCGCTTGACGACATGATCGTGCCCTTGCTCGTCGAGCGGACCGGCCTGGCGCTGCGCGCGAGCGACTACAAAACGACGACGGAGGAAATCAAGGGAGCCGATCGCGTGCGCATGGTGCTCGACAAAGTGGGGGTGCGGGCGGCGAACGCAGGGGGGCATGAGGAGGTCATCCAAAAGATATACACCACCATCATTGCCGAGTTGACCGACCTTCAACTGCGCAAGAAGGGTGTGTGAACCGACCATGAGCCGTTTCAATTATTCGCACCGCCTCGTCTCGACGTTCCCCTTCCTCGCCGTCGCCGTCTTCAAGGTCGAGGGTGTCACGACCGACGCCGATGTCACGTCGTTGGTCGACGGCAATCTCGATGTCGCCCGGGCGCAATTGGAGGCCGCGGGCAATGAAAGCCAGCTTGCGCCGATCCGGGCATGGCGCGCGGCCTACACGGCGACCGGCACCAATCCGACGAAGTACCGCATGGCCGCTGAATCCATCTTGCGGCGACTGCGCACGCGCGGGGGCTTTCCGATGCTGCACCCCCTGGTGACGCTTTGCAATTCGGTGTCGGCACGCTTCGCCATTCCCGTGGCCGCCCTCGATCTTGCACGGATCTCCGGGGATCTGAGCGTTGGCGAGGCACAAGGCGGCGAACCGTACCACGGCTTCGACGGCGTGGAGAGCGCGATGCCGGCCGGGGAGGTGACCTTCAAGGATGGTGCCGGCGTCGCCCATGCCCGCAAGTGGTCGCACAAGCAAAGCGGACGGTCCGCCGTCTCCGCCACCACGACGCGGGCGATGATTGTCGCCGAAGCCGTGCATGAGGGGGCGGCCGACGATCTGTCGCTCCTGGCCGCGCGGTTGCGTGAGGATCTTGTCGCGGCCTGGCCGGGTGCCAGCGTGGGGCACACGCTCTTGACCGGCGAAGATCTCCTGTCCGGTGTCGACATGGCGGCGGTCGCGTCGGCGAACGGGCCCGCGGTCAATGGCGACGCCGGGGGGTGATTGTCGTGAGTGGTGTGAGTGACGTGCCGATTTTTGCACGTGCACCCATGAGTGGCATTATGATAACTTAGGGTTGCCTAATGACCGGCGCCGCCCGTCACCTGACCGGGGCGAGCGCGGGCAGGCATGCCAGCGAACGCCGGGGCCAGTGTGGCAAAAAAGGGGCCAGGCGCCGCGATTGGGCGCACTTTGGAACCCTTTGGGCGCACTTTGGAATTGGACGCCCTTTGGACAGAATGACGGACGAACGACGATGACGATCGAGCAATTTGTACTGTATTGCGTCGCGATATTCGCGGTATCGATCATTCCCGGACCGAGCATGGCGCTGGCCTTTGCGGAAGGAACGAAAGGGGGGGTGAGCGGCAGTCTGCCGGCCGCGCTCGGCAATGTGGCCGCCTCCCTCGGGCAGGGTTTGATCGCCTTCTTGATCTTTCAATCCATCGTTTCACTGGATCCGCAGATCTTGCAGGTCGTGCAAACCGTCGGCGCCGTTTACATCGGTTACATCGGGTTCGTCTTCCTGCGCGATGGAAGTCGCTTCCACATCGAGACTAAACAAGTCGAGCGGACCCCGTCCATGCTGGTGGCCAAGTTTCAGGTCGGCTTCTGGGTTGCGTTCTTCAATCCCAAGGCGATCCTTTTCTTCGCCGCCCTGTTTCCGCAATTCGTCAATTCGAGCGTTGGAACGAACATCGGCGCGATCGGCGCGGTGTTTGTGCCGATTGCCTTCATCGCCTTGATCTGCTTCCTGGCTTACGGCTATCTCGGGCAGATATCGCTGCGGATCTTCGAGCGCAGCCGCCCGGCACGCGCCATCATCCCCGGGCTGGGCGCGTGTCTTGTCGTCATGGCGGTGCTCGGCCTCTACGACGGGCTTACGCAGATCCTTGGTTGATGGCGGCCCCGACGGTCGGCCTGCAACCGGATGGCCCCGCCCGGTGATCCGCGCGGCAGCATCGCGCTGGAACCCGTCCCTGAAATCGGCGGATCCCATCATCGCCTCCTTGCCTCGAACTCAGGGAAGAGGGCGTCCACAAATCCGGGGCTGTCCAGATCGTTGGCTCGACCCGCGCTCCGTCGATCAGCCGGCCGACGTGATGCCGGTCCTCACGGGCGGCCACGGCCTTCCTGAGCGCTCCCTGATTTGCGGTGGGAATGGGCACAACGCGCCGTCGAGGTCAACGGGCGGCGCGGACCGAGGCGCAAAATCGGGTTTGGCGGCAGGTCGCGTAGCACCCGAACGGAACCGGCATCGGAGTCAACGATTGCCGTGTGAATATGTTTAATATATACAAGAACTTGCAAGTCATCCACCAGTTCCGCGCGATCATCGGGTTTGGAGAAGATCGGCCGCGAGAGACCTCTTCGGGGGCACCCGGCACGCAGGACCAGTGCTCAGCCCCTCCCGCATAACCCTTGAAAACCACGGAAGAATCGGGTCGCAGCCGGACCGGGACAACGTTCGAACCCGACGGGGTCGCACGGCGAAAAGCCGCCCGAATCGCTGCGAGGCCCCGACTGGAGCGAAGAGCGACAGCGCGATGTCGGAAAATGGCGGAAGAGGTGGGATTCGAACCCACGAGACGGTTGCCCGCCTGCCGGTTTTCAAGACCGGTGCCTTCAACCACTCGGCCACTCTTCCGATCACGCCCGAGGCCGGATCGCGCCCGGAGCGTGCGTCCGGTTTCGCGTCCGCGCGCCGGCTTGTCAAGCGCGCCGCGCGCATCGGTCGACAAGATCCCGCGCGGCCCCCGTGTCAGGACGCGTCTTTGGACAGGCTGTCGCGGGACAGGCTGTCGCGCGAGGCGGTCAGCTGCTCGATCGCCTTCGCCACATGCAGCGCGCCGATGGCCTCGGCGCCGTCTGCGACGCGGATGCGATGGGCGGTCAGCATCACATCCGCGACGCGATAGCCCTCCGGCGGGGTGAAGCGGTAGCAGGCGAGTTCGATCAGCAGGCCGAGCGGGTCCTCGAAGTAGATCGAATCCATGAACCCGCGATCCTTCGGGCCCGAATGGCGGATGCCACGCGCCGCGAGACGCTCCGCCACCTGGGCGAAGGTCGCCGCGCTGACGTCGAAGGCGACATGGTGCACGCAGCCGATGTCGGTCGGGGTGCGGGTCGGGTCGGGCGTCCGGCTTTCGTCGGTGAAGATGGTGATCAGCCGCCCGTCGCCCGGATCGAAATAGAGATGCGATTCCGCCGGATTGTCGAGATTGGGCTGCTCGAAGACGAAGGGCATGCCGAGAAGCCCCTCCCAGAAGTCGATCGACGTCTGACGGTCGGCGCCGACCAGCGTGATGTGATGAACGCCCTGGGTCGGGATCTTCGGCTCAAGAGAGCGGGGGGAGGAGCGGGGGGAGGACATGACGATCTCCTGCGACGCGGTGGCTTCGGTCCCTCAGTCTACGCGTTTCGTTTGGCCAGGAAACCGGCGAAGAAACCGGGCAGGCATTTAGGGGCAGGAGCAGGGCGGGCAAAGGGAAAACCGCCGATCCGGAAGGTCGAGGCAGGGACCGGATCGGCGGTTCGGGCCGCTTCGGGGCGACCGGCGCCGGGGCAGGCGCCACATCGGCAGTGATAGACGCGATGGCGTCGCGCCGATGTGACGGCGATCACAAAAGCGTCAGCTCCGGCCCTGATCCGCCCGCGCTGCCGATACGTAATGTCGCATATTATCGGGCCTCGATGCCCGGAGAGACCGCTGCCATCGGCGCGTCGCGGGATGCTTTCGGGCATCGCCACGGGCGCTCGATGAGCCGGGACGGACAAACGGAGACACGTCATGAGAACAGGACTTCTCGCCACGGCCACGTTTGCCGCGATCCTGCTTGCGCTTCCTTCGGCAGAGGCGCGTACCCAGCTTTCGAGCGACGAGATCCGCCAGACGGTGGCGGGCAAGCGTATCTACCTCAAGACGCCACTCGGCGGCGAATTCCCGCTCTTCTACCAGCGCAACGGACGCGTCGACGGGTCCGGCGAGGCGGTCGGTCTCGGCCGGTTCATGCAGCCCAACGACGAGGGGCGCTGGTGGGTGCGCGGCAACCGCCTCTGCCAGCAGTGGCAGAGCTGGTACGACGGCAAGCGCTTCTGCTTCACCCTGTCGCGCGGATCGGGAGACACGCTCTACTGGACCCGTGACGACGGCCTGAACGGCCGGGCGCGCATCGGCGACTGATCTCCGGCGATTTCGTTCTGGATCAAGACGCGGGCAGGGGAGCCGCCTGCCCGCGTCGATTGCCGTTTTCCGCCCGCCTCTTGCGCACTTGGGAATGCCGCAGCCCCGCGACGCATCCACGCGCCCGGATGGGCCGGCCGTGGATAAACTGCGGCATATTGACGACACCTGCGAAAAAACGACGCGAAATTCCTGCCCGAAGCTCGACCGCGCTTTCACCTTGCGGTAAGGGGTTCGCGGTACGTTTGTTGCGATGCGCCAAATTGGGGGGCCGCATTACGACAACAACCACGTGTCCCTCCGGCGCGTTGAGGCGTTCTGGCGATGTGTGATGCGGCGCGATCCCGGTCCGGGGTTTGCGCGATAGTCACGCGGCGTCGGGCGTTTGCCGGTTCAAGGTATTGAGTAGGGCGGCAAAATGACGATCGGCTCGACTTCCGCGGCCATTCCCGGGTCCGCGACGCAATCCCCCGATTCCGACACGGCGGGCACTCCCCCTTTCGCGTCCTCGCGACGTCGACGCACCCTGTTGACCCTCGCGGTGTCGGGGCTGTGTCTCGCGGTTGCCGCCTGCGGCTCGTCTCCGAAGCCGCAGAAGAAAGCCAAGTTCAGCGAAGAGAAATACGGCGTCTCGGCAAGCCCGCGCGTCGTGACGGGGAGTAAGCCCGTGCCCAAGGGCGGCGGGCGCTACATGGTCGGCAAGCCCTACAAGGTCGCCGGCAAGTGGTATCGCCCCAAGCATGATCCCGATTACGAATCGGTCGGTCTCGCGTCCTGGTACGGGCCGACGTTCCACGGCCGCATGACCGCCAACGGCGAGATCTTCGATCGCAACGCCCTGACGGCGGCGCATACGACGATGCCGCTTCCTTCCTATGCGCGCGTGAAGAACCTCGAGAACGGGCGTTCCATGATCGTGCGCGTCAACGACCGCGGTCCCTTCCACGGCAACCGGACCATCGACCTGTCCGAGCGCGTCGCGACCATGCTCGATTTCAAGCACAAGGGCGTGGCGAAGGTGAAGGTCGAGTATCTCGGCCGAGCGCGCATGGACGGCAAGGACGAACCCTTCCTGATGGCGTCCTACAGTGGACCGGGTGCGGTCAATCCGGGCGCCACCATGCCGCACACCCAGCTTGCCAAGGCCACGATCCCCGGTGGCGTGATCGGCCCGGTGCCGGTGCCGACCGCGCGCCCCTATGGTGGAACCACGGTCGCGGCGCGCGGCGACTTCGCGCGCGTGGCCAGCGCCGGTGTCGATCCGGGCGCGGTATTCGAGGAAAGCGGCGTTCGCGTGGCAAGCCTGGACGCGCGCGACCAGGCGCCCGGCACGTCCGGTGCGCTCGGGTACGGCGCGCCGGCGACCGGGGACCTGCCGCCGTTCGACGGGGCGACGACCTTCGACCGCGATCCGGCCCTGTCGTCCTATGCGGCCTCGCGCCGCGTGGCGCAGGCGCATGCGGCTTTTGCAGGTGTTTCGGGCGGCAACTCGCTCGCCGAACTGGTCCGCAACCGGCAGTGATCCCGCTTGCGCGGCGGCCCGCACAAGCCGGTATGCGCAGGCGTTTGAAACGGTTATTCTTCGGCGCCGTCACGCACTCGCGGGCGGCGCCGATTTCGTGTCAGGCCGGGACGGCAGGGTCTGAGCAAGACAGCAAGTCCAGAGCAAGACAGCAAGAAAGACCCCGGTGATCATGCCCGGCGGAACACAGAGCCAAGCCGAGACATTCTGGTGGAAGGACCCGGTCGCGCCATGAGGCCCCTCAGCCGTCTTGTTGCCTGCGCGGCGCTGTGCCTTGCCCTGGCATCGGGCGGGCTGCGCGCGCAGGAGCCGCCGTCCGAGCCGCCGCGCCCCTCGCTGCTCTTCGACGTCAGCACGGGCACGCTGCTTGCCAGCGACAGCCCGCGGGTGACGTTTCAGCCCGCCTCGCTCGCCAAGCTGATGACGGCGACGGTGGTGTTCGAGGCGCTGGCGGCGGGGGAGATCGACGACGACACCGCCTTCACCGTCAGCGAACACGCCTGGCGCACCGGCGGAGCGCCCGCGGGCGGCACGACGATGTTCGCGCGGCTGGGCAGCGAGGTCCCGGTTCTCGACCTTCTCAAGGGGCTTCTGGTGCACAACGCCAACGACGCGGCGATCGTGCTGGCGGAAGGTCTTGCGGGCAGCGAGGCGGCTTTCGCCGCGCGTATGAACGCGCTGGCGCAGCGGCTCGGCATGACACACAGCACTTTCGTCAATCCCACGGGCTACGAGGCGGAGGGCGCGCGCACCTCCGCCGCCGACATGGGACGGCTCGCAAGCCACGTGCTGTCCGCGCATGCCGGGCGGTATGCCTTGTTCTCGCTGCCGGATTTTACGTGGAACGGGATCTTTCAGCGCAACAAGAACCCGCTGATCGGCGAGATCGCCGGGCTCGACGGCTTCACCGCCGGGCGCAGCGAGACGAGCGGGTTTCATGGTGTCGGGTCGGTTCTGCGGGACGGGCGCCGCCTCATCGGGGTGGTGGCCGGGCACCCGTCCGCCGATGCACGGCTTGAAGCTTTGCGCGATCTCTTCGACAGTCTGGAGAAGGACTTCGAGGATGTGATCCTGTTCGACGCGGGCGAGCCGCTCGCCGAGGCGCGGGTGTTCGGCGGTGTGCAGGCCACGGTCCCGCTCGTCGCGGACGGACCGGTGGAGGTTCTCCTGCCGCGCGGCTCGAAACGCGACTATCGCCTGCGGGTGGTCTATGACGGCCCGCTCAAGGCGCCGGTCGCGTCGGGCGTGCGCGTGGGCGAATTGCGGGTGCTGCGCGAGCGCGACGTGGTCTATCGGGTGCCGTTGCGCACGGCCGGCGACGTGGCGCCCGGCACGCTGACCGGCCGTGCGGCGGATGCCTTGCGCGAAACCCTGTTCGGGTGGTGGCTCGATGAAAGCTGACGATCCTCTCGCGGCCCGGCGCGACGCAACCGACGGCGCGCCCGCGCGCGGTCGTTTCATCACCTTCGAAGGCGGCGAGGGGGCCGGGAAGTCCACCCAGATCGCCCGGCTGCGCGCCCGGCTGGAGGCGGTCGGCCTGCACGCGGCGGTGACCCGCGAGCCGGGCGGATCGCCCAAGGCGGAAGCGATCCGCGAGCTCCTGCTGTCCGGCAAGGTCAAGCCGCTCGGCGCGGAGATGGAGGCGGTGATGTTCGCCGCCGCGCGCGCCGATCATGTGGATGCGACCATCCGTCCGGTGCTGGAGCGTGGCGACTGGGTGCTGTGCGACCGCTTCGCCGATTCCACCCGGGTCTATCAGGGCGAGGCGGGGGTCGACCCGGCCTTTCTCGACCGGCTTGAGGCGCTGGCGGTCGCCGGCTACCGTCCGGATCTGACGGTTCTGATCGACGTTCCCCCGGAGGTCGGGCTGGCACGCGTTCAGGCCCGCAGCGCCACGCCCGATCATGCGCATCCGGACCGCTTCGAGACCGACACGGGCGAGGTTCACGCCCGGCGCCGCAAGCTGTTTCTGGCGCTCGCCGAGGCCGAGCCCGGCCGCTTCGTCGTCGTGGACGGGCGACAGGATGCGGATGCGGTCGAGGCGGAAATCTGGCGCGCCGTGCGCCGGCGCTTCGCCCGCGATTTCGACCAGGCCGGCCCGGCGACGCCCGATCCGGCGCGCGACCGCTGGGATGTCGGGTGATCATGGCCGTGGAGCGTGTTGACCCGCACGAGATGGAAGCCGATGCGCTGGAGGGCGTGCCGTTGCCGCGCGAGCGCGCGGCGCTGATCGGTCACGGCGCGGCCGAACGCGCGCTGCTCGACGCCTATCGCTCCGGGCGGATGCATCACGCCTGGATTCTCGCCGGGCCCAAGGGCATCGGCAAGTCGACGCTGGCGTTTCGCTTCGCCCGTTTCGTTCTCGCGCATCCCGATCCGACCGTGGACGCCGTCCAGTCGGCGGTCGATCTGTCGGTCGCCCGAGACACCCCGACCTTCGGGCAGGTGGCGTCCGGCGCGCACCCGGGCCTGCTGCACCTGCGCCGTCCCTATGATGCCAAGCGCAAGGCGAAGGACAAGTTCAAGCAGGATCTGACGGTGGACGAGATCCGCAGGGCGGTGCCGTTCTTCGGGTCCACGGGCGCGCAAGGGTCCTGGCGGATCTGCATCGTCGATGCGGCCGACGACATGAACGTCAATGCCGCCAACGCGCTTTTGAAGGTGCTGGAGGAACCGCCGCGCCGCTCGCTGTTTCTGGTGCTGTCGCATGCGCCGGGGCGGCTTCTGCCGACGATCCGCTCCCGCTGCCGGATGCTGCGGACCGACCCGCTGACGCGGGAGGAGGTGCGCGCCGGTCTCCTTGACCTTGGCGTCTCCGACGGCGATCCCGCGCGCGCCGAACGCATCGCGGATCTGGCGGACGGGAGCCTGCGCACCGCCATCACGCTGGCGCGCGGCGAGGCGCTCGATCTCGCCGACCTCTTCCAGTCGCTGGTCGCGCGCCTGCCCGAGCTCGATCCGGCCGCCGTGCATGCCTTTGCCGAGACGGTGGGGCGGCCCGGCGCCGACGAGGGCTGGACGCTGTTTCTCGATCTCATCGGCGATCATCTGCACGCCCGGCTCGCCGATGCGGCGACAACGCCGCTGCATCGCCTTGTCTCCGTCACCGAGGTGTGGGAAAAGACCAGCCGTGCCGCGCGGGAGGCCGACGCCTTCAATCTCGATCGCAAACAGGTCGTGTTGAACGCCTTTCGCGATCTCGCCGCGGCGGCGCGTTCCTGACCCGCCTGACAGCCCTCCGCAGACAGGCACCCGCATGCACCGCGCTCCGGCGTGACCAGCCGATCCATCGGATCGCGCGCCGGACCCCCGTCACCAACGCCGGACCGAACGCCGTTCATGACCGACCGCTCGCCTTTCTTCATCACGACCGCGATTTCCTATCCCAACGGCGCGCCGCATATCGGCCACGCCTATGAGGCGATCGCGACCGACGCGCTGGCCCGCTTTCAGCGGCTCGACGGGCGCGACGTGTTCTTCCTGACCGGCACGGACGAGCACGGACAGAAGATGCTGCAGACCGCGCGCGCGGAAGGCATTCCGGTCCAGGAGCTTGCCGAACGCAACGCCACGCGGTTTCGCGAGATGGCGGCGACGCTCGGCTGTTCGAACGACGATTTCATCCGCACCATCGAACCGCGCCACCACGCGGCCTGCCAGGAAATCTGGCGCCGCATGGCCGCCAATGGCGACATCTACAAGGACAGCTACTCCGGCTGGTACTCGGTGCGCGACGAGGCCTACTATCAGGAAAGCGAGACCGAGCTGCGCGACGACGGCGTGCGCTACGGGCCGCAGGGCTCGCCGGTGGAGTGGGTGGAGGAGGAGAGCTATTTCTTCCGCCTGTCCGCCTATCAGGACCGTCTGCTCGCCCACTACGAGGCCAATCCCGAGTTCATCGGGCCGGACGAGCGGCGCAATGAGGTCGTCAGCTTCGTCAAGCGCGGGCTGAAGGACCTGTCCATCTCGCGCACGACCTTCGACTGGGGCGTGCGCGTGCCCGACGACGAGCGCCACGTGATGTACGTCTGGGTCGACGCGCTCACCAACTACATCACGGCCGCCGGCTTTCCTGACGCGGCGAACCCGCGCTGGAGATACTGGCCGGCGAACCTGCATGTGATCGGCAAGGACATCGTCCGCTTTCACGCCGTCTATTGGCCGGCCTTCCTGATGTCGGCCGGCGTCGAACTGCCGAAGCGCGTCTACGCCCACGGATTCCTGTTCAACAAGGGCGAGAAGATGTCGAAGTCGGTCGGCAACGTCATCGACCCCTTCGCCCTGGTGGAGCACTACGGGCTCGACGCCGTGCGCTATTTCTTCCTGCGCGAGGTGCCCTTCGGCCAGGACGGCAACTACAGCCACGACGCCATCGTCGCGCGCATCAACGCCGATCTCGCCAACGACCTCGGCAATCTGGCGCAGCGCTCGCTGTCGATGATCGGCAAGAACTGCAAGGGCCGGCTTCCCGAGCCGGGCGACTTCACCGACGCCGATCGCGCGATCCTCGATCAGGCCGATGCGATGCTGGAAACGGCGCGCGCCGCCATGGAGACGCAGGCGATCCACCAGATGCTCGCCACCGTGTGGGCCTGCGTCGGCGAGGCGAACCGCTATTTCGCCTCCCAGGAGCCCTGGGCGCTGAAGAAGACCGACCCGAAGCGCATGGAAACCGTGCTCTATGTCACCGCCGAGGTGATCCGTCAGGTGGCGATCCTGGCGCAGGCGGTCATGCCGGAGAGCGCGGGCAAGCTGCTCGACCTGCTGGTCGTGGCGGAGGACGCGCGCGGCTTCGACCGGCTCGGCGAGGCCGGCCGGCTCGCGCCCGGCACGGAGTTGCCCAAGCCCGCCGGCGTGTTTCCGCGCTATGTGGAGGCGGACAAGGAAGGCGAGGGGCGCTAATGCTGGTCGACAGCCACTGCCATCTCGATTTTCCGGATTTCGACGCCGAACGCGACGCAATTATCGCGCGGGCGAAGGACGCCGGCGTCGGGCTCATGGTGACGATCTCCACCCGTGTGGCTCGCTTCGACGGCATCCGCGCGCTCGCCGAGCGGTATGATTGCGTCTATTGCTCGGTGGGCACGCATCCGCACAACGCCGGCGAAGAGGCGGAACGCGCCGTGACGACCGCCGATCTGGTGCGCCTGTCGGCGCATGAGAAGGTCGTCGCCATCGGCGAGGCGGGGCTCGACTATTTCTACGACAAGTCGCCGCGCGAGGCGCAGGCGGAGGGGCTGCGCCGCCATATCGCTGCCGCGCGCGAGACCGGCCTGCCGCTGGTGATCCATTCGCGCGATGCCGACGACGACATGGCGCGGATCCTCACGGAAGAAACGCAGAAGGGCGCGTTTCCCGCGCTGCTGCACTGTTTCTCGTCGGGGCGCGATCTGGCGATGACCGGCATCGAACTCGGGCTCTATGTGTCGTTCTCCGGCATCCTGACGTTCAAGCGCTCCGACGAGTTGCGCGCCATCGCCGCCGATCTGCCCGCCGAGCGTCTGCTTGTGGAGACGGACGCGCCCTATCTTGCCCCGCAGCCCTGGCGCGGCAAGCGCAACGAGCCGGCCTATGTGGCGCATACCAACAAGGTGCTGGCCGAGGCGAGGGGCGTGGACGAGGCGGCCATGGCCGCGCAGACGACCGAAAACTTCTTCCGCCTGTTTTCCAAGGTGCCGAGACCGACCGACGCATGACCCACGGCGACACGCTCGAGTTCACCATTCTGGGCTGCGGCTCCTCCGCCGGCGTTCCGCGCGTCGGCGGGATCTGGGGCGACTGCGACCCGAACGAGCCGAAGAACCGGCGCAAGCGCTGCGCGCTGCTGGTCGAGCGCCACGGGCCGAAAGGCACCACCACGGTGCTCGTCGACGCCGGACCGGACCTGCGCCAGCAGCTGCTCGACGCCAATGTCACCGACCTCGACGGTGTGCTGATGACCCATGCCCATGCCGATCACCTGCATGGCATCGACGATCTGCGCCCGCTCGCCATCACCCATCGCAAGCTGATCGACGTCCATATGGACGTGGCCACCTCGCTCCGCGCGCATGATCTCTTCTACTACGGATTCGCGACGCCGGAGGGCTCCAGCTATCCGCCGATCCTGCGCGACAAGCGCATCCACGCCGGCACGCCCGGCGTCATCGACGGGGCGGGCGGGCCGATCCCGTTCCTGCCGGTCGAGGTCGAGCACGGCGACATCACCGCGCTCGGATTTCGGTTCAACAACGTCGCATATCTTCCTGACGTCAAAGAGATTCCGAAAGCCTCCATCGCGGCGTTCGAGGGTCTCGACACCTGGATCGTCGATGCCTTGCGGCGCACGCAACACCCGAGCCATTTCTCGCTGGACGACGCGTTGGCGTGGGTTGCGCGGATGGCGCCGCGCCGGGCGATCCTGACCAACATGCATGTGGATCTCGACTACCGGACGCTGTGCGCGGAAGCTCCGGAGGGCGTCGTGCCGGCCTATGACGGCCTGCGCTTTTCGGTGCCCATCCAGGACGCGGGCTGACGGGCGCGAGCATGGCGCGCAGCCCGAAACCGCCGACCGAAGACCGGCTCACGAAATCCGCGCTGAGCTATCTGGACCGCTACGGCACCACCACGGCGAACCTGCGGGCGGTCTTGCAGCGCAAGGTCTGGCGGGCCTGCGCGGCGCTCGATCTCGATCCGGCCGAGCATGAGGCGACGATCGACGCGGTGGTGGCCCGCTGCGAACGCGCCGGACTTCTGGACGACGCGCGCTATGCGGAGGCCAGGATTTCCTCCGAGCGGCGCAAGGGGCGGTCCGGGCGCCGGATCGCGGCCGTGCTCGCGGCCAAGGGCGTGCCGACGGACATCGCCGAGCGCCAGATGCGCGACGACGGCGTGAGCGAGTTCGCCGCCGCCTGTACGGCGGCACGCAAGAAGCGGCTCGGGCCGTGGCGCACGACGGACGCCGATCACGCGCGCCGCCAGAAGGAAATGGCAACGCTGTGCCGGGCGGGCTTCGCGCCGTCGCTCGCGCGCCGGATCGTGGAGGCCGAGACGGTCGACGCGCTCGAGGAGGACGCGGACTGACGTCACACGCCGTCGCATGCGACGCCTTGCAAGCGACTGCGCTAAAGACGGCGCCAGAGGTTGAGACAGAATTCGCGTCCTGCTGCCGGATGCTGTCGCCTGACGCTGCCGTCTGGGGCTGTCATCTGGGGCTTCGCCAGGGTCTGCATCAGGGTCTGCATCAGAAAGCACGGCGGAGCACCCGGCCAGACCCGCGTGCAGGCACCTTAAAAAATTCCATAATATATATTATGCGAATTACGGATGCGGGAACCGGCGGTGGGCTGGGTGTGTGTGTTCAAGGCTCTGTTTCTGGAAGCCCGCCTTTTCATAGTGCGCCCTGTCTCTTTGGGGCTGGCTCTTGGTGGCTGGCTCCTGGCCTCGGGCTTCTGGCGCCCTCTCTCAAGCGCTTCGCTCACGGTGCCATGTCGCGGACGCCTACATCTTCCGACTGCACGAGGATTCTCATGTCGTGGACACAATCGCCACCGGATCGGCCGGGCGCGCATATGCGAACCGCACGTCGACCGAGGGACCGGTTCTTCGTCCTCTCCGGCTGCTCGGGTGGCGGCAAGTCGACCCTTCTCGATACGCTTGCCGCGCTCGGGTTCCCGACCGTGCCCGAGCCCGGCCGGCGGATCGTGCAAAGCGAGAGCGATCCGCAGAGCCCTCGGCTGCCGTGGAACGACATGGCCGGTTTCGCCCGCGCGGCTCTTGCCTGCGCCGACGCCGATTATCGGCGCGCCACCGGGCATGAGGGGCCGGTCTTCTTCGATCGCGGTCTCGTGGATGCGGCGGTGGCGCTGTCCGACGCGACCGGCGTGCCCCTTCACGACACTCTCGGCAATCGCCCGCGCTACGCGCGGACCGTGTTTCTGGTGCCGCCCTGGCCGGAAATCCATGTCCGCGACGATCAGCGTCGTCACGGTTTTCGCGCCGCGCGGGCCGAATACCGACGGCTGTCGGCCGCCTACCCCGCCCTTGGCTATCGCGTGATCATCGTCCCGCGCACGACGGTCGCGCGCCGTGTGGCCTTCGTTCTGCGACACGTCGCACGCGCGATGCGTGACCCGGCGGCGTGAGCGCCGTGCTCAGGTGTCCGCGTCCGAAGAGAGAAGATCCCGCAGCGCATCGATCAGCACGCCCGTCGTGGCGCGCAGGTCGTCCAGCCTGATGTGTTCGTCCGCCGCATAGGCGTTCGCGGCGGCAAGCGACGCCGGGCCCGTTCCATAGAGAACCGTGGGAATGCCGGCGGCGGCATAATGGCGCGCATCGCTGAAGAGCGGCGACCCGCCGGTCGGCGCCGCGGTTTCGGGAAACCAGGCAGCGATTTGACGGTGCACCGCGTCGGCGAGCCGTCCGACCCCGGCAAGCGGGCGCAGCGGCTCGGCGAGCAGGATCCGCCGGCATTCGATCTCCAGCCCCTCGTGCGGCGTCACGGCCGCCTCCACCAGCGCGGTGAGATCGGTCTCGACCGCCTCGCCCGCGTCTTCCGGGATCAGCCGCCGGTCGACGCGCAGCATCACGCGGTCCGGCACCACGTTGGTGTTGAGCCCGCCCTGGATCATGCCGACGGTCAGCGCCGGGCGCATCTCGGGATCGAGCCGGCTGCTCGTCCCGGCCAGCCGGTCGCGTTCGTCGTAGAGCGCGCGCAGGATATCGGTCGCGGCCGCCAGCGCGTCGACACCGGTTTCGGGCGCGGCCGCATGGGCCGCGCGCCCGCGCACGATGATCTCCATCTGCAGGCAGCCGTTGTGCGCCGTGGTGACCGCGCGGCTGAAGCCGGAAGCGATGACGAAGTCCGGACGGCTCAGCTCATGACCGAGGATCCACAAGGGACCGAGCGTGCCGCCGGTTTCTTCGTCGCAGGTGAGGTGCAGTTCGATCGCACCGCTCAGCCCATCGGGAGTGTCGATCAGGGCGCGCAGCGCGAAGACATAGGCCGCGATGTCCGACTTGCCGAATACGGTGCCGCGACCGTAGACCGCCCCGCCATGTTCCTGTGCGCCATAGGGATCGACCGACCACCCCTCGCCCGCCGGCACCACATCGCCGTGCGCGTTGAGCGCGATCACCGGACCGTCGTCGGAGAAGCGATGGCGCACGATCAGGTTGGTGACGCTTTTCATGCCGATCTGGCGCACGAAGGGTTCGGCGACCGGATGACGCTCCACCTCGAGACCCAGCTCGCCGAGCGCGCTGGCGGCGGCCTCGGCGAAGGCATCGAGGTCGCCGGGCGGATTTTCGCTTGGAACCTGAACGAGGGTCTTGAGAAAGGCGACTTGCTCGGCAAAGCGCGCGTCAACAGCGGCGGTCATGATCCCTGTCCCTTTCCGGAGTCTGGCGGGAAGACCGCGTGCCGGCCGACCCGTTTGCATCCGCACGAAACCGGGCCGCACATGCCGCCCCGCTCCGTCCCCGGCGTCCGGACGCGCCGGGATATCCCGTTGCCGACGGCGCGCGCCGAAACGGGACGGGGCGCGGCGCGATCCGCAAGGTCCGCGCCGCGCCCCTTCGTGTCATACAGCCGATCCGCTTACTGCGGAAGCTGGTCGTCGATCCCCTGGACGTACCAGTTCATGCCGAGCAGGGCTTCGTCGTCGAGCACTTCGCCCTCCGCCACGGCCAGCGTGCCGTCCTGCTTCGTGATCGGACCGGTGAAGGGATGGAATTCGCCCGAGCGGATCTTTTCCGTCATTTCGGCGGCCTCCCTGGCGATCTCCTCCGGCATGTTGGTGAAGTCCGCCATCACGACCATGTCCTCGGCGAGACCGCCCCAGATGTCCTGGCTTTCCCAGGTCCCGTCGAGCACCGCCTGCACGCGGTCGGTGTAATAGACGCTCCAGTCGTCGATGATCGCGGTGAGCTGCGCCTTGGGGGCGAACTTGCTCATGTCGGACGCCTGGCCGAAGCCGATCGCGCCGCGCTCCTCGGCCACCTGCAGCGGCGCCGGGCTGTCGGTATGCTGGCTGATCACGTCGGCGCCCTGGTCGAGCAGCGCCTTGGCCGCATCCGCTTCCTTGCCCGGATCGTACCAGGAGTTGACCCACACGACCTTGATCTTGAAGTCCGGGTTGACGGACTGCGCGCCGAGCATGAAGGCGTTGATGCCGCGCACGACTTCCGGAATCGGGAACGAGCCGATGTAGCCGGCCGTGCCGGTCTTCGACATCTTCGCCGCGATCTGGCCGATGATGTAGCGGCCCTCGTAGAAGCGGGCGGAATAGGTCGACACATTGTCCGCGCGCTTGTAGCCGGTGGCATGCTCGAACTTCACGTCCGGAAACTTGCGCGCCACCTTCACGGTCGGGTTCATGAAGCCGAAGGAGGTGGTGAAGATGAGGTCGGCGCCGTCGCGGGCCAGACGCTCGATCGCGCGCTCCGCGTCCGGACCTTCCGACACGCTCTCGATGTAGGAGGTCTCGACCTTGTCGCCGAAGGCGGCCTCGATGGCGAGCCGGCCCTCGTTGTGCTGGTAGGACCAACCGTGATCGCTGATCGGGCCGACGTAGATGAAGCCGACCTTGAGCGGATCCTCGGCTTGCGCGCCGGCCGTGCCGAGCGCGAATGCCGCGGCTGCGGCCATGCTGAGCAGTTTTTTCATGCGTGTCTCCTGCGTCCCTGCTTTTGCGTTTTCGGGTTTTCGAGCCCGGTTCCGAGCCCCGGTGCCCGCCCCTTTGTGATTGGCGCGTTGCCTCCCGCGCGCTGCTCCCCGTCCCCCTTATGCGGCCCTGTTTCTATCGGTCCGGAACGAACGGTTGTCCCAGACAGGCCGGGGTGTTTATGCGTGTCAGTATGCGGTTCCGGGAGATGATGACAAGCACCACGATGGTCGCCGCATAGGGCAGCGCGGACAGGAATTGCGAGGGAATCCCGACCCCGTGCGCCTGTGCGTGGAATTGCAGAATGCCCACCGCGCCGAAGAGATAGGCACCGGCCAGCACCCGCCCCGGCCGCCAGGTCGCGAAGACCACGAGCGCCAGCGCGATCCAGCCCCGCCCCGCCGTCATGCCCTCCACCCATTGCGGCGTGTAGGCGAGCGACAGATAGCCCCCGGCAAGCCCGGCGCAGGCCCCGCCGAACAGCACCGCGAGATAGCGCACCTTGCGTACCGAGACGCCGAGCGCATGCGCCGAGGCATGATTGTCGCCGACGGCGCGGATCACCAGTCCGGCCCGCGTGCGAAACAGCACATAGGAGACGCCGACCACCAGCGCGAGCGACAGATAGACGAGAATGTCCTGCCCGAACAGAACCTTGCCGACGACGGGGAGATCGCTCAGAACCGGAATGTCGAGCCCCGTGAGCCACACGCCCGGCTGGCCGATGAAGGCCTCGCCGATCATGCCCGACAGGCCGAGCCCGAGCAGCGTGAGCGCCAGACCGGTCGCGACCTGGTTCGCCACCAGATGCAGCGTCAGAAAGCCGAACAGGAGCGCCATGCCCATGCCCGCCGCCATGGCGACCACCGCCCCGGCATAGGGTGAGCCGGTCGCCTGCGCGCCGGCAAAACCCATCACGGCGCCGACGATCATCATGCCTTCGACGCCGAGGTTCAGCACGCCGGAGCGCTCGACCACCAGTTCCCCGATGGCCGCCAGCAGCAGCGGAGTGGCCGCCGTGATGACGGTCAGGAGGATCGCTTCAAACGCGCCCATGCTCGCCTCCCTTGCCCGGGACGGCGGAGCGCCCGATCCGTATGCGGTAGAGGATCAGCGTGTCGCAGGCCAGAACGTAGAACAGAACCAGCCCCTGGAACACGCGGGTCGTCTTGTCGGAAACCCCGAGCGACACCTGCGCCGCCTCGCCGCCGAGATAGGTCAGCGCCAGCAGGAACCCGGAGAAGAAGATGCCGATCGGGTTGAGCCGCCCCAGGAAGGCGACGATGATCGCGGTGAAGCCGTAGCCCGGCGAAATCACCGGCGTGAGCTGGTTGATCGAGCCCGAGACCTCGCTGATGCCGGCGAGCCCCGCGAGCCCGCCGGCGAGCAGGAAGGCGAACCAGACCATCCTGTTGCGCGAAAAGCCGGCGAAGCGTCCGGCGCGCGGTGCCTGACCGAGCACCCGGATCTCGAAGCCCTTGAGCGTCTTCAGCAGCACGACCGACAGCACCAGCACCGTGACGACGGCGAAGATCGCGCCGACATGCATGCGCCCGTCGGCGAGCGGCGGCAGGATCGCCGCATCGGAAAACAGGCGGCTTTCGGGGAAGTTGAAGCCGTCGGGATCGCGCCAGGGCCCGCGCACCAGCCAGTCGAGCAGAAGCTGGGCGATATAGACCAGCATCAGGCTCGTCAGGATCTCGTTGGTGCCGAAGCGCACCTTCAGGAAGGCCGGGATCGCCGCCCAGGCCATGCCGCCGGCAATTCCCATCAGCAGCATCAGCGGCAGGGTCGCAAATGTCTCGAACCCGGGCAAAAGGATCGGCAGCATCGATCCGGCGAGCGCGCCGGCGGTGAACTGGCCTTCCGCGCCGATGTTCCAGTTGTTGGAGAGAAAGCAGACGGCCAGACCGCAGCCGATCAGGATCAGCGGCGTGGCCTTGACGACGAGCTCCTGCAGCGACCATGACGCGGTCAGCGGATCGATGAAGAAGACGTAGAGCGCGGTCAGCGGGTTCTGGCCGAGCCCGGCGAAGAGGATCGCGCCGGTGATCAGCGTGAGCCCGAGAGCGATGACCGGCGACAAGAGCGCCATGCGCTTGGAGCGTTCCGCGCGGCGTTCCAGCTCAAGCTGCATGCGAGCCGCCTCCCTTTTCGTCGCCCTCGTGCAGGCCGCCCATCAAGAGGCCGATGCGCTCGCGGGTCATCTGTCCCGCGGGAACCGGATCCGACAGGCGTCCGCGCGAGATCACCGCGATGCGGTCGGCGATCTCGAAGATCTCGTCGAGATCCTGACTGATCACCAGCACGGCGGAGCCCTGGCGCGAGAGGTCGATGAGTTCCTGACGGATCAGCGCCGCCGCGCCCGCGTCGACGCCCCAGGTCGGCTGATTGACGACAAGGAGCTTCGGCTTGCGGTCGAGCTCGCGCCCCATCACGAATTTCTGCAGGTTGCCACCCGACAGGGCGCGGGCTTCCGGATCGTCGTGCGACATGCGCACATCGAAATTGGTCTTGATCCGCTGCTCCAGATCGCCGGCAGCCTCGCTCTGGACGAAGCCGTTGCGCACCAGCCCGTCGCCTGTTCCGTGGCGCGTGAGCACGAGGTTTTCCGAGAGTTTCAAACCCGGAACCGCGCCGTGGCCGAGCCGCTCCTCGGGAATGAAGGCGGCCCCTGCCCGCCGCCGCCGCGTGATCCCCGTGCGGCCCAACGGAGCGTCGTCGATGACGACGGTGTCCGCACCCTCGGCGCGCCGCTCGCCCGAGATCAGGTCGAACAACTCGCCCTGCCCGTTGCCGGCGATCCCGGCGATCGCCACCACCTCGCCGGCGCGCACGTCGAGGGAGATATCCTCAAGCGCGGTGGAGAAGGGACCGTCGGCGGGGGCGTTCAGGCGGTTGAGGCGCAGCAGCGCCCGGCCCTCCTCGCGCGCCACGCCGCGTTTCAGGTCGTGCACCGCGCTGCCCACCATCAGCCGCGCGAGCGACCCGGCCGTTTCCTGGCTCGGGTCGCATTCCAGCACCACCTTGCCGTGGCGCATGATCGTGGCGTGATGGCACAGCCGCTTCACCTCCTCCAGCCGGTGGGAGATGTAGAGGATGGCGCAGCCCTCGTCCGCCAGCCGCTCCAGCGTCAGGAAGAGCTGATCGGCCTCCTGCGGGGTGAGCACCGACGTCGGCTCGTCCATGATGATGAGACGAGGTTCCTGCAAGAGACAGCGGACGATCTCGATGCGCTGGCGCACGCCGACGGGAAGGTCGGCGACGATGGCATTGGGCTCGAGCGCCAGACCGTAGTCGCGCGACACGGTCCGGATGCGCTCCGAGAGCTGGCGGAAGGACAGGGTGTCGGGCAGCGCCAGGGCGATGTTCTCGGCGACGGTCAGCGCCTCGAACAGCGAGAAATGCTGAAAGACCATGCCGATGCCGAGGTCGCGCGCGGCGGCCGGACTGTGGACGGTCACCGCCTCGCCGTCCCACAACAGCGTTCCGGAATTGGGCTCCAGCGCGCCGTAGAGGATCTTGACAAGCGTCGACTTGCCCGCGCCGTTCTCGCCGAGCAGCGCGTGGATCTCGCCCGCGCGCAGGGCAAGCGACACGTTGTCGTTGGCCAGCACCTCACCGAAGCGCTTGGAGATGGCGCGCGCCTCCAGAAGGACCTGTCCGCGTCGCTCTCGTGTCGGTGATGGGTCGGGCGGGTTTGCCGTTGTCGTCGGTGTCATGATCTCCCCCGCCTCCTTATCATACGCCGCCGAATGCGCCGGCAAGAGCCCGGTCGCGATTGCTGTGGACAGCCGACGCCGCTTCCCGGCGGATCAGCAGGTCGGCCGCCACCGAAGCGGCGATGACCGGCGGTTCTTTGGACGTGATGCCCCCGACCCCGATGGGCGAGCGGAACCGGGCCAGCGCGTCCCCGCCATGACCGGCCCGGGCCAGCCTTGCGCGCATGCGCGCGGCCTTGGTCGAACTGCCGATCATGCCGACGCCGGCGATCGCCGGATTTGCCAGGGCGCGGTCGGCGATGGCCAGGTCGAGCGCGTGATCATGCGTCATGATCACGACCTCGCTGCCGGCGGGCGCGTCGCGCAGCGCCGAGAGCGGATCGGCAAGCGCGCAAGGCCGGACGGTCGCCGGCATCGCCGGGGGGAAGATCTCGGCACGCGGATCGACCCAGGTCACCCGGAACGGCAGCGGCGCGAGCGCCAGCACCAGCGCCTTGCCGACATGGCCCGCGCCGAACAACAGCAGCGGCGTGCGCGCATCGCCGAAGGTCTCGGTCAGCACCCCGCCCGACAGACGGGCCGTCGGAGCGTCCGTGGCGCGCGGCAGGATCTCGCGCGGTCCGGGCCGCCCATGCGCATCAAGGGTCAGACGGGTCGCGAACCCGCCCGCCTCCGCTGCTCTCGCAAGGCGCGCGATCTCGTCGTGGCGAGCGTGCGAAAAGGTTTCGAACACCAGGCCGATGCGCCCGCCGCAGCATTGGCCGAGATCGGGGCCGAGCGACAGGCGCCGGTGCAGCAGGCGCTCGCCGCCCTCCTCGCGGGCAAGCCGCGCCGCCTCGTGGATCGCGTCATATTCGAGCCGGCCGCCGCCGATGGTCCCGCGAAAGCGCGCGTCGGGCCCGACGATCATCCGCGCCCCGACCTCGCGCGGGGCGGAGCCTTCCACGGAGACGACGGTCACGACCGTGCACACGTCGTGCGCCGTCAGCATCTCGCGCAGGGCCGGCCAGGGGGTCATCCGTCGCCTTCCCCGGCCCTGGCCTTGCGGCTGGCGGTCACCTGCTTCATCTCGCCCACCGCCGAAAGGATCGCCTCCGGCGTGGCCGGCGCGCGCAGGGGCGGAACATGGCCGGGCGCGAGCCCCGCGAGCGCGTCGGTGATCGCGCTGAACACCGAGATCGCCAGCATCACCGGCGGTTCGCCCACCGCCTTGGAGCGATAGACGGTCGGCGAGGGATTTCCCGGCGAGGCATGCAGCGCGACCCGGAAGTCCTCCGGCACGTCGGAAGCGGTGGGGATCTTGTAGGTCGAGGGCGCATGGGTGCGCAGCCGTCCGCTTTCGTCCCACACCAGTTCTTCCGTCGTGAGCCAGCCCATGCCCTGCACGAAGCCGCCCTCGATCTGGCCGATGTCGATGGCAGGATTGAGCGATTTGCCGACGTCGTGGAGAATGTCGACGCGGGTCACCCGCATCTCGCCCGTCATCGTGTCGACGATTACTTCCGAGCAGGCCGCGCCATAGGCGAAATAGTGGAACGGACGCCCGCTGGCGCTCGCCCGGTCCCAGGTGATGGTGGGCGTGGCGTAGAAGCCGGTCGCGGAGAGCTGGATGCGGGCGAGATGCGCCGCCTTGGCAAGCGCGCCGAGCGTGATTTCCGTCTCGCCGATGAAAACCCGATTGTCGCGGAAGTGGATGTCGTCTTCCGCAACGTCATGGCTTTCGGCGGCGAAGGCGACGAGCCGGGCCTTGATCGTTTCCGCCGCGATCTGCGCCGCCATGCCGTTGAGATCCGTGCCCGAAGAGGCCGCCGTCGGTCCGGTGTTCGGCACCTTGCCGGTGTGCGTCGCGGTGATCTTCACCCGGTCGAGCGTCACGCCGAAGACCTCGGCAACGATCTGGGCGACCTTCTGGAAGAGCCCCTGCCCCATCTCCGTGCCGCCGTGGTTCAGATGGATCGAGCCGTCGGTGTAGACATGCACCAGCGCGCCGGCCTGATTGAGATGCTTGAGCGTGAAGGAAATGCCGAATTTCACCGGCGTCAGCGCAAGCCCCTTCTTCAGGATCGGACTTTGCGCGTTGAAGGCGCGGATCTCGTCGCGCCGCGCGCGATAGTCCGACGTGCGCTCCAGCTCGTCGACGATGGCATGCAGCGTGCCGTGTTCCTCCACCCGCATGCCATAGGGCGTGACGTCGCGCCCCTCGGCGTAGAAATTCGCCTTGCGGATGTCGAGCGGGTCCTTGCCGAGGCGGATCGCCAGCGTATCCAGCATGCGTTCGGCGGCCAGCATGCCCTGCGGTCCGCCAAAGCCGCGAAAGGCGGTGTTGGAGCAGGTGTGCGTCTTCAGCCGGCGCGAGTGAATCATCGCGTCCGGGTAGAAATAGCTGGAATCGCTATGGAACATCGCCCGGTCCACGACGCCGAGCGACAGATCCGCCGAATAGCCGCAGCGGGCGTAGAAATTCAGGTCGACCGCCCGGATGCGCCCCTCGCCGTCGTGGCCGAGCGTCCATTCGGCGCGAAATTCGTGCCGCTTGCCGGTCATGATCATGTCGTCGTCGCGGTCGAGACGGAGCTTGCAAGGGTGCCCGGTCGCCTGCGCGGCGAAGGCGGCGAGCGCGGCCCAGTGGTTTGCCTGCGACTCCTTGCCGCCGAAGCCCCCGCCCATGCGCCGCACTTCCACGGTGACGGCGGCGTCGGGAACCCCGAGAACGCGTGCGACGATGTGCTGGGTCTCGCTGGGATGCTGCGAGGAGGTGTGGACGAAGATATCGCCATCCTCGCCGGGCACGGCGAGCGACACCTGCCCCTCCAGATAGAAATGCTCCTGCCCACCGATGTCGAGCGCGCCTTCCAGCCGATGCTCGGCCTGCGCCAGCCCGGTTTCGGGCGATCCCTTTCGGAACTGGTAGTCGGGAAGCACCGTCGTGTCGGCCTGGCGCGCATCCTCGATGGTGAGCACGGGCGGCAGCGGGTCGACCTCGATGCGGGCCTTCCGCGCGGCCCGGCGCGCCGCGTCGCGCGTCGTCGCCACCACGAGGAACAGCGGCTGGCCCCAATAAAGGATTTCCTCCTCGGCGAGCATCGGCTCGTCGGCGAGCGCCGGCGCCACGTCGTTGGCGCCGCGGATCTCCGCGCTGGTCAGCACCGCGACGACGCCCGGGCTTTGCCGCACGGCGTCGAGATCGAGCGACACGATCCGTCCGCGCACGGTGTCGCGGTCCCAGCCCGGCACGCAATGCAGCGTGCCGACGGGCTCGCGAATGTCGTCGACATAGGTCGCGGCGCCGGTCACATGCTTGACCGCGCTGTCGTGCGGGCTCGGCCGACGCACGGCACCGTAGCGGTCGGCATCGCTCAGGGTCGCGGCGGCGGCCGCGACAGGATCGCGGTCAGGCCGCATGGTCCGCCTCCCTGTGCCGCAGGCCTTCAACGCGGGTGCGGGCATCCGGCGTGCCGCCGATCTCCACCAGCGCCTTGGCGAGCAACGCCCGCACCACCTCGCGGCGGTAGTTCTCGCTCGCCCGCATGTCGCCGATGGGCGAGAAATCCTCCGCCAGCGCCTTCAGCGCGCCGCCCCAGCTCGACGGTTGGTCCGGGCGCGCGCCAACGAGCGCCAGTTCCGCCGCGCCGGCCCGTTTCGGCGTCGCCGCCACGCCACCGCAGGCAATGCGCGCCTCGGTGATCACGCCGTCGGCCAGCGTCACGCGGATCGCCAGCAGCACGGCGGTGATGTCCTGGTCGAAGCGCTTGGAGATCTTGAAGGCGCGAAAGGCATGGTTGGGGTCGAGGCGCGGCACATAGAGGCCGGTGACGATCTCGCCCTCCGCCCGGTCCTGCTTGCCGTAGTCGAGAAAGAAGTCCTCCAGCGCAAGCGTGCGCGCGTTCTCGCCGTGGCGCAGTTCCAGCGTCGCGCCGAGCGCGATGAGCGCCGGCGGGCTGTCGCCGATGGGCGAGCCGTTGGCGATGTTGCCGCACACGGTGCCCGAGGCGCGGACCTGTTTGGAGCCGATGCGTCGCCACAACTCGCCGAGGTCGGGATCGATGCGCGCCATATGGTCCTGCGTGTCGGCGAAGCTGGCGCCCGCCCCCATCAGGACGCCGCCGGCGGTTTCCTCCACCGCGTCGAAATCCGCGACCCGGCCGATCCAGACGATCCTGGGAAGCTCGCGCAGCTGCTTGGTGACCCAGAGCCCGACGTCGGTCGCCCCGGCGACGATGGTCGCGTCGGGATGCTCCGCGCACAGGCGCGCCAGCGCGTCGACGGAGGCCGGCGCGGCGAAAAAGCGGGTCTCGTCGCCGATCAGGACGTCGGTCTTGTCATCCAGCGCCTGAAGCGCCGCGACCGTTTCCTCCGCCCGGCGGGAGAAGCGATCCTCGACCGTGTCGAAACAGGCGGTGAGCGCGGCATCGACAATCGGCCGGTAGCCCGTGCAGCGGCACAGATTGCCGGCGAGCCAGTCGGTGACCGTGCGCCGCGAGGGCGTGGCGTCGGGCGAATGGTAGAGCGTGAAGAGGCTCATGACGAAGCCGGGCGTGCAGAAGCCGCATTGCGAGCCGTGGCACGCGACCATCGCCGCCTGCACCGGGTGCAGCCGGTCGTCCTCGGCGAGATCCTCCACCGTGACGAGTTCCGCGCCATCCAGCATGCCGAGGAACTGGATGCAGGAATTCACCGGGCGATAGGTGAGCCGCCCGTTCACCACGCGGCCCAAGGCGACCGTGCAGGCGCCGCAATCGCCCTCCCCGCAGCCTTCCTTGGTGCCGACGAGCCCGCGGCGCAGGCGCAGATAGTCGAGCACCGTTTCGGTCGGCCCGACGTCGGCGAGCTCGACGGTCTCGCCGCGATGCAGAAAGCGGATGCGCGCGCGCATCGCTCAGCTCCCGCGATAGGTGGAATAGCCGAAGGGCGAGAGCAGCAGCGGCACGTGGTAATGGGCCTCCGCCTCGGCGATGCCGAAGCGGATCGGGATCACGTCGAGAAACGGGGGATCGGGCAGTTCGGCGCCACTGGCCCTGAGATAGGCGCCCGCCTCGAAGCGCAGCTCGTAGGTGCCGGGCCAGAAATCGTCGCCGTCCAGAAGCGGCCGGTCGACGCGCCCGTCGGCGTTGGTGGTCGCCGTGACGATCCGCTCGAAGGTATCCGGGGCATCGCCGCGCGCGCGCCACAGGGACAGCGCCAGCCCCTGCGCCGGGCATCCCCGCGCCGTGTCGAGCACATGTGTCGTCAGTCGTCCCATGTCGGACTCCGTTTTCAGTCCATGTTCCCGCGTCGATCCGGCACTTCCGCCATCCGGGTTCGAGTCGCATCGGCCCTTCTTCGCATCGGCCGGGAGGCTCGCCCAGATTGCGGGTGATCGATCTTTGCGCAAGCCTTGAAAGTGTGCACCAGCCGACCTGCCCCCACCAGAACAGATTCGCGGCACCTATGATGCCGTTTCGGCATCGATTTCACTCAAACGTGCTTCAATTGCGGTCAATGCGCTGTCGAAAAAGGCGCGGGCGGCCTGGTTGAGGGCCCGATGCGCCGAGGTCAGCACAGTGAAGCGGTCGCGGTGAAGCGGCGGATCGGCGAGCGGACGGAAGACCAGCGTGCCGTCCGCCAGGTCCCGCTCCAGTCCGACAAGGGTCTGGAAGGCGATCGTGTCGTCCTGCCGGGCGATCGCCTTCATCAGGCGCAGCGAGTTGGTTTCCACGAAGGCGAGCCCTCCCAGAGGATGGCGCGCGAGCACCACGTCGAGGCGCTTGCGCAGCGACAGGCCCGGCGCCGGCAGGCAGAGCGGATAGGCCAGACAGTCGGCGAGGCAGAGGTCCGGCCGCTCCGCCAGCGGGTGATCGGGCCGCATCACCGCGCCGATGGCGAGGTCGCGCTGGAAGGCGGGCACCAGCCGCGGGTCGTCGGGCGGCTCGAAGGTGAAGCCGAGGTCCACCTCCCCGCCGGCGACCGCCTCCGCGACCCGATCCGCCGCGCCCAGGCGCAGCGATACATGAAGTCCCGGATAGGCCCGCCGGAAGGCGGCGACGATGCCGGGCAGAAGCGTCTCGCCGACGCTTTCCACGCTGGCGATCTGCACGCTGCCGCGCCGCATGCCGGTCAGTGCGTCGAGCGCCCCGGCGGTCGCCTCGAAATCCGACAGCGTGCGCAGGGCATGGGCGCGCAGGATCTCGCCCGCCTCCGTCAGCCGCACGCCGCGCGCCTGCCGGTCGAACAGCGCGTGACCGAGGGTGTCTTCCAGCCACAGGATCTGCCGGTTGACCGCGCTCGACGCCACGTTGAGTTCGCGCGCGGCCGCCCGGATCGAGCCGGCCTCGGCCACCGCCGCGAAATAGCGCAGCGCCGGGCCGTGAAGATGTCGCGCGCGATCCATGCTGTCGCTCCTGCGCCGGTGCGACGACCGTCAACGGGCGGACGTTTGCCGCCCGCCCCTTTTTCGCCCGCCGTTCGTCGCCCTGTCCCGTCCTTACGGGATCAGCACCGTCGTGCCGGTGGTCTTGCGCCCCTGAAGATCGGTGTGGGCCGTCACCGCGTCCTTCAGCGCATACTCCTGGTTCACCTGGATCTTCACGTCGCCGGAGCGCACCACATCGAAAAGATCGTTGGCGGTCTCCTCCAGATCCGCGCGCGCGGCGACATAGGTGAAGAGTGTTGGGCGGGTCGCGAAGAGCGAGCCCTTGGGGCCCAGAAGCGCCAGATTGAAGTCCGTGATCGGGCCCGACGACTGGCCGAAGGACACCCAGAGGCCGAGCGGGCGCAAACAGTCGAGCGAGCCGGGATAGGTGTCCTTGCCGACCGAATCATAGACCACGTCGCACAGCTTGCCGCCGGTGATCTCCTTCACCCGCTCGACGAAATCCTCGGTACGGTAGTTGATCACATGCGTGTAGCCGTTGGCGCGGGCAAGCTCCGCCTTTTCCTCAGACCCCACGGTGCCGATCACCGTCGCGCCGAGTTTCGCTGCCCATTGCCCGGCGATCAGCCCGACGCCACCGGCGGCGGCATGGAACAGAAGCGTGGTGTCGGATGTGACATTATAGGTCTTGCGCAGCAGGTAGCGGGCCGTCATGCCCTTGAGCATCATGCCGGCGGCCGTCTTGTCGTCGACGCCGTCGGGAATCACCACAAGCCGGTCGGCGGGCACGAGGCGTTCCTCTGCGTAAGCGCCGAGCGGGCCGACATAGGCGACCCGGTCGCCCGGCCTGACATGCTCGACCCCCTCGCCCACCGCAACGACGACGCCCGCGCCCTCGTTGCCCGGCGTGAAGGGCGTGCCGTTCGGGGCAGGATAAAGCCCGGAGCGGAAGTAGGTGTCGATGAAGTTGAGGCCGATGGCGGTGTGGCGGATATGCGCCTCGCCCGCGCCGGGGGCGCCGACCTCGACCTCTTCCCACTTCATGACCTCGGGGCCGCCCGTTTCATGCACACGGATTGCGTGGACCATCCTGTCTCTCCCTGAATATCACCGTTGACCGGATCATGGAGGTCGACGGTCCCGCCGGCAAGTCCCTGCGCGGGCGTTTGATTTTAAGGCGCTACGAGCCCTTCAGCGCAGGGCGTCGAGAAGCTGCTGCACCGCCGAGACGCAAAGCAGATAGACGCTGGAGAGCGCCAGCATCCACTTCGCCGCCCCCTCCGCGGCCATGCCGTTGGCGATCGCGAGCCCCGCGCCGATGAACCACACCAGCGTGACGGTGAGCGTCAGAATGCGCCAGCGCGCCACCCGGACCGGATGGACGAAGCGGACCGGCGCGAAGGTGAGCGCGCAAAGCGCCAGCACGAAGAGGATCGTGAAGGTTTGCGAGGACGACAGCACCATCAGGCCGAAGACGGCCATGTTCCAGCCCGTCGGGAAACCCTTAAAGGAGCCGTCGGGCTGTTTCATGCCGTTGTCGGCAAAGTAAAGCGCGCCGGTGAAGACGATCAGCCCGCCGCAGATCCAGTTCCACGGCGTCGACAGCATGTCGCTGCCGGCCAGAGCGAAGGCCGGCAGGAAGACATAGGTCGCATAGTCGATGACGAAGTCGAGGGCCGCGCCCGACCATTGCGGCATGCGGTTGGCGATGTCGAAGCGGCGCGCCAGCGGGCCGTCGATCCCGTCGATGACGAGGGCGACGCCGAGCCAGACGAAGAGCATCGCCCAGTCGCCCTGCGCGCCGGCGAGAAGCGCCAGCAGCGCGACCGGTGCGCCGAGCGCGGTCAGCACATGAATGAGAAACAGCGGATGCCCGGCCGTCAGACGGCGCGGCGTGCCCGCATCGAGATCCGCCATGTCACAGTCTCCGCTTCCGCGCGCGCGGCGCCCGAGGCAGCCGTTCGCGCGCCTGTCCTGCCGCGTTCAATCCGTCCCCCGTATGCCCCGGGCGCGCGCCGACCGCAACACGCCTGTCTCGTCCGCAGCGGAGAAATCGGCACGCGGACAGCGTGTCGGGGCGCGTTCAGCCGGCGAGCAGCGCCCGGCCCGCGTCGGACAGGGCCAGCACGAAGCCGCCCCACAGGATCAGGAACACGCCGACGGCACGCGGGATCCACATGCGGAAGACGGTCTTCTCCACGGCCATCAGCAGTCCGAGAACGGCGATCCAGATCACGTTCATCACGCCGACGGCGAACATCACCGTCATCAGCGCCCAGCAGCAGCCGAGGCACAGAAGCCCCTGGATGATCCCGAGCCGGTAGACCTCGAGATAGCTTGCCGGGCGTTTCTCGAGAAAGAAGGGAATCGGCCGCTGGCAGCGCAGCAGGCAGGCGAGCTTCGCCGGCGTGAACTGGTAGAGGCCGGCGGCGACCAGCGTGGTTCCGGCGATCACCATCGTCGCCGGCGACATCATCGGAGACATCATCCGCGCGGCCGTCAGCACGCCTTGCGCGGCAGTGGCGAGCACCGCGTAGCCGACCCAGACCGAGAGATAGCCGAGCGCCAGCACCACGACTGGCGCGACACGGGCGCTACGGGTCGTCATCGGCTGCGGCAGTTCGGCGAAAGCGGCGATCATCGGCGCCGCGCTCGGCAGCATCATCGCGAGCGCCATCATCACCCACATGACAAAGACGAGCCCGGCATCGCCGACGCTCCAGATTTCGGCGTTGGGCATGCCGAAGGTCGAGGCGCCCTCGGGCAGGCAGATCGCAGCCAGCGCGGCGCGCGCCTCCGGCGACAGGCCGGCGAAGATGTTGAACGCGTTGAAGAGCGCCATGCCGGGGCCGAGCTCGCCCATGTCCATCGCCGGCACCATGTCGACCACCATGGCGGCGAGATAGACCCAGCCGAAGAGTGCGGCGACCGCGACCGAGGCGAAGACGACCGCGCGCGGATTGCGCGCAAGGCGACGCAACGCCGACGGGCGGCGGTCGCGCGGCGTCCCCCGTGCCGCCTCTGATTTCGTGTCGGCCTCTATGTCAGTCTGCGTCATGGCGCACTCTTGTTCGCTTGCCGGCCCGTTTGCCGGTCCGTTTGCGGAGCCTCTCCACGCCGCCTACCCGCTTCAAGACAGGAGTGCGATCCGGAAGGTTGCGAATGCGACCTTATGCGCAGTCCGGCCGCTTGCAAATCCGGGGAAGCGCGTCATCTTGAGGTCAAACGAGCGATCAACGAGCGGAGCGAACCATGACCCGGACCTCGACAGCGCGCGATCCGGCCGCGCAGGAGAGCGACCCCAGCCCCAGCCATTCGGTCCCCAGCCATTCGGTCGACGTGGCGGTGGTCGGCGCCGGCCCGTCCGGCATGGCGATGGCGATCCTGCTCGCCCGCGAGGGTTTTTCCACCGCGCTGGTCGCGCCGGCGGCCCCGGCCGATGACGACCGCACCACGGCGCTGCTGGACTCCTCGGTGGAGATGCTGCGCACGCTCGACCTGTGGGATGCCATCGAGCCGCACACCGCGCCGCTCCGGCACATGCGCATCCTGGATGCGACCGGCCGGCTCGTGCGCGCGCCGGAAGTGGTCTTCGACGCGGCGGAGCTCAAGCTCCCGGCCTTCGGCTACAACATCAAGAATCGCGACCTCAACGCCGAACTCGCCGCCGCCTGCGCGGCGGAGCGCGGCCTTCTGCGTCTCGAAGAGCGGCTGCTCGACCTGACGGTCATGCCCGATGGCACTTTTCTGAGCCTCGATGGCGGCGGGCGGGTCGAGGCCCGGCTGGTGATCGGCGCGGACGGGCGCAACTCACCGGTGCGCGCGGCCGCCGGAATCGGGACGCGCGAATGGCGCTACCCGCAGTCGGCGCTGGTGCTCAATCTCGAGCACGCGGTGCCGCACCACAATCATTCGGCGGAGTTCCACACCCGCACCGGCCCCTTCACGCTGGTTCCGCTCAAGGGGCGCATGTCGTCGCTCGTCTGCGTCGTGGAGCCCGAGGAGGCCGAGCGGCTGATGGGGCTGGATGATGCCGCCCTTGCCGAGGATCTGGAGCGGCGCGCCGCCTCGATCTACGGCAAGATGACGGTTGTCGGGAAACGGCAGATCTATCCGCTGGGCGGCGTCACGGCGAAGACGGTCGGCGAAAACCGCTGCGCGCTCGTCGGCGAGGCGGCGCACGTCTTTCCGCCGATCGGCGCGCAGGGCCTCAATCTGGGCCTGCGCGATGTCGCGGCGCTGGGCGAGATCCTGGTCGCGGCGCGCAAGCGCGGCGAGGATATCGGCGCGCCGGGCGTTTTGGCACGCTATGAACGCGCGCGCCGCGCGGACATTGCCTCGCGCACGACGGCCGTGGACCTGCTCAACCGCTCGCTGCTGAGCGATCTGCTGCCCGTCCAGATGCTGCGTGGGCTGGGGCTGTATCTCGCCGGCAAGGTGCCGCCGCTGCGCCGGCTTCTGATGCGCGAGGGCATCGCGCCGATCCTGTCGAGCCCGCGCCTGATGCGCGGCCTCTCCCTGCGCTGACCAGCGTCAGCCGGTGGGCGCTTTTGCCGTTGTGCTGCCGCGAAAGGCGCGGGCGATGGGCAGGACGGTCGCCGGAAGATCGGTGTCGCCGCTTTTCACCGTGAAATCGAAGAGCCCGCGTTCGAGGAAATGCGGGTCGCGCAGGGCGGCGTCCAGCGTCGCGAGCGGCGTGGCGCAACAGTCCGCCGCCGCAAGCAACGGCACCCAGTCGGCGCCCGGGCGGGTTGCGAAGCACGCCGACAGTCCTGCGATGGTGGCGGACGGATCGCGTCGGTCGTCGCGCAAGGGCTCGGGCAGGTCCACGGCGTCGCACAACGCCCGCCAGAACTTCTCCTCCAGCGCGCCGACGGCGATCAAGGTCCCGTCGGCCGCCGCATAAAGCCGGTAGCGCGGCGAGGCGCCGGTCAGCAGATCCGCCCCATTGGCCGGAGCGCGTCCGGTCGCTGACAGATGCGCCTGCGCGAAAAGCGCGAAGGTGAACATCGCATCGGCCATGGCGATGTCGAGGATCTGCCCCTCACCG
Source organism: Stappia sp. (assembly GCF_040110915.1). NCBI lineage: Bacteria > Pseudomonadati > Pseudomonadota > Alphaproteobacteria > Hyphomicrobiales > Stappiaceae > Stappia > Stappia sp. The sequence continues at coordinate 1,548,566 of NZ_CP157793.1, read as the reverse complement.
GTGCGTTCGCGCCGGTAGAGCGCGAGCAGGATGTTGATCACCGCCGGAAAGCTGCCGCCGGCGATGTCGGCGATCTGGGCCGGCGGCAGCACGGGGGCCGAGGGCGTGCCGCAGGACAGGGCGAGCAGCCCGGTGAGCGCGAGATAGTTGATGTCGTGCCCCGCCTCGCCGGCGCGCGGGCCCTCTTGCCCGTAGCCGGTGATCGAGCAATGGATGAGGCGCGGATTGCGCGCGCACATCTCCCGCGCCCCCAGTCGGAGCCGCGCCATGACGCCGGGGCGGAACTGTTCCACCACGATGTCGGCGGTCTCGACACGCGACAGGATTTCCTCGCGCGCGGCCGGGTCCTTGAGGTCGCGTTCGAGGCAGGTCTTGCCCCGGTTGAGCATGGCGTAGAGCGCGCTGACCGGCCCGGCCTTCGGCGGAAAGAAACGCATGTCCTCGCCACCCGGGCGCTCGATCTTGATCACCGTGGCGCCGGCCTCGGCCAGCATCAGCGTCGCAAGCGGTCCGGGCAGCAAGGTGGTGAAGTCGAGAACCGTGACCCCCGACAGCGGTTGCGCGCTCATTCCCGAAATTCCCCCAACGGCCGGGGCCATGTCACCGGATCGGCAGCAGGCCCTCGGTGATCATATACATGAAGGCCGACACCGTGATCGTCGAGGCGATGGTCCCGACCAGGATCGCCGACGACGCGCGCTGGACGTAGACATTGTACTGCTGGGCGATCACGAAGACATTGGCCGCCGGCGGCAGACAGGCCATCAAAACGGCGGTCGCGACCCAGACGGGATCGAAGCCGCCGATCCAGTTGAGCAGCATCAGGATGATGATCGGGTGCACGACGAGCTTCACCGCGAGCACGATGGGCAATTCGATCGGCGTACGGCCCATCGGCTGCAGCGCGACCGTGACGCCCATGGCGAAAAGCGCGCAGGGCGCGGCGGCATTGCTGAGGAAGGTCAGCAGCGTGTCGACCGCCTCGGGCGGGCGGAACTCCACCGCGGCGGCAAGCACGCCCGCGATGGTCGCCAGAATGAAGGGATGGGTGAAGATGCGCCGCAACACGGTCAGCGCCGTCTTGAGCGGCGGCTCGTTTTCGGTCCCGCCGATGGCCATCATCAGCGGCGCCAGCGTGAACAGCAGGATGTTGTCGAAGCAGAAGACCAGCGCGGTCGGCACGGCGGCGGCCGGCCCGAGCACGGCCAGCGTCAGCCCCGGCCCCATGTAGCCGATGTTGGAATAGGATCCGGCCAGCGCCTGGATCGTCGCTTCCGGGATGTTGCCGCGCGAGGCGAACACGCCGACGCAAAACGCCAGTGCAAAGGCGCAATAGGTCGCGAAGGTCGTTGCCGCGACATAGGCGACGTTGGTGAGTTCCTCGATTGGGGTTTGCGCCAGAAGCCGGAAGAACAGCGCCGGCAGCGCGATGTAAATGATGAAGAACTGCATCCAAGCCAGTCCCTCGGCCGGGATCTTCTTCAATTTGCCGGCGGCGATGCCCAGGAAGATGAGCCCGAAAAACGGAAGCGCCAGCGAAATGACTTTTTCCATAGAGCTCTCCAGGGGACGGGAGCGGGCCTTTCGCGGCGGCCGTATTGCCTTCGTCCCGGCGCTTTTGTAATCACCGCAGGCCTAGCGGGTTCCCGCAGGCTGGTCAATGTGATGGTACGGGTCGCGCGGTTCGGGCGGGCTGGCCGGCGGCGGCAGGATGGCACGGCGCGTGACGGGCGACACGACATTGCAACATCGGATCGAGGCGGCGCTGCTGAAAGGCGGCGTGGCACTGCTGCGGCTGCTTCCGCCCGACACGGCGTCGGCTGCGATGGGCAAGCTGTGGCGCTGGATCGCCCCCCTCACCCGCCGCCAAGCGCGCGCGCTCGACAATGTCGCGCGGGCCTTTCCCGACATGGACCGGGGTGCGCGCGAGGCGCTGGTGCGCGACATGTGGGAGAACCTCGGCCGCATCGCCGCCGAAACGCTCCAGCTCGACCGTCTCGTCGCCCGTCCCGAACGCTTCGACTACGACGTCGACGATGTGCGTGCCGCCGTGGGCGACGGCGGCGCGGTGGTGGTCGGGCTGCACACCGGCAACTGGGAAGTGACGGCGCTCGGCGGGATCGCGGCCGGATGGGAGCCGGTGGGCGTCTATCAGGCGCTGAAGAACCCGGCCGCCGACCGGCTCGTCCACGACCTGCGCGCCCGCCTCTATCCCGGCGGGCTGCTGGCCAAGGGGCATCAGACGGCGCGGCGCCTGCTGACGCTGGCGCGTGGTGGCGCGCGCACCGCAATGCTGGCCGATCTGCGCGACCGGCGCGGCGTGATGGTGCCCTTCTTCGGCCGTCCCGCCTCGGCGGGGCTTTACCCCGCGATGATCGCGATCGCCGCCGACGTGCCGCTGATCGCCAGCCGCGTCGTGCGGCTGCCGGGAAACCGCTTCCGCATCGAGGCGCGGGTCGTGGCGTTCGAACGCACCGGCGACCGCCAGGCCGACGCGGAGGCCGCAACGCGCGCCTATCACGCGCTGTTCGAGACCTGGATCCGCGAATATCCGGCGCAATGGATGTGGATCATGCGCAAGTGGAGTTGAAAGCGCGGGCGCGCGCCACGTGCGGTCTATATGCAGTGCAGCAAAATGGCGCTAGTCTGCGCGCCGTTTCATCGACCGGCCGGCCCGGCCGGCGTCCGGAATTTGCGATCGGGAGGATATCTTGAAGACACCGCGGGCTTTCTATCAGCCGTTGGCCATCGGCGCGCCGACCCCCTTGCGCGAGCTGCCGGTGCAGCTTGAGCGCATGATCCATTTCGTTCCGCCGCATGTGGAGAAGATGCGCGCCAAGGTGCCGGATCTGATTTCCAAGGTCGACGTGGTGCTCGGCAATCTCGAGGACGCTATCCCCGCCGACCAGAAGACCGAGGCGCGGCGCGGGTTCATCCAGATGGCCCGCGACAACGACTTCGGCACCACCGGCCTGTGGACGCGGATCAACTGCCTCAACAGCCCCTGGGTGCTCGACGATCTGACCGAGATCGTGACCGAGGTCGGCGACAAGCTCGACGTCGTGATGCTGCCCAAGGTCGAGGGGCCCTGGGACATTCATTACATCGACCAGCTGCTCGCCCAGCTCGAGGCCAAGGCCGGGGTAACGAAGCCCATCCTCGTGCATGCGATTCTCGAGACGGCGGAAGGCGTGAAGAACGTCGAGGCGATCGCCACCGCCTCCCCGCGCATGCACGGCATGAGCCTCGGCCCGGCCGATCTCGCCGCCTCGCGCGGCATGAAGACCACCCGCGTGGGCGGCGGGCACCCGGATTACACGGTGATCTCCGATGCAACCGGGGACGGCGCGGCGCGCACCGCGTTCCAGCAGGACCTGTGGCACTACACGGTCGCCAAGATGGTGGACGCCTGCATGGCGGCCGGGATCAAGGCCTTCTACGGCCCCTTCGGCGATTTCTCCGATGCCGCCGCCTGCGAGGCGCAGTTCCGCAACGCCTTCCTGATGGGCTGCGTCGGCGCCTGGTCGCTGCATCCGAGCCAGATCGACATCGCCAAGCGGGTCTTCAGCCCGGAGCCGTCGGAGGTCGTCTTCGCCAAGAAGATCCTCGACGCCATGCCGGACGGCACGGGGGCCGTGATGATCGACGGCAAGATGCAGGACGACGCGACCTGGAAACAGGCGAAGGTTATCGTCGACCTCGCCCATCTGGTCGCGGCCAAGGACCCGGATCTCGCGGCCGCCTACGGGCTCTGATCCGGCCGGGCGAAAGATCCGGGCATCGGCTCAAGACAGGGTGAGAAGACCGGCGCGCGGAGCCCCTCCGCGCGCCGTCCTGTCTCGCGCGCGCGATCGAGACGGCTTGTCAAGCTTGCGGCGAACGCGTATGCGCAGGGGCAAGGACGAACAGATGATGCAGACGATGCGAACCGCAAAATTCATGATCGGCCAGGTCGTGCGGCATCGGGTATATCCCTTTCGGGGGATCATTTTCGATGTGGACCCGACCTTTTCCAACACCGAGGAGTGGTGGGAGGCGATCCCCGAGGACGTGCGTCCAAGGAAGGATCAGCCCTTCTATCACCTGCTCGCGGAGAACGAGGAAACCGAGTACGTGGCCTACGTCTCGGAACAGAACCTCGTGCCCGACGACACCGGCGAGCCGGTGCGCCATCCCCAGGTCGACGAGATCTTCGAACAGCAGGACGACGGCTCCTATCTGCCGCGCGACGTCGACCTGCACTGACGCCCGGGCCCGACAGGACACACGCAAAACGGCCGCCGGACTGGTCTGTCCGGCGGCCGTTTCGTTTCCGTGTTGAGCCTAGGACGCGCCGGCGTCAGTTGGAGCCGGTGACTTCCTTCTGGCGCTCGATGAGCTTCTGGCGGGCTTCCTCGGCGCGCTTCTGCAGTTCCGACTGCAGCTGCTGCTGGCGCTGCTGGAGGGCGGCCGCGTCGATCGGATCGCCGTCATAGACCTTGGTGAAGCCGGTGAGCGTGAGCTGAAACGGCACCTGCTTGGCCTGCTGGTTGAGCGTCGTGAGAACCAGGTTGGCCCCCGCCTTCATGCTGTTGACGAAGCCTTCGTCGATCACCAGCTCCGAGTAGCAGGCGTTGGGGAAGCAGATCGAGTACTTGGCCTCGCTCTGCTTGCCGCCGTCGACCTGCACGCGCAGGCCCGGCTGAATCAGCATGCCCGGCGGCACGGCGAGCAGCAGCGTCTTGCGCGCCTCGCCCACCGTCTCGCGCACCGCGACCGATGCCAGGAACTGACCCGTATCGGTGCGCAGTTCCTGCGTGACGATACAGATTTCCTTGTTCGACTGGGGATCGGTGTTGCAGATCTTGACCCACGGCGTGTCCGCCGACGGCTCGACGGTCTGCGCGCTCGCGCCCGTCGCGGCGGCGATGCTCATCGCGGCGGCGGCCGAGATGGCCAGCACGCGGTTCTTGAAACTCTCTGCCATAAAAGCGTCCCTACGTCCCTGGTGTCGATCCGGCGCGTGCAGCATGACGGCGCCGCGGGCGCACCGCAAATCCATATGGTGCCAACGTCCCCGTTCGTGTGCGCAACGAATACGGCGAGACATTGGCCTCTCGGTTACGCGGGGCATCTTTACAGCCAAGTCGCGCCGATTTCCATCGGCAACAGGGCCCCGGCGCTCGATTGCGCGCGTTTTGCATCGCCTTCGGCACGGTGCGCGCGGTCCGGACCGGGTGCCGGGGACCCGGATTTTGACGCCTTGTTAACCATACCAAAGTGATTGCACGCTAACACTGGAGCCATGAAGGCAAGGCAGGTCACGATGATTCTCTTCAAGGTGCGCAGGATGCTCGGCGTCGCGATGCTCGCGCTCGCCGCATTCGCCCCGGCTCACGCGGGCGCGGCGGACGAGGTGCCGCCGGCGCATGGGATCGCGATGCATGGCGCCCCCGCGCTGCCCGAGGATTTCTCCCATCTGCCCTACGTCGATCCGGACGCGCCCAAGGGCGGGCGCATCACCTATGGCGTGCAGGGCACCTTCGACAGCCTGAATCAGTTCATCGTGCAGGGCGGCACCACGACGGCGCGCGGCATCCGCGACGCGCGCTTCGGCGCGCTGGTGATCGAAAGCCTGCTCGAGCGCAACATGGACGAGCCCTTCTCGCTTTACGGGCTGCTGGCGGAAAGCGTGCGCATGCCGCCCGAGCGCGACTGGATCGAGTTCACGCTCAATCCGGCCGCGCGCTTTTCCGACGGGGCGCCGGTCACGGTCGAGGACGTGATCTTTTCCTTCGAGATCCTGCGCGACAAGGGACGGCCGCATTTCCGCGCGCGCTATGCCCGGATCGCCGCCATGGAAAAGACCGGCGACCGCTCGGTCCGCTTCGTGCTGGAGGACGGCAGCGACCGGGAACTGCCGCTGTTGCTCGGGCTTTCGCCGATCTTCGCCAAGCACACGATCGACCCCGAGACCTTCGACAAGAGCACCCTCACCCCGCCGGTGGGGTCCGGCCCCTATGTCATCGACGAGGTCGAGCCCGGCGCGCGGATCACCTATCGCCGCAATCCCGACTATTGGGCGAAGGATCTGCCGATCCGCCGCGGGCTCTACAATTTCGACGAAGTGCGCGTCGAATATTTCCGCGACGAGAACACGCTGCAGGAGGCCTTCAAGAAGGGGCTGGTGTCGATCCTCCCCGTCGCCGATCCCGCGCGCTGGGTCACGGGGATGGACTTTCCCGCCGTCACGGCTGGCGACGTCGTCAAGGACACCTTCGCGCTCGGCACGCCCGCCGGCATGCACGGCTTCGTGTTCAACACCCGCCGGGCGGTTTTCTCCGATGTCCGCGTGCGTCGGGCGCTCGCCATGCTGTTCGATTTCACCTGGGTGAATCGCACGCTCTATCACGGGCTCTACGCCCGCACCGGCGGCTATTTCGACAATTCCGAGCTGTCGTCGTTGGGCCGCCCCGCGGACGACGTGGAACGCGCCCTGCTCGCGCCGTGGATCGAGGACATTCCCGCCGACGTTCTGGACGGCAGCTGGCGCCCGACGCAGGCCGACGGATCGGGCCGCGACCGCACGGTGCTGCGCGCGGCGGTCAAGGCGCTTTCCGAGGCCGGCTATCGCATCGACGGGCGCACGATGCAGGGACCCGACGGCGCGCCGCTGTCCTTCGAGATCGTGGTCGCGACCAAGGATCAGGAGCGGCTGGCGCTCGCCTATCGCCGCGCGCTCGCCGCCGTCGGCATCGAGGCCGCCGTGCGCTCGGTCGACGGCGCGCAGTATCAGCGCCGGCGTCAGACCTTCGATTTCGACATGGTGGTCAACACCTGGCCCGTCTCGCTGTCGCCGGGCAACGAGCAGCGCTACCGCTGGGGCAGCGCGGCCGCCGACCAGGATGGCTCCTTCAATTACGCCGGCGTGGCCGAGCCGGCCGTCGACGCGATGATCGACGCCATGCTGGCCGCGCGCGACCGCGAGGCCTTCGTCGCGGCCGTGCGCGCCTTCGACCGCACGCTCATTTCCGGTGCCTATGTGGTGCCGCTGTTCCATCTGCCCGAAAAATGGGTCGCCAGATGGACCGACATCGCCCGCCCGCAGGCGCATCCGATCTTCGGCCCGCGGTTCGAGGCGTGGTGGTCCGCGGGCGAGGCCAATGCGGAGAACGGACAATGATCCTGACCCCGATCAAGACGATTGAAACGCATCAGCAAAGCGGCATCTGGGGCCGTGTCACGCTGGATGCCCTGTTTCGCAAGACGGCGGCCGCGCATCCCGACCGCGTCGCGCTGGTCGATGCGCCAGACCGCGCGGACCTCATGTCAGGCGCCCCGCGCAGCCTGACCTATGCCGAGGCGGACGCCGAGATCTCCCGCCTTGCCGGCTTCTTCTCCGCCGTCGGTCTCGCCCAGGACAGCGTCGTCGGACTGCAAAGCCCCAACACGGTCGATGCGGTGCTCGCCTTTCTCGCGGTGCTGCGCGCCGGTCTGGTGGTCGCGCCGCTGCCGCTGCACTGGCGGCAGAAGAACGTGCTGGAGGCCATGTCGCGCGCCGGCGCGCGGGCGCTCATCGCCGGCGAGAGTTTCGGCGGGCGCAACATCGGACACGAGGCGCGCGACACGGCGGCCGAGATGTTCTCGCTGCGCTTCGTCTTCGGCCTCGGACCCGAGGTGGCCGACGGGCTGATCGAGATCGACGAGGTGCTGCGCGAGGCGCCCGCCGACATGGCGCCGCCGCCCGCCCGGCGCGACCCCAATGCGGCCGATCACGTCGCCTCCCTCACCTGGACCCACAGCACGAGCGGCGAACCGCTGCCCATCGCGCGCAGCCACAACCACTGGATCGCCGCCGGCCTGATGCCCTATCTGGAGCTCGGCCTGCCGCAGGCGCCGCGCATCGTCGTGCCCTATGCGCTCACCGCAATGGCCGGGATCGGCGCGGGCGTCGTGCCGTGGTTGCTGAGCGGCGGAACGCTGCACCTGCACCAGCCGCGCTCCCTGCGCCAGCTCGCGGCCCACGCCGACGCGGTCGAGGCCGACATGGTGCTGGTGCCCGGCACGGTGATGCCCGCGCTCGACCGGCGGATGGAGCACGAGGGGTGCCAGCTCGTGCCCGTCTGGAGCGCCCATGCGCCCGCCGCCGCGCCGCATCAAAGCGCGCGGACGGTGACCGACATCCACATCGCCGACGAATTCGCGATGATCGCCCGGTCGCGCGCGGGCAGCGCCCTGCCGCGTCCCCTGCCGCTTGGCCGCGTGGCCTCCCCGTCGCAGGCGCAAAGCGGACCGGCGCTCGTCGACCTCGCGCTCGACACGGAGGCGCAGCCCAACACGCTGAAGGTGCGCGGGCCCATGGTCGCCGATTCGGCCTGGCCGGCCTGCAAGGTGCGGGTGCCGACCGACAAGGCCGGCTATGTCGACACGCTCATCCCGGTGCGCCATTGCGACGGCGGGCTCGCGGGTTTCGGGCAACCGGGCACGACTGCGGCCGGCCTTCCGGCCCTTCCCTCGCTCGACGCGCTCTTCGGCGCCTTTCCGGGTCTGAAGGAGGCCGCCGCCTTTCTGGTCGAGGACGGCATTCTCGGCGCGAGGCTCTACGCCGCGCTCGTGCCGCAGCGCGGCCTGATGCTCGATGTGGAGGGCTTCTTCGCCTATCTCGACGCGGAATGCGCCGGCCTGGCCGAAATCCCGCATCGGGTCCTCTCGCTTTCCGCCCTGCCGCGCCGGGAAAACGGCACCGTCGACCGCGCCGCGCTCGTCGCGCGCGTCGACCGGGGCCAGGCGGCGGTCGCCTGATCGGCGATGGGTGACGATACGGCGAAAACCGAGACCGGCAGCGCGATCCTTCCCGGCTTTTGCGCCGTCGGGGGAGCGCCCGACGGTCCCTGCGCCTGGCCGGCGCTGCACGAGGCACTCGACACCGTCTGGGGTCCTTCGGGTCGTCTCGATCTGGAAACGGCAGACAGCGTTTCGCGTGAGGAAGACCGCCATCCGGACGTGGCGATCTGGGGTGGTGAAACACATTCCTTGAACCGGCTATCGAAAATACTTAGCCGGGCGCGCAAAAAGGGGCTGGACATACCGCTCCTGATCGCGGGCCCGCTGCCGAACGAGGCATCAGGGCGCTTGCGCCCCGTTGCATATCTTGCACCCGAATGCCCGGCGGAGCGGCTGGCCGAACGTCTTCGCGACGTGGTGCGTGAGGCGGTGCGGCTGGAGGAGGCGCGGTTGCGCCGACGCTGCCTGGGCGGAAGGGGGGCGCGGACGGGGCGACAGGGCGAAGACCCCGGCGCATCGTGCGACCGTCTGTTGGTGGTCGGGCTGAGCGACCGCGTGGCCGGCGCGCTCCGGGCACAGGGACGCGGAATCGATCTTGTCGGCGCGCTGACGGCGGACACGGCGCTGGCGGAACTCGACCGCGGCGGGATCGTCGGGGCGGTGCTCGATGCGCCCGTCTCCCGCATCGAGGATGTTCTGGCGCAAATCCGCCGCGACCCGCGCCACGCGACCCTGCCGGTCCTTGCCATCGCCACAACCGTCGCGTCGGCGGAGAGACTGTGGCTGGCCGGCGCGTCCGATGTCGCGATCGCGGGGCTGGAGCCGGAGGCGCTGGCCGCGCGTCTGCGCCCGCTGCTTCTCGCCGGCGCCCGGCGCAAGCTGACACGGCACGTGCTGGCGCGCGATCGCGCCGCGCATCTCAGCGGCGAAACGGCCGTCCCCCGCGACAGGTTCGACGCCTATCTGGCCGCGCTGACCGGTGTTCTCGCCGCGCGCGGGCAAAGCCCCGTCCAGCGCCCCCTCGCCTCCTTTCATCCCGGACCGATGGCCGCGCATGTCGCCAACGATCCCGATCTGACGGCCGCCATCGGCGACCCGGTGCGTTCCGCCGCCCTCGCGGCATCGCGCGAGGAGGATTTTATTGCTACCGTCGAGGGGCTGGGCGACATCGCCGTCCTGCGCGGGCAGGCTGCGGCGGACCGCCTGTCCCGGCGGATTGCGGGGATCGTCGGCGCGACGAGCTTCGGCTGACGCTTCTCGATCCGCACCGGCCGGATGTGGACGGTCCGGCCGGATGCGGAAAGTCCGGTTGCCGGGCCGGCTTGCACTTGGCGCGTCCGGCGGGCTACATGCGCCCCTATATGGCGCGCGCGACCGCCCCGCACTTTCCGCAGGACCACGCGCGACACGTGGGACAAGGGCAGGACAACGACAAGGATGGCCAGCATGCAGGACAGCGAGCCCATGCACATCGACATCGTCTCCGACGTGATGTGCCCGTGGTGCTACATCGGCAAGCGCCGGCTGGAAAAGGCGCTCGCCAGCGTGCCCGAGATCCCGGTCGCCCTGCGCTGGCTTCCCTTCCAGCTCGATCCCACCCTGCCGCGCGAGGGCAAGGACCGGCAGACCTATCTTTCGGAGAAATTCGGCGGCGCCGAGCGGGCCGAGGCGGTCTATGAGCCCGTGCGCGAGGCCGGCCGGCAGGAGGGTATTCCCTTCGCCTTCGACAAGATCCGGAAATCGCCCAACACGCTCGACTGCCACCGGCTGATCCTGTGGTCGCGCGCCGAGGACGCCCAGACGGAAATGGCCGAACGCCTGTTCCGGCTCTACTTCGTGGAAGGCGCCGATCTGACCGACCGGGCCGTGCTGGTTCAGGCGGCCGAGGACGTCGGCATGATGTCGGATCTGGTCGCGGAGCTGTTGCCGACCGATTCCGACATGGAGAAGATCCAGAAGGATCTCGACCGGGCGCAGGCCATCGGCGTCACCGGCGTCCCCTGCTTCATCATCGACGAGCGCTTCATGGTGATGGGCGCGGAAAAGCCCGAGACGCTCGCCGCCGCGATCAAACACGCGCATGAGACGCGGCCCGGGGATGGTGCGGGGTAAACCCGCCCGCACGACACACTCCGCAAAAAGGCCGTCGGATCGCTCCGACGGCCCTGAGCTTGATCCCAACGGGTAGGAATACGCTTCACGTCATGCAGGGGCGTCATACCGGGCAAGCGTCAGCGCGACCCGGTATCGGCGAGCCGAGAGCCTGGCGATTTCGGAGAGTTTCCCACGCCTGCTCCCTGCCTCCCCGACCCCGGATCCCCGGCTCCGCCTGCGTCCGGGATGACGACCTTTCGAGGCTTTGTCAGCAGTCTGAGGGTCGCCGGATCGCTCCGGCGGCCCTTTCGGTGTTCGTGAGCGTCCGGCGACCTCAGCCGCGCAGGATCGAGCGGCCGGCGTAGCGCGCCTGGGGGCCGAGTTCCTGCTCGATGCGGATGAGCTGGTTGTATTTGGCGAGCCGGTCCGAGCGCGCCAGCGAGCCGGTCTTGATCTGCCCGCAGTTGGTGGCGACGGCGAGATCGGCGATGGTGGCGTCCTCGGTCTCGCCCGAGCGGTGCGACATGACCGCCGTGTAGGCCGCCTTGTGCGCGGTCTCCACCGCGTCGAGCGTTTCCGTGAGCGAGCCGATCTGGTTCACCTTGACGAGGATCGAGTTGGCCACGCCCTTGGCGATGCCCTCGCGCAGGCGCGCGGAGTTGGTGACGAAGAGATCGTCGCCGACGAGCTGGCAGCGGTCGCCGACCGCCTCGGTGAGCGCCTTCCATCCGGCCCAGTCGTCTTCCGCCATGCCGTCCTCGATGGAGATGATCGGATAGCGGGCGACGAAATCGGCGAGATAGGCGGCCATTTCATCCGGACCGAGCGTCTTGCCCTCGCCGGCCAGGTGATACTTGCCGTCCTTGTAGAACTCCGTCGAGGCGGCATCGAGCGCCAGGCAGATGTCGTCGCCCGGCGTGTAGCCGGCCGCCTCGATCGCCTTCATCACGAAGCCGATGGCCTCGTTGGTGGAGCCGATGTTGGGGGCGAAGCCGCCCTCGTCGCCGACGTTGGTGTTGTGGCCGGCGTCCTTCAGGGCCTTCTTCAGGGTGTGGAAGACTTCCGCGCCCATGCGCACGGCCTCGGCGAGCGAGCTCGCGCCGACCGGCATGATCATGAATTCCTGAACGTCGATCGGATTGTCGGCATGCGCGCCGCCGTTGATGATGTTCATCATCGGCACGGGCAGCACGCGCGCGCCGGCGCCGCCGACATAGCGGTAGAGCGACAGGCCGGAGGACTGCGCAGCCGCCTTGGCGGTGGCGAGCGACACGCCGAGGATCGCGTTGGCGCCGAGGCGTGCCTTGTTGGCCGTGCCGTCGAGCGCGATCATCGCCTCGTCGATCTTGAGCTGGTCTTCCGCGTCGAGCCCGCCGATCGCATCGAAGATCTCGCCGTTGACGGCCTCGACGGCCTTCTCGACGCCCTTGCCGAGATAGCGCGCGCCGCCGTCGCGCAGTTCCACCGCCTCGTGGGCGCCGGTCGAGGCGCCCGACGGCACGGCCGCGCGGCCGAAGGAGCCGTCTTCCAGATGCACGTCGACCTCGACGGTCGGATTGCCGCGGCTGTCGAGGATCTCGCGGCCGATGATGTCCACAATGGCGGTCATTCCTGTCTCCTTCTGAAGGTGCCGGCCCGGAGAGGGCGTGCCGCTTGGGGACGAAGGGCACGGGCGCGGCGTCGACGCGGGGTATGCGTCGGCGAAACGGTATGGGCGCGCTTCTAGCCGACGCGGGGCTTCAGGGGAAGAGCGCGCGGTCGCTGTCTCCCCGCGCCGCCCGGCAAAGTCCGCTGTTCGGTCCCGCGCCGCGCGGATCAAAGCGCGACGGGATGCGCCTTGGCGACGTGATCGAACTCACGCAGTTCCTGAAGAAGTTTCGGCAAGTCCTTGAGCGGGATCATATTCGGCCCGTCCGACGAAATCGTATTATCGGGATCCGGGTGCGTTTCGATGAAGACCCCGGCCAGCCCCACGGCCACGGCCGCGCGCGCCAGCACGGAGACCATGTTGCGCTCCCCGCCCGAGGAGCCGCCGCGCCCACCGGGCTGCTGCACGGAATGGGTCGCGTCGAAGACCACCGGCGCGCCGGTCGCCGCCATGATCGGCAGCGCGCGCATGTCCGACACCAGCGTGTTGTAGCCGAAGGAGGCGCCGCGCTCGGTCAGGATCACATTGGGATTGCCCGACTGGACGATCTTGGTGAGCACGTTCTTCATGTCCCAGGGCGCGAGGAACTGCCCCTTCTTGACGTTGATCACCGCGCCGGTCTTCGCGGCGGCGACCAGAAGGTCGGTCTGCCGGCACAGGAACGCCGGGATCTGCAGCACGTCTACCGCTTCGGCGACGGGTGCGCATTGATCGGCGGAATGAATGTCGGTCAGCACCGGCATGTCGAAGCGCTCGCGGATCTCGGCGAACACCGGCAGGGCGTCGGCCATCCCCACACCGCGGCTTGCGTCGAGCGAGGTGCGGTTGGCCTTGTCGAAGGAGGCCTTGAACACCACGCCGATGTCGAGCGCGTCCGCGATCTCCTTCACGGCCGCCGCGCACTCCAGGACGTGGTCGCGGCTTTCCATCTGGCACGGCCCCGCGATCAGCGAGAACGGCTGGGTCTGCGAAAAGGTGACATCGCGCACGCGGACGTCGGAATTGCAGGTGGCGGTCATGGTCAGGCGCTCGATCCAATGCGATGGCGGAGGTCTCTCGGGTCCGTGTGTAGTGCTCGCGGCGCCGCCGCGCAAGCGATGGCGGGCAGGCACGCCCTCCCCTGGCCCGGCGGCCTTGGATTGCCCGAAAATCCGGGCTAGACAGAGATGACAGGCGCGTCGCCCGTTTCGGGTCGGCGTCATCGCGTTTTCAGAACAATCGCCATCGCGTTTCAGACAACGGAAGTCTCCTGAATGACACAGCGGAAAATTCGCAAGGCCGTCCTCCCTGTCGCGGGTCTCGGCACACGCTTTCTGCCCGCCACCAAGGCCGTGCCCAAGGAGATGCTGACCGTCGTCGACCGTCCGATCATCCAGTATGTCGTCGATGAGGCGCGTGCGGCCGGCATCGAGCACATCGTGTTCGTCACCGGGCGCAACAAGCACGTCATCGAGGATCATTTCGACATCGCCTACGAACTCGAGGACACGCTGCGTGCCCGCAAGAAGCAGGGCGCCCTCGATCTTCTCGACGCGATCCGTCCGAGCCCCGGCAGCACCAGCTTCACCCGTCAGCAGGAGCCGCTCGGCCTCGGCCACGCCATCTGGTGCGCGCGCGATCTGGTGGGCAACGAGCCCTTCGCCGTGCTCCTGCCGGACATGGTGATGAAGTCCGATCCCGGGTGCCTGTCGCAGATGGTGTCGGTCTACGAGGAGACGGGCGGCAACGTGGTCTCCGTCGAGGCCGTGCCCGAGGACCAGACGCACAATTACGGGATCGTGGAGGTCGACGGCGATCCGCAGGCCGCGACCTTCTCGATCACCGGCATGGTGGAAAAACCCGCGCCCGGCACGGCACCGAGCAACCTCTTCATCAACGGTCGCTACATCCTGCAGCCGGAGATTTTCACGCTGCTGGAGAACCAGGAGGTCGGCGCCGGCGGCGAGATCCAGTTGACCGACGCGATGCTCGCCTTGATGGCGCGCCAGCGCTTCACCGGCCTGCGGTTCGACGGCGAGACCTACGATTGCGGCTCGAAATCCGGGTTTCTGGCGGCGAATATCGCCTTCGCGCTGGAGAACGAGGAGCTTGCCGGCGAGCTGCGCCCGCTGCTCGGCGATATCCTGAAGCTGTAACGCCCCCGCCTCGCCCCGGGGCGGCCGCCCCTCGCGCGACGCATCAAGCGGACTCGTTCATGAACACTATCCTCGTCACCGGGTCGGCCGGCTTCATCGGCTACCACGTGTGCCAGCGCCTGCTGGCCGACGGCTGGCATGTCGTCGGGCTCGATTGCGTCAGCCCCTATTACGACCCGGCGCTCAAGGAAGCCCGTGTCGCGCGGCTTCGGCGGAACAACCACTTCACCGAGGCGCGCATCCGGCTGGAGGATCGCGCGGCGGTCTTCGCGCTGATGGGGACCCACGCGCCGCAGCGCATCATTCATCTGGCCGCGCAGCCGGGCGTGCGCTATTCGCTCGACGAGCCCCAGGCCTATGTGGATGCCAACGTCACCGGCTTTCTGACCATTCTGGAAGCGGCCCGCCATCATACGGTGGATCACCTGGTCTATGCCTCGACCTCCTCGGTCTACGGGCTGGACGAGGACATGCCGCTCTCGCCGCATCGCGGATCGAACCATCCGGTCTCCCTCTACGCGGCGACGAAGAAGGCCAACGAGGCGATGGCGCACAGCTACGCCCATCTCTTCCAGATTCCGCTGACGGGCCTGCGGTTTTTCACCGTCTACGGCCCCTGGGCGCGGCCCGACATGGCGCTGTTCAAGTTCACCCGCGCGATCCTCGCCGGCGAGCCGGTGGAGATCTATAATCACGGCAAGATGCTACGCGACTTCACCTATATCGACGACATCGTCGAGGGCATCGTGCGCATCGCCGACCGGCCTGCGACCGCAAATCCGGACTGGAACGGCCGGGCTCCCGATCCGGCGACGAGCGCGGCGCCCTATCGGATCTACAACATCGGCAACAGCGAGCCGGTGGAATTGCTCGCCTATGTCGACGCCATCGAAAAGGCCTGCGGCATTCCAGCGAAGCGCAAGATGATGCCGCTCCAGCCCGGCGACGTGCTGGCCACCTGGGCGGATGTGGACGACCTCATCGAATCCACGGGATTTCGCCCGCAAACCCGCGTCGAGGACGGCGTGAAGGCCTTTGTCGACTGGTATCGCGACTTCTACGGCGTGTAGGGTTCCCCGCGATCAGCCGCCGTCACCGGTCTTCGCCTTCTCCGCCTTGGCCGCCGCGAAGCGGGTGCGCAGGCTGGCGCCCATGCCGTCCTTGATGACCTGCCGGGCGCGGCCGAGCGCCAGCGCATCGGCCGGCACGTCCTCGGTGACCACGCCGCCGGCCCCCAGATAGGCGCCGTCGCCGATCGTCAGCGGCGCGACCAGCGTCGAGTTTGAGCCGACGAAGGCGCCCGCGCCAATGTCCGTGTGGTGTTTCAGATAGCCGTCGTAGTTGCAGGTGATGGTGCCGGCGCCGATGTTCGCCTTCGCGCCGATGCGGGCATCGCCGATGTAGGTCAGATGATTGACCTTGGCGCCCGCCTCCACCGTCGCGTTCTTGATTTCCACGAAGTTGCCGACATGGGCCCCCTCCCCGATCCGCGCGCCCGGACGCAGGCGCGCATAGGGGCCGAGCGTCGCCTGGCTCGCGACGTCCGCCGCCTCGAGATGGGAAAAGGCGCGCACGCGCACATTGTCGCCAATCGTGACGCCAGGGCCGAAGACCACATTGGGCTCGATCACCACATCCCGGCCGATGCGCGTGTCATGGGAGAAGAAGACGGTTTCGGGCGCCACCAGCGTGGCACCCTCGGCCATGGCGCGGGCGCGGGCGCGGGTCTGGAATTCCGCCTCGACCCGGGCAAGCTGGGCACGCGTGTTGATGCCCTGGAGCTCATCTTCCTCCGCCGTCTCGACGACCACGGTCAGCCCGAGCGCATGCGCGATCTCCACCGCGTCGGTCAGATAGTACTCGCCCTGCGCGTTGTCGGTTCCGATCCGCGACAGAATGTCGGCGAAGATCCGGCCGTCGAAGGCCATGATGCCGGAGTTGCACAGGCGGACCGCCCGTTCCTCGGGGCTTGCGTCCTTCTCCTCGCGGATCGCGGTGACGCTGCCATTCGTCGTCAGGAGACGGCCATAGCCCGTGGGGGTGTCCGTTTCGAAGCCGAGCACCACAAGGTCCGCCCCCGTCTCCAGACCCGCCGAGACACGGGCAACCGTTTCCGCCGTGATCAGTGGCGTGTCGCCGAAGAGCACCAGCACCTGACGGGGCGCGTCGGCGTAGGCTGGCCCGGCGGCCATGGCCGCATGGGCGGTGCCCAGACGCTCGGTCTGCTCGTGGCATGTCGCCTGCGGGGCGCGGCGCGCGACCTCCGCCTCCAGATCCGCCATGTCGGGGCCGACGACCACGGCGATGCGCTCGATCTCGGCCGCCTTCACCGCCGCGAGCACATGCCCGACGAGCGACAGGTTGCCGACCTCATGCATCACCTTGGGATGCGCGGATTTCATCCGCGTCCCCAGTCCGGCGGCGAGAACGATGGCGAGACGGTCGGCGCTTGGCATGAGAAATCCCTGATGCGTGATGGCAATGGCGGCAGTCATCCGCTCCGCGGGCGGCAACGTCAAGTCCCCCACCCTTCGGACAAGCGAGGTTTTGTCGCAAGGCTTGCGGTTTCTTCGGATAGGTTCGGATTTCTTCAAATAGTATGGTCGGTACCAACCGGGCAGCACCGGCCGCAGCGCGCGCCGGGCCACCCGTCCCCTCACCGACGACAGTCCCACAGACCACCGGACCTTTCATCATGGATGCCGAGCTGACCGCGGCCTCACAGGCCCCCGCTCCCAAACTCGTTCATTTCCCCGTGACCTTCTTCGCCGTGGTCATGGGGCTTGCCGGCCTTGCGCTCGCGACCCATCGCGTGGAGCTCTATTTCGGAGCGCCCGCAACGGCCAGCCTCGTGCTGATCGCCGTCGCCGCGCTGGCGTTTGTCGCGATCGCGGCCCTCTTCGTTCTCAAGGGCCTGCGCCACGCGGACGCGCTCAGGGCTGAATGGAACCATCCGGTGAAGATCGCCTTCTTTCCCGCGATCACCATCGGCGTGCTGCTGATTTCGGCCGGTCTGCTGCCGGTCAGCCAGCCGCTGGCGCATGGTCTTTGGGTGTGCGCGGCCTCGGTGCATCTTGTCGTGACGCTCGGCGTGATCGCCGCCTGGATCAGCCATCGCACCTTCGAGCAGGCGCATTTGACGCCGGCGTGGTTCATTCCGGCGGTCGGCAATGTGCTGGTGCCCATCGCCGGCGTGCGGCTCGGCTATCTCGAGGTGTCGTGGTTCTTCTTCTCCATCGGCATGCTGCTGTGGCTGGTGTTCCTGACGCTGGTGTTCAACCGGCTGATCTTCCACAACCCGCTGCCCGAGCGCCTGCTGCCGACGCTGGTGATCCTGATCGCCCCGCCGTCCGCCGGCTTCGTGGCCTGGCTGCAGATCAACGGCGGCGAGATCGATGGCGTGGCGCGGTTTCTCTACTACTGCGCGCTGATGTTCACGCTGGTGACGCTGACGCAGGTGAAGAAGCTGCTGAAGCTGCCCTTCGCCATGTCGTGGTGGGCCTATTCCTTCCCGGTCGCGGCCTTCGTCATCGCCTCCGCGCTCTTCGCGGATGCGACGGGGGCCGCGTTCCAACGGGTCACCATGCTGGTCGCCTATGCGGTGCTGTGGGGGGTGATCCTGCTGCTGCTGGGAAAGACCTTCGGCGCGATCCGCCGCGACGAGATCTGCCGGCCGGAGGGCTGATCGGTTCGCGCCCGCATTACCAAAGCGTCTTGCGGGCGCGCTCGGGCCATTCGGCGTCATAGGCCGCGCCGCCGACGCGCTCCTCGCTCAAGGTGGCGAGGATGTCGCCGGGCGTGGGCAGCGTCGCCGGGTCCAAATGCGTCGCGCCATCCCAGATCCGCGAGCGCACGATCGCCCGGGCGCACTGGAAATAGACCCGCTCCACGTCGATCACGATGACCGAGCGCGGCCGTTGCCCCTCGACCTCGAAGGAGGCGATCAGCTGCGGATCGACACTGACGGCCGCGCGCCCGTTGACGCGCACCGTGGTGCCGCTGCCGGGAATGAGGAACAGCAGCGCGATGCGCGGGTCGCGCACGATGTTGCGCAGCGTGTCGATGCGGTTGTTGCCGCGCCGGTCCGGCATCGTCAGGCGTCGTGGCGTGTCGATGCGCACGACCGGCCCGCGGTCGCCGCGCGGCGAGCAGTCGAGCCCCTCGGGCCCGGAGGTCGCCACCGCCACGAAGGGCGAGGCCTCGATCAGCCGGGCGTAGTGCTCGCAAACATGATCGATCTCCTTCGCCGTGGAGGCGAGATTGGCCGTTCCATACAGCGCTTCGAGGTCGCTTTCCGAGGTGACGAGGGTCATGCGCAGTCTCCTTCGCTGGTGGCAGACGCAGCTTAGCCGTCTGTCAAACGTTGCCTTGCCCTATCGCCGTCCCATGTCGTTTGCATGACCGCGCTTTTCGACAGGGCCGAAAAGGCCCTGCACCCTGCCGTGTTCCTTGTCTTGCTTGGCCTCGCCTTTGCCGGCGCGCCCCGCGCCGCGCTGTCGCAAACGGCGGTGGATCTGGAGCTGGTGCTGGCGGTCGACGCGTCGGCCAGCGTCGATGCCGGCGAATACGCCTTGCAGATGCGCGGCATCGCGGCGGCTTTCCGCTCCGCCGAGGTGCAGGCAGCCATCGCGGGCGGCCCGCTCGGACGGATCGCGGTGGCGTTGGCCGTCTGGGCCGAGGCGGAGCGCCCGGCCGATCTCTCGCCCTTCGTGCTGATCGAGGCGCCAATGTCGGCAGAACGCTTCGCGCAAATGGCGGAGCGCTGGCCGCGCCGGGTGAACGGCGGCACGGGAATCGGGTCGGGGCTTGCGCATGCCATGCGCCATTTCGACCGCAACGGCTTCGCCGGTGCGCGGCAGGTGGTCGACGTGTCGGGCGACGGGCGCGAAACGCCGCCGCGCGACTATACGGTGCTGATCGACACCGCGCGCGGGATGGCCCTGTCGCGCGGCGTCACCATCAACGGCCTGGCCATTGAGACGGACGACCCCGAGCTTGCCGCCTGGTATCGCGCGCATGTGGCGAGCGGACCTCAGAGCTTCGTCCTCGCCATCGACGATTACGGCGATTTCGCCGAGGCCATGCGCCGCAAGCTCCTGCGCGAGATCGAGGCCCTGCCTCCGGTGTCGCGTCTGGACGCGGCACGCGGGCGGTGAACGCGGGTCACTCGGCCGCCTCGTCCGGGGCCTTCTGCTTGATCACCGGCTCCATCTTTTCCAGCTCGGCCGGCTCAAGATGGCACAGGATCCTGTGCCCCGAGCCGAAGGTGCGCTGCGGCGGCGGCGTGACGTCGCAGGTGCCGGGGATCATGTAGGCGCAGCGGGTGGAGAACGGGCAGCCCTGCGGCGGGTTGGCCGGCGACGGAATCTCGCCCTTCAGCACGATGTGGCGTTTCTCGACCTTCGTGTCGGCAATCGGAACGGCCGCGAGCAAGGCCTCGGTGTAGGGATGATAGGGCGGCGCGAAGATTTCCTCCGTCGTGCCCTGCTCCATGATCTGCCCGAGATACATCACCACGATGCGGTCGGCCAGATAGCGCACCACGGAGAGATCGTGGCTGATGAAGAGCATCGTCGTTCGGTTTTCCCGCTGGATGTCCATCAGCAGTTCCGTCACCGCCGCCTGCACCGACACGTCGAGCGCGGAGACCGGCTCGTCGGCGATCACCACCTTCGGGTTGCCGGCGAAGGCGCGGGCGATGCCGACGCGCTGCTTCTGGCCGCCGGAGAGCTGGCGCGGCTTGCGTTTGGCGAAGTCGCGCGGCAGCTTCACCGTGTCGAGCAGCCGGAAGATGATCTCCTCGACCTCGGCGTCATCCTTGGCAACGCCGAATTTCCGGATCACGCGCCCGATCTGCCCGCCGATGGTGTGCGAGGGATTGAGCGTGTCGAAGGGGTTCTGGAAGATCATCTGCAGCTTGGCGATGGTGGCCTTGTCGCGCTTGTCGACCGGCAGCCCGCCGAGTTCGACATTACCGAGCATCACCTCGCCGTCGGTGGCGTCTTCTAGGCCCATCAGCACCTTGGCGAAGGTCGACTTGCCGCAACCGCTTTCGCCGACGATGGCGACCGTTTCCGCCTCACGGGCCGTGAAACTGAGATTCTGGTTGGCCTTCACCGTCATCGGTTCACCGCCGAAGATCGCGAGCCCGCCCTCGTCGATGAGGTAGTGTTTCGTCATGTCCTCCACGGCGAGCACCGTATCGCCGGCCTCGACCGGCGGCTTCGCCTCGCCCGGCGGCAGGTCGCGGGCCCAGTCGATCTCCTGGAAGCGCTCGCAGCGCACCTTGTGATCGTCGTCACCCGGCACCGAGTGCATCAAGAGCTTGCCGGTGTCGCACACCTTCTCGCGGAAGAAGGTGCAGCGCGGGCCGAAGTTGCAGCCCACGGGCCGCTCGTGCGGCAGCGGCAACTGACCCGGAATGGCGACCAGCGGCTGCGCGTTCTTGTCCGCGCCCGGCAGCGGGATCGAGTTGAACAGGCCGCGCGTATAGGGGTGGCGCATCTCGTCGAAGACATCGTGGATGTCGCCGACCTCCACCGCCTCGCCGGAATACATCACCGTCAGCCGGTCGCAGGTTTCCAGGATCAGGCCCAGATTGTGCGAGATGTAGATCATCGAGGTTCCGAACTCCTCGGAGATCTCGTTGATCAGATCGACGATGCCCGCTTCCACCGTCACGTCGAGCGCGGTCGTGGGCTCGTCGAGCAGCAGCAGGCGCGGATTGGACAGAAGCGCCATGGCGATCACCACGCGCTGCTGCTGGCCGCCGGAGATCTGATGCGGATAGGCGTTGAGGATGCGCTCGGGATCCGGCAGGCGGACCTTGGCGAGCATCTCCTCGGCCCGCGCCAGCGCCTCGGCCTTCGACAGGCCGTCGTGATAGATCGGCACCTCGGCGAGCTGGTCGCCGATCTTCATCGACGGATTGAGCGAGGCCATCGGCTCCTGATAGACCATGGCGATCTTGGAGCCGCGAATGTGGCGCAGCTCCTCGGCGCTCATGGTGCGCATGTCGCGCCCGTCGAACAGGATCTCGCCGCCGACAATCGCGCCGTTCTTGCCCATGTACTGCATGATCGCGAGCGCGACGGTCGACTTGCCGCAGCCGCTTTCCCCGACAATGCCGTGCGCCTCGCCCGGCATGAGCTTGAGGTTGAAGTCCACCACGGCCGGGATCTCGCCCGCGCGCGTGTAGTAGGAGATGCAAAGGTTCCGGCACTCCAGCACCGGCGTCTGATCGCTCATCGACACGCTCCGGTCAGCCGCGCGCGGGCGCGGGCGGTAATCGCCGCCTGCCGCCCGGGGCACGGGTCGTCGTGATATCGCTCGCAAGAGCGCTGAAGGGTCCGTGACTTGCGCGCATGGCCTAGTCCCTCAGGCTCATTTCGCGCAGGCCGTCGGCCATCAGGTTGAAGCCGAGAATGAGGCTCGAGACGGCGAGCGCCGGCACCAGCAGCATGTAGGAGAACTTCCACAGCATCGCCGTCTTGGCGCTTTCGCGGATCATCAGCCCCCAGTCCGGATCGGGCGGCTGCAGGCCGAGCCCGAGGAAGGTCAGCGTGGTGATCGCCACGGTCGTGTAGCCGAGCCGCAGGCAGGCATCGACGATGATCGGCCCGCGCACGTTCGGCAGCAGCTCGAACACCATGATGTAGAGCGGATGCTCGCCGCGCGTCTGTGCCGCGAAGACATAGTCGCGGGTCTTGATGTCCATCGCGAGCCCGCGAACGATGCGCATGATCGCCGGCGCGGAGGCAAAGGTCACCGCGACCACGATGTTGAAGCCCGACGGCCCGAGGTAATTGAGGATCACGATGAACAGCACCATCACCGGGAAGGACAGCAGCACGTTGGCGGCGAAGGAGATCACCTCGTCCCACCAGCCGGCGAGATAGCCCGAGATGAGGCCGAACATGGCGCCGACCACATAGGCCACCATCGTCGCCGTCACGCCCCAGACCAGCACCCGCTGGCAGCCCCAGATCATGCGCGAAAGCATGTCGCGGCCCTTGAAGTCGGTGCCGAGCCAGAAAAAGATGTCCCCCCGCTCGCTGAGCGGCGTGACGAAGGGCGCGATCGGCTTGTTGGGATCGAGCAGCGGCAGGAACGGCGCGGTCACGGCCATCAGCAGCCAGAAGAAGACCAGCGTCAGCCCGATCACGGCCACCCAGCTTTCGCGGAAGGCCCGCACGCCGAGCACATAGAGCAGCAGCGTCGCGGGGATCGCCGGCAGCAGCACCGACGAGGCGTTGTCGCCGAGCGAGCCGGCGAACATCACATAGGCGGTGAGCGGCACCCACATCAAAAGCGCAAGCGCAACGAGCGGCTTGGGTCTGGACAGGCGGTCAAGCAGGGCGGGACCGGCGTCGAGTTCGGTAACGGCCATCGTGTCGTGTCCCCGTCCTCAGGCGAAGCGAATGCGCGGATTCAGGAAGGTGTAGCCGATGTCGGAGATGATCTGCGACATCACGGCCACGGCGACTGCCACCAGCGTGCAGGCCTGCACGACCTCCACGTCCGGGAAGAGCGCCGCCTCCAGCAGAAGCTTGCCGAAGCCGTCGTATTCGAAGAACACCTCGACCACGACGACGCCGGACAGCAGCCAGTTGAGCTGCAGCACGATCAGCGTGAAGGGGGCGATCAGCGCGTTGCGCAGGGCGTGCTTCATGATCACCCGGCGATAGGGAATGCCCTTCAGGATTGCGGTGCGGATGTATTGCGAGGTCATCACCTCCGCCATCGAGGCACGGGTCATGCGCGCCACATAGCCGAAATCGTAGATCACCAGCGTCAGCACCGGCAGCACCAGCTGCTTGAAGTCGAAACCGCTGATCATCGCCGATTTCGCCGGCAGCCAACCGAGACCGAGCGCCAGCACCACGGTGAGCAGGATGGCCGTCGCGATTTCCGGAATGCTGGTGGTGAACACCGATATGAAGGAAATCGAGCGGTCCTGGACCGAGCCCTCCTTCATGCCGGCGAGAATCCCGAGCACCAGCGAGATCGGGATCATGAGGGCGAAGACGAAGAACGCCAGGATGCCCGTGTTGGCCAGCCGGTCCATCAGCAGCGGCGCGACCTCCCGGTTCTTCTCATAGGAAAACCCGAGATCGCCCTGCAGGATATCGCCGAGCCAGTTCACGTAGCGAATGTAAAAGGGGGCATCGAGGCCCTTTTCCGCCAGCCAGGCGTTGTAGCTTTCGTCCGTCAGCGCCGAGACGGCGAAGCCGCCAAGTTCCTGAACGGCGAGCCGCTTCTTGAACTCCGGCGTGTCGAAAATCGCGAACAGCAAAAGCGATGCGACGGCCATGATCAGAACCATCTGAACAAGCCGCCTCAGGATCAGTTTGACCATCGTGCCCACCCGAATAAGGCCCCTCGCCGCCGCGGCGCGACGCCGGGCGGTGCTGACGAAACGACCGGGGAAAGCCCCCGGTCGCCTCTTCTCTCAGTCGTGTCAGGCCTTCCAGACCTTGTTGAACTGATGATACTGGGTCGGGTGCCCCGGATAGCCGTTCACCGACGATTTCACGATGGTGTACACCGGGCGGAAGATCGGCTGCACCATGACGGCATCGTCCTGCAGGATCTTCTCGACCTTCTCCATCAGGGCGCGACGCTTTTCCACGTCGAGGGTCGATTCCGCCTCGTCGAGCGCGGCGTCCCATTCCGGGTTGGCGTAGTTGGTCTCGTTCCACGGCACGCCGGAGCGGTAGCCGAGGGAGAGCACCATGGTGCCGAGCGGACGGTGCGTCCAGGCGGTCGCGCCGAACGGCGTCTTGTCCCAGATTTCCCAGTACTTGGAGGGCGGCATGACATTGACGTTGAGCGTGATGCCGACGTCCTTGAGCTGGTCGCGCATGGCCTCGGCGACCGTCTGGTGCCACGGGCCGTCGGTGTTGCCGACGTCGATGGTCAGCTCCAGCCCGTCCGCGTAGCCCGCCTCGGCGAGCAGCGCCTTGGCGCCCTCCACGTCGCGGGTGAGCTTCGGCAGTTCGAAATACTCGGGATGGATCGGCGCCACATGGTGATTCTCGCCGACGTCGCCGCCTTCCGGATAGACGAGTTCCATGACGCGGTTGTTGTCGATCGCCTTGACGATCGCCTGACGCACACGCTTGTCGTCGAAGGGTTTCTTGTCGACCTGGAAGCGGCAGCACAGCGTCTGCGACGTGCGCGCCGAGACGATCTCGCCATCGAGCGCCTTGGCCAGTTCCATCTGCTCGACGCCGAACTCGTAGATGGAATCCACCTCGCCGGTCGCGAAGGCGGTGAGCTGGTTGTCCTCGTCGAAATTGTAATAGTGGATCTCGTCGAGATAGACCTTGCCGCCCCAGTACTCATGGTTCTCGGCGCGCTTGAGGATGCACTTGTCGCCGACGACATTCTCCACCAGCGTGAACGGACCGGTGCCGATCGGGTTGGCCGAGAACGGCGGCTCGAAGCTGCGGTGCAGCAGCGCGGTCGGGTAGTTGTACATGTCCTCCGGGAAGGACAGCACCGGCTTGGCGAGATTGAAGCGGATGGTGTGATCGTCGATCACCTCGATCGCGCCCTCGCGCATGACCTTCTTGCCGTCCCTTTCCTCCAGCATGGCGGCGATCGAGGACAGGCCGACGTTGGACGAACCGAGGTCGGGGTTCATCCAGCGGTCGAAGTTGAACTTGACGTCCTCGGTCGTGAAGTCGTCGCCATTGTGCCACTTCACGCCCTTGCGCAGATAGAACGTCCAGGTCGTGAGATCGTCGGAGGCTTCCCAGCGCTCCGCCAGCATCGGCCGGGTAACGTTGTCCGGCCCGGTCATCGCCAGATGCTCGAGGATGTGGCGCGTCTGGTTGGACATCTCGACCCAGGAATAGGTCGCCGGGTCCTCCATCTTCTGCACCTGCATGGCGATCTTCAGGATCCCGCCGGACTTCGCGTTGGGGTCGTCCGCCGGGAACGGCATGTTGCCGTGATCGTCGGCAAAGGCCGGGCTCGGAAGGCCGGCCATGGCATAGGCAGCGCCCGCGCCGACGCCGAGAAGGGCGGCGAAACGCACGAACTCGCGGCGGTTCAGCCGGCCCCGCTCCATCTCCCGGCGCGCGTCCTCTACCTTGGGATGCAGCTTGCTCGAAGTGTCTCTGGTCGACATTGGCCCTGTCTATCTCCACCTGTTTCTTCGGTTGTTCCGGCATCCCCGGTGCCGAGGAAAACGACGCCGAGCAAAACGATGCCGAGGAAAACGGTGCCGAGGGAAACCCCGCCCTGCCCCGTGCCGGACGGCGCCCGGCTGCGCCGAACCGGCGCACCCCTCGATCCGCCCTCCATGCGGCCCGGTCGGCCTCGCCCCACGTCGCAGGCAAGACGACTTCCTTCCAGGCACCGGATGCCTTGCGGCGACACGATCGTCTGCGCGATCTCTCCGCCGCGCCTCAGGTTAACATGGAATGCCGCCACTATTGCAAAGCCCGTCGGCAGATTTTTTCAAGACCGGGAAATCCGCGCCCTTCCGCACCAACAAATGACGGGATAATCGCAGCTTGCCGGCCGTGACCGCTGCCGTCGCGGCGAAGTCTAGGTCTCAGCGGCGGTCAGGGGAAATTCTGGCATGCAACGGTTCACGTATTTGCAACGTGAGGGAATGAGTTTCCATTGCTTTGCTACGCAAGCGCATGGCTCGAATTAGACTTCCCGCTCATCTTCGCAACGGCCGTGACCTGCCACGACCGCGCCGCGTTCCCGGCAGGCCGGACAAGCCTCGGCTGCAGGCCCGGGATGCCCCCAAGCCGTTTCGTGCCCGCACGGACGGTGTGACGATGACGGGGTGGCGATGAGAGGTTCGGGGAACCGCCAGCGGTCTTGTGCCGCGCCTGCGGCGGCACGCTCACACGAGCTGTGCGGACTGGGCGGTTTGCGTCGCGGCCATGTCGCGGAAGAAGTCGACCACGTGGCGGGCGAAGGCGTCGGTCGCCTTGCCGGCCTTGCCCGCTTCCTTGAGAATCAGGTGGTACGTCCCGATGTCCGGCAACCCGTGACGCTCGTCGAGGCGCTGGAGCGGCGGCACGATGACGCTGGCGGGAAACGGCGAAACCGCGAGATCGGCGAGCAGCGCCGCCTCCTGCCCCGCGCTGTGGAAGCTTTGATAGGCGATGCGATAGGGATGTTGCGCGGCGTCGAGCGCGCTGCGCGCCGCCTTGCGCCAGGGGCAGCCCGACACGGACAGGGCCAGCGGCAGCGGCTCGCGGCTGTAGGCGACCCCGCCCTCCAGCCCCGCCCAGGCGAGCGGCTCGGTGTAGACGATCTCGCCGCCGCGCGCGGCGTCGCTGTCCGGGCGCGCGGTGTAGAGCACCAGGTCGAGGGTGCGCTCCTTCAGCCCCTTGAGAAGCCGCGGGCTGCCGTCGAGATGCACGTCGACATTCACCCCCGGATGCGAGCGGGCGAACCGGGTCAGGATGTTGGGCAGAAAGCGCGTGCCGAAATCCGATGGCGCGCCGAAACGCACCTCGCCCTCGATTGCCGGCGCACGAAACAGCGACACCGCCTCCTCGTTGAGCATCAGGATGCGCCGCGCGTAACCGAGCAGCGCCTCCCCCGCCCCGGTCAAGCGGACGCTGCGTCCCTCGCGTGCGAACAGGGAAACGCCCAACAGGGTTTCCAGTTTCTTGATCTGCATCGAAACGGCGGAGGGCGTGCGCCCGATCACTTCCGACGCCCTTGAAAAACTTCCCGTTTCGGAGATCACGAGAAAGGTTCGGTAGAGATCCGTCTCGATCAGAGGGGTTCCTTTCCCCGGCAGTTGGTCCATCCCGGCGTCCCCGCGACCTTGAGTTCAATTTCATTGATCTAAAACGTAAGTGCTTTTTGTTTGATTGAAAGGGCGAATGCGCACATATCCCGAGTATCGCAACCGGCACCCCGGTCGCGCGGCCCGAAACCCCAGCCTTGTGGAGAGTGCAATGACCTTTCTGACCAAAGTTCTCGGCAACGCCCTTGGCGTCGCCTCGCGCGTTCATCCCCTTCATGTCGCGGACACCGATTCGCGCACGCTTTCCGATCTCGGCTACCGCGGCGATGCGGCCCATCGCGCGCGCTTCAATGCCGTTCGCTTCGGCGAACCGGGCGCGTCCGACGCTGCCCGTCTCGGCGTGAACGGCCGCTAGCCCGCCAGACGGGCCACGCGAACGCGAAAAGCCGCCGGGGTCTTCCCCGGCGGCTTTTTTGTGCCTGCAACCGGGCCCCTTCCCTCGGTCGAAAGACCTCTCTCAATCGACGGGCCGGCCACGCAGTTTCTTCGTCTGGCCGCGCTGTTTCTTGGACGCGAGCCGTCGCTCCTTCGAGCCACGCGTCGGCCGGGTCGGCCGGCGCGGCTTGGGGCGTTCCAGCGCACGCTCGACAAGCGCGACGAGACGCTCCCGGGCGTCCTCGCGATTGCGCTCCTGCGAGCGGAACCGGTCGGCCTGGATCAGAATGTCGCCGTCGCGGGTCAGGCGCTGGCCGGCGAGCCGCGCAAGCCGCGCCTTGACGTCCTCGGGCAGGGTCTCATTGGCCGCGAGGTGAAAGCGCAATTGCACCGCGCTCGACACCTTGTTGACGTTCTGACCGCCGGGGCCGGACGCCCGGATGAACTCCTCGGACAACTCGCGCGCCGGGATCGTGATGCCGCGCCCGACGACGAGCGCGTCCTGCCATGTGTCCTGGCTCATCGTCCGCCTCTCTGCTGCGTCCCCACCCGGGGTACGCCAGGCGCCCTCGGCGATCAAGACGCGGACGCGGGACCCTTGGGTTCGCCGCGCGTCGGTGCTACCTCCTGCCAACCTGCATTTTCGCCAGCGACAAGGACCGCCATGACCCCGGACCGCGACATCCAGCGCCTGATCGACATCATGACCGCGCTCAGAACGCCGGGCACCGGATGCCCCTGGGATCTGGAGCAGACCTTCGAGACCATCGTGCCCTATACGATCGAGGAAGCCTATGAGGTGGCCGACGCGATCCATCGCGGCGATCCGGTGGATCTACGCGAGGAGCTGGGCGATCTGCTGCTGCAGGTCGTCTATCACGCGCAGATGGCGCGCGAGGCCGGGACCTTCGACTTCGGCGATGTGGTGGAAGGCATCACGGCCAAGATGATCCGCCGGCATCCGCATGTCTTCGGCGACGAGGAGGCGCGATCCGCCGGCATCGCCAAGGGGTCATGGGAGCGGATCAAGAGCCAGGAAAAGGACGCGCGCGCCCGCCAGCGCGCCGCGCTGGGACTGGAGGACGCCCCGCCCGCCTATCTCGACGACGTGCCCTCCGCCTTCCCCGCGCTGACGGAAGCGGAAAAGCTGCAGAAGCGCGCCGCGCGCGTCGGCTTCGACTGGGGCGCGGCCGGCCCGGTGCTCGACAAGATCCGCGAGGAAACGGAGGAACTCGCCGCCGAGATCGGCGCGGCGCCGCAAGCGCTTGAGCGCGACCGGATCGAGGACGAGCTGGGCGATCTGCTCTTCGCCGTGGCGAATCTCGCCCGACATCTGGAGATCGACCCGGAAGCCGCGCTCAAGCGTACCAACAGGAAGTTCCGCAGCCGGTTCGCGGAGATCGAGCGCGCGGCGCAGGAGCGGCGGACGTCGCTCGAGGCGATGAGCCTGGAAGAGATGGAAGCGGCCTGGCAGGCGGCGAAGCGGCCCTCCCGTCCGCAGACGCCGCCCTCGCCGGAGAGACAGGGGGATTGAGAGGCAGAGGGATTAGGAAGCAGGGGGACTAAGAGGAAGGGCGACCGAGCGCCCCGAGACCGGCGCCCTCAGGAGGTGACCGCGTCGCCCACCGGCGTCAGCCGGCCCTTGAACCGCTCCAGAACCTCGCCGCGCCGGCGCTCCGACACGCGGATGCGGAAGCGGCAGCGCATCTCGTCGTCGTCGCGCGCCAGCACGTCCGTGTTGCGATGCAGCCAGGCGATGGCCTCGCCATCCTCGACCGGCAGGGTCACGTCGAAACTGGCGCTTCCGGCCGACAATTCCGCCTCGATGCGCGCGAGCAGGTCGTCCAGTCCCTGACCGTTCTGGGCCGACACGCTGACCGGCCCGTCGCCGCGGCCCGCGCCTTGGTTGGCGGCGAGCAGCGCGGCGCTGCGCTCGCCTGCCAGCAGGTCGATCTTGTTCCACACCTCGATGATCGGCACGTCGCGCTCCGCGCCGAAGCCCAGGATTTCCAGCGTGTCGGAGACGTCCTGCGCCTGCGCCTCGGTATCCTCATGCGCGATGTCGCGCACATGCAGCACGAGGTCCGCCTCCGTCACCTCCTCCAGCGTCGCCCGGAAGGCGGCGATGAGATGGGTCGGCAGGTCGGAGATGAAGCCCACCGTGTCGGAGAGGATGATCTCGCGCCCGTGCGGCAGCGCGACGCGGCGCAGGGTCGGGTCGAGGGTGGCGAACAGCAGGTCCTTGGCGAAGACCTCGGAGCGGGTCAGCCGGTTGAACAGCGTCGATTTTCCGGCGTTGGTGTAGCCGACGAGGGCCACGACGGGCTGCGGCACCTTCTTGCGCTTCTGCCGGTGCAGGTCGCGGGTGCGGCTGACCTGGGCAAGCTCGCGTTCAAGGCGCGTGATCCGCTCCTGGATGAGCCGCCGGTCGGCCTCGATCTGGGTTTCGCCGGGGCCGCCGACGAAGCCGAGGCCGCCGCGCTGGCGTTCCAGGTGGGTCCAGGAGCGCACCAGCCGGCTTTTCTGCCACTTGAGATGCGCCAGCTCGACCTGCAGCGTGCCCTCCGCGGTGCTGGCGCGGGCGCCGAAGATCTCGAGGATCAGGCCCGTGCGGTCGAGCACCTTGCACTTGAGCGCCTTTTCCAGGTTGCGCTGCTGGATCGGCGTCAGCGGATGGTCGACGACGATGAGCTCGAGCTCTTCCGCCCGCACGATGGCGGCCAGATCCTCGACCTTGCCGCTCCCGAAGAGCGTGCCCGGGCGCGGCTGCGCGATGTTGGCGATGCCGGAGGACACGACCTCCAGGTCGATGGCCGCGGCAAGGCCGACCGCTTCCTCCAGCCGGGCCTGCGGAGACCGGCGCGCGGCGGCGCTCTCCCCGGCCGCACGACCGGTGAGCACCGGCACGATCACCGCCGCACGCGCCCCGCGGGCGTCGCGCTTGGCGTCGAAGGCGTGATCGGGTGACGGAGCGTCGTCTCGGGACGGCTTTGGTCTGTTCTGCTTTTTCAATCAGCCCGCCGCTTTTTCGCCCGTCTCGTCGGCCGGCTCGAAGAGCTGGACCGGAGCATTCGGCATGACGGTGGAAATCGCGTGCTTGTAGACGAGCTGGGAGTGCCCGTCGCGGCGCAGAAGCACGCAGAAATTGTCGAACCACGTCACGACGCCCTGCAGCTTGACCCCGTTGATCAGGAAGATCGTCAGCGGGGTTTTCTGCTTGCGAACGTGGTTGAGGAATGTGTCCTGAAGGTTCTGAGCGCGGTCAGCCATGTTTTATTTTTTCCTGCATTCGCATGAGTTTATCGGAAGCGCCGGGTGCAGCACCCTGGGCCCCGCAATCGCCTGCCCGGACGATCGCCCCACCCCTCCAGGTCATGCCGAGGAATGCGATCGCCAGCCACTTCCCGGGTCACTCTATCGCATTCGATTCCGCTTTTCTGCCCGTTTGTTCATCCGCATTCCCTCTCACACGGGTTCGCTTTCGCTGACCTCGTGGAAACGCTGGCGCAGCTCCCGGGAGAGCTCGCCGGGATGACCGTTGCCGACCGGCGTGTCGTCGATGCGCACCACCGGCATCACCAGCGTGGAGGCCGCCGTGATGAAGGCTTCCTTGGCCTGTTTCGCTTCTTCCACGGTGAAGGGGCGCTCGTCAAACGCAAAACCGTGGCGTTCAATCATATCCAGCACAACCTGACGGGTGATGCCCTTCAGGATGCCCTGCTCCGCCGGCCGCGTGACCAGCGTATTGTCCTTGGTGACGATCCAGGCGTTGGTCGATCCGCCCTCGGTCACGAATCCCTGCGTATCGACGAACCAGGCTTCCTTCGCGCCGGCTTCCTTGGCCTTCTGCTTTGCGAGCACATTGGGCAGCAGGCCCACGGTCTTGATGTCCACCCGCTCCCAGCGATTGTCCGGCACGGTGATGACGCCGACGCCGGCCTGCGCGCTGGCATCGCCCGCCCCGGCGGGAACCGAACGCGCGGTGACGACCAGCGCGGGCTTGGTGTCGGGCGAGGGAAACACGTGATCGCGCCGGGCGACGCCGCGCGTCACCTGGAGATAGACGAGCCCGTCGGAAACGTGATTGCGGCGCACGACCTCGCGCATGACCTGGCTGAGCGCGGCGCGCCCCATCGGCATGCGGATCTGCAGCTCACGCAGGGAGCGCTCCAGGCGGTCGAGGTGGCGCCGCTCGTCGACGACGCGTCCGTTCCAGATCTCGCAGACCTCATAGACGCCGTCGGAGAACTGATAACCGCGATCCTCGACATGGACCATGGCCTCGGCGTGGCGCTGGTAGCGACCGTTGACATAGGCGATACGTGACATGCGACTTCCAGGGTTCTCGGTTTGACAGGTGTCTCGGGGGTCCGGCCTCAAGCGGCACAACTTGGCACGGCCGGAGCGGCAACGCGTGCCGCAAAAGGCCGGCGCGGCCCGGTTTCCTCGGGTCGAGGGTGGCGGCGGCCGCACACAACCCTTTTCCCGTATCCGGGGCCTATATCGAACGCAATCAGAAAAATTCCAGACTGACCCGGAACATTTGCTCCACCTGCCGCACGCGTTCGGCGATGGCGAAGAGCACGCAGCGGTCGTGCGCGCGGATGACCGTGCTGCCGTCGGGCGTTATCACCTGCCCGTTTCGGAAGATGGCGCCAACACGGATGCCGTCGGGAAGGTCGATGTCGCGCAAGGGGCGGCCGACGAGCGGCGAGGTCTCCAGCGCTTCCGCCTCGATGACCTCCGCCGCGCCGTTCTGCAGCGCATGCACGCCGCGGATCCGGCCCCGGCGCACGTGTTGCAGGATCTTGGAGATCGTCACCTGCCGGGGATTGACGAAGGCGTCGATCCCCAACGCATGCGCGAAGGTCGGGTAGCCGGGGTTGTTGATCAGCGACAGGTTGCGCTTGCAGCCGAGCTTCTTGGCCATCACGCAGGAGAGGATGTTGACCTCGTCCACGTTGGTCAGCGCGATCAGCGTGTCGGCGTCCTGCACGTCGGCTTCCAGCAGCAGCGACTGGTCGAGCGCGCTGCCGTGCAGGATCACCGTGCGCTTGAGCGTGTCGGCGATGCCGAGCGCGCGCTCGCGCGACTGCTCGACGATCTTGACCTTGGCGGTCGACTGGCGCTGTTCCAGTTCGCGGGCGACGTAATGGCCGATGTTGCCGCCGCCGGCGATGACCACGCGGGTCGCCTCCGCCTCCTCGTGCCCGAAGATCGCCAGCGTCCGGCGCACGTTGTCGCGCCGGGCGATGACGTAGACCAGATCGTCCTCCAGCAACGAATCGGAACTCTTCGGCACGAAGAGATGATTGCCGCGAAACACGCCCGCGACCACGGCGCCGAGATCGGGAAAGAGCTCGGTCAGCTGCCTGAGCGGCGTGTTGACGACCGGGCAATCCTCCTGACAGACGATGCCCACCACCACGACCTGCTCGTCGGCGAAGCGCACGGTCTCCACCGCGCCCGGCAGCGCCAGACGGCGCAGCACCATCTCGCCGACCTCGATCTCCGGCGAGATGATCACGTCGATGGGCATGTTCTCGCGCGAGAACAGATCGCCCCACTGGGGCCGCAGGTAGCTCTGGGCGCGCACGCGCGCGACCTTGGTCGGCACCTTGAAGAGCGAATGCGCCACCTGACAGGCCACCATGTTGACCTCGTCGTAGAGCGTGACGGCGATCAGCATGTCGGCCTGGTCGGCGCCGGCCTGGGCGAGCACGTCCGGATGCGCTCCGTGGCCGACGAAGCCGCGCACGTCGAGCGTGTCGCGGATCGCATTGATCAGCCGCGGCGAGGAATCGATGACCGAGACGTCGTTCTGTTCCGCCGCGAGCTTTTCGGCAATGCCGTAGCCGACCTGCCCCGCGCCGCAAATCACAACTCTCATCGCTTGGCCGTCCTTGGTTGGTGTGTCGAGCCCCGAGCGCGCCCGTCCGGTCGCGGGTCAGGTCAGTCCGAGGGACTTGAGCTTGCGGTGCAGCGCGGAGCGCTCCATCCCGACGAATTCGGCCGTGCGCGAGACGTTGCCGCCGAAGCGCTTGATCTGCGCCTGCAGATAGTCGCGCTCGAACATCTCGCGCGCATCGCGCAGCGGCAGGGCCATCAGATGCTCGCCCCCGCCGTTGGTCGGCAGGCTCGGCACGTCCGCCCCGATCTCGCCCGGCAGCAGATCGGCGGTGATCACGGCTTCCGGATCCGCCCGGGTCAGGATCATCAGCCTTTCGACGTTGTTGCGCAACTGGCGGACATTGCCCGGCCAGTCATGCGCCTGAAGCACGGCCATCGCGTCTTCGCCGATGCGCCGCATGGGCAGGCCGGACGCCACCGAGATCTGCTCCATGAAGAACTGCACCAGCAGCGGAATGTCCTCGCGCCGCTCGGCGAGCGGCGGCACATGCAGCGGCACGACACCGAGCCGGTGGAAAAGATCCTCCCGGAACCGGGCCTCGGCGATCTCCTGCTCCAGGTTGCGGGCGCTCGACGACAGGATGCGGATGTCGACGCTGACCTTGCCGACCCCGCCGACCCGGCTGAAGGTCTGGTCGACCAGCACGCGCAGGATCTTGCTCTGCGTCTCGTGCGGCATGTCGGCGACTTCGTCGATGTAGAGCGTGCCGCCATGCGCCTCTTCCATCGCGCCGACCTTGCGAATGCGCCCGTCCGCGTCCTCGATCCCGAAGAGTTCCTCCTCCATCCGCTCCGGCGTGATGGTGGCGGCGTTGATCACGACGAAGGGGCTTTTCGCGCGCTGCGACATGGCGTGCAGGGTGCGCGCGGTCAGTTCCTTGCCCGAGCCGGAGGGACCGGTGATCAGCACCCGGCTGTTGGTCGGTGCGACACGCTCGATGGTGGTCCGCAACTGGTTGATCGCGCTGCTTTCGCCGAGAAGGTCCGGCGCGTCGGCGCTGCGCTGCTTGAGCTGGCGGATCTCGCGCTTCAGCGACGAGGCTTCCAGGGCGCGCTCGGTGACCAGCACCAGCCGGTCCGTCTTGAACGGCTTTTCGATGTAGTCATAGGCCCCGCGCTTGATCGCGGAGACGGCGGTCTCGATGTTGCCGTGGCCGGAAATGATGATCACCGGCAGGTCGGGATCCTGTTCGCGAATGACGTCGAGCAGGTCGAGCCCGTCGAGCCGGCTGCCCTGCAGCCAGATGTCGAGCACCACGAGCGAGGGCCGGCGCTCCTGGATCGCGGCCAGCGCCGCGTCGCTGTCGGCGGCCGTTCGGGTCGCATAGCCCTCGTCGTCGAGAATACCGGCGATCAGATCGCGAATGTCCGCCTCGTCATCGACTACCAGAATATCATAAGCCATCTGTCGCAACCGTTCGTGATGTCGTGGACGCCGATGCGGCGGGGGAGTCGGAAGACGTTTCGGGGGCCGCGCCGCCCGCGGGGTCGAGCCCGGCGGCGAGGCTGAGCCGCACCGTGGCGCCGGGTCCGCCGCCTTGAGAGAAATCGGGCGGCGCGTCCATCAGCTCGATGCCGCCGCCATGGTCTTCCAGGATCTTCTTGACGATCGCCAGCCCGAGCCCGGTGCCCTTCTCGCGGGTCGTCATATAGGGCTCGAGCAGGCGCTGGCGGTTCTCCTGCGGCAGCCCGATGCCATTGTCGATGATGTCGATGACGATGCGATCGCGCGCCTCGTCGCGCGTCAGCCGGACCTTGATGCGTCCGCTCCCCGCCTTGTCCTCCGGCAGGGCCTCGACCGCCTCGGCCGCGTTCTTCACCACGTTGGTCAGCGCCTGACCGACCAGACGCTGGTCGAAACAGGCCTCGACGGCCTCCTCCGGCACCTCGGTCGAGATCGAGATCTCCGAGTTCGCCACGCTTTGCATGAAGGCGGCCTCGCGCACCGTGTTGCGCAGGTCGCTCACCGTCATCGACGGCTTGGGCATGCGCGCGAAGGACGAGAACTCGTCGACCATGCGGCCGATGTCGCCGACCTGACGGATGATCGTGTCGACGCATTGGTCGAAGACGGCGCGATCTTCCTCGATTCTCTTGCCGTAGCGGCGGCGGATGCGCTCGGCGGAAAGCTGGATCGGGGTCAGCGGGTTCTTGATCTCATGCGCGATGCGCCGGGCGACATCGGCCCAGGCGGAGGTGCGCTGCGCCGTCACCAGATCGGTGATGTCGTCCAGCGTGACCACGAAGCCATGCTCGCTGCGCGTCGACTTCTCGCTGGTCACCCGGACGTTGACGGTGCGCTCGCGCCCCTTGCGGTGCATGGAGACCTGCGCCTCCGCCATGCGGTCGTCGCTGCGCGCCATCGCCGTCTCGATGATCTCGGCGAGTTCCGGGACGGCCTGCGTCAGCGATTCGTCCAGCAACTCGCTCTCGCTGACGTCGAGCAACTCGCGCGCCGAGCGGTTGACGAGCGAGATGCGCCCGCTGTCGTCGATCCCGACCACGGCGGAGGTCACGCCCGAAAGAACCGCCTCGGTAAATCGCCGGCGGCGGTCGATCTGGTCGTTGGCGGCGAGCAGCGCGTCGCGCTGGCCGCGCAATTGCGCCGTCATGTTGTTGAAGGTCGCGCCCAGATTGGCGAGGTCGCCGGCCGACTTGTCGGTTTCCACCTGGACGTAGAGATTGCCCTTCGACACCTGGTCGGCCGCGCCGATCAGTCGGCGGATCGGCGACACCAGCATGTTGGCGAAGCCGAAGCCGATCCACACCGCCGACAGCAGCAGCACCAGCGTCACGCCGGTGTAGACGAGCGCGAAGGCCACCTGCACGCCGAAGCGGCTTTGCTCCATGCGCGTGTACTGATTGGCGCCGTCCTCCGCGAGCCTCAGGTAATCGACCACCCGCTTGTCCATGGCGCGGGTGACATAGAGATACATCTCGTCATAGGCGGAGAGCTTCATCACGCCGCCGACCAGATTGGACACGCCCGGCGCGATGATCACCGGCTCGCCGCCGGCCGCCTGGTCGAAGGCCTCCAGTGGCGGCGGCAGGATGTCGGCGTCCGGATTGACGACGACGCGGGTGATGACGGTCCCGTCGGGCTTCATCAGATAGGCGCCGAGCAGCGCCCGCAAGGTGGTCTGGGTCTGGAAGAACGAATCGAAGCGGGTCGGCTCGAAGTCGTAGACGGCGCGCGCGCGGTCGATGTCACTCGCCATGGCGATGAGATCGCCGCGCAACACCCGCGCGTGCTCCTGAAGATAGGCCTGGGCGACGGTGAGCGCATTGTCGATGATCAGCCGGGTTCGATCCTCGAACCAGCGGTCGAGCCCGCGGTCGAGCGTGATCGTGGCCAGCACGGCAACCAGCAGCGCCGGCACCGCGGCCATCACGCTGAACAGCGTGACGATGCGCCCGTGCAGCCGCGCGGCCGCCCGCCCCCGCCGGCGCGCCTGCCACAGGGAGGCGAATTCCAGAATCACCAGCAGCAGAAGGATGGCGACCAGGACACCGTTCACCACCATCGCAGCCTGCGACACGACGCCGTCCGGCGCGATCGGCGTGACGCCCATCAGCACGAAGAAGGTGGCGGTGATCGAGATCAGCGACACGATGACCAGCACCAGTCCGAGCCGGCGCAGGCGTCGGCCTTTCCGGCCGGGCTCCGTGTTCAGGGCTGAGGCGCTCAATCGATCCGCGATCACTGTGGTGCAACCATTGTCCGAAGCCGGCCCGGGCGGGACCGTCGCGAAAGGCTGCGGCAGCCTTATCACACAATGTTGCCAAATTACGACAGGTCTTGAGGCTTGTGAATGGGCGGCGCCGGCGCGCCGCGCCGCGTCACCGGTCGCGTCACCGGTCACGTCACCGGTTCTGGCGGATCACCTGCACGTCGAGATCGCGGATCTTCTTGCGCAGCGTGTTGCGATTGACGCCGAGCAGTTCCGCCGCCTTGATCTGGTTGCCGCGCGTCGCCGCGAGTGCAGCCCCGATCAACGGATATTCCACCTCGCGCAGGATGCGATGGTAGAGCCCCGGCGGCGGCAGGGCATCGCCGAAAGCCTGGAAGTAGGTGTTGAGGTAGCGCTCCACCGAGGCCGAGAGATCAATGGGCGCGCTGTCCTCGTCTTCCTCGGCGGTCGGCGCCGGCTGGCTGAGTTCCTGATCGATCAGCGCGGCCGAGATCACGTCCTGCGGATAGAGCGCGGAGAGCCGGCGAACCAGGTTTTCCAGTTCGCGCACATTGCCCGGCCAGCGGTAGCGGCGCAGCCGGTCGATGGCCGCCTGCTCGATCTGCTTGGGCGGCAGCCCCTCCTTTTCCGCCAGCGCGAAGAAATGGCGCACCAGATCGGGAATGTCCTCGATGCGCTCGCGCA
Organism: Stappia sp.; assembly: GCF_040110915.1. Lineage (NCBI taxonomy): Bacteria > Pseudomonadati > Pseudomonadota > Alphaproteobacteria > Hyphomicrobiales > Stappiaceae > Stappia > Stappia sp. The sequence continues at coordinate 1,510,475 of NZ_CP157793.1, read as the reverse complement.
GCGGCGGAAGGCGGATCGGCACGACGTTCAGCCGGTAATAGAGGTCCTCGCGGAACAGACCCTGATTGATCAGATGGCGCAGATCCTTGTTGGTGGCGGCGACGATGCGCACGTCCGTGCGGATCGGCACGCGGCCGCCGACGGTGGTGTATTCGCCCTGCTGCAGCACGCGCAGGAGCCGGGTCTGGGCCTCCATCGGCATGTCGCCGATCTCGTCGAGAAAGAGCGTGCCGCCGTCGGCCTGCTCGAAGCGACCGGCGGAGCGCTGTTGCGCGCCTGTGAAGGCGCCCTTTTCGTGGCCGAAAAGCTCCGCCTCGATCAGATCGCGCGGAATGGCCGCCATGTTGATCGCCACGAAGGGACCGTTGCGCCGCTTGCCGTAGTCGTGCAGCGCGCGCGCGACCAGTTCCTTGCCGGTGCCCGATTCGCCGTTGATCATCACCGACAGGTCGGTCTGCATCAGCCGGGCGAGCACCCGGTAGATCTCCTGCATGGCCGGCGAGCGTCCGATCAGCGGGATCTGGTCGCCGCCCTCCTCCCGGCTCTCCACCTGCGTGCGCTTGGGCTCCGACAGCGCGCGGCCGACGATGGTGGTGAGTTCCTTCAGGTCGAAGGGCTTGGGCAGATATTCGTAGGCGCCCTTTTCCGACGCGCGGATCGCGGTCATGAAGGTGTTTTGCGCGCTCATCACGATCACCGGCAGATCGGGGCGCATCTTCTTGATGCGCGGCAGAACGTCGAAGGCGTTCTCGTCCGGCATCATCACGTCGGTGACGACGAGGTCGCCGTCGCCGGAACTGACCCACCGCCACAAGGTGGTGGCGTTCGACGTGAGCCGCACCGTGTAGCCGGCCCGCGACAGGGCCTGGTTCAGCACCGTGCGAATGGCCGCGTCGTCGTCGGCAACGAGGATGGTCCCGGTGGGCATGATTGCGGTGTTCCCTGCTTTCAGGTTCCGGCCTGTGTCGCGTAGGCCGGCATCAGGATGCGAAAGACGGTGCGCCCCGGCTGGCTGTCGCATTCGATCACGCCGCCGTGGTCGCCGATGATCTTGGCGACCAGCGCGAGGCCGAGCCCGGAGCCGTTCGCCTTGGTGGTCACGAAGGGGTCGAAGAGATGCGACAGCAGATCGTCGGGAACGCCTGGACCGTTGTCGCGCACGCAGAACTCCAGCGGCAGGCTGACGCGCTCGCGCGAGCCCGGCACCGACAGGCGGATGCCCGGGCGATAGGCGGTGGTCAGCGTGATCTCGCCGCCGGTGACGCCGGCGACGGCCTCCGTCGCGTTCTTGATCAGGTTGAGAAACACCTGCACCAGCTGGTCGCGGTTGGCATGGACCATCGGCAGCGAGGGGTCGTAGTCGACGGCGATCGGCACCTCGCGGGCGAAGCCCGATTGCGCCAGACGCTGCACATGGTCGAGCACCACGTGGATGTTGACCGGCTCGCGCTCGATGGGACGCTCGTCGGAAAACACCTCCATCCGGTCGACCAGCTTCACCACCCGGTCGGCCTCGTCCATGATCAGCCGGGTCAGCGGGCGATCCTCCTCGGCCGCCGAGGCTTCCAGAAGCTGCGCCGCGCCGCGAATGCCCGACAGCGGGTTCTTGATCTCATGCGCCAGCATGGTGGCAAGGCCCGACACGGTGCGCGCCGCCCCGCGCGACGTGAGCTGGCGGTCGATCTTCTCCGCCATGCCGCGCTCCTGCAGCATCAGCATGACGGCGCCCGGCGCATCCGTGACCGGCGAGGCGATGATGTCGACGATCTTCTCCGACCCGATGCGCGGCGTGCTGATGTCGACCTTGTATTCGTTCACCGGCGCGCCGCGATCGCGCACCTGGGCGATCAGCAGCAGCAGCGGACTGCCGAAGGGCACGAAATGCGACAGCGGATGACGGCTGAGCACCTGGAGGCTCGCGCCGAAGAAGCTCTCGGCGGCGGTGTTGGCCTGCGCGATGCATCCCTGCCGGTCGACCAGCATCACCGGATGCGGCAGGGCGTCGAGAATGGCGGTCGAAACGGACCGGGCCTCGCCGGCGCGGGCTGAAGGCGTCATGCCGCCGCCTCCACCGCGCCCTGCGCGACAAAGCGGTGCAGCGTGGACAGGACGAAGCCGGCGTCCGTCGCCGTCAGAACCGCCTTGCGCAGGTCGGCCGGCATCGCGGGCCGCGTGTCGTCGAGATACCAGGCGATGTGCTTGCGGGCGAGCCGCAGGCCCTTCTGCGCGCCATAGTGTCCGAGCATCAACTCCACGTGCTCGCAGACGAGATCGGCCTTCTCCGCGCCGACCGGCGTCGCCGGGGCCCGGGCTCCGGCAAGCTCCGCCGCGATCTGCCCGACGAGCCAGGGCCGGCCGTAGGCGGCGCGGCCGATCATCACCGCGTCGGCGCCGGAGCGCGCCATCATCTCGCGTGCATCTTCCGTGGAGCGGCAGTCGCCGTTGGCGACCAGCGGCACGGAAATCCGCTCGCGCACCGCGCGGATCGCGTCCCAGTCGGCCGAACCCTTGTAGAACTGGCAGCGGGTGCGCCCGTGCACGGTCACCATGCGCACGCCGGCGGCTTCCGCCCGCGCGGCGAGATCGGGCGCGTTCAGGCTGTCATGATCCCAGCCGAGCCGCATCTTGAGCGTGACGGGCACGTCGACGGCCTCGACCGTCGCCTCGATCAGCGTCAGCGCATGATCGAGATCGCGCATCAGCGCGGAGCCGGAATAGCCCGAGGTCACCTTCTTGGCCGGGCAGCCCATGTTGATGTCGATGATGTCGGCGCCGGCGGCCTGCGCCAGACGCGCGCCCTCGCGCATCCACCGCGCCTCGCGGCCGGCGAGCTGCACCACGTGCAAGGCGCCGTCGACGCCCTCGCTGCGCAGGCGCGTCTCCGGGTGGCCGTCGGCCAATTGCTCGCAGGCGACCATTTCCGACACGACCAGCCCGGCGCCGAAGCGATGCGCCAGCCGCCGGAAGGGAACGTCCGTCACGCCCGACATCGGCGCCAGGAAGGCGCGGCCGGCAATCGGGAGGGCGCCGATGCGCAGGTCAGTCCGGATCGCGGCTCGATCTTCTATGCTCATTTGATGTGCACTTTCAATTTTGCCTATAGAATAGACATCACATCGGCGCCCGCAAGAGAGAAATTCCCGCCATCTCCGTCCGCCCGCCCATCGGGCTTGTGAACGGCGCCGGAAGGCGGCAAACCTGCACCGGGATCTTTCGCCGATCCCCGCGCCCGCGCTCACCCCCCAACGCGTCACACAAGAAGACCGCCGCAATGACCGACACAGACCACGCCGACACGCCGCCCTCGCCCATCGTCGCCGCGCTGGTGGTCGCGGCCGGGCGCGGGACGCGGATCGGCGGGGCGGACGGGCCGAAGCAATATCGCAAGATCGGCGGAAAGCCTATCCTTCGCCACACGCTGGAGGCCCTGGCCGCCGCCCCGGACATCGACGTGCTGCAGGTGGTGATACACCCGGACGACCGGCCGCTCTATGACGCCGCCGTCGCCGGCTTCGACGCCCCGGCGGACCTGCGCCCGCCGGTGACGGGCGGGGCGACGCGTCAGCAGTCGGTGCTTGAAGGTCTGCGCGCGCTTTCCGCAGCCGCGCCGGATTTCGTTCTGATCCACGACGCGGCGCGACCATTCGTCACGCGGACGGTGGTTGCGGCCTGTGTCGAGGCCCTTGCCGCCGGTCATCCGGCCGCGATTGCCGCCACCGCCGTCGCCGATACGCTCAAACAGGTGACGCCGGACGGGATGGGGATCGCCGGCACCGTCGACCGCAGCCGATTGCGCGCGGCCCAGACGCCGCAGGGATTTGCCTTCGCCACGATCCTCGCCGCGCACGAGCGGGCCGCAGAGGCCGGCGAAACGGGCCTGACGGACGATGCGGCCGTCGCCGAATGGGCCGGGCATCCGGTCGTCTTCACCGCCGGCGATCCGGCCAATGTCAAGATCACGTCCCCGGAGGATCTGATGCACGCCGGGCGTCACTGTCAGCTGGAGGCCATGGCCGCCCTGTCCGATATCCGCATGGCGAGCGCCTACGACGTGCACGCCTTCGAGCCGGGCGACCACGTGATGCTCGGTGGCATCGCGATCCCGCACACGCGCGGGCTGAAGGGACACTCCGACGCGGATGTCGTGCTGCATGCCCTCACCGATGCCGTTCTCGCCGCCCTGTGCGACGGCGATATCGGCCATCATTTTCCGCCGAGCGACCCGCAATGGCGCGGCGCCTCCTCCGACCGCTTCCTCGCCTTCGCCGCCGACCGGGTGCGGGCCCGCGCCGGCATGATCGCGCATCTGGATGCCACCATCGTCTGCGAGACGCCGAAGATCGGCCCGCATCGCGAGGCCATGCGCGCCCGCATCGCCGGGATCTGCGGCCTTCCGGTCGGGCGCGTGTCGGTCAAGGCCACGACGTCGGAACGGCTCGGTTTCACCGGGCGCCGCGAGGGCATCGCGGCCCTTGCCTCCGCCACCCTGCGTTTGCCATGGTCCGAGGCAGAGATGGACGACGGCACGCAGGACGAGACCCGCTCATGACCGATACCAGCTCCCTGCTTGCGCAGGCCGAGGCCGTTTTGCGCCGCTACACGGAGGCGGGTCTGACCCTCGCCACGGCGGAAAGCTGCACCGGCGGGTTGATCGCCGCGCTGCTAACGGAGCTGTCCGGCGCCTCCGCCGTCGTCGAGCGGGGCTTCGTCACCTATTCGAACGACGCGAAGACCGAGCTCCTCGGCGTGCCGGCCGACATGATCGCCGCCCATGGCGCGGTGAGCCGCGAGGTCGCGATGGCCATGGCCGAAGGCGCGCTCGCCGCCTCGCGGGCCGATGCGGCGGTGTCCGTTACGGGGATCGCCGGGCCCGGCGGCGGCTCACAGGCGAAGCCGGTCGGGCTGGTGCATTTCGGCTTCGCCCGCAAGGGGCGGCCCGTCCGGCACGTCGAGCGGCGCTTCGGCGCGCTTGGACGCGGCGAGATCCGCCAAGCCGCCGTGGCGCAGGCCCTCGAAGGTCTGTTGCATTTGATCGATTGACGTAATCGGGCGTTGTCCACGGGCGACGAAGTTTGCCCGCAAGCAATTGTTTGGAAAGACGAACGAGCGCACATTCCGGGCGTCGAACAGGAGCCATCCATGCCGCGCGCCCGACTGACCGCGATCCTCTGCCTTTGCCTCGCCTCGCCCGCCTGGGCCGGGGACTTCTATGTGATTTCCCGCCAGACCGACGGCACCTTCGTGTCCAGCCACCGCGTGTTCGAGCGCAACTCCGAGTCACTGCACGCGGTGACCCTTTGCGGGCAGCCCTATTTCGCGCGCACAGCAACCGTCGCCTGGATGGGCTATGAGGCCGAGGAAGGCCGCAGCGTCGGTCTGGAGTATAACGAGGGCAACGGCTGGTTCCGCATCTGTCCGGACCCCCAGAAGCAGGTGACGCTGGCCGATATCGGTGTCGAGGGCGAAAACCACGTCGTGATGCGCGCCAGCCAGGCCGCGCTCAACCGCCAGCAGCGCTTTACACATATCCGCAAGGCGTTTCAGGGACTGAAGAATTCCGGCGAGACCACCCCGAGTTTTCACGCGAAGTAGGGCGAGCCCTCACCCGACGGCTTGGTCTCTTGGCGCGTGCTCACCCGACGCCTCTTTCTTTCGGCGCGTGCCTACCCGACGCCTTTTTCTTTTTGGCGCGTGCTCACCCAACGCCGTAGACCCTGTCTGCGCGTGCCTCGAAGGCGTCTGAGAACTTGCGGAAGGCACGGTCGAACATCGCCGACATCAGCGCGCTGAGCGCGCGGCTCTTGAATTCATAGGCAATGAAGAAGCCGACCTCGCTTGTCCCCTCATCCACGGGCGTGAAGGTCCAGCGGTTTTCCAGATGCCGAAACGGCCCGTCGAGATATTCGACCAGGATCTCGTTGCGCGCCGGATCGAGCGTCACCCGGCTGGTGAAGGTCTCGCGAAACAGCTTGTAGGACACTGTCATGTCGGCGACCAGAAGGCTGCGTCCCCCGTCGAGGTCGCGCCGGCCGCGCACATGCAGCGCCTCGCACAGCGGCACGAATTCCGGGTATTTCTCCACATCCGCGACAAGGGCGAACATGTCCTCGGCCGAATGGCCCACCTTATGCGTGGTCTGAAAGGACGGCATTCTCACTCACGTTTTCGCTCGCACACACCGCCGCACCGTCGGCGTCGGGCATGTCAGTCGGGCGTGTCACAGCTCCGGCTCACCGCTTCGAAGGGGCAAGCCTGCCGCGATTCTCCGATCCCGGCACCGTGCACTGCGGCATCTCAACCGTCGAGCCCGGTCCCGAGCTTCGCTGCCCGCGCCTTGCGCAGATCCGCGAAGTCCTCGCCCGCATGATGCGACGAGCGCGTCAGCGGGCTCGCCGACACCTTCAGGAAGCCCTTGGCATAGGCGATCTTCTCGAACGCCTTGAATTCCTCCGGCGTGACGAAGCGCGCCACCGCATGATGCTTGGAACTGGGCTGCAGATACTGGCCGATGGTCAGGAAGTCCACATCGGCCGAACGCAGGTCGTCCATCAACTGCAGCACCTCGTTGCGCTCTTCTCCGAGCCCCACCATGATCCCCGACTTGGTGAACATGGTCGGGTCGATCTCCTTCACCTGCTGCAGAAGTCGGATCGAATGGAAGTAGCGCGCGCCGGGGCGGACCGTCAGATACTTGGACGGCACGGTCTCCAGATTGTGGTTGAAGACGTCGGGGCGGGCGGCCACCACCGTTTCCAGGGCACCGGGCTTGCGCAGGAAATCGGGCGTCAGCACCTCCACCGTCGTGCCCGGAGAGCGGGCGCGAATGGCGTGGATCACGTCGGCGAAATGCTGCGCGCCGCCGTCGTCGAGGTCGTCGCGGTCGACCGACGTGATGACCACATGCTCGAGCCCCATGGTCGCGACCGCCTCGGCCACGCCGCGCGGCTCCTCGGGGTCGACCGGACCGGGCATGCCGGTGCGCACGTTGCAGAAGGCGCAGGCGCGGGTGCAGGTGTCGCCCAGGATCATGAAGCTCGCGTGCTTCTTCGACCAGCATTCGCCGATGTTGGGGCAGCCCGCTTCCTCGCACACGGTGACGAGGTTGTTGCTGCGCACCACCTGCTGCGTCTCGCGATAGACCGGAGACGTCGGCGCCTTGACGCGGATCCAGGCCGGCTTGCGCTGGATCGGATTGTCGGGCCGATGCGCCTTTTCCGGATGGCGAGGCCGCTGTTCGGCGGCAGTGGCGCCTGCGGTCGGCGTCGAAACGGTGTCGAGGATCGTAACCATGGGCCTGTAAGTGTCGTTGTTGCGGGGAAACGTCAAGTTCTCTGTGGCCGGACGTGCCGGGGCACGGCAGGCGGGCACTTTCCGCGCTTCACGCGGTGTTCGGCATGAGCCGTGTCAGATGCGCGACGGCATGACGCGACAGCGCGCGCGACTTGCGCGTCGCCTCGTCCATCTGCACGATCACGCTGCGCGCCCGTGCCGCCTGCACCCCGTCCTGGAAGACGCCCTGCGCGAGCGTCATCGAACTGCGACCGATCCGCTCCACCCGCGTGCCGATCTCCACCGTGCCCGGACAGGTGATCTCCTTGAGGAAATCGAGCTCCAGCCGCGCGATCACGAAGGCGCATCCGGGATCGGCGATGATCCCCTCCCCGCTGCGGAAGATCTCGACCCGCCCGGTTTCCAGGAAGGTCGAGAAGACCGCGTTGTTGACATGGCCCTGCGCATCCGTGTCGGCGTAGCGCAGCTTGTCCGTACTGACGGCGGGATAGGCCTCGAGACGGTCGTCGGGCAAGGGCGTCTGCGCGTCCATGCGTCAAATCTCCAGCGGAAGGGTCGCTCAGCGGAAGAGCTTGCGCCACAGGAACAGGAAGAGGATCGCCCCCAGCGTGGCGACGACGAGTTGGTCGAGAAAGCCGCCGGTCACATTGAGGCGCAGGATCTCGGCGAGCTTGCCGCCGACCAGGGAACCGAGCAGGCCGACCACCAGCGAGCCGATGAACCCGCCCCGGCTGTTGAGCACGCGATGCGCCACCGCGCCGGCGATCAGGCCGATAACGATCCAGAACAACAAGGTCACTTATCCACACACTCCCCTGTCACGGTGGCAATACAGAAGAAATTGCCCCTTCAATTTCCTTTAGGCATTTATTTGTTCTCGGCACATCTTCGCCAATCGAATCAGGCTCCCAGTTGCGCCTCCGAAATATAAGCCGCTCCGTCTTCGGCGTGTGTGCAGTATAATAAAACCAATTATCCGATCCAAAAACGTAAAAATAATACTCGACCTGATCAAAATGACGCATCCTTTTTATAATAGGAGCACTACTTTTAGCGATGCTTTTCGCATCATCAATAAAACCATCACTAATGAACACGTCGATTCGGATAAATTCCTTCTTGCCTCTCATTCCGAAGTCATCGAATTTAAAATCACTCCAAATTTTGGGGCGGCTCACCTCGCATTTCAAATCGTAAACATTCTCCTGCGCCACCATTTTGTTTTTGGCGCGCCAGCCTGGAATTGGCCCCTCGCTGTCCCAAAGCTCTATGCTTTTATCCTGCCCAATCACCCAAAACCTAGTGTTATCATCCGGATACAATATTTTTGTTCGGTTTTTTTGCTGCTTGAATATAACCTCGTCTGGAGTCCCAGAGCCGTCATGAAACCGATGATATACATACTTACGCCCATTCCATTCATATGCCGCTAATTCGCTTTTAAAAATGCCCTGATTAGGAAAATCCCAATAACCGAAAACAGTTGCCTCATCAGGAAAAAGCTTCTTGTCCCGGCCAAACGCTAACCATTCATTTTTCGTGAATCCCGTGATTTTCAAAACAAACTCACTCTGGCCCTCAGACTGCCGGTCCATTCTAGCAAGCGCCCACGCACTATTACTACGACACCCGTCAATCAAGTATCGGATAACTTTCACATTACTATAGTCTCTTTTATTTAATATATAATCAGTAACTTCTTCCAATTGCTCTAAAGAAATGCGGTCCGACAAGCAAACGGAAAGCCATCCATTTTTATCAAAATTTATATCTATAATATTTTCATTCTTGTAACCTGCTTGCACAAAATATATATTGGCAAGAAAGATAATAAAAGCCAAAAATTTCAATCTTAATACATTCATTTTAAACCTCAGAATACTCGCTATTTTATGATTTTCCAATTCGTCGGATCAGGCTCATGCCAGCGCCCGCGCGAGCAGCACGACGACGATCGCCCCCACGGCCGCGACGATCACCTGATTCACGAAGGCGTTGCCGACGTTGACGTTGACGCCCACCAGGCTGAACAGGAAGCCGCCGACGAAGGCGCCGATCAGGCCCGTCAGCAGGTACCGGATCAAACCGCCGCCGCCGATCACGAAGCTCGCCAGCCAGCCGGCGAGAATGCCGATCACGCACCAGATGAGAATATTCTTCACGTCCATAGTCTGTCCCCCGATCTCACAACGTCTTCGAAGCTACGCGATCCAGATAGTCGGGAAGGCGCGTTTCACGATCAATCATGGCCGCGTCGATCTGCTCGACTGTCAAGTTTCGTGCGCCGCGCAAGTCTGCGCCGATGAGTATCGTCCCATCGAGGTTCGCGCCTTCGAAATCGACATCTCTCAAGTCGGCATGAGACATATCCGCACGTGCGAGGTTGGCGCCACGCAGGATTGCACCACGAAGATTCGTCCGGCGAATGAAGGCGCCGCTCAGGTTCACCTTCGGCATCGGCGGCCTTGCGTGTGCGACGGTTTCCTTCATCTCCTGCGCTCCGATAGGTCCCTGAGAATGGCCGCGATCTCCTGAACGTCGACGGGCGGCGGCTCATCCCCGTAATCGTTTTGCCTGTCTCTAATATACGCTGTCAGGAGCTGAATGACAGGCTCGGCCAGATCGTCGAAGTCGAAGCAAAGCTGCCGAAGGGTGAATATCGCACCCAACCGGATTTCCAGCCGATCGTCACCGAGCTGTCCCACAGCCCGATTGAAGAGCTCGGAAACATGCCCGCGACGCGCCAGTTCGGACTGACGCAACTGCGCGTCCGCCTGCCGGTTCGCCGCGGTCACACGCAGCCACGCAAGATAGAGCCCGAAGGTGCCACCGACGACGAGAAACCAGTTTCGAATCTCCTCCGTTCGACTCAGCAACCACTCCAAGCGACGCCCCCCTCCACGACGGATCGTATCCTAGGCGTTCAGCGCCCGGCCATAGGCGTCGAGCACGCTTTCCTTCATCATTTCAGACAGGGTCGGGTGCGGGAAGACCGTGTGCATCAGGTCCTCTTCCGTCGTCTCCAGGTTCATGGCGACCACATAGCCCTGGATGAGTTCGGTGACCTCCGCGCCGATCATATGCGCGCCGAGCAGCTGGCCGGTCCTGGCGTCGAACACCGTCTTGATCAGACCGTTGTCCTCGCCGAGCGCGATGGCCTTGCCGTTGGCGACGAAGGAATAGCGCCCGACCTTCACCTCGTGGCCGGCCTCCTTCGCCTGCGCCTCGGTCATGCCGACGGAAGCGACCTGCGGATGGCAGTAGGTGCAGCCCGGGATCTTGTCCTTTTCCATCGGATGGACGTCGAGCCCGGCGATCTTCTCGATGCAGATCACGCCCTCATGCTCCGCCTTGTGGGCAAGCATCGGCGGGCCGGCGACATCGCCGATGGCATAGAGCCCCGGCACATTGGTGCGCCCGTAGCCGTCGATCACCACGCAGCCGCGCTCCGTCTTCACGCCGAGCGCCTCGAGCCCGAGGTTCTCGATGTTGCCGACGACGCCGACGGCCGAAATCAGCTTCTCCGCCGTGATCTCCTGCGTCTTGCCGTCCTTGGTCTCCACGGTGGCCGTGACGCTGCCCTTGGCCTTCTTGACGCCGGACACCTTGGCCTCGGTGAAGAATGTCATGCCCTGCTTCTCGAAGGCCTTTTTGGCCATGCCCGAGATCTCGGGATCCTCGACCGGCATGATGTTGGGCATCATCTCGACGACCGTCACCTCCGCGCCCATGGTGCGGTAGAAGGAGGCGAACTCGATGCCGATCGCGCCGGAGCCCATGACGATCACCGACTTCGGCATCGTGGGCGGCACCATGGCCTCGAAATAGGTCCAGATCGTCTCCTTGTCCGGCTCGATGCCGGGGATGACGCGCGGGCGCGCGCCGGTCGCGACGATGATGTGCTTGGCGGTGTACGTGCCCTCGCCCTTGGTGCCCTTCGGCGCGGGGTGCTGCGGCTCCACCGCCGGTTTCGACGGTTTGGAGACGACGACCTCGCCGGGCTTGGTCAGCTTCGCCTCGCCCCAGATCACATCGATCTTGTTCTTCTTCATGAGAAAGCCGACGCCGCCGTTGAGCCGGCCAGAGACGCCGCGCGAGCGCTTCACCACCGCCGCCGGGTCGAAGGACACATTGTCCGCCGACAGGCCGTAGTCCTTGGCGTGCTGCATGTAGTGGTAGATCTCGGCGGAGCGCAGCAGGGCCTTGGTCGGGATGCAGCCCCAGTTGAGGCAGATGCCGCCGAGGTGCTCGCGCTCGACGATGGCCGTCTTGAAGCCGAGTTGCGCCGCGCGGATCGCGGTGACATAACCGCCCGGGCCCGAGCCGATGATGAGGACGTCGTAGGACGTTCCGCTCATGAAGTAGTCCTCCAGATCGGGCGGCCGTCTTCGCGAATGCGGCACACGCCCTGCGTACGTGGATGGTCCGGCGCGCCCATCGGCGCGCCGGGCGCGATATCACACGAGCATGCCCATCGGGTTCTCGATCAGCTGCTTGAACGCCTGCAGCAGTTCCGCGCCGAGCGCCCCGTCCACCGCGCGGTGGTCGGTCGACAGCGTCACCGACATGACGGTGGCAATCGCCAGCGCGTCGTCCTTGACGACAGCCCGCTTCTCGCCCGCGCCGACGGCGAGGATCGTGGCATGCGGCGGGTTGATCACCGCTGCGAAGTCCTTGATCCCGAACATGCCGAGATTGGAGACCGACGTGGTGCCGCCCTGGTATTCCTGCGGCTGCAGCTTGCGGTCGCGGGCGCGGGTCGCCAGATCCTTCATCTCGGTGGAGATGGTGGAGAGCGTCTTTTCCTCCGCCCGGCGGATGATCGGCGTGATCAGCCCGCCGTCGATGGCGACCGCGACACCGACATCGGCGTGCTTGTGCAGCAGCATGCCGCCGTCGGTCCAGCTGGCGTTGGCCATGGGCACGGCCTTGAGCGCCAGCGCATGGGCCTTGATCACCATGTCGTTGACCGAGAGCTTGTAGGCTGGCTTGCCGTCCTTGTCCTTCGGCGCGGCGGCGTTCAGCTGGGCGCGCAGCGCCAGCAGCGCGTCGAGCTCGCAATCCACCGTCAGGTAGAAATGCGGCACCGTCTGCTTCGACTCGGTGAGCCGTTTGGCGATCGTCTTGCGCATGCCGTCATGCGGCTGAAGCTCGTAGGAGCCTTCCTCGAAGAGCTTGAGGATCTGCGCATCGGACTGTCCCGCAACCGGGGTCGCCGCGGGCGCGGCGGCCGGCTTCGGCGCTTCGGCGGCGGCCGGAGCCGGCTTGCCGGTGCCTTCGCTCAGCGCCTTGTCGATGTCGCGCTTGACGATACGCCCGTGCGGGCCGCTGCCCGAAAGGGCTGTCAGGTCGAGCCCGTTCTGCGACGCCATGCGCCGGGCAAGCGGCGAGGCGAAGATGCGCCTGCCAGACTGGGTAACCGGGGCCGGGGCTGGTGCCGCGGCGCCTTCGGCCGTTGCCGGTGCGGGGGCGGCCGTTGCCGGTGCGGGGGCGGCCGCCGCCGGCGCTTCGGACGCGACCGGAGCCGTGCCCGCCGCCGGGGCATCGGCCTTCGGGCCGCCGCCGTCGTTCCCGGCTCCACTCTCCGCGCCTTCCAGCGTGGAAGAATCCTCGCCCTCTTCCAGCAGGAGCGCGATCACCTCGTTGACCTTGACCCCCTCGGTGCCCTCGGAGACCAGGATCTTGGCCAATGTGCCCTCGTCGACCGCCTCGACCTCCATCGTGGCCTTGTCGGTCTCGATCTCGGCGATCACGTCGCCGGGCGAAACGGTATCGCCTTCCTTGGCGACCCATTTGGCCAGATTGCCCTCTTCCATGGTCGGCGAGAGGGCCGGCATCAGAATCTTGATCGGCATCGTTCGTTCCCCGCCTCAGGCCGTGTAGGTGACGGCCTTGACCGCCTCGATGACTTCCGGAACGCTCGGCAGCGCGAGCTTTTCCAGGTTCGCCGCATAGGGCATCGGCACGTCCTTGCCGGTCACGCGCAAGATCGGCGCGTCGAGCCAGTCGAAGGCCTTTTCCTGCACCTGGAAGGCGATTTCCGAGGAGACCGAACACATCGGGAAGGCTTCCTCGACCGTCACCAGCCGGCCGGTCTTCTGGACGGAGGCGATCACCGTGTCGATGTCGAGCGGGCGGATCGAGCGCAGGTTCACGACTTCCGCCGAAATCCCCTGCTCCGCGAGCTCCGCCGCCGCCTTCATCGTGTAGGTCATGCCGATGCCCCAGGACACCAGCGTGACGTCGGTACCGGCGCGCTCGATCTTGGCCTTGCCGATCGGCAGCACGAAATCCTCGACATCCGGCAGGTCGAAGCTCTGGCCATAGAGGATCTCGTTTTCCAGGAACACCACCGGGTTGGGGTCGCGGATCGCGGCCTTCAGCAGGCCCTTGGCGTCGGCCGCCGAATAGGGCTGCACCACCTTCAGACCCGGAACATGGGCGTACCACGCGGCATAGTCCTGGCTGTGCTGGGCGCCGACGCGGGCCGCCGCGCCGTTGGCGCCACGGAAGACGATGGGCGCGCCCATCTGACCGCCGGACATGTAGAGCGTCTTGGCGGCGGAGTTGATGATCTGGTCGATGGCCTGCATGGCGAAGTTGAAGGTCATGAACTCGACGATCGGACGCAGGCCCGCCATGGCGGCACCGACCGCCAGACCGGTAAAGCCGTGTTCGGTGATCGGCGTATCGATCACCCGCTTGGGGCCGAATTCGTCCAGCAGGCCCTGCGAGATCTTGTAGGCGCCCTGGTATTCCGCGACTTCCTCGCCCATCAGGAAGACGTCGCCGTCGCGGCGCATTTCCTCGGCCATGGCGTCGCGCAGCGCCTCGCGCACGGTCGACTGAACCATCGCCGTGCCCTCCGGCACGTCCGGCTCGTTCGAAACCTCGATCTTCGCCGGCTGCGCGGCGGGCGCGGCGGGGGTCGCGGCCGGCGCGCTTTCGCTCGCCTCGGCCTTGTTCTCGGCCGGCTTCGGCGCCGGCGCGGCATCGAGCGCGGAGGCGTCTTCATCCTCGCCCAGCAGCATGGCGATCGGCGTGTTGACCTTGACGTTTTCCGTGCCCGCCTCGATCAGGATCTTGCCAAGCGTGCCCTCGTCCACCGCCTCGACTTCCATCGTGGCCTTGTCGGTCTCGATCTCGGCGATGACGTCGCCGGCGGACACGCTGTCGCCTTCCTGCTTCACCCACTTGGCGAGCGTCCCCTCTTCCATGGTCGGCGAGAGGGCCGGCATCAGGATTTCAATCGGCATCGTGTGGTCCCACCCTCAAAGAAGAATATCGGTGTAGAGCTCGGAGGTATCCGGCTCCGGATCGGTCTGCGCGAACTCCGCCGCCTCGGCGACGATCTCGCGCACCTCCTTGTCGATGGCCTTGAGGTCGGCCTCGCTCGCCCATTCCTTTTCCAGAAGGCGGGCGCGCACCTGCTCGATCGGGTCGTGCTCGGTGCGCATCTTCTGCACTTCTTCCTTGGACCGGTACTTGGCCGGATCCGACATGGAGTGGCCACGGTAGCGGTAGGTGATCATCTCGAGAATGTAGGGCCCCTTGCCCGAGCGGCAGTGCTCGAGCGCCTTCTCGCTCGCCGCCATCACGGCACGCACGTCCATGCCGTCGACCTGCTCGCCGGGGATGCCGAAGGAGAGCCCGCGCTGCGACAGGTCGGTGGTCGCCGAGGCGCGCTCGACGCTGGTGCCCATGCCGTAGCGGTTGTTCTCGATCACATAGACCACGGGGAGCTTCCACAGGCTCGCCATGTTGAAGCTCTCGTAGACCTGGCCCTGGTTGGCCGCGCCGTCGCCGAAATAGGTCATCGAGACCGCGCCGTTCTCGCGGTAGCTGTTGGCGAAGGCGAGGCCCGTGCCGAGCGACACCTGCGCGCCGACGATGCCGTGCCCGCCATAGAACTGCTTGTCCTTGGAGAACATGTGCATGGAGCCGCCCTTCCCCTTGGAATAGCCGCCCCGGCGCCCGGTCAGCTCCGCCATGACGCCCTTGGGATCCATGTCCATGGCGAGCATGTGGCCGTGATCGCGGTAGCCGGTGATCATCTGATCCCCGTCCTTCGACGCCATGCGCATGCCGACGACGACCGCTTCCTGACCGATGTAGAGGTGACAGAAACCGCCGATCAGGCCCATGCCGTAGAGCTGGCCGGCCTTTTCCTCGAACCGGCGGATCAGCAGCATGTGCCGGTAGGCGGCAAGCTCCTGCTCCTTGGTGAAATCCACAATCGCGCGGCTCGACTTCGCCGCCCCTCCCCTGGACCGGCCCGTGCTCTTGGCACGCGTGCCCGTGGTCTTTTTCGCCGTTGCAGCCATGACCCTCGTCTCGCTCGAACGCTCCACAAGGGAGCGACGTTTCCCCTAGGATAATCAAGGGGAAGCTACACGATGGCCAACGTCAATGAAAGAACGCGATGCGTCAGTCGAATTCCGGATAAGGCACGGAGTATGAATGCCTTTTCGAAATTAATCTGAATCGAGTTAAATTCATGAGATTAACTCGATATCGATTAATTTTCGCGTCCCCGGCCCGGGCGCAGGATGGCCAGCTCGTTGGGGTGCACGACGTTGAGGTTGGCGCGCGCCCGCTCGTCGATCATGTCCGGGTCCAGGCTTTCGGGCCGCAGCAGCACGACGCGGCGCATCAGCTCCTCGCGCTCGCGCTTCAGCGCGGCATATTCGACCTCGAGCTTGGCATAGCGATGGTCGAGCCGCGCCTTGCCGACGAGACCCAGCTCGCCGTTGAGCGCATGGAACGCGAAATAGGCAACCAGAAGCCCGGCCACCAGCGGGGGCATCAGGCGCTGCCAGGGGGATTTTTTGCGATAACGTGTGGTCTTGACAGACACGGGCGGACGAGACCTGACTGAGTACGAACGGGTCAACCGACGTCATCATCGCGCAACAGCCTTAATGGCTGGTTTCCGGATGGCAGGTTTTCCTCCCCTCCTCCCGGCGCCGGCCTTCCGGGTCCGCGCAGGCCCCGCCGCCCTCCCGCCGCCCGCGATCCCGTCGCGAAACCGCTTCGATCCGCGAAGAACACAGACCCGCGAAGAGCACGATGAAACCGAAGATCCTGACGACCCTGCCCGCGTCGACGCGGGCGGATTTCATGGCCGACATTGTCGCCGGCGTGTCCGTGGCGCTCGTCGCCCTGCCGCTCAGTCTGGCGATCGCCATCGCCTCGGGCGCGACGCCGGCGGCCGGGCTCGTGACGGCCATCGTCGCGGGGTTCCTCATTTCCGCGCTCGGCGGCAGCCGGGTGCAGATCGGCGGGCCGACCGGTGCCTTCATCGTCGTGGTTCAGGGCGTGATCGTCGAGCACGGCTATGACGGGCTGGTGCTCGCGACCCTTCTCGCCGGCCTGATCCTGCTGATCGCCGGCGCCTTGCGCGCCGGGCGGCTCGTCGCCCATGTGCCCGAACCGGTGGTGAGCGGCTTCACCATCGGCATCGCCGTGATCATCGCCGTCAGCCAGTTGCCCGACCTGTTCGGTCTTTCGGGCGCGGATCTGCCGGCCGATGTGCCCGGAAAGCTCGCCGGCCTGATCGGCGCGCTCGGCTCGGTGGAGGTCGCCTCGCTCGGGATCGGCATCGCGACCATGATCGCCATCGTCGTGCTGCGCCGGCTCTTTCCCCGCTTTCCGGGGCTGATCGTGGCGGTTGCGGGCACCTCGGCGGTGGTCGCGCTGGCGGGCCTGCCCGTCGATACGATTGCCTCCCGCTTCGGCGCGTTGCCGGACAGTCTGCCGCTGCCGCGGCTTCCCGAATTCAGCCGGGAGATGGTGATCGACGTGCTGCCCTCGGCCTTCGTCATCGCCTTTCTCGCCGGCATCGAATCGCTGCTCTCGGCGATGGTCGCGGACAAGATGATCGGCGGCCGTCACAGGCCGAACGCGGAGGTGCTGGCGCAGGGCGCGGCCAATGTCGGCTCGGCGCTCTTCGGCGGGCTGCCGGCCACCGGCGCCATCGCGCGCACCGCCACCAACGTGCGCGCCGGCGGACGCACGCCGGTCGCCGGCATCGTCCACGCCGCGACAATCCTCGTTCTGCTGATGGTCGCCGCACCGCTCGTCGGACAGATGGCGATGCCGGCGCTCGCCGGGCTCTTGCTGCTCACCGCCTGGAACATGAGCGAGCCGCAGCGCTGGCGGGCGCATCTCAAGGCCCGCCCCGAGGACAGGGCGCTGATCCTCCTGACGCTTCTCCTGACCGTCTTCGCCGATCTGACGGTGGCGATTGCCGTCGGCGTTGCGGCCGGGCTTGCGATCCGCCTGTGGCGGCGCAAGGTGCCGCCTGCGGACTGGACCACGCCGGATCGCTGAGCGGCCGCCTCGCAGTCCTCAGGCGGCGGCCGTCGTGGCTTCGGCCAGGCGCACCAGCTTCATCAGCACGGCGGCCGTGCCCTTCAACCGCTCTTCCGCGCTCTGCCAGTCGCGGATGAACACCACCTTCTGGTCGGGGCGGATCTTGGCGAGCACGCCCTGTTCGGAGATGTAGCCGACCAGCCCGCCCGGATTGACGAATTCGCCGTTGCGGAAGGCGATGACGATGCCCTTCGGCCCGGCGTCGATCTTTTCCACATTGGCGCGGCGGCACAGCCCCTTGATGAAGACGATCTTGAGAAGGTGTTCCACCTCGTCGGGCAGCGACCCGAAGCGGTCGATGAGTTCCGCGCCGAAGGCGTCGATCTCCTCCGGCGTCGAGAGATCCGCCAGCCGGCGGTAGAGCGACAGGCGCAGCGGCAGGTCGGGCACGTAGCTTTCGGGAATGAGCACCGGCGTGCCCACCTGGATCTGCGGCGACCAGGCTTCCTCCAGCCCCTCCTCGCCGCCGTCCTTGAGCTGGGCGACCGCCTCTTCCAGCATCTGCTGATAGAGCTCGAAGCCGACCTCCTTGATGTGGCCGGACTGTTCCTCGCCGAGCAGGTTGCCCGCGCCACGAATGTCGAGATCGTGGCTGGCGAGCTGGAAGCCCGCGCCCAGACTGTCGAGCGACTGCAAGACCTTCAGCCGACGCTCGGCGGTCGCTGTCAGCGTCTTGTTGGCCGGCACGGTGAACAGCGCATAGGCGCGCGTCTTGGAGCGCCCGACGCGCCCGCGCAGCTGATAGAGCTGCGACAGGCCGAACATGTCGGCGCGATGGACGATCAGCGTGTTGGCGGTGGGCACGTCGAGGCCCGATTCCACGATGGTCGTGGACAGAAGCACGTCGTATTTGCCCTCGTAGAAGGCGTTCATCACGTCGTCCAGCTCGCCGGCGGGCATCTGCCCGTGGGCAACCGCAACCTTCACCTCCGGCACCGCCTCGTCGAGGAAGGCCTTGGTGTCGGCGAGGTCCGAGACGCGCGGGCAGACATAGAAGCTCTGGCCGCCGCGATAGCGCTCGCGCAGCAGCGCCTCGCGCACCACGACGGGATCGAAGGGCGAGATGAAGGTCCTCACCGCCAGCCGGTCGACCGGCGGGGTCGCGATCAGCGACAGCTCCCGCACGCCGGTGAGCGCCAGTTGCAGCGTGCGCGGGATCGGCGTCGCCGACAGGGTCAGCACATGGACTTCGGACTTGAGCTCCTTCAGCCGCTCCTTGTGCTTGACGCCGAAATGCTGCTCCTCGTCGATGATCAGCAGCCCGAGGTCGCGGAACTGGACGTTCTTGCCGAGCAGCGCATGGGTGCCGACGACGATGTCGACGGAGCCGTCGGCAAGCCCCTTCTTGGTGGCCGCCAGTTCCCTGGCCGAGACCAGACGCGAGGCCTGGGCGACGTTGATCGGCAGACCCTGGAAGCGTTCGGCGAAGGTCTTGTAATGCTGGCGCGCGAGCAGGGTCGTCGGCACCACCAGCGCGACCTGGCGCCCCGTCATCGCCGCGACGAAGGCGGCGCGCAGCGCCACTTCCGTCTTGCCGAACCCGACGTCGCCGCAGATCAGCCGGTCCATGGGACGCCCCGACGTCAGATCGTCGAACACCGCATCGATGGCGGCCAGCTGATCCTCGGTCTCGTCATAGGGGAAGCGGGCGGAAAACTCGTCATAGGCCCCTTCCGGCGGGGTGATCGCAGGCGCGGTGCGCAGGGCGCGGGCGGCCGCCGTCTTGATCAGCCCGTCGGCGATCTCGAGGATGCGCTTCTTCATGCGCGCCTTGCGCGCCTGCCAGGCCCCGCCGCCGAGCTTGTCGAGCTGCGCCTCGGTCTCCTCCGAGCCGTAGCGCGTCAAGAGTTCGATGTTCTCAACCGGCAGGAAGAGCTTGTCGCCGCCGGCATACTCCAGCTCGAGGCAATCGTGCGGCGCGCCCACCGCCTCGATGGTGCGCAGGCCGATGAAACGGCCGATACCATGCTCGACGTGAACGACGAGATCGTTCTGCGCGAGGCTCGCGGCCTCGGTGAGGACATTGGCGCCCTTGGCCTTGCGGCGGCGCTGACGCACGAGCCGGTCGCCGAGGATGTCCTGCTCGCAGACGAGGGTCAGCCCGTCGATCTCGAAGCCCTGCTCCACGCCGACCACGGCAAGCGCCGTCATGTCGGAAGGCAGCGCGCGGGCATCCGCGTCATGGGCGACCGGGACGGTGCGGTCCAGCCCGTGATCGGCGAGCACATGCGACAGGCGCTCGCGCGAGCCCTCGCTCCAGCAGGCGACCACGACGCGGTGTCCGTCCTTGCGCCGGGCCCGCACGTGCTGGGCGAGCGCGTCGAAGACGTTGACATCGCCGGCCGCCCGCTCGGCGGCGAAGCTGCGGCCCTGCCGCCCGTCGAGCGCCACCACGCGCTGCCCGCCGCCCGGGGGCACGTCGAAGGGGCTGAGGCGCAGCGAGGTGCCGTCGGCGAGCGCTGCCGTCCATGCGCTTTCGGGCAGATAGAGCGCCTCGGGCGGCAGCGGCTTGTAGGGCACGGAGCCGCCGGCGGCCTTGCTCTCCAGCGCGTCGCGACGCGCCGCGTAATGTTCCGCGATCTGGTCGTGGCGCTCGCGCAGCACGTCGTCGACCTGCGCCGCGAGCACCACCGGCACGCCGGCGGCATAGTCGAAGAGCGTTTCCAGCCGCTCGTGAAACAGCGGCAGCCAGTGTTCCATGCCGGCATAGCGCCGGCCCTCGCTGATCGACTGGTAGAGCACGTCGTCGCGGTCGGCCGCGCCGAAGCGGGCGACATAGCCCTTGCGGAAACGCGAGATCGCGGCCTCGTCGAGCACCGCCTCGCTCATCGCGACCAGATCGAGCCGCTTGATCTGGCGGGTGGTGCGCTGCGTCTCGGTGTCGAAGGCGCGCAGGGACTCCAGCGTGTCGCCGAAGAAATCGAGCCGCACCGGAGCATCCATGCCGGGTGCGTAGATGTCGACGATGCCGCCGCGCACGGCGTATTCGCCGGTGTCGCGCACGGTGGAAGCGCGGGCGAAGCCGTTGACCTCCAGCCAGGCGACCAGGGCCTTGAGATCGACGCGATTGCCGGGCTTGACGTTCCAGGTCTGCGCCGCCGCCCAGTCGCGCGCCGGCAGGCGTTGCAGCGCGGCGTTCGCGGTCGTCATCAGCACGGTGGGGGCGGACAGCGGTTCGTCGCCGGCGAGCCGGGCGAGCGTCGTCAGCCGCCGGGCGACAAGGCCTGCGTTCGGCGACACGCGGTCATAGGGAAGACAGTCCCAGGCGGGCAGGTCGAGCGTGTCGACCTGCGGCGCGAAGTAGCCGAGCGCGTCCTGCACGCTGCGGGCGTGCTGGGCGTCGCGGGCGACGAAGACGAGCGCCAGGCCGGGGGCCGCGTCGGCCAGCAGCCGCGACAGCACAAGCGCTTCCGCGCCATCGGGCACACCGGTGACGACCGCGTTGCCGGCTTGCCCAAGCAGCGTTTCGAGCCCCGTGTCTTTGCGCAATTTATCGTCCTCGCGCGGCCCCCGGGCCGCCTCGTCTCGTGTTGATTGTCGCAGGACCCGCCCTGCGCGACCCGCGGGCGGGATCAGCCGCGCTGCTTGAAGTCGACGATGGCCCGGTAGACGGGCGTGTCGAAATTCGCCGGCACCGGCACCCGTCCGATCATCCAGCTGAAGAGATCCTGATCGGGCACGTCCATGAGCCGCTCCAGCGTCTCCAGCTCCGCCTCGCTCAGGCTGTCGAGATGGGCCGCGGCGAAATTGCCGAGGAGAATGTCCATCTCCTTCATGCCCCGATGCTGGCATCGGTAGAGGATGCGCTTGCGGCGGGGATCGTCGGCGACACCGGGCGCGGCGGCGATTCCGGACGGATTTGCCATGAGCTCGTTCCTCGCTGATCGGCCCCGCGCGGTGGCGACGCCCTGGATTGCATTGCCCGCGCGGTCTTGACAGACCCGGGCGTGTTCGCGGGTTATAGCGGCCTTGCCGCGAAACACAATCCGCGCGCCCGTCCCGTCCGTCGCACCGGTTTGGCAAGACCGGTCGCCCTGCCCGGCCCGTGCCTCATGCGTCCTTCGTTTCTCGATCCCCTGTTCGCCCCCGTCTCGACCCTGCCGGGGATCGGACCGCGCACGGCACGCCACCTCGTCACGCTGCTGGGCGTCGATCCGAGCCGGGAACCGCATGTGATCGACCTGCTGTTCCACCTGCCGAGCGGGGTGATCGACCGCCGCTTGCGCCCCGGCATCGCGCGGGCCCCGGAAGGCGCCATCGTGACGCTGGAGGTGCGCATCGACCGGCATCAGGCACCGCCGCGCGCCTCCCGCGCCCCCTATCGCGTCTTCGCCCATGACGACACGGGCGAAATCGCCCTGGTGTTTTTCCATGCGCATCAGTCGTGGCTGGACAAGACGCTGCCCGTCGGCGCCGACATGATCGTGTCCGGCCGGGTGGAATGGTTCAACGGCCGCCCGCAGATGGTGCATCCGGACCACATGGTGGCGGCCGAGGAGGCCGACACGCTGCCGATGATGGAGCCGGTCTATCCGTTGACGCAAGGGCTCTCCGGCAAGACCCTGCAAAAGGCGCTCGCGGTGGCGCTGGACCACATTCCCGAAATGCCGGAATGGCGCGATGCCGAACAGGCGCGCCGGCTCGACTGGCCCGGCTTTCGCGAGGCGCTGCTCGCCCTGCACCGGCCCGACCCGGACGACCCCGGCGCCGAGCACGCGGCGCGCGCGCGGCTTGCCTATGACGAGTTTCTCGCCAACCAGCTGGCGCTGGCGCTGGTGCGCCGGTCCATGCGCCAGACGCGCGGCATCGCGCGCCGTTTCTCCGGCAGACTCAAGGCGAAGATCCTGGCCGCCCTGCCCTTCGCGCTGACAAAAGGGCAGGCGGACGCGGTCGCCGCGATCGAGGCCGATCTTGCCGCGCCCGAACGCATGCTGCGCCTGTTGCAGGGCGATGTGGGCGCCGGCAAGACGGTGGTCGCGCTGCTCGCCGCCGCGGCGGTGGTGGAATCCGGCGCCCAGGCGGTGATGATGGCGCCGACCGAGATCCTCGCGCGCCAGCACCATGCCTCGCTGGCGCCGCTGTGCGAGGCCGCCGGCATTCGCCTCGCGATCCTGACCGGACGCGACGGCGCGCGGCACAAGCGCGAGACCCGCGCCGCGCTCGAGGCCGGCGAGATCGACATCGTCGTCGGCACGCATGCGCTCTTTCAGGGCGATATCGCGCTGCACGACCTCGGCCTTGCCATCGTCGACGAGCAGCACCGCTTCGGCGTGCACCAGCGTCTGTCGCTGTCGGCCAAGGGCAAGGGCGTCGACATGCTGGTGATGACGGCGACCCCCATCCCGCGCACGCTGGTGCTGACCTTCTTCGGCGACATGGATGTCTCGCGGCTGACCGAAAAGCCCGCCGGGCGGCAGCCGATCAAGACGGTGACCGTCCCGAACGAGCGCATGGAGGAGGTGATCGCCCGGCTGCGCGCCGCGCTCGACGCGGGCAAGAAGGCCTATTGGGTCTGCCCGCTGGTGGAGGAATCCGAGAAATCGGATCTCGCGGCCGCGCAAGCCCGCTTCGAGATGCTGGCCGGGCTGCTGGGGCCGCGCGTCGCGCTCGTCCACGGCCGGCAATCGAGCGAGGAGAAGACGGCTGCGATGAGCGCCTTCAAGGACGGGCCCGTCAGCCTGCTGGTGGCCACGACCGTGATCGAGGTCGGCGTCGACGTGCCCGACGCCACCATCATCGTTATCGAACACGCCGAGCGTTTCGGCCTGTCGCAGCTTCACCAGTTGCGCGGGCGCGTGGGACGGGGCTCGGAAGCCTCCACCTGCCTGCTGCTCTACAAGCCGCCGATCGGCGAAACGGCCCGCGCGCGGCTTGCCATCATGCGCGAGACCAACGACGGCTTTCGCATCGCGGAAGAGGATCTGCGCCTGCGCGGCGAGGGCGAGATCCTCGGCACCCGCCAGTCGGGCACGCCGGGGTTTCGCATCGCCGATACCGGCACGCAGGGCGATCTGCTGGAAACCGCGCGCAACGACGCGCGACTGATCCTGGAAACCGATGCCGAGCTGAAGGGCCCGCGCGGACCCGCGCTGCGCGCCCTGCTCTATCTGTTCTCCCGCGACGAGGCGATCCGGCTGCTGCGGGCCGGATAGGCGCGCGAGCAAAAAACGTCAGTCGACGGCCTCCAGCCGCGCACTGTCGGGTTTTTGGGCAGATGGCGCCTGTTTGAGCGGCAGCGCCTTGTCGAAATCCGGGCTCACCAGGCCGGCCGAAATGACCAGTTTCGCCGCGTCCTCCACCGTCATGTCGAGCTCGATGATGTCGGAGCGCGGCACGTAGAGCAGGAACCCGGAGGTCGGGTTCGGCGTGGTCGGCAGAAAGACGGCCGTCACGTCCTCATTGTGCTCGTAGAGGTGATGCGCCACCTCGCCGCGCGCCTCCGTGGCGATGAAGACGATGGCCCAGAGCCCGGGGCGCGGATACTGGATGATGGCCGCCTTCTTGAAGCTGTTGGAGCGCTCGGCGAGGATCGTCTCGAAGATCTGTTTCAATCCGCTGTAGAGATTGCGGACGACCGGCATGCGGCCGAGCACCAGTTCCCCGTAGGACACCAGCGTGCGCCCGGCGATATTGGCCGTCAGGAAGCCGATGGTGACCAGTCCGACGAAGGCCACGATCAACCCGACGCCCGGCACCGGAAACGGCAGATAGGTGTCGGGATTGTAGATCGCCGGGATCAGGGGTTTCACAAGGCCGTCGATCCATTGCACGATGGACCAGGTGAGATAGGCGGTGATGCCAAGCGGGCCGGCGATGATCAGGCCGGTGAGAAAATAGTTGCGCAGCCGGGTCATGCCGCCCGGCCGCGGGGGCTTGGGGCCCGGACCACCCGGTCCTTCGGCGTCCTCGGATTTCGTATCGCCCGTCATCGTCCTGTCGTACCTTGCCTGTGCGATCGTGGGAATCGCCGTGTTGCGCGAACTTCAAGCAAAACCCACGCCATACAGTGGCGCCGCGCGCCTTTCGTCTCCCCAACGCCCCGGTAATGTAGGTGACGCGCGTGAAAAATGGATAGGCGGGAATGACGGCCCCGATACGACCTTCTCCAGCAAAGCGGCGACATCGTGGCGTGCGGCGCTGGGTCTACGCCGGGCTTGGGCTGTGTCTGGTCGGGATCGGCGTCGTGGGGCTGTTCCTGCCGCTGCTGCCGTCCACGATCTTCTTCATTCTCGCCGCGGCGTTCTTCGCGCGGTCCTCGCCGCGTCTGGAGCGCTGGCTCGTCAATCACCCGCAGGTCGGACCGGCGATCCGGGCGTGGCGGGCCAACGGCGCGATCCCGCGCCGGGGCAAGATGGCGGCGCTAGCGGGCATGGCCAGCGGTTTCGCCGTCTTCTTCGTCGCCGTGCGCCCGGGCTGGACCTCGGCCCTGCTGGTGGCCGGGCTGCTGATCGCCTGCGCGATCTTCGTCGCCACGCGGCCGAGCGGACCGGCCTGACGCCGCCCGATCACTCCACGGTGACGGACTTCGCCAGATTGCGCGGCTGATCGACGTCCGTGCCCATCTGAACCGCCGTGTGATAGGCGAGCATCTGGACGGGCAGCGCGTGGACGATGGGCGCCACGAAATCCGGCACGTCGGCGAGCGCGACGGTCTTCCAGGTGGGCGTGCTGCATTCGGCAAGCCCCTTCTCGTCGGTGATGAGGATGATCTTGCCGCCGCGCGCGGCGACCTCCTGCATGTTCGACATGGTCTTCTCGAACAAGGCGTCATGCGGCGCCAGCACGATGACCGGCACATCCTCGTCGATCAGCGCGATGGGGCCGTGCTTGAGTTCGCCCGCCGCATAGCCTTCCGCGTGAATGTAGGAAATCTCCTTGAGCTTCAGCGCGCCTTCCATCGCCAGCGCAAAGCTCGTGCCGCGTCCGAGGTAGAGCACGTCCTGGGCCCGCGCCAGGGGATGCGCGAGTTCCTCGATCTGCGGCTCCAGCGCCAGGGCGCGGCGCGTGTACATCGGAAGATCGTTGAGCGCGCGCACCAGACCGGCCGCCTGCGCCGCGTCGATCGTCCCGCGCTGCACGCCCGCATGCACCGCGAGGGCGGCGAGAACCGCGAGCTGGCAGGTGAAGGCCTTGGTCGAGGCCACCCCGATCTCGCGCCCGGCGATGGTGGGAAAGACGACATCGGCCTCGCGCGCGATGGTCGATTCCGGCACGTTGACCACCGCGCCGACGCGCACGCCGTTCTCCTTGCAGTAGCGCAAGCCGGCCAGCGTGTCGGCCGTTTCCCCGGACTGGGAGATGAACAGCGCGAAATCGCGCTCCGACACCGGCGCCTCGCGATAGCGGAACTCCGAGGCGATATCGATGTCGACCGGCAGACGGGCGATCTTCTCGAACCAGTATTTCGCCACCAGACCGGCATAGAACGCCGTCCCGCAGGCCGAGATGATCAGCCGGTCAAGCTTCGCGAAGTCGAACTCGGCCCCGTCCGGCAGGCGCGTCGCCATGTGCTCCAGGTCGAGATAGCTCGTCAGCGTGTGGCCGATGACCTCGGGCTGTTCGTGGATCTCCTTGGCCATGAAATGGCGGTAGTTGCCCTTGTCCACCACCTGCGCCATCGCCTGGGAGGTGACGACGGGGCGCTCCACCACGGCGTTGGAACTGTCACGGATGGTGACGCCGGCGCGCGTGAGAACCGCCCAGTCGCCTTCTTCCAGATAGGTGATCTTGTCCGTGAAGGGAGACAGCGCGATCGCATCGGAGCCCAGATACATCTCGCCGTCCCCGTGCCCGACTGCCAGCGGCGAGCCGCGTCGGGCGGCAATCAGCAGATCCGGATGGCCCTCGAAGACGAAGGCAAGCGCGAAGGCGCCCGACAGGCGCGGCAGAACCGCCGCCACGGCATCGGCCGGCGCCATTCCCCCGGTCATCGCCCGCGACACCAGATGCGCGACCACTTCCGTATCGGTTTCGCTGGCAAGCCGGGCGCCGCCCGCTTCCAGCTCCTGACGCAGCTCGAGGTGATTCTCGATGATCCCGTTGTGAACCACCGACACGCCCGGCGCGAGATGCGGATGGGCGTTCGTCTCGGTCGCCGCGCCATGGGTCGCCCAGCGGGTGTGGCCGATGCCGACGGCGCCGCCGATCGGCGCCCGCTCCAGCTTGTCCTGCAGGTTGCGCAGCTTGCCGGCCGCGCGGCAGCGCACCAGACGGTCGCCGTCCAGCGTGACGACGCCGGCCGAATCGTATCCGCGGTATTCCAGCCGCTTCAGCGCATCGACGAGATGATGGGCAACCGCACCCTGTCCGAGAATGCCGACAATTCCACACATGAAAGACCATCTCCGAAATGCTGCGCCCCGGCGCCCCCGGGCCGTTGACGCCTTCTTAGAGTCGGAAAGCTCCGGCGCACAATCAAAACCTGTTTCATTTCATTTCAGACACCGGCCCCCGGTTCTTCCCGCATGCCGCCGGCCTCACCGCGACCGCGGCCCCGGCCTGCGCCGTTGGGGATCGATGCGCCTTGCTTTAAGGCTTGTTAACCCTGTTCGGGCTTTTCTACATAAGGACGAGGCAGGACGGTCGGACCGAACGGCGTGAAACCGCTTGAGCACGATAGAAAGCAGCGCACACGCGCCTTCGCGGACACCGGCTGGATCGTCCTGTGGGGCGGTGTCGCCATGCTGTTCGCCGTCGTCGGCGTGTCCTCGGTCTTTCTGGCCGACGGTGTGTCGCAGCGTCGGGTCGCGACCGTGTTGCCGCCGAACGGCGATGTGACCACCACCGCATCGATTTCTCCCCGCGCGGAAGACGCCATCGAGGTGTTTCCCTCCAGCGGCGGCATCGAAGCCGCCCAGGCCCGTCGCCAGCTCCAGGGTGAGATGGAGGTCCTGCGTCGCGAGGTCGCCGCCCTCAAGCGGACCGTTTCCGTTTTGCGCGAACGCAAGGATCGTCTGGTGGCGGACGGGTCGCCCGGCTCTTCCGGGATCGACGAGACCCGCGTGCCCCGGACGAAGGACGATTTCAACGGACGCGTCGATGCCGCCGTCGAGGCGATCGCGGGCAAGCCGAAGCCGGTGGAAACCATGCCCGCACCCGCACAGACGCAGCCGGCGCGCCACGAGGCGCCGACCCGCGCGGCCGCGCCCTCGGCGCAGGAGCCCGTAACGGAAAGCGGCATTCCCGAAACCCTGCGCCAGCCGGTGCGCATCGTCGCGCTGCCCGGCACACCCGCTCCCGAGGCGGTTGCCTCCATCCCGGAGGAGACCGCCGGCGGCGTTCCCGTGGACGACGCCCCGGCCGAGGCACGCCTCTCCCCGGCGCCGCCGGCCGGCACCATTTCGGGCGCCGCCGGCAGCCGGATCGAGCGCAGCGACTTCGGGTTGGATCTCGGCGTGTTCGCCGATGCGGAAAGCGCCGAGGCGCGCTGGGCCGAGATCCGCGACGGCGATGCCGCCCTGCCGCCGGAGATCGGCATTCGCCAGATCGAGGAGCCGGAAAGCGGCCAGATCCGCCTCATCGCCGGCCCCTTCGCCAATGCCGCCGATGCAGCCATCGCTTGCGTCCAGCTCGCGGTGCGCGATATGACCTGCACACCGGTTCTCTTCCCGCAAGACACCGTCGCCGCGCGTCCGTAGACGGCGTCGACGGGACCGGTCGGGAGCCGGGCCGGTTGCGCGGCGCAAGCCGTCGCGGCTTTTCTCTCCTGTCTTTCCGTCCTGCCTCGAAGGTCCAGCATGTTCGATCCAGGCGATCCCCGACATCGGGCCTTCGCGCTTCTCACCGTCATGCCGCTGTTCTTCTCGTCCAATCTGGTGATCGGCCGGGCGGCGGTGGAAAGCGTCGAGCCCTGGACGCTCGCCTTCCTGCGCTGGCTGCTGGCCTTCGCGATCCTGTTGCCCTTCGCCTATGCCGGTCTCCTGCGCCATCGCGACACGCTGCTGCGGCAATGGGACCTGATCGGCCTGATGGGCCTGCTCGGCATGTGGTTTTGCGGCGCGGGTGTCTATTTCGCGCTGAAATACACCACCGCGACCAATGGGACCCTGATCTACACCTCCTCGCCGGTGCTGATCGTGCTGCTGGAATGGGCATTTCGCGGCCGCGCCGTGGGCCTGCGCGAGGGGCTCGGAATCGCGCTGGCGATCCTCGGCGTGATCACCATCGTCGTGGAGGGCTCGCTCCAGACCCTGCTGTCGCTCAGCCTGAACGGCGGCGATCTGATCTTCGCCATCGCGGCGCTGAGCTGGGCGGTCTACTCGGTGCTGCTGAAGCGCCAGTCCCTGGCCCCGGTTCCGACCCTGTCGCTGTTCGCCGCGCTGGCGCTGGCCGGTGCGGTCACGCTGTTTCCCTTCACCGTCGTCGAGATCGCCGAGACCGGTCGCTTCCCGGTGACCGGATCGGCCTGGCTGTCGATCCTGGGCGTCGCGCTGGTCTCCTCGGTGCTGGCCTTTTCCTGCTTCCAGTACGGGATCAAGGTTGTCGGCCCGGCGACCACGGGGCTCTTCATGTATCTGCTGCCGCCCTATGGCGTGCTGATGGCCGTGGTGTTCCTGGGCGAGACGCTGGCCCTGCACCATCTGGCCGGCTTCGTCCTGATCATGAGCGGGCTCATTCTGGCAACCGCGCCGCGCGCGATCCTGGAGCGGCTGCGCCCCACGCGCCTCCTGAGCAGGCTCGAGCGGCGGAGCGGGCGCGCGGGATACGCGGGAAGCCGAAGCGAAAACGGGCGGCCCGAAAGCCGCCCGTGATCTTCATCCGTGTCTTTGCCCTTGCCGGACTACGGGCGACCGGTCAGCCGAACATGTCGGCGACGATGCCCTCGTACCAGCCGATGGATTCCTCGTAGGTCGCCTTGCGCAATTCGGCATCCTCGCCGGTCTGGCTGATGAAGCCGTCGGTCTTGGCGATCTTTTCCTCCGTCGCCTCGTAGCGGGCGCCGACCTTCACGCCGTCGTCGGTGTCGATCAGGCTCCAGCAGGTGTTGGAGAAACGCGGCGGGAAGGCGCGTGCATCCAGCAGATCGGCGCGGATCGACATGGCGGCCGCCTTGGCCTGACTGTTGGCCGAGAAGCCCGACTTGGGCATGTCGCCGGCGATACAGGCGTCGCCGATCACATGAATGGCCTCGTCCATCGTGCTCTTCAGCGTTGCCGGAACGATCGGGCAGAAGCCGCTGTCGTCGGTGAGGCCCGCGCTTTCCGCGATCATTCCGGCCTTCTGCGCCGGGATGACATTGGCGACATCGGCCTTGAAGCTGTCGAGATCGGTGACGATCTCGCCGCTCGCCGCGTCGACCGACTGGATCTCGCCGAGGATCGACTGCGGCAGCCATTCGACCATCCCGGGATAGTGCTTCTGCCAACCCTCGGTGAAGAGGGCCTGCTTGGAGAAGGTCTCCTTCGGGTCGAGGATGACGATCTTGGCCGTCGGATTGGTCTTCTTGAGCTGATGCGCGACCATCGACACCCGCTCATAGGGCCCCGGCGGGCACCGATAGGGGTTGGGCGGGGCGATCATCACATAGGTACCGCCCTCCGGCATGGCCATGATCTTGTTCTTCAAGAGTGCGGTCTGCGTGCCCGCCTTCCAGGCGTGCGGCATGTGTCCGGACGCCTCGAGCGAATAGCCCGGCACGCTGTCGTAGATGAGATCGATGCCCGGCGCGACCACGAGCCGGTCGTAAGGCACCCGCCCCCCGCCGGCGAGCGCGACCTGCTTCGCGTCCCGGTCGATGCCGGTCGCCCAGTCGTGCACGACATTGACGCCGTAGTCGGAGGCGAGCTTGCCATAGGTGTGGCCGATCGACTCCAGCGTGCGGAAGCCGCCGATGTAGAGATTGGAGAAGAAGCAGGTGTAATAGCTCTTCGACGGCTCGATGAGGGTGACGTCGAGCGCGCCCTCGCTGTCCTTCGCCAGATAGCGCGCGGCGGTGGCGCCGCCCGCGCCGCCGCCGATGACGACCACCTTCGGTCTGCCCTGCCCGTGCACGGCGCGCGAAAACCCGCCCATCACGCCGATGCCGGCTACCGCGCCCACCCCTTGCGTGAAACGGCGCCTTGAAATCCCAGTCATGTCGCGTCCTCCCATCGTGAAGCCTGATGTGTCGTGGGGCCGGCTGCTCCCTTGTTTGCGAAAGCCTACCTGACGGTTTCGAAATAGGCGCCGAGCGCCGCGATCTCGTCATCCGCCAGGCTCGTCGCGATCAGTTGCATGACTTCGTTATCGCGCGCCTTGACCTTGTAGGCGTGCATCACGGTGACGAAGCGCTCCGCCGGCCAGCCCGTGATGGAGGGAATGCCCTTGTCCGCGCCGTCGGCCTGATGACAGGTCACGCATTCGGAGGAGAGATATTCGCCGTAGGCCGCATCGCCGGGAATCGCCAGCACATGGTCCGGCACGACCGGATCTTCATCCGGGGCCACGAGAGGCGCCGTCGGCGGAGCTTCGGGGATGTTGGCCGCGCCGGGCGAATATTGCCGGATGAAGGCGACGAGCGCCCGGCGGTCGTCTGCGTGCCGCAGGCCGCGGTAGTTCATCCTGGTGCCCGGCACGGCCTTTTTCGGGTCTTCCAGATAGGCCGACAGGCCCGCCTCGTCCCACACGAGGCCGGCCTGACCTGCCGCCACCATCGCCTTGGAGTAATTGTAGCCCTCGAGCGTACCCGCGCGGCGTCCGTAGATGTCGTTGAGATAGGGGCCGACCCGATGTTTCGCCTCGAGCCCGACCTGATGACAGGCCTGACACTGACGAAACACCTTGCGTCCCTGCTCCAGCAGGGCGTCGCGCGCTTCGGCCCCGCCGCCGCTCGCGAGCCACGCGACCGCGAACACCGGGCCAAGCGTTCGCCAGATCCCTCGCCGTCGTCCCGAAGATCCGCGCATGCCAGTCCTCCCTGCGCACGACTTTCCGGTGTTTGTCCGCCGTTGTCCAGTGCCTCCCGCAAGGTAAGCCGGGCGCCGTGCAAATCGTCGTCGACCGCGCCCGGTTTGCCTATCAATCGAGAGGCTTAGGGTCTCAATCGACGCTCATTCCGGCGATGTCGCCGTCCTCTTCCGGGGTCACGTCGATGATGCGCGCGCGCATGGTGATGGTGACCTCGTCCTTGCAGTCCGTCATGCAGGGCTCGCGCTCGGACACCAGCGGCGTATCGGGCCGATTGTCATCGATGAAACCGTCCTCGTTCGGCAGCCGGATCGACGCGAAGTTCTCATGCGACAGCTCGAATTCGTCGTCGGTGACCACGTCGTTCATGTAGAGCAGATAGGCGACGATGGCGTAGGTCTGGTCGGGCGTCAGCGACTGGGCGTTGCCGAAGGGCATGGCCCGGTAGATGTAGTCGTAGACGGTCGACAGATACGGCCAGTAGGAGCCGATGGTCTTCACCGGGTGCTCGTTGGCGAGCGTGCCCCAGCCCCCGGCCAGCACCGGCCAGCGGTCCACGCCTTCCGCGAAATCGCCATGGCAGACGGCGCATTGCTCGGCGAAGACCTCCTCGCCCTCCATCACCGTGCCGCGCCCTTGCGGCAAGCCCTGCCCGTCGGGCCGCACGTCGATGTCCCATCCGGCGATCTGCTCCGGCGTCGCTTCGGTCCCGAGCCCGAGCCTGTCGGCGGACGCCGGCGTCGCGAGCAGCGCGGCAAACGCGGCGGCCAGCGTCAGCTTCTCAAGAAATCTCGACATTTTCGACCCCTCCGTCGGCCATCACGTACCAGGTCTGGATCCCGTTGTTGTGGTAGATCGAATTGGTGCCGCGCACGGCCCGCAACTCGTCCTTGGTCGGCTGCACGTAGCCGGTCTCGTCATAGGCGCGCGATTGCAGCAAGAGCTCCGAACCGTCCCAGTCGAACTCGAAATAGAAGCGGTGCAGCGCCTTGGGCAGGCTCGGCCCGTCGATGCGCGCCCGGTGCCAGTTCTTGCCGCCGTCGAGCGTCACATCGACGCGCGTGATGCGCCCGTTGCCCGACCAGGCGAGCCCGGAGAGCACGGTCGGCCCCTTGCCGTGGGTGATCGGCGCCTGGGGGCTGGGATTGGTGATGACGGACTTGGCGTCCATCACCCAGGTGAAGCGCCGCGCCTTGCCGTTTTCCAGAAGGTCCGTGTATTTCGACGTCTCCTCGCGCGCATGCCAGGGCATGTCGCCGACCTCGATGCGGCGGATCCACTTGACCCACATGTTGCCTTCCCAGCCCGGCACCACCAGGCGGGCCGGATAGCCCTGTTCGGGGCGCAGCGCCTCGCCGTTCATCTTGAAGGCGATCATGCAGTCGTCGAGCGCCTTTTCCAGCGGCACCGAGCGGTTCATGCCGGCGGAATCGCCACCTTCGGGCATGATCCAGCGGGCGTTGGTCTTCACCCCCGCCTCGTTGAGGATGTGCTTCAGGAGGACGCCCGTGTACATCACGCAATGGACCATGCCATGCGTGAACTGGCAGCCGTTGAGCTGCGAGCCGCGCCACTCCATGCCGGAGTTTGCGGCGCACTCCAGGAAGTAGATGCGATTCTCGCGCGGGAAGCGCTTGAGATCGTCCATGGTGAAGATCAGCGGCGTGTCGACCAGACCGTTGATCATCAGCCGGTAATCGGTCGGATCGACCTCTGCGACGCCGCCGTGGTGACGCTCGAAGCACAGGCCGTTCGGCGTGATGATGCCGTCGAGCTCATGCAGCGGCGTGAAGTTGATCGAGCTCTCGCGCGAGGCCGTCAGCCACTCCACGGAGCGGCGCACCACATGCGCCTCGTGCTCCGAGGGCATGCCGTAAGGCGCGGCATCGACGCCGGGACCGAGGTAGCGACTCCAGTCGGCGACGTTCGGCGGCAGGTTTTCCGGGTTGCCGCCGCCCGCCCGCGCGATCCCGGCCGTCGCCGCAAGCCCCCCGGCCGCGAGTCCGGCCTTCAGGAGGCCCCTGCGCGACGGGTTGGCGAGCCCCCCTTCGTTCTTCGGTGACTTGGTCATGGTTTCACTCCGGCTCTGACGTGCTCAAATCCATCAAGTTGATTGGTCGAAACGCTCCGGCTCACACCCCGACGACCTTCACGGCGCGGTTCGGCTCGAGTTTCACGGTGCCGCGCGCCGTCAGGTGATCCTCGACGACATCCCAGATGGCGGGGCCTTCGGTGCCCTCGTTGACGCTCGCCCAGCCGGCGACGACATAGGCGCGGTCGGGATCGATGGGCGATCCGTCCTTCAGCAGGGTCATGTCGGAAATGCGGGTCCCGATCGGCTTGGTCGGGTCGATCGTGTAGGCCATGCCGCCGATGCGCACCATGTCGCCGCCCTGCTGGTAGTAGGGGTCGACGTTGAACAGGTTGTCGGCGACGTCCTCCAGGATCTCCTTGATCAGCGCCCCGCTCATTTCCGAGCGATAGGCCTCCGGGTAGGTCATGGAGGTCGCGTTGTGCAGATCCTCGCGGGTGATCGCCTGGCCAGACGGCACCGACGTCCCCCAGCGGAAGCCCGGCGACATGGCGATCTCCGCGTCGCGCTGCTCGATCAGCGCCTCGCAGATGAGATCGTCGAAGGTGCCGTTGAAGTTGCCGCGCCGATAGAGAAGCGATTCCGTCGTCGCGAGTTCGGCGGCGAGGTCCTCCGCGAAAGGCGCGCGGACCTTCTCCACCAGCGCCGTCATCTCCGCATCCGGCGCGATCACGTCGGAGAAGATCGGGATCAGCCTGTAGCGGTAGTCCTTCACCTCCCCGTCGCGCACGTCGAGATCGAGCCGCGAGAGGAACTTGCCGTTCGATCCGGTGGCGATCAGCAGCGTCTTGCCGACCAGAACGGGCTCGGGCAAGGCGTCATGCGTGTGGCCGGTGAGGATGACGTCGATGCCGGACACGCGCCCCGCCAGCTTGCGGTCGACGTCGAAGCCGTTGTGCGACAGCAGCACCACGACCTCCGCCCCGTCGGCGCGCGCCGCGTCGACGTTGGCCTGAACGTCCTCCTCGCGGATCCCGAAGGACCAGTTGGGAAACATCCAGCGCGGGTTCGCGACGGGCGTATAGGGGAAGGCCTGACCGACGACGGCGATGCGCACGCCGCCGCGCTCGAAGATCCGATAGGCGTCGAACACCGCCTCGTCCCATTCGGTGTCGCGGATGTTGCCGCCGAGAAAGGGGAACGCCAGTTCGTCGACCAGTTCCTGCACCCGGTCGCTGCCATAGGTGAACTCCCAGTGCCCCGTCATGGCATCGGGGGCGAGCGCGTTCATGACCTCGATCATGTCCATGCCGCCGGTCTTCAGCGAGGTGTAGCTGCCCTGCCAGGTGTCGCCGCCGTCGAGGAACAGTGTGTTCGCCTCGCGCTCCGCGCGGATCGACTTGAGCACCGTGGCGATCCGGTCGATGCCGCCCATGCGGCCATAGGCCTTCGACAGGGCGTCGAAGTCGACCGGCGTCAGCGCATAGGCCTCCGGCGAGCCGGGCGCGATGTTGTACATCTTCAGGAAATCGGCCCCGGTGACATGCGGCGGCAAGCCGTTGACCTCGCCCACCCCGAGGTTGATCGAGGGCTCGCGGAAATAGACCGGCATCAATTGCGCATGAATGTCGGTCAGATGGACCAGCGTTACATTGCCGAGCGGGCTGAAGCCCAGGATGTCGTCCTGCGTCAGCGCCTGCTGCGCCGCCAGACGTCCCCAGCGGCCAAAGCCGGACCCGCCCGTCAATGCGGCGGTCGCGACCGCCGCCATCAAGAATTCACGCCTCGAAATCATTGCCGCTGTCCATCCCCGTCTGCTGCCATCCGCTCTGCTGCAAGCCCTGCGCCTCACTGTCCCCGCGACGCGCCGCCGGATGCGCCGCGTCGCGGGACACGGCTTTCCCGTTGTCGCGGGCCGCAACCGCCGCGATCCATGCAACCCGCGTGTCGCTGGTGTCCTGTCCGTCGGTCTCGTGTCTTGGGCGGGGCGCGCCTTACCGCACCCCGCATCCCGTGAGCAGGCTCAGTTGCGCACCGCCGGCGTTTCCACCGTCAGCCCCGTGCCGCGCCAGGCCACATACACCTCGAGCGCCAGGAACTCGTCCGACATCGGCTTGTAGGGCTCGGCCCGCACGTCGCGCATGCAGCCCTTGAAGCGGTTGTGCAGCGATACGACGCCCTGGCTCTTCATCCGGTAGGTCGGAAAGCCGTTGCTCTGGCCCTGGCTGAGGAA
The DNA here is from genome assembly GCF_040110915.1 of Stappia sp. Lineage (NCBI taxonomy): Bacteria > Pseudomonadati > Pseudomonadota > Alphaproteobacteria > Hyphomicrobiales > Stappiaceae > Stappia > Stappia sp. The sequence goes on along the minus strand of NZ_CP157793.1, from coordinate 1,474,662 downwards.
GTCGGCCCGGATGTGGTTGCCGTAGTTGTCCTCGTGACAATTGGCGCAAGCCATGTCGAGCTGACCGGAGCGCGTGTAGTAGATCTCCTTGCCGCGCTCCCACCAGGCTTCCATCGGACCGTCCGTCTGGATGTCGATGGGCATGCCGCGCGACTGGCTGCGCACATAGGTGACGATCGCCTTTTGCGCGTCGTCGTCGAACTTGTAGGCCGGCGCGCCCATTTCCTCGGTCCGGCACAGGTCGATCTGCATCTCCAGATTGACCGGCTTGCCGAGCGCCTCGTTCCACTTCGGCATCGCCGCGCCGACGCCCTTCATGGACTCCTCCGCGTCGCCATGGCACGAGGCGCAGGATTTGCCGGCCTCCCCCTCGACCGTGTTCCAGATCGCCTCGCCGCGCTCCACCCACAGGAAGCCCGGGTTCTGGAAGTCGTCGAGCTGAATGTCCTGGGTCTCCTCCTTGCGGAACTCAAAGCCCGACAAGACCTCGGTCAGAGGATGGCCTTCCGGCGGCTCCGCCTTGACGGTGAAGACGACGCCGTCGCTCGCTTCCACCCGTTTCTCCTCCGCCGTCGCGCCTCCCGTCATGGCAAGCGCCATCGTGGCGGCTCCGGCTGCAAGCAGCCCCGCATGTTTCCTCATCGGTCGTTCCTCCGGTGCGAACCTTGCGGTTCGTCTGGTTGTTGTGCAGGACGGCTGCGCGGCAGTTCCTGCGTCGCGCCCGCCGTGCCGACGATGGGCGCGACACCCCCGGCCGGCACGCCATCCCGCGACGGGCCGGCCCTCCTCCCGGCCGGTCCGTCAATTCCCACAGGGGGGCGGCAGGGTCCGCTGTCCCGCCGCCGCCGGATCACTCCACGGTGATGTCGGATTCCGTGGAATAAACGGAGCCGTCGTCGTCCACCCAGGTGAACTTGAAGGTTCCCGATTCCGGCACCTTCGCGCTGAACTGGAAGTAAGGGTTCGCCGAGATCGCCGGCTCCAGATCGCAAGAGAACACCGGCTTGCCGTTGAACTCGCAGGTGAACTTGTTGATGATCTGGCGCGGAATGACGTTGCCGTCGCCGTCCTTGCGCTGACCCGACTCCATCTTGTGGGAAATCAGGGTCTTGATGGTGATCACTTCGTCCTTCGATGCCGTCTTCGGCACCTTGACGCGGGGTTTCGACCTGGCCATGAGGCCCTCCTCATCCTGTGAACTTGCGATGCGATGCGCGGGCGTGGCGGATCAGCCGCCGCATCCGCCGATCGTGACCTTCACCGTCTTGCGGTCGATGTAGACCTTTCCGGTCGACGTCCTGGCCAGGGCGATGACATCCTGCGTCTGGGCGAGCCGCATGCGCGTGGTCGCTTCCGCGTAGCCGGACATCGGCGTGAAGTGGAAGGTCGCCACGCCCGGCGACGGGTTGCCGGCCGCCAGCAGCGTCAGATCGGTGACGTGGTCGTCGTCGCTCATCGGGCTGTCGACCGTCACGCTGATCGGCACGGTGTTCCCGTTTTCCGCGATTTCCGGCGCGGTCAGCGACACCATGGCCTGTTCCGGCGTGGCACCGCCGCTGAAGGCGTCGATCGCGGCCTGCACCTTGTCGGTGTCGGCAAGGCCCACGCGCGGCAGCCCGGTCACGGCGACCACGGCCGCCCCGGCTCCGAACGCGAGTGCCTGACGTCGTGTGATTGTCATGTGCTCATCCTCGTTTTGTCCGCACGCTCGCTATGCGCGCCTGCCTTTGCGCCGCACCGGCCTTTCGCGGCCGATGGCCTTGTCGCCGCCTACTCTTTCAAGGTCTTCAGATAGGCGACGACATCCTCGACCTGGTCCGCGGACAGGATCGGCTTGCCGGCGAAGGTGTCCTTCACGCGGAAAAAGCCGCCGTCCCGGTAGAAGGCCGGCATGATCGTACCATCGTAGATTGTCTTTGCGTCGACGACGAGCATGCGCAGGGAGCCCTCGTCCCAGCGGTCCGCGACGCCGTCGAGCGGCGGCCCGACCTCGCCGTGGAACGGCTGGTCCGCAAGGTCGGAAATCGCGTGACAGGCGAGGCAGTTGCCGAGCTTGCGATCGACCACCGCGCGCTTTCCGGCCGCCGGGTCTCCGGGCTTGCCGGTCAGCGACTGCGGGATCGTTCCGTCCACGACTTCATAGGATTTCGTGCCGTCAGCCGCTGCGACCGCGGTTCCCAACAGGACCGCGCAGGCGGCCGCCACGCCCGGGCGAATGGCTTTCATGGGCTTCGTTCCTTCCCTCTGCCGGTCATTGCGGCATCGTTTTTCTTGTGCGGCCGCGACATCGCGACACAGGGGAACGGTAACAGGATCGCCGCCCGTGTTCAATTCACATATTCATTTATGAGAATACGTCATTGGTGGCATGCCGCATGCGCCATCGCCCGGATCAGGCGGCGCCTTAACCGATGACGGCAAGTGCCGGAAATGTCTCGAGAAGCCAGAAGGAGAGCGCGGCCATCTGACCGGTCATGAAGGCCACACCAGTGAGGATGAGGAAAACGCCCATGGCCCGCTCGACGGTCACCATATGGCGCCGGAAGCGCGCCATGAAGCGCATGAACGGCCCGGCGAAGAGCCCGGCGATCAGGAACGGCACGCCGATTCCAAGGGCGTAGGAGCCGAGCAGCACGGCGCCCTGCACCACCGACTCCTCGCTGCCGGCGACGAAGAGAATCGCGGCCAGGATCGGCCCGACGCAGGGCGTCCACCCGAAGGCGAAGGCGAGCCCGATCACATAGGCCCCGACAAGACCCGCCGGCCGGCGATCCACATGCACGCGGGCCTCGCGGTACAGCAGGCCGATGCGGAACAGGCCGAGGAAATGCAGCCCCATCACGATGATCACGGCGCCGGCGATATAGCCAAGCACCTGAATGTGCTGGGTGACGAACTGGCCGATGTAGGACGCACTGGCGCCAAGCGCGATGAAGACGGTCGAAAAGCCCAGAACGAAGGCGAGCGAAGCGAAGAAGACGCGGCGCGGATCGGCGCGCTCGGTGCCCTCCCCGGTCAATTCGTCGAGCGACACGCCGGCGAGGAACCCCAGATAGGGCGGCACCAGCGGCAGAACGCAGGGCGAGACGAAGGAGAGAAGGCCGGCAAGGAACGCGCCGATGAGGGTGACTTCCTGAAACATGCTTCCCGCTTCCGATCCTGTCCGTTTTCCCGCGGCGTGCCCGCACGCCGCCCCGCTTGCGCCCCGATCCCCGGGCCATGCGCCGGCAGAGCGATGCCACGTGGCGCGAGGCTCGCGCAAGGCGCCGAGGCCGGCACCCTTTCGCATTGGGCCACCGCCCGCCGCAGGACACATTGGCGCCCCGCCCGTCCCGTGACAATGTGATCGGGGACACGACACCGTGAGCGCGCCCACAACAATGTGACCCGATGCCTCATAGTCGTATTCTGTTTTTCGCATATGTTCCACCGGGAATGCGCTATTCTGCGTCCGCCTCCTTCAGTCGACCTGCGAGGTCCCATGGTCCGCCTTCGCCCCGCCGCCTTGCGCTTCTCCCTGCCCGTTCTGGTCGTCGCCGTTTTCGCGCTTGTCGGCGCGTCGCCCTTGCGCGCGGAGGACGCCACGCTGGTGATGTTCGAGCAGAAGGCCTGCGAGTGGTGCGCCCGCTGGGATGCCGAGATCGCGCCGATCTATCCCAAGACCGAAGAGGGTCGCCGTGCGCCACTGCGTCGCGTCGACATTCACAACCCCATGCCGCAAGACCTCGCCTGGATGCGCAGGGAGGTCTTCACACCGAGCTTCGCGCTCATCGTCGACGGTCGCGAGGTCGGTCGCATCCGCGGCTATCCGGGCGAGGATTTCTTCTGGGGCCTGCTGGCCGAGATGATCGAAAAGCTCGACGAGGACGTAGACGAAACGTCGGGGGCGGCCCCTCCTCCCGCCGCGCCCGGTTGACGATTTCAGGCAGGGTTCGCTATGGCACAGGCAAAACTCGTTGATCCCGTTCCCGTTGGTCCCGTCGATGATACGATGGCCGGTGCGCGACCAGCGAGCGCGCCACCCGCCGAAACGAAGGAAACGGTCGTGCCCCTGCCGCGCGTACAGGATCTCGAATGCTCGTCCGATCTGGAGAAGATCATCGACCGGGCCAAGACCGCGAGCGACTTCCTCAAGGCGATCGCCCATGAAAGCCGCCTGCTCATTCTTTGCATTCTCGCCGAGGGCGAGAAATCCGTGACCGAGCTCGAGGCGCTGCTCTCGCTGCGCCAGCCGACCGTGTCGCAGCAGCTCGCGCGGCTGCGCATGGACAAGCTCGTCACCACCCGCCGCGAAGGCAAGACCGTGTATTACCGCTTGGCAAACGACGACGCGCGTCGGATTATCGAGCAGGTATACGACGTGTTCTGCCGCGACTGACCGGCGCGCCTTTCAGAAACGGACCGTAGAGTCTCGCGGGCGCACCCCGGCGCGGGCCTGTCTGAGGACGGCCCGACCTGACATCGAATGGCGGCGGAACCCGGACGGCTTGCGTGAGGGAGGCGCGGCCCATGGATCTGAGCACCGCGCAACTCGTCGCGCTGGCCGGCTTTGCCGGCGGCGTCGTCCTCGGCCTCGCCGCCCGCGTCGGGCGTTTCTGCACGCTCGGCGCGCTGGAGGATGCCTTCCTCGGCCACGATACGCGCCGGCTCCGAAGCTGGGCGCTTGCGATCGCGACAGCGATGGTTCTGTCGCAGGCCATGGCGGCGGCCGGCTGGATCGATTTCCGCCATTCCATCTATCTGGCGAGCGGCTTTCCCTGGGTCGGCGCGGTGCTGGGCGGCCTCGCCTTCGGCATCGGCATGGCGCTGGTCGGCACCTGCGGCTATGGCACCCTCGCGCGCATCGGCGGCGGCGACCTGCGCGCCGTGGTCACCTTTCTCGTCATGGGCGTATCGGCCTATATGGCGATGAACGGCATCACCGGCGTTTTGCGTCACGCGCTCATCGACCCGTGGATCGTCTCCTTCGAGGCCAGCGGCGGCATGGCCTTCGACGCCCTGTTCGACGCGGCGACCGGGCTCGACACGGGCCATGCCATCGGCTTCACAGTCGCCGCCGCGCTCGCGGTCTGGGCCTTGCGCGACGCGGCCTTCCGCGCCGAACCGCGCCTCGTGGTCAGCGGTCTCGCGGTCGGGGCGGCGGTGGCCTTCGGCTGGGCCGCGACCGGTCTTGTCGGCAGCGACCCGTTTTCGCCGCAGCGGCTGGAATCCTTTACCTTCGCCCGTCCCCTCGGCGACACGCTGATCTATCTGATGACCTACAGCGGCGCGACGATCACCTTCGGCGTCGGCTCGGTCCTCGGCGTCGTCGCCGGCGCCCTTGCCGGCGCGCTGTTCAAACGGGAGTTCCGCTGGGAAGCCTGCGACGACGTGCGCGAGCTGCGCCGGCACATCGTCGGCGCCTTCCTGATGGGGACCGGCGGCGTGCTCGCCTTCGGCTGCACCATCGGCCAGGGCATCACCGCCGCCTCGACGCTGTCCGTCTCCGCCCCCGTCGTGATGCTCTCCATTGCGCTCGGCAGCCGGATCGGCATGGCCTGGCTCGTGGAAGGCACGCTGCGCGGCCTGTTCGAGCGCTACGCGCTGTCGCGCGAGGGCTGAGGCCGCCCGCGCGCCATGTCCCGCGAGGGCAATGCGCGGGGCCTGCTGCGCGGAGGCATGGGCGCTCCGATCACGCACCGCTGCTCACGCGCGCCCGTATCGTCGACGGCGGAGCAAAAGGCGTCAGCGACGACGAACCACGAGCACCGACATGTCGGCGTGCCGCACGACGCGCGCGGCGTTGGGGCCAAGAAGATAATCCTTCAGCTCCGGACGATGCGACCCGATCACGATCAGGTCGGCGGAGACATTCTCCGCCGAGGCCAAGATCTCCTCATAGATGTTGCCGTGCCCGATCACGGCCTGATGCAGCACGCCCTCGGGCACATTGGCATCGATGAAGGCATGCAGCTCGGCGCGTGTCTTCTCCAGCGCCTCCGATTCGAAATCTCGCGGAAAGAACGAGCCGACGATGCTGCGGCCGAAGTCCGGTACGGCGGTGAAGACATGCAGCGTGCTGTCCGGCGAGGCGATCTCCAGGGCGGAGGCCAGAACCTCCTTCGCCGAGGCCGGATCGCCGAGGTCGACGCAGGCCAGGATATGCTTGAACAGGACGCTCATGCCGTCGTCTCCCCGGTGTCAAGGCGGGTGGCCGACGCGGTCGCGCTGGCGCGCCGCCGTCGCTGGAGAAGATAGATCCCCGCCAGCAGCGCCAGCGCGGGGATGTAGAACAGCTCGCGCGGCGGCTGGTTCGCCGGCACCTCGAGACGGGTGACCGTCTGGTCGAAGTCGAAGCCGGCGGCCTGCGCGGGCGAATCGAAGGTCGCCATGTCGACCACCAGCTTGCCGTCCATCTCGATGGTTTCCAGACCGAAGGCCGCCAGCCGGTCGGCGCCGGTCGCCTCGTCGCCGACCGTGATCATCATCGTGAGCGTGATCGGATCGCCCACCGCGTCGAACCCGTCGACCGTGGCGCGCAGTTCCGTTCCCGGCGCGACCTCGCCGACGACCTGCTCGATCGCCAGCGGGTCGACCTGGCTGTAGGGCGGCACCGCCATGTCCATCCAGAAGCCGGGACGGAACAGCGTGAAGGCGATGAGAATGAGCGCCGCCGATTCCCACAGCCGCGAGCGGGCGATGAAGAAGCCTTGCGCGCCCGCCGTGAACACAAGGATCGCTGCGGTCGCCACGATGAACACCATGACGCCCTCCAGGAAGGTCACGTCGATCAGCAGCAGATCCGTGTTGAAGATGAACAGGAACGGCAGCAGCGCGGTGCGCAGCGAATAGAAGAAGGCCACGAAGCCGGTGCGGATCGGATCGCCGCCGGAGACGGCGGCCGCCGCGAAGGAGGCAAGGCCGACCGGCGGGGTCACATCGGCCATGATGCCGAAATAGAAGACGAAGAGATGCACGGCGATGAGCGGCACGATCAGGCCGTTTTGCTGACCCAGGGCCACGATCACCGGCGCGAGCAGCGACGACACCACGATGTAATTGGCGGTCGTCGGAAGCCCCATCCCGAGGATCAGGCTGAGGATCGCGGTGAACAGCAGGATCAGCAGGATCTGGCCCTGGCTCAGGAACTCGACCAGCGCCGCGAGCACGGAGCCGACGCCGGTCTGCGACACGGCGCCGACGATGATGCCGGCGGCCGCCGTCGCGATGCCGATGCCGATCATGTTGCGGGCGCCGGCGATCAGGCCGTCGATCAGTTCCGACCACCCTTGCGCGACCGTGCCGGTCAGCGCCTCGCCGCGAAAGGCGGCGAACAGCGGGCGCTGGGTGAGCAGGATGAAGATCATCAGCGTCGTCGCCCAGAAGGCGGAGAGCGACGGCGACAGCCGCTCGACCATCAGACACCAGATCAGCACGAAAACGGGCAGCAGGAAATGCAGCCCCGATTTCACCGTCGGCCCCGGATCGGGCAGTTGCACGACCGGCTCGTTGGGATCGTCCATCTCCAGATCGGGATAGGCGGCGCAGAAGCGCAGAAGCGCGACATAGACGACGCCGATGAGCGCGGCGACGACCCAGATCGTGGCGTCGCCGGCCAGCGACTGCAGCACGTCCATCAGGAAGAACAGACCGAAGGCGACGATCACCGACATGCCGATCACCAGCGCGCCGGTCGACAGCACGCGTCCGCGCGTGCCCTCGTCGGTGCGCGCGCGCACCGCCAGCACGAAGGCGATCACGAGGCCGAGCACCAGGAGAACCGCCAGAACGCGCATTTCCGACGTCCCGAGCGCCTGGAACGCCAGGAAGAGATAGTAGATCCCGCTGGCGGCGGCGAGCATCACCGCCATGGTGATGCCGAAGGACAGGAGCGCCCATTTGAAGGGCTTGGGCTCGCCGGCGCGCGGCAGGCCGGACATGCCCTGCTTCAGCGCTTCCAGATGCACGATGTAGACGAGCGCGATGTAGGAGATGACGGCCGGCAGGAAAGCGTGCTTGACGACCTCGAAGTAGGAAATGCCGATGTATTCGACCATCAGAAAGGCGGCCGCGCCCATCACCGGCGGCATGATCTGCCCGTTGACCGAGGACGCCACCTCGACGGCGCCGGCCTTCTCCCGGGCAAAGCCCACCCGGCGCATCATCGGGATCGTGAAGGTGCCGGTGGTGACCACGTTGGCGATGGAGGAGCCGGAGATCAGCCCGGTCATGCCGGAGGCGACGACGGCCGCCTTGGCGGGGCCGCCGCTGAAGTGGCCCATCAGCGAAAAGGCGACCTTGATGAAGTAGTTGCCGGCACCCGCCTTGTCGAGCAGCGCGCCGAACAGCACGAAGAGGAACACAAGGTCGGTCGACACGCCGAGCGCGATGCCGAACACGCCCTCGCTCGACAGCCACTGGTGATAGGCGACCGCGTTGAAGCTCGCGCCCTTCCACGCCAGCATGCCGGGCGCATAGGGGCCGAGGAAGGTGTAGCCGAGGAAGACCATCGCGACGATCATCAGCGGCGGTCCGAGGGAGCGGCGCGTGGCCTCGAGCAGGAAGAGGATACCGAACACGGCGACGAAGACATCCAGCCCGTTCGGATTGTTCGGCCGGTCGGACAGACGCGAGCCGGTGAGCGTGTCGATCAGCTCGGTGTCGAACACGAAGAGATAGAGCGCACAGGCCGTGGCGCCGAGCGCGAGCAGCCAGTCGTAGGCGGGCACGTGGCGGCGCGGCGAGGATCGGAAGGCCGGGAACACGAGGTAGGCCAGGAACATCGCGAAGGCGAGATGGATCGGCCGCGCCTCGCTGCTCGGGAACACGCCCCAGCTGAGGATGTAGGGCAAGGGCGAGGCGATCCAGATCTGGAACAGCGACCAGGCGAGCGCGACCCCGGCGATCAGCAGCGCGACATTGCGGTTCGTCGGATTGCGCCCGCCGGTGTCGACGGAGGACACCAGATCCTCCAGTTCATCGGAGCTGTAGGCCCGATCGCGGTTCTGTTCGGTCATTGCGCATCCCCCCGCGCGCCAGACATCCCGGGCCGGGCCGACGCATGCGCTGTCGGCGGGCAAGGAAACGTCCGTGGATGATCACTGTCCGGAATCCGGCGCTCGAAAGAGCCTGGACGCACCGCGCGCAACTGATCTCGCGCGCGAAGACCCGCCGGTCGGAACGAAAAAGCGGCGCGCGAACCTTGTCCGCGCGCCGCGATGACGGCTTACATCCAGCCGCGTTCCTTGTAGTAGCGCACGGCGCCTTCATGCAGCGGAGCGGAGAGATTGTTGGTGATCATCTGCTCCTCCTTCAGGTTGGCGAAGGCGGGGTGCATCTTCTTGAAGCGGTCGAAATTCTCGAACACCGCCTTGGTAACCTCATAGATCACGTCCGCCGAGGTGTTGGCGGAGCTGACGAAGGTCGCGCCGACGCCGAAGGTCGTCGTGTCGTCCGGCGTCCCGGTGTACATGCCGCCCGGAATGGTCGCCATCGAGTAGAAGTCGTTGTCGGCCGCGAGCTGACGGATGACGTCGTTGTCGACGTCGATCAGCTTGGATTCGCAGGCCGTCGTGGCTTCCTTGATGGTGCCGGCCGGATGGCCGACCGTGAAGACGATGGCGTCGATCTTGTTGTCGCACAGCGCCGCGGCCTGCTCGGCCGACTTGAGCTCGGCGGCGAGCGCGAAGTCGTCGGTCGTCCAGCCCATCTTCTCCATCACGACCTCGAAGGTCGCGCGCGCGCCCGAGCCCGGGTTGCCGAGGTTGACGCGCTTGCCCTTCAGATCGTCGAAGGTCTCGATGCCGGAATCGGCCCGCGCAACGACGGTGAACGGCTCCGGATGCACGGAGAACACCGCGCGCAGCTCTTCGAACTTGCCATCGGGGAACTGGTCCGGCGCGGTGCCGTTGTAGGCGTGATACTGCCAGTCGGACTGCGCAACGCCCATGTCGAGATCGCCGGCGCGGATGCCGTTGATGTTGGACACGGAGCCGCCGGTCGTATGCGTGCACTTGATCTCGTGGTCGGCGGAGCCGCGATTCACGAGCCGGCAGATCGCGCCGCCGACCTGATAGTACACACCGGTCTGACCGCCGGTGCCGATGGTGATGAAGGTCTCCGCCTGAGCCGTGCCGGCGAAAGCGACGCCACCGGCCAGCGCGAGCCCGAGAACCTTGGATTTCAACATGTTCACTGCAATGCCTCCCATTCTTATGGCAGCAGATTGTTGGCAACGGGCGCCTCTCGCCGCCCCCGCCATGGCGGGGGCATGCGCGACGCACGTCCGAAACGTCGGATCGCTGGATATCGAACACGGGAAGCGGACGACACAAACGCCCTGTCCATGTGTCCGGTTTCCGGATGCAACCTCGGTCGTTTCGTATCGTGTGGCGGACGACAGATTGCCGCCCCGATCACCCTGAGGCAACCTGACCGAAGGTTAGACCGGAAAGACCCGCATTTCCAAGCACTTTCGAACGAGCGCGCCGTCGATTGCCGGGGATAGCGGCCCTGCCGCGCGGGTTTCGGACAACCTGTCGCAGAGAGCGTCCGCCTCACCGCGGGGCACAGTTCGACGCGCGGGAGAACACAGGGTGTCATCGAGTGGAAACCGCGAGGAGTGGAAACCGCGAGCGCGCCGGCATCGGCCCGGCATCACGCCGGCAGGCCGGCTGGACCGAACGGGTCGCCGCCATGTCGGTCCGCTGACGCCCGCGCGCTTCAATCGCCGGTGCGGCCGCCGGAGATCACCTCGAGGAAGTGGCGCCGCAACTGGCTTTCGTCGTGCCCTTCGCGCAGCCCCTGCCGCCACTGGTCGATCACAAGCCGCAGCGCGAGCGTTTCCCGGGTGTGCGGAAGATTGGACAGATAGTCGGTGAAAAAGTCGTCGAGCGCGTTGCGGTCCAGCGCATTCTGCGCGATCAGACCGTGGATGAGCGCCATTGTGGCCGCGATATGCCCCTTGAGGAACTCAAAGCCCGCCTCGCCCGCGATGGTGTCGTTCGTCGACGTATCCGACATTCTTCATTCCATTCGTGAGCAGGCCATCCATTCTTCAGGCACCCGACCGGTCTGCGACGGCGCCCGCGACAACGGGCATGGCCTCACAGGCGGTCCGGAGCTTCCCCTCAGCGCGGGCCCTCAAGTGTTAACACTTTTCAGGACCCGCGATGACCCTGACACCCTATAGCAGCATCGAGTCGTCCACAAAGCGTTAATGTCAGACTCCGGGCGTTGCGCACGCAAGCCAGGGCGATCCGCGCCGGGGAAAACCGATCCGGCGTGGGAAATCCCCTGTTGCGACGCGATAGCGGAGACGTTAGACAGACGTCGTGAGTGAGCCGATAGCTCAGTTGGTAGAGCAACTGACTTTTAATCAGTAGGTCCAGGGTTCGAGCCCCTGTCGGCTCACCATCTTCCCAAATCTCCCCAAAATAGATGTCTGCGTCCAGACGCAGTGTTCAGGCGCACTGTCCAGATGACGCTCGGTGCGGCAACGCCGATCGGGCGGTCCCGCCGCTGTGAGCATCGGGCGGGCATGCGATCCGGCCGGGCACGGCGCGCGGTTTCCCTGCAGCAGCTTATCCGGTGACGCCGCCCGGAGCCGGGGGCGCCGATCCCGTGTGCCATTCACCACAGCCCCGGCGACAACGCATCGTTGCTCAGGGTTCTGCCGGTCGGGGGCCTGCCGGTCGGGGGCCCGAGAAACGGGGGCCTGCCCGATCGGCAGCGATGCGCGGCGCGGAGGGACCGCACCGCGCTCGCGATCAGGAGGCCGCCGGCGCCGCGTCCGCGGCGTGCGTGTTGTCGGGCGTCGGCTCCCGTTCGACGTCCGCGCCCTTGTACTCTCCCTTGATCCGCTCGCGCAGGATCTGCATGAAGACGTAGAGCACCGGGATCAACGTCACGCCGAAGACGGTCGCGAAGGCCATCCCGCCGAAGACCGCGAAGCCGATGGCCTGCTGGCTCGCGGCGCCCGCCCCGCTTGCGGTCAGCAGCGGCACGACGCCAAGCAGGAACGACAGCGCCGTCATCATCACCGCCCGGAAGCGCAGATGCGCCGCTTCGCGTCCGGCCGCGATGATCGAGCGCCCGCGCGCGCGTTCCTCCATGGCGAATTCCACGATCAGGATCGCGTTCTTCGCCCCGAGACCGACCAGCATGATCATGCCGATCTGCGTGTAGAGATTGACGTCGCGCCCGGTGACCAGCACCGCGACGAAGGCCCCGAGCAGGGCAACCGTGACCGACATCAGGATCGCCACCGGCATCGACCAGCTTTCATACTGGGCGACGAGGAAGAGGTAGGCGAACAGGATCGCCAGCAACAGGATGAAGATGACGATCGCACCGGCCCCCTGCTGCTGCAGCGCCGTCCCCGTCCACTCGTACGTGTAGCCGGACGGCAGCGCTTCCTGCGCCGCGCGCTCCAGATCCTGCATCACCGCGCCCGTGGACGCGCCGACCTTGGGCTCGGCGTTCACCGAAGCCGCGCGGAACATGTTGTAGCGATTGAGGATCTGGGGCCCGAGGGTGTTCTCCACCTGTATCAGCGTGCGCAGCGGCACCATCTCCCCGGTGGTGGAGCGCACATAAAGCCGCGCAATGTCCTCGGGCCGGTCGCGGAACGCCCCCTCGGCCTGGATCATGACCTTGTAGACGCGGCTGAAGAGGTTGAAGTCGTTGATGTAATAGGACCCGAGATAGGCCTGGAGCGTGAGAAACACGTCGCTGACGTTGACGCCGAGCAGCTTGGCCTTGCTCCGGTCGAGATCGACGAAGAGCTGGGGCACATTCGCGCGGAACGTCGAATAGGCCTGGGCGATGGAGGGCGCCTGATTGGCGGAATAGACGAGGGAGCCGACGCCGGCGGCGAGATCCTGCGGCGTTCCGCCGCCCGTTTGCTGGACCTTCATTTCCACGCCGCCCGTCGTGCCGAGGCCGGGAATCGGCGGCGCGTTGAAGGCGATGATGTTGGCGCCGGGAATGGTCGCGAATTCCGCCCACATCTTGCGCAGGATCGCATTCACGCCGAGGTCCGGTGCCTGGCGGTCGTCCCAGGGATCGAGCTTGACGATGACCATCGCGGTGTTCGGCGCCAGTCCCGAGTTGAGGATCGAGAAGCCGTTCACCGTGATCACGTGGCGAATGCCGTCGATCTCCTCCAGCGGACGTTCCATGGCGTCGGTGATCGCGCTGGTGCGTGGCAGGGCGGCGCCGTCCGGCAACTGGATGTCGACCATCAGATAGCCCTGATCCTCCAGCGGCAGGAAGCCTTGCGGCAGCCGACCGCCGAGCAGGACGATCAGGGCGATGGCGCCCGCAACCGCGGCAAGCCCGAGGAACGAGCGCGGCAGGAGCCGCGACACGATCCCGACATAGCCATTGCGCACCTTGTCGATCATCTTGTCGAAGACGGCGAAGATCCCTTTCGACGGTCCGTTGCGGGGCTTCAGAACGAGACCGCAGAGCGCCGGCGAGAGCGTCAGGGCGTTGATCGACGAGATCACCACGGCAACCGAAATCGTCGTGGCGAACTGCGAATAGAGCTGCCCCGTGATCCCGGGCATGAACATGGTCGGCACGAAGACGGCCAGCAGCACCAGCGTCGTCGCGATCACCGGCGTGGTGATCTGGCCCATGGCCTTGGCCGTCGCCTCCTTGGGCGGCAGCCCCTCCTCCACCATGATGCGCTCGACGTTTTCCACCACGACGATGGCGTCATCGACCACGATGCCGATGGCCAGCACCAGCGCGAACAGCGAGATCGTGTTGAGCGACATGCCCGCGAGCAGCAGCACCGCGAAGGTGCCGATCAGCGACACCGGGATCGCGATGGTCGGAATCACCGTCGCGCGCCAGTTGCCGAGGAACACGAAGACCACCGCCACCACGAGCGTGAAGGTGAGGATCAGGGTCGAGATGACGTCCTGCAGCGACTGTTCCACGAACTCCGTCGTGTTGAAGGGAACGTCATAGGCGATCCCTTCCGGAAAGGCCCGGCTCAGTTCCTCCAGCCGGGAAAGCACGCCTTCAGAGACGGCGAGCGCATTGGCGCCCGGCGCCTGATAGACGGCGAGAACGGTGGCCGGCTGCCCGTTGAAGCGCCCGTTCGCGGCATAGATCTGCGAGCCGAGCTCGACGCGCGCGACGTCGCCGACGCGCACCAGCGCGCCGTTGTCGCCGGTGCGCAGGATGATGCGCTCGAACTCGTCGGGCTGCGTCAGGCGCCCCTGCGCCTTCACCGTGTACTGGAACTGCTGGCCGTCGGGCACCGGCGGAGCGCCGATCTGGCCGGCCGCGACCTGGACGTTCTGGTCGCGGATCGCCGTGATGAAGTCGGTCGGCGTCATGCCGAGGCTCGCCATGCGATCCGGATCGAGCCAGATGCGCATGCCATAGGCGAAATCGGTCAGCACCTCGGCCTTGCCGACACCGGGCACGCGGGCGAGCGCGTCCTTGATGTTGATCGAGGCGTAGTTCGACAGGAACAGTTCGTCGAAGGTGTTGTCCGGCGAGAAGAGCGTCACCACCAGCAGCATGTTGGTGCTGGCCTTCTGCACGGTGACGCCGTTCTTGGTCACCTCCTCGGGCAGCTGGCTGGTGGCCTGGCTGACGCGGTTCTGCACGTTGACCGTGGCGATGTCCGGGTCCGTGCCGACGTCGAAGGTCACATTGAGCGAGTAGCTGCCGTTGTCGGTGCTGTTCGACGACATGTAGATCATGTTGTCGACGCCGTTGACCTGCGCCTCGATCGGGGCGGCGACGGTCTCTTCCAGCACCTGCGCGTTGGCGCCCGTGTAGGTCGCCGAGACGTTGACGACCGGCGGCGTGATGTTGGGAAACTGTTCGACGGGCAGCGCGGCGTAGCCGAGAATGCCGGCGATGGTGATGACGAGCGAAATCACCAGCGCGAACTTCGGCCGGTAGATGAAGATCCGGGAGAACATCGGCCTACTCCGCCGATCCGCCGGCGAGCACCGCGTTCACGGGAACGCCCGGCCTGACCTTCTGAAGTCCCTCGGTGATGACCCTTTCGCCCTCCTGCAGGCCGTCGCGCACGACGTAGCCGGCGTCGACGATCTCGCCGAGCTCGACATAGCGCTGCTCGACCATCTCCTCGTTGCCGATCGCCAGAACGAAGGGGCCGCGCTGGTCGCGCTGGATCGCCGCCTGCGGAATCACCACCTCGCTGGCGCTCTCGCCGGCCTCGATCAGCACGGTGACGAAGGTGCCCGCCACCAGCCGGCCGTCCTCATTGGCGAAGCGGCCGCGCACGGCGATCGTCCCGGTCTGCGGATTGACGTTGTTGTCGATGAAGACGATCTCGCCGTCCTCGTCGTAGCGCTGGCCGTTGGGCAGCAGGAGATGGATGTCCGGCTTCTGATCGGAAGCCCGCACCTCGGCCAGCGGTTCGTTGTTGCCGCCGCGCACCGTATCCAGGTAGTCGCGCTCGCTGATCGAGAAACTGACGTAGACCGGCGCCATGCGCACCAGCCGCGCGATCGGGCCCGCCTCGGGGCCGACCACGTCGCCGACGCTGAAATTCGTTTTTCCAAGCTGGCCGGCGAAGGGCGCGTGGATCTCGGTGTAGCTGAGATTGAGCTCGGCCTGGGTAATCGCCGCCTCGGCCGCGGACACGACCGCATCGGCCTGCTCCTTCGCGGCCAGCGTCGCCTCGTATTTGGCCTTGGAAACGTGGCCCTTCTCGAACAGGTCGCGGTCGCGCTCCAGATCGGCCGCCTTCAGCGCGGCCTCCGCCGCCGCCTTCGCGGCATCGGCCTTGGCGGAGGCGAGCGTGGCCTCATAGGGTGCGCGCTCGATGCGGAAGAGCAGCTGCCCCTCCTTCGCCCGGGCGCCGTCCTCGATCGCCTTGCTCTCCAGGAACCCCGAGACGCGGGCGATCAGATTGACGTCGTCCACCGCCTCGATCTGCCCGACGAACTCGGCCGACTGGCGCACTTCCTGGCGCACCGCGGCGGCGACCGTCACGGACGGCGGCGGCGCGGCGGACTGCGTCGTTTCCTCGGAGGGGTTGCAGCCGGCTAGTGCCAGCGTGGCCAGCACGGCCAGCCCGGAGATCCCCGCGACCGGGAAACGGTGCACCATCGAACGATCCTTCCAGATTTCAGTCTTTCGCCGGGGTTTTCACCCGACAGTCGTTTCACGAACCCGCCGACGTGTCGTGACGCGCCGGATGTCGCGGCAAATGCCCTTCGGACGGTGGCAACGAAACGTTACACAGCGATGTCAGGGAAAAACAAGCGACAATCCATGTCCGCCGCGCGCCGGCACGACCAGCCCCTCGCGCGTCGACAGGCTTTCGATCCCGCTTCGCGCGCAAGCAGACGCGACCGCGTCGCGCGCGCCCGCGCCGAACACCAGCGCCTGGACCCGGGCCTTGCCGTCGCCGAGTGGCTGTGGCTCCTCGCCGAAGAGAGACCGGTAGATCGCGCGCGGCATCAGCCGCACATCGCCGCGCGGCGTCGAGATGGTGATGCCGAGGCTCGTCGCGCGCATCTCGCGCACGCCCGTGAAGGCGGAGTAGAAGATGTGATGATCCGCCGGATCCTCGCAGACGATCACCACGGCGGCGAGATCGCGGACGCCGTTGGCGTGGGCCTGATACTCCGGCGACCAGAAATTTTCCGGGTAGCGGTTGAAGCAGGTGAAGAAGCCGAGCGCGGGGTCGTCGGGGTCGCGGGTGAAGGTCAGATCGAAGCCGACCTTGCGCACCGACCCGTCCGCGCGGCGCTGCTCGCGCTCGAAGGAAAAGGGCTCGAAGACCGCGAGCCCCGCCCGCGCGAAGGCCGCGCGGTCCGCAGCCGGATCCCGGCTTTCCGTCACAAGCATCGACGCGCCTTCTCCGCGCGCGAGAAAGTCGCGATTGTGCGCGCCGAAGGAAAAGACCGTGTCCGAAGGCGCGGGGATATCCGCGTCGGCCCCCACCGTCAGCACCTCGATGAAGAAGCCGTTGAGCTGAACCAGCCGGTTCTCGGTTCCCCAGGGATGCCGGGCCCGGGGCGTGACGGTGAAGCCCAAGCGCTCCAGATGGGCCGCCGCCGCGTCGAGATCGCGCACCGCCCAAACCACATGATCCAGTCCGCGTGCGTGCATCCGATCCCCCTGCCCGCCTGTCCCTGCCACGTTTTCCTTCACGCCGCCTTTGCCGGCGGCCCGAGGCCGGCGCGGCCCTGCGGCTCGAGCCTAGACCAGCCGGCTCTGTTCGACCGCCGCCGCGATGAAGGAGGCGAACAGCGGATGCGGCTCGAAGGGACGCGACTTGAGCTCCGGATGATATTGCACCCCGATGTACCAGGGGTGGTCGGAGATCTCGACGGTTTCCGGCAATTGCCCGTCGGGCGAGGTTCCGGCGAAGCGCAGACCGGCCGCCTCGAGACGGTCCCGATAGGCGATGTTCACCTCGTAGCGGTGGCGGTGGCGCTCGGCGATCTCCTCGCTGCCGTAGATCTCGGCGATGCGCGAGCCGGGCGCGAGCCGGGCCGGATAGGCGCCGAGGCGCATGGTGCCGCCCAGTTCGCCGTCGGCGCGCCGCACCTCCAGCGCGTTGCCGCGCGCCCATTCCGTCATCAGACCGACCACCGGCTCAGGCGTTTCGCCGAATTCGGTCGAATTCGCGTCCGCGATGCCCGCCAGATTGCGGGCCGCCTCGATCACCGCCATCTGCATGCCGAAGCAGATGCCGAAATACGGCACCTTGTGCGTGCGCGCGAAACGTGCGGCCGCGATCTTGCCCTCCGCGCCGCGCTCGCCGAAGCCGCCCGGCACCAGGATGCCATGCACGCTCTCGAGCCAGGGCGAGGGATCTTCCTTCTCGAAGATCTCCGATTCGATCCACTCGATGTTGACGCGCACATGGTTCGCCAGCCCGCCATGCACCAGCGCCTCGATCAGCGACTTGTAGGCATCCTTCAGGACCGTGTACTTGCCGATGATGGCGATGGTCACCTCGCCCTCCGGCGTCGCGACCCGCTCCGAGATGTCGCTCCAGCGCGTCAGGTCCAGCGGGGGCGCCCCTGTCAGGCCGAACGCGGCGAGAACCTGATCGTCGAGCCCTTCCTCGTGGTAGGCGATCGGCACGTCATAGATGGAGGCAACGTCATAAGCGGGAATCACCGCCTCTTCCCGCACGTTGCAGAACAGCGACAGCTTGCGCCGCTCGCCGTCCGGGATCTTGCGGTCGCAGCGCACCATCAGGATGTCGGGCTGGATGCCGATGGAGCGCAGTTCCTTCACCGAGTGCTGGGTCGGCTTGGTCTTGAGCTCGCCCGCCGAGGCGATGAACGGCATCAGCGTAAGATGGATGTAGATCGCCTGGCCGCGCGGCAACTCGTTGCCGAGCTGGCGGATCGCCTCGAAGAACGGCAGCGCCTCGATGTCGCCCACCGTGCCGCCGATCTCGCACAGCACGAAGTCATAGTCCTCGTTGCCGTCGAGCACGAAGGCCTTGATGGCGTCGGTGACATGGGGAATCACCTGGACCGTGCCGCCGAGATAGTCGCCGCGGCGTTCCTTGGCGATGATGTCCTGGTAGATCCGGCCGGTGGTGATGTTGTCCATCCGGTTGGCCGGACGGCCGGTGAAGCGTTCGTAATGCCCGAGATCGAGATCGGTCTCCGCGCCGTCGTCGGTGACGAAGCACTCGCCGTGCTGATACGGGCTCATCGTGCCCGGATCGACGTTGAGGTAGGGGTCGAGCTTGCGGAGCCGGACCCGGTAGCCTCGGGCCTGCAGGAGAGCGCCGAGCGCCGCCGAGGCAAGCCCCTTGCCGAGGGAGGACACCACGCCGCCGGTGATGAAGATGTATCGCGCCATGGATCGATACCATATCGCCACGGGCGTCAATTCGAACGCCCGGGTTAGGTTAACACACAAGAAAATGCCCCGCGAAGGGATCGCGGGGCATGGCTGGAAGAGCGTTTCCCGGCCGCCGCTGCCTGACCGCCGCTACTGGGCGGAGGGCACCTGCGGTCCACTCGGGGCCGGTTCGGGCCGGAGCTGGTCGAGAATGCCGTTGCCCTCGCCGGAGGTCTCGCCGCCGGCGGGCGCCGTCGGCGTGCCCGGCACGGCATCGAGAATCGACGCCGGACGCTCGCCGGTCTTGGCGACGATCGCCAGCGACAGCGACGTCGCGAAGAAGATGACGGCAAGGGCCGCGGTCGCGCGGGTCAGGATGTTGGCGCTGCCCCGCGTCGAGATCCCGCCGCCGCCGCCGCCGATGCCGAGCGCACCGCCCTCGGAACGCTGGAGCAGAACGACGAGGACGAGCGCGAGCACGACCATCAGGTGAATGACGATGAGTACGGTTTCCATCGAGACCCTGGAGTTCGGAACCTTGAGATTGCGCGCCTTCTACACCAACGGCGGCCGGGTTTCCACCCCGGATCGCACGCCGGGGCGGGTCCGGCTCAGCGCGCGGCGGCTGCGATGGCGAGGAAGTCGTCGGCCTTGAGGCTCGCACCGCCCACCAGCGCCCCGTCGACATTGTCCACGCCGAGAAGCTCCGCCGCATTCGCCGGCTTGACCGACCCGCCATACAGAAGACGGATGCGCGCGCCCCCGCGCCCGAAGCGCTCGGTCAGCGCGGCGCGCATGGCGGCATGCACTTCCGCGACATCGTCCACCGTCGGCGTCAGCCCCGTCCCGATCGCCCACACGGGCTCATAGGCGACGACCAGCGTCTCGGCCGTGGCGCCCTCCGGCACGGATCCGGCCAACTGACGGCCGACGACGGCCAGCGCCTCGCCGGCCTTGCGCTCGGCTTCCGTCTCGCCGACGCAGACGATGGCGACAAGCCCCGCCCGCCACGCGGCCTCGGCCTTGGCACGCACTGTTTCGTCGCTCTCGCCGTGGTCCGCGCGGCGCTCCGAATGGCCGACGATGACGAGCGTTGCGCCGGCATCGGCCAGCATTTCCGCAGACACGTCGCCGGTGTGCGCGCCGCTCGCCGCCGCATGGCAATCCTGCCCGCCGAGGCGCACGGGGCTTCCCGAAAGCCGCGCCGCCGCCGGCGCCAGCAGCGTGGCCGGCGGACACAGCGCCAGATCCGCGACGTCCGCGAGCTTGTCCGCGCCGGCCGCAATCGCCGCGGCTTCCTCCAGCGCGGCCGTCAGGCCGTTCATCTTCCAGTTGCCCGCGATCAGCGGCCTTGGGTCCCGTGCCATCCTGTCAAACGTCCTCTGTGCAGGGCGTTTCGACCGACGCCGCGCCGAGCGATCCGGCGTGTCGAAACCAATGTCGCGCCGGTGCTAGCAGAAATTCGCCGGCAATCAAGTCGACACGCCATCCGAGACCCCTTGCCCGCCTTGCTCACGGCCCGTGCCGTCTCTATGATCCGCCCGCTCCGGATGGCCCGGCCCGCACCCTGCGGTCGGGGCGTGTCCGCTTTCGACCGACTGCGAACCAACGGAACCCGCAATGCTCGATACTCTGCGCGCCGGCGCAAAGTCCTGGATTTCCAAAGTCCTGATCGCCCTCCTCGTGCTCAGTTTCGCGCTCTGGGGCATTTCCGGAGACCTGCTCAACGTCGGCGGCGACCAGGTGGCGACCGTTGGCGAGCAGAAGGTCACCATCGCAGCCTTCGACACCGCCTACCGCCGCGAGCTCGACCGCGTGGGCCGCACCATCGGCCGTCCGCTGTCGACCTCGGAGGGCGCGGCACTCGGACTTCCGCAGCAGGTGCTCGGCCGTCTGGTTGCCGAAGCCGCGCTGAACGAAACCGCGCAGGACATGAACCTCGGGCTGTCGGACGAGGAACTCGTGCGCCAGATCCAGTCCTCGCCGATCTTCCAGGCGCCCGGCGGCGGGTTCGACCGCGCCCTGCTGGCCCGCGTGCTCCAGGCCAACGGCCTGACCGAGGATGCCTTCATCGCCGAGCAGCGCCTGCTTCAGGAACGCCTGCAGATCGCCGAGGCCATCGGCGGCGGTGTCGCCACGCCGCAGCCGATGCTGGAGGCCTTCAACCAGCACGCCAAAGAAGCCCGCACGCTGGACTATGTCGTGCTCGACGCCGCGCGCGCCGGTGAGATCCCCGCGCCGGACGCCGACACGCTCACCGCCTATTTCGAGGAAAACCAGGCGAGCTTCCGCGCGCCCGAATACCGGCGCGTCGCCCTGCTCAAGGTGACCCCGGAGACCGTCGCGCGCCCCGACGAGGTGAGCGCGGAAGAGATCCAGCGCGAGTACGACGCCTCGGGCGAGCGCTTCGGCGAGCCGGAGAGCCGCCGGGCCCTGCAAATGACGCTGACGTCGGAGGAGGATGAGGCGGCGGTGCGTCAGGCGCTCGCGGAAGGCCAGTCCTTCGAGGACATTCTGGCCGCCCGCGACCTGACGGTGGCCGATGTCGATCTCGGCTTCCTGACGCGCGAGGATTTCATCGACCCGGCCATCGGCGACACCGTCTATGCGCTTGAGGAAGGCGCGGTTTCGGAGATCGTCGAGGGCCGGTTCTCGCCGGTTCTGATCAAGGTCGAGGAGGTGCGCCCGGCGCGCAAGACGCCGCTCGACGAAGTCGCCGACGACCTGCGCACGGAGATCGCGGAGCGCCTCGCCGAACGCGAGGTTCTGGACCTCTTCGACGAGATCGAGGACGCACGCGCCGCCGGCGCGACGGTTCCCGAGGTCGCCGGACGCTTCAACCTGCCGCTCGAGACGCCCCCGGCCTTCGACATGGGCGGACGCGGCACGGATGGCGACCCGGTCGATCTGCCGGAGGTCGACGACCTGATCTCCGACGTGTTCGAAAGCGATGTGGGCATCGAGGCGGATCCGCTCCAGCTCGGCCGCAGCGGTTTCGTGTGGTTCGAGGTGGCCGAGGTCATTCCGGCGCGCGACCGCACGCTGGACGAGGTCCGCGAGGACGTGATCGCCGCCTGGACGCAGGACCGGCGCGACGCCCGGCTGAGCGAACTGGCCGAGGAAACACTGCAGGCACTCGAAAGCGGCACCGCGCTCGCCGATCTCGCCGAGGAGAACGGCCTCACGGTCGAGACGCAGACCGGCGTTCTGCGCTCCACGCAGAGCGACACCCTGCCGGCCGAGGCGGTCGCAGGCGCCTTCTCCGGCCCGGTCGGCACCACGGGGAGTGCCGCGCGCGCCGACGGGGCCCGCATCGTCTACCGCGTGACCGACGCCACCGCGCCGGCCTTCTTCGCCGAGGACGCGGAGGTCGCGGCGCTTGGCGAGCGGTTGTCCGGCGCGCTGGAGAACTCGATCATCGGCCAATATGTGGCCGAACGCGAGACGGCGCTCGGCGTGAGCGTCAATCAGGCGAACATCAGCCGGGTGCTCGGTCTCAACGGCCGCTAACCGGCGCGCCATCCGAGACCGGACTTTGAGACCGCGTCCCCCGAGCCCTTGAAAGGACGAGCCCCGTGAGCAACCTCAAGAGCCTGATCGGCAAGGTGGCGGACGGAACGCCGCTGTCGCGCGACGAGGCCCGGACGGCCTTCGACATCATCATGTCGGGCGCGGCGACGCCGGCGCAGATCGGCGGTTTCCTGATGGCGCTGCGCGTGCGCGGCGAGACGGTCGACGAGATCGCCGGCGCGGTCGCGACCATGCGCGCCAAGATGCTGCCCGTCGAGGCGCCCGCCCATGCCGTCGACGTGGTCGGCACGGGCGGCGATGCGTCGGGCAGCTACAACATCTCCACCTGCTCCGCCTTCGTGGTCGCCGGCTGCGGCGTGCCGGTGGCCAAGCACGGCAACCGCTCGCTGTCGTCAAAGTCGGGTGCGGCCGATGTGCTCGCCGCGCTCGGCATCGACATCGACATCCCGCCGGCGGCCATCAGCACCTGCATTCGCGAGGCGGGTCTCGGTTTCATGTTCGCGCCCAACCATCATTCGGCGATGAAGCACGTCGGCCCCGCGCGCGCCGAACTTGGCACGCGCACGATCTTCAACCTGCTGGGCCCCCTGTCGAACCCGGCCGGCGTCCGGCGGCAGATGGTCGGCGTCTTCGCCGAACGCTGGGTGGAGCCCATCGCCGAGGTGCTCGCCTCGCTCGGCTCCGAAGCGGCCTGGGTCGTCCACGGGTCCGACGGGCTCGACGAGATCACCACCACGGGACCGACGACGGTCGCGGCGCTGGAAAACGGCGCGGTGCGCGTCTTCCAGATCGCGCCCGGCGACGTGGGTCTGCCGGTGGCCCGGCCCGAGGATCTGAAGGGCGGCGAGGCCGAGGAAAACGCCGAAGCGCTCGCCGCCGTGCTCGACGGCGCGAAGTCCGCCTATCGCGACACGGTGCTGATGAATGCCGGCGCCACCCTCGTCGTCGCCGGTCACGCCGGCGATCTCGCCGAGGGCGTCGCCCAGGCGGCCCGCTCGATCGACACGGGCGCGGCGCGCGCGCGGCTCGACCGGCTGGTCGCCGTTTCCAACGCCAGGGTTCGCGAGGCCGCCGATGACTGACATTCTGGCGAAGATCGAGGCCTACAAGCGCGAGGAGATCGCCGCCGCAAAGGCCGCCGTTCCGCAGGCCGAGATCGAACGCCGCGCGGCGGCCGCCGACGCGCCGCGCGGGTTTCACGCGGCCCTTGAGGCGAAGCGCGCGGACGGTGCCTACGGGCTGATCGCCGAGATCAAGAAGGCCAGCCCCTCCAAGGGCCTGATCCGCCCGGACTTCGACCCGCCGGCGCTCGCCCGCGCCTATGAGGCCGGCGGGGCGGCCTGCCTCTCCGTGCTGACCGACACGCCGTCGTTTCAGGGCGCGCCGGAGTATCTGGCGCAGGCGCGGGCCGCGACGGCCCTGCCGGTGCTGCGCAAGGATTTCCTCTACGATCCCTATCAGGTCTTCGAGGCCCGCGCCTGGGGCGCGGATTGCATCCTGGTGATTCTCGGAGCCGTCGACGATCCATGCGCGGCCGAGCTGGAACGCACCGCCCTCGATCTCGGCATGGATGTGCTGCTGGAAGTCCACGACGCGGACGAGCTTGAGCGCGCCCTGCGCCTCTCCTCGCCGATGATCGGCATCAACAACCGCAATCTGAAGACCTTCGAGACGCGATTGGAAACCAGCGAGACGCTGGCGCCGGGCGTTCCCGAGGGGCGGATGGTCATCGGCGAGTCCGGTCTGTTCACGCCTGCCGACCTGGAGCGCATGGGCCGGGTCGGCATCACCACCTTCCTGATCGGCGAAAGCCTGATGCGCCAGGACGACGTCGCCGGCGCCACCCGGACGCTGCTGGCGCGCGGCGCGGGCAGCGCCGCCGCCGAGTAACCCGTCTGACCTTCGGAGCCGGTTCGATGACCTCGCCCAAGCTCACCCATATCGACGAGACCGGCGCGGCCAGCATGGTCGACGTCTCGACCAAGGACGTCACGACGCGGGAGGCGACCGCGCAAGGATCCGTGCGCATGCGGCCCGAAACGCTGGAGATGATCCGCTCCGGCAATGCGAAGAAGGGCGACGTGATCGCGGCCGCGCGCATCGCCGGCATCATGGCGGCCAAGCGCACCCACGATCTCATTCCCCTGTGTCACCCTCTGGCCCTGTCCAAGGTCACCGTCGATATCGTCGCGGACGACGCACTGCCGGGCCTGAGCGTTACCGCCTATGCCAAGCTCGCCGGCCAGACCGGGGTGGAGATGGAGGCACTGACCGCCTGCTCCGTCGCCTGCCTGACGATCTACGACATGGCGAAGGCCGTCGACCGGGGCATGGTCATCGAGGCCGTGCGCGTCGTCGCCAAGTCCGGCGGCAAGTCCGGCGACTGGGCGCTCGATCCCGAGACCGGGGCGCTCGCGGGCAGCCCCTCGGAGACCGCCGGCTGATGTCGCTGATCTCCGTCGACGAGGCACTGGCGCGGCTGCTCGGCGGGGTCGCGCCGCTGGAGAGCGAGCGCGTGCCGCTCGACCGCGCCAACGGCCGCATTCTGGCGGAGGATCTCGCCGCCACGCGCACGCAACCGCCCTTCCCGGCCTCCGCCATGGACGGCTACGCAGTGCGCGCCGCCGATATCGCCACGGTGCCGGCAATGCTCACCGTGATCGGCGAGGCACCGGCGGGGCATGGATTTTCCGGCACGGTCGGCCCCGGACAGGCGGTGCGCATCTTCACCGGCGCGCCGGTGCCGGAGGGCGCCGACACGATCCTCATTCAGGAAAACGCGACGCGCGAGGGCGACCGGCTGACCGCAACGGAACCGGCGGCCGCCGGCCGCTTCATCCGACCGGCCGGGCTCGATTTTTCCGCCGGCGAGGTGTTGCTGACCGCCGGCACGCGGCTTGGTTTCCGCGATCTGGCGCTTGCCGCCGCCATGAACCACGCGGACCTTCCGGTGCGCCGGCGGCCGCGCGTCGCAATTCTCGCCACGGGCGATGAACTCGTGGAACCGGGTACCGAGCCCGGTCCCGACCAGATCATCGCCTCGAATCACGCCGGCGTCGCAGCCCTTGCGGAAGATTGCGGCGCCGAGGCGCATCAGCTCGGCATCGCCCCCGACCGCAAGGAGGCGCTGGCCGGGAAGATCCGGGCCGCCGATCGGCTCGGCGCCGACATTCTCGTCACCCTCGGTGGCGCCTCGGTCGGCGATCACGACCTGGTGCAGGACGTGCTCGGCGACGAAGGCATGGATCTCGCCTTCTGGCGGATCGCCATGCGGCCGGGCAAGCCGCTGATGGCCGGTCACATCGGCAAGATGCGGGTGCTCGGCCTGCCCGGCAACCCGGTGTCGAGCCTCGTCTGTTCGCTGCTGTTCCTGCGCCCGTTGATCGGCGCGCTGCTCGGCCGCGCGCAAGATCCGCGCCGCGCGGAACAGCTGCCGCTCGCCGTCGACGTCGGCGAAAACGACCGGCGCGAGGACTATCTGCGCGCCGCGATCCGCACCGACGCACAAGGACGCGAGAGCGTCGAGCCCTTCGCGCGGCAGGATTCCTCGATGCTCGCGACCCTTGCCCGCGCCGACGCGCTTGTCGTCCGCCCGCCCCACGCCCCGGCCCTGACCGCCGGGACGCCGGTGCCGGTCCTGCGCCTGCCCGAACACTGAATTCTCCCTTCCGCGCGCCCGCCGCGTCCTGCCGCCACGACAAACGGTTGTGGAACAAGGCAAGAACGGTTAGACTATGTTCATGATTTGTCCGTAGCCTCGAGTCGAGGGCGTTTCGGGCCGGAGCGCAAGCCGGGGCACTTGGACCCGGGCCCGGCCTGCCTGCGACACAAAGGGCCGGATGACGTCTGGACGACGGCCGGTGTGCGGTGCCGCCTTGACAGTTTGTGTCGAGAGGGCCGTTTTCGGCGAGATGGCGAGTGGGGACCCCGGCGGATGCTGACGCGCAAGCAACACGAATTGCTCCTTTTCATCCACGAGCGGCTGAAGGAAACCGGCGTTCCGCCCTCCTTCGACGAGATGAAGGACGCGCTGGACCTGAAGTCCAAGTCGGGCATCCACCGCCTGATCACGGCGCTGGAGGAACGCGGCTTCATCCGCCGCCTGCCGAACCGGGCGCGCGCGCTGGAGATCGTCAAGCTGCCCGAGTCCGTCGCGCCCGGTCTTGCCGCGCCGCGCGGTCAGGGGTTCTCTCCCTCCGTCATCGAGGGCTCGCGCGGCAAGGCGGAGGCGCCGTCCCCGTCGGCCCCGCCGCCCGAGCCGCAGGGAGAGACCGTGTCCATCCCCGTGATGGGGCGAATCGCGGCCGGTGTTCCGATCGAGGCGATCCAGTCGCACAGCCACACGGTGAGCATGCCGGCGGACCTCCTGAGCAGCGGAGAACATTACGCGCTCGAAGTGCGTGGCGATTCGATGATCGACGCCGGCATTCTCGACGGCGACACGGTGGTGATCCGCAAGTCGGACAGCGCCGAGAGCGGCGAAATCGTCGTCGCCCTGATCGACGACGAGGAAGCCACGCTGAAGCGGTTGCGCAAGAAGGGCGCCTCCATCGCGCTCGAAGCGGCCAATCCGGCCTATGAAACGCGGATCTTCGGGCCCGGTCGCGTGCGCATCCAGGGCAAGCTGGTGTCCCTGTTCCGCCGCTACTGAGGGTCACTGCGACAGGGTGCGGCCCGACCCGAACGCCGCCTCGGTCGGGTCCGGCGACCGAGGGACGTCAGAACATGTCTGCCCGGGCCGGTGAAGCGGGGCTGATGTGCGGCGTCCCTGCACGGGCCGGCGACTTGAGCCCGGGTGCCTGCGCCAGGGTTCCTGCGGTCGAGTGGCTGAGTTCGAGTGGCTGGGTTGGGGTGCCTGGGTTGGGGTGTTTGGGGTCGGATACCTTAGCCCGGTTACCTGAACTCCGTGCGCGGCACAGAACGCCAGGGGCGCCAGCCGGCGTAGCTCGGGCGCACGCGGATCGTCGGGACGCCGGGCGCCGGTGCACGCTCTTCCGTCGTGGGCGGCGGATCGGAGACCGGCGGCGCGCGGGAGGCATGCGCTGTGCCAGCGTTTGCGCCGACAGCCACCTCGGTGGCGTTTCGCCTTTCTAAGGCCGCGTCTCCCTCATCCGGCTTTCGCTCAACCAGTATTCGCGCGGCCCCTCCTCTCTCAGGAACTTCTCCGTCCAGTGGCTCTCCATCGGCCAACTCTCCCTTGGGCGTCTCCGGCTGTGTCTCGGCGACCGTCATGAGGATTCCTTCGTCGCGAACCGCCGGGGAAAGACCGATCCGCTCCCCGGGCGGAGCGATCTCGGCGCCCGGACGCTCGGGCTGCCGAGCCGGCAATGTGTCCGCCTCATTCGAGGGAAACGAAGGATGCGACGCGCCGATGTCGGAACCGCCCGCGCGCAATGTCTCAGCCGCCGGCTCGGGTGGCCCGAGGTAGAGGGCAACGGTGCCCGTGCGCGCGAGCCGGGTCGCGTCGAACACCGCGCGCGCGGCGCAGTTCGCGGGTGCCCGCAGTTCGCTGACGATGATGTCGGCCCGCCGGCAATCCTCCGCGAAGGCGGAGGCCTCGCGCACCAGCGAGATCACCAGCGGCCGCACGGTCTCGCGCGGGCGCCGGGCATGCGGCGGGGTGTCGTCGTCTGCGCCGCCGTCTGCGGTGTCACCGGCCCGCCCGCCGTCGCCGCCCCCCGGAATTTGACCCGCGCCGTCGCTTGGGTAGGCGAGGATCACGCAGGCCGTGTCGTCGCAGCGGCGCGTGCGCGCCGACATGCCGCGGTCGCGCAGGCTCTCGCCGTCGACCCCGTCGGCGCGCAGCCACATCTCGCTCAGAAAGCTGCCCGGGCGGCCGCTCACGGTGAGCGCGCCGGTTTCGTCGCGCACGGCGACAACGCGCCCGCTGTCGGAAATCAGCACGTCGGGGCGCACATGCAGCGCCTGAGCCGCCGCCGCCAAACCAAGCGGCACGACGCACAGCCGTCGGTATCCGCGCGGCGCGAGGCACAGGAGCCCGCCCGCCGCCACGACGGCCAGAAGCGTCGCGAGTTGCGAGGGCGCGCCGAGCACCCCGCCGCCTGGCGTTTGCGCGTGCGCCCAGTGGGACACCGCGACGACCCGATCGAGGGCCGCGCCCATCAGGGTGAGCGGCGCCGTCTCGAGCCCGAAGGGCATCAACGCCAGCGCCAGCACGGCCATGGGCATGATCGCGAGGCTCACCACCGGCATCGCGATCAGATTGATCAGCGGTCCGAGCGGCGCGATCCGGTGGAAGTGATGCGCGCCGATGATCCCGGTCGCCGCGCCCGCGATCAGCGAGGTCAGCAGAATGCCGCCGAGCCACTTGCCCGAGAAGAGCACGCCCCGCACCGCAATCCCATGCTCGACCCGCTCCTTCGGCGGCCGCGCCGCCTTGCGCCGCAGCAGTTCCTCATAGGACGCGATCAGCGCGACCACGGCCGCGAACGACATCTGGAATCCGGGTTCGCGCAATGCCTCCGGCGTGACGAGGAGGATCAGCAGGGCCGCCAGCGCCACATTGCGCAGGGAGAGCGCCCGCCGCCCCAGCAGCCGGGCGACCAGCATGAGCGCGATCATCACATAGGCGCGCTGCGTGGCGATCGCCCCGCCGGAGATCGCGAGATAGAAGGTCGCGGCGGCAAGCGCTCCACCGGCCGCCCAGAGGTCGATCCGATGCGCCAACGCCAGACGCGGCGACAGCGCGAGACCGGCCCTGAGAACGAGAAAGACCGCCCCGGAAAACAGTGCCATGTGCAGACCGGAAATCGCAAGAATATGCGCCAGGCCGGCGGTGCGCAGCGCTTCGGTCACCTCGTCCGGGATCGCCGTGCGGTCGCCCACGATGAGTGCCACGGCAAGCCCGCCCGCCGCCCCGGAGCCAAGACTGTCGAACACCCGCTGCGCGATCGCGCCGCGCAGCTGTGCGATTGCGGCCAGCATCGCCAGGCTCACGGGCGGCGGCCCGAGTTCGGCGGGCTCCGGCGCGCCGAAGGCGAAGCCCGTCGCCCCCAGCCGGTCGAAGAAGGCACGCATGGAAAAATCGTAGCCGCCGGGCATGACCGCGCGCGGCGGCGGCATCAGCCGGGCGCGCACACGCACCGCCTCCCCGACGCGCGGCGCCGGATCATCGCCGCGCACGGCGAGGCGCACCCGCACCGGGGTGAGCGCCGCCGGCAGGCGGTCGATCTCGACGACGCTGAGACGCAGGCGATAGCCGCTGTCGCGGCCCTCGACCGCCTCGACGAAGCCGGCCACCTCTGCGCTGCGGGCGTGTTGCAGAACCGGGGCACTCACCAGCGCCGTGCGCAGGCTGGCACAGGCCGCGCCGGTCGCGAGCATCGCGGCCCCGAGGGCCAGAGCGCTTGCCAGACCGGCCCGTCGCCGGCGCAGGGCCGCTGCCCACAGCACAGCGGCCAGAAGCGTCAGCGCAATCGGACTCGGCTCCGCCGGCAGGGCGAAATAGAGCGCAATGCCGAACACGAAGGCGACGACAGCCCAGACGAGCCCGCGCCCATAGGCAAGCTCCGCCTCGACCGCTCGGCGAAATCGACCACCAGCCCCCTCGTCCGCATCGGCATCCGCCGCCGCATCGCGCTCCCGCGCCCGGCGCCGAAAGAAGGCCGCAAGCGGATGCGCGACCCCTCGCGGAGGTCCGCGCGGGCGCGGATCGCGCGCCGTGTCGACCTGCGCGCCGGCATCGCCGTCTGGCCCGCCCCGCTCCTCCGGATCGACAGACCGGCCCGCTCCCATCGCCCCTCGCGTCTCGTCCCTGGTGTGTTGCCGCGAAAAACCGGCGCGGAAAGCGCCGGCGCGCAGCGCGTTCCAGCTTTGGCCCGGGCGCGCGCCTGTGCTACATGAACGCCGATCGCGCGCCGGACAGACAGGGTGCATTGCAACCGACATGCGCGCAAGGCGCGCATGCGCCGAACGGTTGCGCATTCGTGCCGCGCGGCACACCGCTTGTCGTTGTCCGGCCCTTCCGCCAGCTACCTTCGAGGCCCGTTCATGAGCGCTCCCGTCGTCACGCGTTTCGCCCCTTCGCCCACCGGTTTCCTGCACATCGGCGGCGCGCGCACCGCGCTGTTCAACTGGCTGTATGCCCGCCATCACGGCGGCAAGATGCTGCTGCGCATCGAGGACACCGACCGCGAGCGCTCCACGCAGGCCGCCATCGACGCGATCCTCGACGGCCTGTCCTGGCTCGGCCTCGACTGGGACGGCGAGCCGATCTCGCAGTTCGCCCGCGCCGACCGGCATCGTGAAGCCGCCGATCAGCTGATCGCCGCCGGCAAGGCCTATTACTGTTATGCAAGCCAGGAAGAACTGGCCGAAATGCGCGAAACGGCGCGCGCGGAAGGCCGCCCGCCGCGCTACGACGGGCGCTGGCGCGACCGCGATCCGTCCGAGGCCCCGGCCGGCGTGAAGCCGGTGGTGCGCCTCAAGGCACCGCTCGACGGGGAAACCGTGGTCGACGACCAGGTGCAGGGACGTGTGGTGTTTCCCAACAAGGATCTCGACGACCTCGTGCTGCTGCGCTCGGACGGCTCGCCGACCTACATGCTCGCCGTGGTCGTCGACGATCACGACATGGGCGTCACCCACATCGTGCGTGGCGACGACCATCTGACCAACGCCGCCCGCCAGACGCTGATCTATCGGGCGCTCGGCTGGGAGGTGCCCGTGATGGCGCATATCCCGCTCATTCACGGGCCCGACGGGGCGAAACTGTCGAAGCGTCACGGCGCGCTCGGCGCGGAAGCCTATCGCGCCATGGGCTACCTGCCGGCGGCCATGCGCAACTATCTCGCCCGCCTCGGCTGGAGCCACGGCGACGAGGAGGTCTTCTCCACCGACCAGCTGATCGAGTGGTTCGGGCTCGAGGCCATCGGCAAGTCGCCGGCGCGCTTCGACCTTCAGAAACTGCTGAACCTCAACGGCCACTACATGCGCAGCGAGGACGAGGCGGCGCTGATGCGCGATCTCGCCGCCTTCCTGCCGCATGCCGAGGGCGGCGATGCCGTCGCCGCCTGGCTCGCCGATCCCAGCCATAAGGCGATGTTCAAGGCCGCCCTGCCCGGCCTCAAGGAGCGCGCGAAGACACTCGTCGAACTCGTTGAAAGCGCGCGCTATCTCTGGGTCGAGCGCCCGCTCGATCTGGACGAAAAGGCGGTCAAGCTGCTCGAGGCCGAGGGCGCGCGCGCAGCGCTTGCCGGCGTGCATGACAAGCTCGCTGCGCTCGAAAGCTGGACCGCGGAGACCACGGAACAGGCAGTCCGCGCCCATGCCGAGGAGGCCGACCTGAAGCTCGGCAAGGTCGCGCAGCCGCTGCGCGCCGCGCTCACCGGACGCGGAACCTCGCCCGGCATTTTCGACGTTCTGGAGGTGCTCGGCCAGGCGGAATCGCTGGCGCGGATCGCCGATCAGGCACAGGGGTGAGCCGGTCGGGCGGCGCCCGGTCGATATGCCGCAGCGGCACCGGCGAACCGCCGTCTATCGTGTGACGAAAGCGTTAGGGGCGCATGCTTGCGGGGGCCCGGCAAATGGGATACCCAACGTGCGACCTTTCCTCCCGCCCGCGCGGCCGGTCAGCCCCCGCCTTTTTCGGGACGCCACACCGCCGACCGGGCGCCTGTCTTACCATGGGGGTAGCCTGCATGACTGAGAAGACGGCCAAGCTTACGATTGGCGACGAGTCCTGGGACCTGACTGTCCGTCCCGGTTCGATCGGACCGGATGTGATCGACATCGCATCGCTCTACGGACAGACCGGCGCGTTCACCTACGATCCGGGCTTCACGTCGACCGCCTCCTGCGAATCCGGCATCACCTACATCGACGGCGACAAGGGCACGCTGCTGTATCGCGGGTATCCGATCGAGCAACTGGCCGAGCACGGCGACTTCCTGGAAAGCTGCTACCTGCTGCTCTACGGCGAACTCCCGACCAAGGCGCAGAAGGACGACTTCGTCAATCGTGTGACCTATCACACGATGATCCACGAGCAGATGTCGCGCTTCTTCACCGGCTTCCGTCGCGACGCCCACCCGATGGCGATCATGGTCGGCACCGTCGGCGCGCTCTCGGCCTTCTATCACGACAGCACGGACATCTCCGACCCGCATCAGCGCATGGTCGCGAGCCTGCGCATGATCGCCAAGATGCCGACCATCGCGGCGATGGCCTACAAGTATCACGTCGGCCAGCCCTTCGTGTATCCGCGCAACGACCTCGACTATGCGTCGAACTTCCTGCACATGTGCTTCGCGGTGCCTTGCGAGGAGTACAAGGTCAATCCGGTGCTGGCGCGCGCCATGGACCGCATCTTCATCCTGCATGCGGATCACGAGCAGAACGCCTCGACCTCGACGGTGCGTCTCGCCGGGTCCTCGGGCGCCAATCCCTTCGCCTGCATCGCGGCCGGCATCGCCTGCCTGTGGGGTCCGGCGCACGGCGGCGCCAACGAGGCAGCGCTCAACATGCTGGCGGAGATCGGGACCGTCGACAAGATTCCCGAGTATATCGCCCGCGCCAAGGACAAGAACGATCCCTTCCGCCTGATGGGCTTCGGTCACCGGGTCTACAAGAACTACGACCCGCGTGCGCGCATCATGCAGAAGACCACGCATGAGGTGCTCGGCGAGCTCGGCCTCAAGGACGACCCGCTGCTCGAGGTCGCCATGGAGCTGGAGCGCATCGCGTTGAGCGACGAATATTTCGTCGAGAAAAAGCTCTATCCGAACATCGATTTCTACTCCGGCATCACGCTGCGCGCGCTCGGCTTCCCGACCAACATGTTCACCGTGTTGTTCGCGCTGGCGCGCACCGTCGGCTGGATCGCCCAGTGGAAGGAAATGGTGGAAGACCCGTCGCAGAAGATCGGCCGTCCGCGCCAGCTCTACACGGGCGCGGCCGAGCGCGATTACGTGCCGCTGGCACAGCGCCGCTGAGCGAGACCGCCACGTACAAACGCGAAACGGCGCCGGAGCAATCCGGCGCCGTTTTCATTTTGGCCGCGTCGCCTTGATCGCGTATCAGCGGGAGGTCTGTGAAATCCGGTCGTGCGCTCAGCGTGCCGTCTCGAGCACGATACGCGCCGCCTCGCCGGCCTGGCTCCGACCGGTGTCGAGCCGCATCAGATCGTCCAGCCGCTCAAAGGCACTCACCTGGCGTTGCCGCGCCTCGCTGGCCCGCAGGAGCGGCGCCACCGTGTCGGCGAGCGCGCGCGGATTTGCCTCGTCGTCGAGAAACTCCGGAACGACCTTGTCGTCCAGGATGATGTTGGGCAGCACCATGGATTGCGCCGTGACGATGGGCCAGATCCGGTTGATCTCCTTGATCCGGCGATAGAACCAGTCGAGCTTGTAGGCGACCGCCATGGGCACGCCGGAGATCGCGAGTTCCAGCGTCACCGTTCCGGACGCCGCAAGCGCCGCATGCGCCTTTCGAAAGGCCGCCTGCTTGTCGGCCTCGCTCACTACGATCTCGGGCCGGACCGGCCAGAGGCCGGCGAGCTCCGCGATCTGATCCCGCAACCAGGGAACGGCCGGCAGCACCACCTCGAGACCCGGGTGCTCCTCGGCCAGCAGGGCGAGCGCGCCGCCGAAGTCGGCCATCAGGCGCGTGGTTTCGCTGCGGCGACTGCCCGGCAGCACCAGCAGGCACGGCGCCTCGCCTTGCGCCAGGTCGCGCCGCTCGCCGGCGGCCGGGCGCAGGTCGCCGGCCCGCTCGATCAGCGGATGGCCGACGTAGCTGGTCGGCGGCCCGCCAAGACGCGCGTGCGCGGCCGGTTCGAAGGGCAGGATCGCCAGAAGATGGTCCACATAGGCGGCCATCTTGCGGGCACGACCCGGGCGCCAGGCCCACACCGACGGCGACACATAGTCGACGATGGGGATGTGCGGCGCGCGCTTGCGCACCCGCTTGGCCACGTTATGGGTGAAATCGGGGCTGTCGATGATGACCAGCACGTCCGGATCGGCGGCGATCACATCGTCCACCGTCTGATAGACGCGCCGAACGATCAGCGGCAGGCGTTGCAGCACCGCCGAAAGGCCCATCACCGCGATATCCTCCACGGGGAAGATCGATGTCAGGCCCTGTTCAGCCATGCGCGTTCCGCCGACGCCGCGAAAGGTGAGCGGTCCGCCCGCGCGCGCGACCAGCGCCTGCATGAGCCGGGCGCCAAGCTGGTCGCCGGATTCCTCTCCAACGACGATATAGACGCTGCGCGCCCGTTCCACACCGTTGCGGTCATCCGGCATCGCGTGCCACCTCCGGCGATACGTCCACGCCCCACAGCGCGATGCCATGCGCCCGCGCCAGCCGCTCGGTCTCGCCGCGTTCGGCGACGAGCACGCGCCCCGCCTCGATACCGATGCCCGCAAGCCCCGCCTCCGCCGCACCACGGATCGTCGCCGGTCCGATGGTCGGCAGGTCGACCCGAAGGTCCTGCCCCGGCTTCGCGCTCTTGACGAGCACCCCGCCCTTGCCCCGCACGCGACCGCTGGCGCGCACCTCGCGGCAGCGCGCGAGCATGGCGTCGGTGCCTTCCGCGCCTTCCACGGCGATCACCCGTCGCTGGACGGCCACAGCGGCCTGACCGATGTCGAGCCGCCCGAGTTCGCGCACAGCGCGCAGGGCCATATCGAGATCGCCTTGCTGCCCCGCGTCCGGCGCAGCGCCGACAATGGGCCCGCGCTGCGCCAGGAGCCCCGGCGCCACCTCATGCGCCCCGACGATGCGGTAGCCCTCGTCCTCGAACAGGGTGATGATCTTCTTGAGAAGGGAGTCGTCGCCGCCGCCAACCAGCGAGCGCACGATCTTCGGCAAGCGCCGCATCGTCCCGAGATCGCCGACAATGTCGCCGAGTTCCGGGCGCTGCGTCACGCTGCCGATCATCACGACGTCGCGACAGTTCTCGCGCTCCAGCAGCGCGGCGAGCTTGCCGAGATTGCCCCAGCCGAGCCATGTGGGCTCGTGCCCGGAAATCGCCGGATCGGCCTCGTCGCGGATCGCCACGACAACCACGCGGCGCCCCGTTGCCTTGGCCGCCGCGACGACCTCCACCGCAAGGCGTCCGCCCCCGCAGATGATGGCGACCGGCTCCGCCACGGCGCTAGCCGGCCTGCTGCGGCGTGCAGAACCGCCGCTCCGCCTCGGCCAGAATGAAATCCGTGACGCGGCGGACCAGAGCGACATCCGCGTAGCGTTCGGCCACCGTTTCGGCCCGCTGGCGCAGGGTGCCCGTCGCATCCTCGAACAGCGCCTTGTAGGCGTTGCGCAGCGCGTGGATTTCCTCGCGCGAGAAGCCGTGCCGCTTCAGGCCGACGAGATTGAGCCCGTTGAGCCGGGCCCGATTGCCCATCACCATGCCGAAGGGAATGAGATCGTTCTCAAGCCCCGCAAGCCCGCCGACAAAGGCATTGTCGCCGACGCGGGTGAATTGGATCACCGCCGCGCCGCCGCCCATGATGACATTGTCGCCGACCGTGACATGGCCCGCGATCATCACGTTGTTCGACAGGATCACCCCGTTGCCGAGGCGGGAATCGTGGCCGACGTGGGAATTCGCCAGAAAGGCGCAGCGATTGCCGATGACGGTCTCGCTGCCGCCGCCCTCGGTCCCCGGATTGATGGTCACGCCCTCGCGGATCACGCAATCCTCGCCAATCGTCAGCGTCGCCGGCTCGCCCCGATACTTCAGGTCCTGCGCCTGATGGCCGATGGAGGCGAAGGGAAACAGCACCGAGCGGGCTCCGATGGTCGTGGTTCCGGCCACGGCGACATGCGATTTCAGCTCCACGCCGTCGCCCAGAACCACCTCCGGCCCGACGTGGCAGAAGGGGCCGACGACGCACTCGGCGCCAAGCGTCGCCCCGTCCTCCACGACCGCGGAGGGGTGTATACGTGCCGTCATGCCGTTCTGCCTCTTGTGCTTCAGCCCTCGTCGACCAGCATGGCGCTGATCTCCGCCTCGGCAACCTTTGCGCCGTCGACCATGGCCACACCGTCGAACTTCCAGATGTTCGAGCGGTTGCGGATCTTCGTCATCACGTAGCGCACCTGATCGCCCGGCAGAACGGGCTTGCGAAATTTCGCTCTGTCGATCGTCATGAAATAGACGAGCTTCGGCGTCCCCGACTGGCCCCGCGAGTGCACGCACATCGCGCCGGCCGTCTGGGCCATGCCCTCGATCATGAGAACGCCCGGCATCACCGGCTGGTCCGGGAAATGTCCCATGAAATGCGGCTCGTTGGCGGTCACGTTCTTGATGCCGACCCCGCGCCGATCGCCGTCGATCTCCACGATGCGGTCCACCATCAGGAACGGATAGCGGTGCGGAAGCAGCTCCAGGATCCGCATGATGTCCGCACTGTCGAGCACGGTCTTTTCTGTTTCGTTCATTCCGACGTCCCCACGTCCCCAGACACGGCGCAATCAGTCCCGACTGCGCTCGCCCAACCCCCGTTCCGCGAGCTTCTGCAAGGTCTTGACCTCACGGAACCACTCCTTGACCGGACGCGCCGGCACGCCGCCGTAGCGTGCCCCGGCCGGCACATCGCCTTCCACGACGCTGACGGCGGCGATCTGCGCGCCCATGCCGATCGTCACGTGCCCGCGCACGCCACTCTGTCCGCCGATGGCCACATAGTCCTCAAGCGTCGCGCTGCCGGAGATTCCGACCTGCGACACCAGCACGCAATGCCGGCCGACGACGACGTTGTGGCCAATCTGCACCTGATTGTCGATCTTGGTCCCCTCGCCGATCACCGTGTCGCGGTTCGCGCCCCGGTCCACCGTCGTATTGGCCCCGATCTCCACGTCGTCCTGGACGATCACGCGCCCGATCTGCGGCACCTTGAGATGTCCGCCCGGCCCCATCGCGAAGCCGAAGCCGTCCTGCCCGATGCACACGCCCGGATGCAGGATCACGCGGTCGCCAATCAGCGCATGCTGCACGACCGCATTGGCCCCGACGGTGGCCTCGCGCCCGATGCGCACACCGGCGCCGATCACCGCATTCGCCTGGATGCGCGTGCCGCGCCCGATCTCGACCCCGGCGCCGATCACCGCGCCCGCCTCGACCGATGCTCCATCCTCGATCCGCGCAGTCGGATCGACCCGGGCGGCCTCGGAGACTCCTTGCGTTCCCTCGAGCGCCGTGGGACGCATGGCATCCGGATAGAGCCGCCCGAGGATCTGCCCCCAGGCCTTGTAGGGCTGGGCCACCACGATGGCGACAACGGTTTCGGGGATCTTGGCGGCGTGCTTCTTCGCCACGAGACAGGCCGCCGCCCGTGTCGTCTCCAGCGTACCGAGATACTTTGGATTGTCGAAGAAGACGAGCATTCCCGGGCCTGCGTCCTCGAGCGGCGCAACGGCCGAGATCTCGACGTCGCCGCCGCCGGAGGGCAACTCCCCGCCGCACCACGACGCAAGCTCCGAAACCCGGACGGGTGCGAAGGCGGAAAAGAAGCTCGGGTCACTCATGATGGTCTCACAAAACTCATTCGCATCTGGCGCGCATGTCCGCATCTGGGGCGCATGTCATTCGCTCTTCGAGCGCGGCTCGGGCGCTTCGCAGGCGCATCAAGGCCGGACGCCGTGCCTCAGACGCAATTCGGCCGCCGAGGTCCGGCGGCCGGAGTGCGTATCGACACCTTGGTCCAAAGCCGCGCTTGTTCCAGAGCCGCATTTTCCGGAAGGACGCGCCCGAAAGGGCAAGTGACCAGGGCCACCCGAACCAACCTCCCGGACCGCGCCGACGGCGACCATGCCGCCAAGGCTCCGAGCCAAGCCGAAGAGCGCCGGCCGTCCGCCCGCTCGGGGAGACGGCCGGCGCCCGGGATCAGAAGCGGGTGCCGCCACCGAGACGGAACACCTGGGTCCGGTCGCCGGTTTCCTTGATGAGCGGCCAGGCGAAGTCGGCGCGCAGCGGTCCGAAGGGCGACGCCCACTTGACACCGAAGCCGGCGGAGACACGCGGTGCGAACCCGTTGGAGCTCACCGAGCTGGCCGGCTGATTGCCACCGCAGCCATTCGTCGTCTGCACGCAGCGGATAAGCGCGGGCTCCGCGTCCCACAGCGCGCCGAAGTCGGTGAAGACGGCGCCCGACAGGCCGAGTTCGCGCGGCAGACCGAGGATCGGGAACTCGGCTTCCGCGTTCGCATGCACGTACCAACGGCCACCGATCGCATCGCCCGTGCGGGCGTCGCGCGGCCCGATACCCCGCGGCTCGAAGCCGCGCAGCCACTGGTCGCTGTGCTGGAACTGGTCGGCCGCCCGCAGATCCTTGCCCAGGTTGGTGATGTTGCCACCGCCGGCGCG